>NC_022198.1:1200000-1800000 GCF_000590555.1 Corynebacterium argentoratense DSM 44202
CCTTCGCCCCCGAACCTGTTCCGGATCCTACGTTAATGTTGCTGGCTCACACTGCCTTGGCGGATGCGGATGCTTTTTCCGGGACCGATCCTGATTTTTCGGCCTTGCGTCAGCAGCAGGGGTCCGAATTGGTTGATGAGGTTCGCCGCCTGTGCGGGTATGAGCTGCATGGCGATGGCGATGACGCGCAGAAGGTAGTTCCGCCTAGCTGCGATGTGACTGTCGATAGTGTTCGTGAACAGGGCGAAAACACCCCCGGTGTGAAGGTGGAGGGCTCTGCTGGCGAAGTTGCGCGGGATCGCGCCAGTGAGCTGACGAGGGTTGTCGCTGCTCTTCCAGAATCGTCGATGGGGCTCATTGCTGCGGATTACACGGAGCTTGTAACCGTTGCCGCTGGCGGTGGTGTGGAGGTTCCGCGCGTGCATCTGTCAGCTACAGCAGAACCTGCGCAACCAATTGATGTTGAAGGCATTGAGCTTTCAACGGATATTCGACCGGATAGTGTTCCGGGCGCGGGGTCTAGTGAAAGTGATGACGCCGCGTCGGCTCTTGCTTGGCAGTATTCTGCTCTGTTTGCATTGGAATCTTTGCAGTCTGTCGTCGATGGTGATGCCTCACGTGAGGTAGCGGAGTCTATCGCTGCACACCAGGACATGGTGGCTATGTTGAGTGCTTTGCTGAGCGATGCTTCCCTTGCGCCGATGGCTTACGATGTACCCTCCGTGTCCGATGCAGCTTCGGCGGTGGATGTCGCGGCGAGTATTGAAAAAGACGCCGAGCAGTTGTGGCTGCATACGGCGTCGTTGGCGGGGACCCCCGGGTGGAGGGCCGCCTGTATGAAATTTGCTGGGGCCGCTGCTGTTCGTCACATGGAGCTTGTCAGCAGCGTGTAGATCCTGGCCGCGCACCGGCCAGGCGGATCATTCTTAGTTGTTAGCCCTGAGCGACAGCTTCTAGCAGGATTTCTAGGGCTTCAGCTGCGGGCACCTCACGGGTCTCACCGCCGCGTTCGCGGATTTCGATGGTGCCGTCTGCGAAGCCGCGTCCGAGGATTGCAACCAGCGGCATGCCCAGCAATTCGGCGTCTTTGAACTTCACTCCGGGACTGACCTTGGGACGATCATCGAGGAGTACCTCTACCCCAGCCTCGTCGAGTGCTTGAGCGAGTTCTTCGGCGGCGGCGGCTGCGGCCTCGTCCTTGTTCGCGCAGACGACATGCACCTTGAAGGGAGCGACCTCCATCGGCCAATTCAGGCCCTTGTCGTCGTGGCGCTGTTCGGCCAGCACGGCGATGAGTCGGGACACACCGATGCCATAGGAGCCCATGGTGGGAACGGAACGCTTACCGGACTCGTCGAGGAACTGAACGTCGAACGCTTCCGTGTATTTGCGGCCGAGCTGGAAGATGTGCCCGATTTCAATGCCGCGCTCCAGGGTGAGCGTGCCCTGTCCCTCAGGTGCGGGATCGCCTTCGCGAATTTCCGCCGCTTCGATAAAGCCGTCTGGGGTGAAGTCGCGGCCGCACACCATATTGACAGCGTGACGCTGCGGGGCGTCTGCACCGGTGATCCACGCGGTGCCTTCAACAATGCGTGGGTCGGCGAGTACCGCGACGTCATTAGCTGCGAGGGCTTTGGGGCCCACGTAGCCCTTGACGAGGAAGGGGTTGTTTTTGAAGTCTTTCTCTACCGCCATCTCGACGGTTGCGGGTTCCAGGGAAGCCTCGAGGCGCTTAAAATCAACCTCGCGGTCGCCGGGCACGAGGATGCCCATCAACTGCGGTTCCTCACCGGGCTTGGTGACCTTCACGACGACGCACTTCAGCGTGTCAGCTGCGGTGACTTCACGGCCGTCGACAGTAATTCCTGCGCCGCGGGCCCATTCCACCAGTGCTGCGATGGTCTCGGCGTTGGGGGTGTCGTGCTCCACAGACGCGGGTTGGCCCTCAATGGGGCGGGTCTGGCCGGGCTGAGTGACCACGGCTTCGACGTTGGCTGCGTAAACACCGTCGGTTGCGCGCACGAAGGTGTCCTCACCATTGGGCGATACCGCGAGAAACTCTTCTGATGCAGAGCCACCCATGGCGCCGGAGGTAGCCGCACAGATGGCGTATTCCACGCCCAGACGGTCAAAGACGTTCTGGTAGGCGCGGCGGTGCTTCTGGTAAGCCGCATCCAGGCCATCGTCGCTCATGTCGAAGGAGTAAGAATCCTTCATGACGAACTCGCGACCACGCAGAATTCCGGCGCGCGGGCGCTCCTCGTCGCGGTATTTCGTTTGGATCTGGTACAAAATCGCCGGTAGATCCTTGTAGGAGGAGTACATGTCCTTCACCAGGCTGGTGAACATCTCCTCGTGGGTGGGGCCCAGGAGGTAGTCGGCACCTTTGCGGTCCTTGAGGCGGAACAGTGCGTCACCGTATTCGGTCCAGCGACCGGTCACCTCATAGGCGTCGCGCGGAAGCAGTGCGGGCAGCGAGATTTCCTGCCCCCCGATGGCGTTCATTTCTTCCCGCACAACGTTTTCGATGTTCTTGAGCACTTTCAGGCCTAGCGGCAGCCAGCTGTAGACGCCGGGGGCGACGCGACGGATGTAGCCGGCACGAACCAGCAACTTGTGGCTGGGTACTTCGGCGTCGGCTGGGTCTTCACGCAAGGTGCGCAGGAACAGGGTGGACATGCGAGTAATCATGTGTAGCTATGCTACCCGTATGTTGATTGTGTTACCTCCTTCGGAGACCAAAGCTTTCGGCGGGGATGCTTCGCTCGGCCCCCTCGACATGGATCGTTTGAGTTTCCCCAGCTTGAACGCCCCGCGCCAAGGTATCGCTGAAGCCCTAGTGGCAGCCTCCGCCGACATAGACGAGGCGTTGGCGATGCTGAAGGTTAAAAACCCCGCGGAAGTCGAAGCCAACCGTGCGTTGTTTGTCTCCCCCACGATGCCGGCGATTACGCGCTACACAGGCGTGTTGTATGACGCTTTGGACGCGGCGTCGTTACATGAACAGTGCTTAAGCCGCCTGGCGATTGGTTCCGCCCTGTTTGGCGTAGTGGGTGCGGCTGATCATATCCCCCATTACCGCTTGTCTGGTGGCACGAAGTTGGGTGGCAAGACGATGAAGGCGTGGTGGGGCAAGGCGATCACGCAGGCGCTCGAACCTGTGCATGAGCAAGGACTCTTGCTGGATATGCGTTCTGGCGCGTACCAGTCACTTGGTCCGGTCAAGGGGGCCGCGACCGTGCGGGTGGAGACCACCGAGGGCAAGGTTGTCAGCCACTTCAACAAGCATTACAAGGGCGAATTGGCGCGGGCGTTGGCCTTGCATCAGCAAGAGGCCGAAACACTTGATGACGTCGCGGGGGTTGCTGCCGCCGCCGGCTTTGAGGTGCGCGTTGATGGCCAGCTGTTGACCATGGTGGTTGATCGTTAGTCCTCAGCGGGGGCTGATTGGGCGGCTTTTTCGGCCTTTTTCCCCTCGGCGATGTCTGCCGGGGTGAAGCGCACGAGGGTGATGGAGATAAGCACGATGGCTGCGGCGAGCACGGCGCAGATGAGCAACGAGTTGGTGTAGCCTGCTCCGAATGCCGCTTTTTGTGCCTGGGTGAGGGCCTCGCGGTTAATACTGTCGAATGCTGGGCCCAAGATGCTGCGTGTTTTCATTTCGGCGGCGGCCATCACCGCTGCGAGTCCTAGAGGGCCGCCGAGCGTTTGGGACACCAGGGATGTGGCGGTTAGCGGCCCCACGGTTTGGGGTCGTGCGCCGGCGACCACGGATAGGGTGAGTGGGATGAGCACGATTCCGACGCCGATACCGATGACGAGGATCGGCATAAGTAGGTCGGGCCAGTAGCGGGTGTGCTCGTCTAGACCGGATCCGAAGATGAAGCCGCCGACGAGGATCAGTCCACCGGCAGCGGCAATCCACCGGGGGGCGACGCTTTCGGCCAGTTTGGAGGCGATGGCGGAGCCTGTGCCCAGTGCGAAAGCAAAGGGGATGAACGCCAGGCCGGCACGCAAGGGCCCGTATCCGAGGACCTCCTGAACGAAAAGTGCCACTTGCACGGTCATGGCCATCAGTAGTGCGCCTGCGAGGATGAGGCAGACGAAGACGGCTGCGCGGGAACGGTGCCGGAACATTCCCAATGGGAGCACGGGGTTGGTTGCCACGCGTTGGGTTTGGAAGAACCACAGAAGCACCAGGGCCCCTGCGAACAGGGCGATGACGATGGTGGGGCTGAGTCCGCTGCCCGCTTCTGCAAGACCAAAAACGAGCAGTGTGGATGCTGACGTCGCGAGTATTGCGCCGCGCACGTCAAGGCTCAGGCGTTCATGTGGGGGCGTTGCTGTGAGTACTGCGGCACCGGCGAAGAGGATGAACGCTCCGATGGGCACGTTGATCAAGAAGATCCAGCGCCAGCTCGCTTCGGTTAAGGCACCTCCGATGACCAGGCCTAGTACCGAGCCGAGGCCTGTCATCATTGCGAACACTGAGAAGGCTTTGTTTCGGGGTTTTCCTGGGGGAAAGGTCACGACGATGAGTGCCATTGCGGTCGGTGAGGCAACCGCCGCGCCGATGCCTTGAATGACTCGGGCGGCGAGCAGCACACCTGGTGTCGTGGCCAAACCACAAGTAAGTGACGCCACGGTGAATAGTCCGACGCCGGTGAGGAAGGCCCTCTTCCGCCCAAAGACGTCGCCTAGTCTGCCGCCAAGTAACAGTAGACCGCCGTATGCCAGGGCGTAGCTTGTCACAACCCAAGATCGCAGGTTGTCGTTAAGGCCGAGTTCGACCTGAATGCGGACCAGTGCCAGGTTGACGACGGTGCCGTCCAGCACAACCATTAGTTGCAGGGCGCTTAAGACTGCGAGTGCCCATCCGAGAGACCCCTGGGCGTTGGGAATGCCGAAGGTACGGGGTGTTCGCTTATCCACCTGCGCCGCCTGTGGCCTCGAGCCCCGCGACGTCACCAACGATGATGACCGCCGGTGGTGCGATGTGATTGTCGGCAATTGAGCGCCCGAGCTGGCTCAAGGTGGTGCGCACTCCGCGTTCACCGTCTGTGGAGCCTTCTTGGATCACGGCTGCGGGAGTGTTCGGATCCATCCCGTGGCCGATCAGTGCGTCTGCGATGGCGGGGCCGTTTTTCACGCCCATGATGATCGCGAGCGTGCCCCCGGTTGCGGCTAGCGCTTCCCAATTGTTCAGGGATTGTGGGTGCCCCGGGGGCAGATGGCCGGAGATAACGGTGAAATTATGGACGACGCCGCGCATGCTCACCGGGATGCCGAACAGTGCGGGAACTGAGATGGCGGAGGTGACACCGGGGATGACCTCGACTGCGATGCCTTCGGCGGCGCATGCTTGGAGTTCCTCGAATCCGCGGCCGAATACGTAGGGGTCTCCCCCTTTGAGCCTGGCTACGGTGCGGCCGGCCCGGGCGTTATCAACGATGTAGGCGTTGATTTTTTCCTGGGCGACTTGTTTTCCGTAGGGCAGTTTGGATGCGTCGATGATGGTTTTTGTGGCCACGTCGCATAGTTTGTCGAGTTCAGCCGTGGGCCCTAGATGGTCGGCGATGATGACGTCCGCTGCTTGCAGTCGGTGCATGCCTCGTACGGTGATCAGGTCCCAAGCGCCGGGGCCTCCACCGATGAGGCTGACGGGTGGGGTGGGTGCGCTTGGGGTGGAGCTCATGGGTGTAAATCCTAGCGCCTAGCCTAAGTGGTGCCCAATGGGACCGATGGGGTTGTTCGCGGGTGTGTCTTTTGGTGGGCGCCTGCTACGCAAAATTCGACTAAACCGAACCCGAGCAAAAAGGCCCTTTTCGCGCCTTCCTGATTGTAGAGCAACCCGATGTTCGCGACCGCAGAAAAGATCCCAACCAATGGGAATGTTAACGCCAGATAAAAAAAGAAGGAGTATAAGTGAATCTTCAAGGTCAGTACCAGGGAAGACCCCTCCAGTCAGTTCAAGCGGCCAGAATAGGGCGATCGCAGGCGGCCAACGACTAGTATTACATCGCTTGCACGAACCTTGACACCGCCTGCGGCGCCGACGCCGGGTGCACATGCAGATAACTGGCGTGAATATTGCCGGCAACAAAACCCTCTTGCTTGGGCCCATGCCAGCCCTTCCACCCCCAGGCCGGGCCGAAACCTTCCGCTTGTTCACTGGTGAGGGCCGTGTGGTGGAACTCATGTCCGGTTACCCGCTCCCCTGTCCGGTACAACAGGCTGTCGCTTAAAGCCACAGCCTCCCGGTAGCCCAGGGTAAGCCGGCGCCCCATTGCCGCGTGCGTGGGGATCAACCCAAGCATGGGGTGGGCGTCCAAGGTTTCGAGCAGCCACAGCAAACCAGCGCACTCGCCATGTATCGGCGCACCCGAGGCAGCCAACGCACGAATATCTTCACGAAGATCTGCGCGCCCAGCTAGTTGCTCCACGTGCTCTTCCGGGAAGCCACCAGGGATTATCAACCCATCGCACTCCGGCAGCGGGTCATTCAGCGGATCAAAATCGACCACTGTGGCACCGGCAGCGCGCAACAATTCCCGATGCTCCGCATAAGCGAAGGTAAACGCCGGCCCACCGGCCACAGCAACGCGTTTGCCACTGGCAGCTGGCCTGGGGCCGACAGATCCAGCAGGCGCGGCGTCATCACTCTCTGAGATGGCAGCTGCAGGATCCCACGCCTGGCCCTGATAGCCACAGCGCGCCAAGGCAACAACAGCATCCAAGTCGACGTGGGCTTCCACAAGGTCGGCCATTCGGGTAATGACGTCGAGGGTCTCACAGTTTTCCGCAGCTGTGACCAAACCCAAATGGCGGCTGGGCACGTCCACATTCATACGGGGAACAGAACCCACCACCGGAACGCCAACAGCTTCAATTGCTTCCCGACACACTTGGTCATGCCTATCAGTACCGGCACGATTGAGAATGACACCGGCGATCCGTATGCCTTCGGCGGCGCAAAAACCACGCACCAAGGCGCCGGCGGACTGGCTCATCCCACGTACATCGACCACCAAAATAACTGGCATATCCAGCAACTGGGCAACCTGAGCAGTGGAACCAGGCGCGCACATCGGATCCGCCCCCAGGGCGATGCGGCCGTCAAAAAGCCCCATCACGCCCTCCACTACCGAAATATCGCACCCCTTTGATCCATGAGCATACAGCGGTCCGATGAGCTGTTCGCCGCACATGACGGAATCCAAATTGCGGCCGGGCCTACCCGCAGCAACACCGTGGTAACCAGGGTCGATGTAATCAGGGCCGACCTTAAAGGGTGCGACCTCCATGCGGCGTGACAAGGCCGCGATCAACCCAGTAGCAATAGTGGTTTTGCCAGTGCCCGATGCAGGAGCCGCGATCACGACACCCGGGACTGCTCGAGGGGTGGAAGGAGCTAACACGTTCCTACCACTCAATACCCTTTTGACCTTTGCGCCCCACATCCATCGGGTGCTTAATCTTGGTCATCTCCGTGACCAAGTCCGCGACCTCAATTAGCTTGGGGTGGGCGTCGCGGCCAGTCATCACCACGTGCTGCGTGCCGGGGCGTGTGCGCAGGACCTCCGCGACGTCATCAATATCAATCCATCCCCATTTGATCGGGTAGGTGAACTCGTCGAGCACATAAAACTCGTGGGTTTCGGCCGCCAATCGCCGCTTGATCTCAGCCCAGCCATCAGCAGCATCGCGTGCATGGTCCTCCTCCGAACCAGCCTTCTTGGCCCACGACCAACCCTCCCCCATCTTGTGCCACTCAACAGCACCGCCCTCGCCGGTGTCCTCATGCAACTGGCCGAGACGCTTAAAGACCGCTTCCTCGCCAACCTTCCACTTCGCAGACTTCACGAACTGGAAAACCCCCACGTTCATGCCCTGATTCCACGCACGCATGGCCATACCAAAGGCCGCCGTGGACTTCCCCTTGCCCGGACCTGTATGTACTGCGGTGATCGGCAGCATGCGGCGCTGGCGGGTGGTCAGGCCGTCGTCGGGGATGGAGGCTGGATCGAGTTTTCCTTTGGGCATGGTCTACAGAGTCTAGATCACATCACCGGCGATATCACAGACTCCCACAAACTCGCCCAGACTGATAACAGCCCTAGGCAGCCTTCTGCTTCGACTGCTTGCGGAAGATGCCCACGAAAACGAAAACCATCAGGGCAATCACCACATAGTTCGCGAACTTCGCATACACCTCGAGTACCTCCTGGGCAGGTTCGCCAAGGCTATGGCCGAGGTAGTAGAACGGCACCATCCACAGGGTCGCGGCGATGAAGTCCAAAATCAGGAAGGTGCGAAGCTTCATCCCCTCGGCGCCAGCGAGGATGAATACCACCAGGCCAATCGGCAGCGGGATCGGAAGGTAGGACAAAGCGAAACCCCACGGGCCGATTTTTTTGGCGATACGCTCCACCTTCGTCACGTTGCGGGCAGCACGCTTGGACTGTTCGGCATACATGTCTAAGTAGCCGCGCCCCCACAACGAGCCCGCCCACCAATACAAGGCGTGGAACTTGATGCGGGCAATACCTCCCAGCAAGATCGGCCACACAAAAGGCAATGCGGCTCCAACACCGTTGACTACTCCGAGGGCAGTGACAAGTGTGTTCGAGCCGAGCAGCGCAACACCCCAGGGGTACCGTGCCTGATCGGCCAGCGCCCACGCCCGAATCGGTAGTAGCAGCAGCGAGATAACGAAGACGATGCCGAACAGAGACAGGCACCAGATATCTGCCTTGCCGGGCTTATCTTTCCACGGCATACCCGGGGCCTGCCACCATTCCTGCTCTTCTTGCTGAACTTCGCTCTCATCACTCACCTGGTTGACAGTAGCAAAAGCTATAAACCCCCGCCGCAGCAGTAACACTACCCCCACCACCCCGATATTATGTCCCATGTCACAACATCAGCTAATCTGAGTCGCAACGCACCCTGAGTGCTCCCCTCTGACAACAATCGAAGAAAGGTTCCCGCTCTATGCACAACACCACCTCCAGCCCGGCGCGTACGCACCGCGGCGTCATCAAGAAGACGGCAGCGCTTCTTGCCGCCAGCGCCCTCACGTTCGGCTTAGCCGCCTGCAGCAGCGATGACAGCGGCAATGCCATCGTTTACGTCAACGGCACCGAGCCACAGCGCCTGCTGATCCCCGGCGATACCAGTGAAAACGGCGGCGGTCGCATCGTCGACATGTTGTACTCCGGTCTCGTGTACTACGACGCTAACGGCATTGTGCACAACGAGCTAGCGGAATCCATCGATCTTGAGGGCGACAAGACCTACAAGGTCACCCTCAAACCCGACAAGAAGTTCGCTGACGGCACCCCCGTGAAAGCCAGCAACTTCGTCGATGCATGGAACCATGTGGTCGCTAACGACCAAATGACCGAAAGCTTCTTTGCCCCCATCGAAGGCTACTCCGAGGATGCAACCGAGCTCAGCGGCTTGAAGGTGCTTGACGACCGTACGTTCACCATCACGCTCAATCAGCCGGAGGCTGACTTCCCGACGCGTCTTGGCTACAACGCATTCTTCCCGCTGCCCGATAACGCATACGACGACGAAGAGGCCTTCGGGCGCAACCCCAACGGCAATGGTCCTTACAAGCTCGAGGCATGGGACGGCTCCCAATCGATCTCGCTGGTGCCTAACGAAAACTACGACGGGCCCCGCAAGCCGAAAAATGACGGTGTGATGTTCACCTTCTATGCGCGTCCTGACGCCGCGTATGCCGACCTGTTGTCGGACAACCTTGACGTCCTGGACGCTATTCCTACTGGCTCGCTAGCCAACTACCAAGACGAGCTTCCTGGACGTAGCGTGAGCCAACCGGTTGCCGCCTATCAAGAGCTGAGCTTGCCAGAACGTGAAGCCCACTTCGCTGGTGAGGAAGGCCGCCTGCGTCGCAAGGCTCTGTCGATGTCGATTGACCGCGATTCGATTACAAACAAGCTGTTCTACGGTACTCGTACCCCGGCCAGGGACTTCACCTCCCCTGTCATTGACGGTTACAACCCGAATCTCAAGGGCAACGAGGTACTGATGTACAACCCGGAGGAAGCCAAGAAGCTGTGGGCGCAGGCAGATGCTATCAGCCCGTACGACGGCACCCTTGAGATCGCGTACGACGTCGATGGTGGTCACCAGGAGTGGGTTGATGCTGTCGCCAACCAGATTCGCAACAACCTTGGCATTGAGGCAGTCGGCCACCCCTACCCTGATTTCAAGTCGTACCGTAACGACATCAAGTCCAAGACGATCAAGGGTGCGTTCCGCACTGGCTGGTTCGCTGACTACCCCGGCCTGGGCAACTTCCTGGTGCCAAACTTCGTGTCGACGTCTTCATCTAATGACTCCGGCTACAACAATCCGGAATTCGATGCGCTGATGACGAAGGCGGCTGGACAGCCGACCCCGGAGGAATCTAACAAGCTCTACAACGAAGGCCAGGAAATCATGCTCCAAGATCTACCTGCGATCCCGTTGTGGTACCCCAACGTTGTCGGTGGGTGGTCAAACAATGTCGACAACGTGACGTTCAACTGGAAGTCGCTGCCTGAGTACTACGCGATTACCAAAAACTAACAGGCTAACTGTCCTGGGCGGGCGTGGGTCATACTTATAACCATGACCCACGTAGAGCCCCCACCACCGGGCGATTCATTGTACCCGGTGCCAACTGCTCCACCCACGTATCATTTGGAGCAACAGAGGCGACCGAAAAGTCACGGTCGCCTCTATTCTCTTCTGGATGGCGCGTTCGTTGCCGTTGGGTTAATACTGACCTTCTACTTCGCTTTCGCTCTATTGACCTCCGGGCTGAGCTTCAGTTGGCACGGCATTACTCTGCTTGTCGCGTTCTGGGGTGTTCTGGCGTATGTAGCGTTGCCGCGTTTGCACCAGTTACTCACCACGTTCTATCTACCGGATTACTTCCTTGCACGGACTAAGACGGGTGACGGCCTGCTAGGAGATCCAGTTAACCTTGCGATTATGGGCTCAGAGGAAGACGTCCATTATGCGATGCGAGCCGCCGGCTGGATTCAGGCTGACCCGATTACGCTTCGCAGTTCTTTGGGCATCATTAAGTCCTCCCTCATGAAGACGTCCTATCCTGAGGCACCAGTATCCAACTTGTATCTCTTTGAACGCACACAGAACTTCGCTTACCAACAAGAAGTCGATGGTAATGCCGCACAGCGTCACCACGTTCGCTTCTGGAAGGCTCCAGAAGGCTGGGAGTTACCTGGTGGGCAATCGGTCGACTGGATGGCGGCCGGCACTTATGACGTGCGGGTTGGTCTATCGAGTTGGACCCTACAAATCACCCACAAGATCGATGCAAACATCGATGCTGAGCGCGACTACATCATCGATACTGTCCGGTATTGCGATCCCGCCACCCGCGTAGATATTCTTCCGCGCTTTACTCCTGCATTCCACGACAAAAACGGCGGTGGCGACGCGGTGCACACCGATGGCAACATGCCAATTCTCGACCTGCGAGGAGCCGCACAACGCTCGAACCAAGCACAGGTGCGTGAGCATACTGCCATGCCGTCTGTTGTTCTGCCTCAAACAGAACAACAGCTCGATAAGGAGCTGCCACCCAAAGGCCTTGCTATGGCTGGCTTGCTTATCGCGATTAAGTCCGTTCTAGCCCTGGGCGCAATCGGAGTTGCAGCTTTTGGAACCCACAGCCTCACTGCGATCGATAATGTGCCAGTGTTTGCTGCCACGGCGTTCACCCTTGAGGTTGCCTTCACGGCCCTCATGCTGCTGGCGTGGTGGAGCACGGTACGAAAAAGCAAGGTAGCGCGCCTGCTTCTGCTCGTCGTTGTGCTGTTTACTGCAGCTGTCGAGTTCAGCGGGATCAGTCTATCCACGCACCCGTCCTTGCTCACTTTTAGCAATACCGGTCTGACGCTGCTGATACTGCTGTCTCTCACTGCCCCCGAGGTCCGTCAGTGGGTTAGTTCGCAACATCAATCCGCATCCAATTGATGATCTGTATAGAGGAGTCAACACCGGTTGGGACTAACCCTTAAAAGTTCTCACCGCAGCGTAAAGCCCGGAGCCCACTGTGTGGATTCCGGGCTTGCCCTTAATGCGACTCTAGAGTCAGTGCTTGTAGTTATCCAGATTTATCTGCGGGGTTGGTTGCAGATCACGGTGGGCAGGGTTGTTCACCGTGGGCATGTGCAGGTCGACGGTGCTGTCATCATCACCCTCAACGTACGGAAGTTCACCATTAAGAACCTTGTGCACGCGATCGGTATCAATCGTGTGGGTCCACTTGCCAACCAGCAAGGTAGCAACCGCATTGCCGGAGAAGTTTGTCAATGCGCGCGCCTCAGACATAAATCGGTCAATACCAACAATCACGCCGACACCGTCAAGAAGCTCTGGGCGGTGCGACTGCAGACCAGCTGCCAAGGTGGCGATGCCTGCACCAGAGACACCTGCAGCTCCCTTGGATGCGATGATCATGAAGAGCAACAGACCAATCTGCTCTTTCATGTTCATCGGCTGATTCATCGCGTCAGAAATGAAGATGGCCGCCATGGTGAGGTAGATAGCAGTGCCGTCGAGGTTGAAGGAGTATCCGGTGGGAACAACAATGCCGACCGTTGACTTACCAACACCTGCGTGCTCCATTTTGCGCATAAGGTTCGGCAACGCCGACTCGGAAGAACTGGTAGCAACGATCAAAAGGTACTCGCGGCCCAGGTACTTCGCGAGTTTGAAGATATTGAATCCGCCAAAAACCTTGAGCACCAGCCCAAGGACGCCAAAGACGAAGATCACACACGTGATGTAGAAGGCCAGCATCAAGATTGCGAGCTGTTTAACAGCTTCAATACCGGTTGCACCAACCACACCTGCAATCGCGCCGAAAGCGCCAATAGGTGCGAGCCACAGCACCATCACCAAAATCTTAAACACGAGCTTCTGCAGGTGAGCGATGGCTCCTAGGATGGGTTCGCCGGCTTTACCCATGCTCTGCACTGCGAAACCAACCAAGAGTGCTACGAACAAGGTCTGCAAAACAGAACCGGAAATCAGCGAGGAAAACAGAGTTTCTGGGATGATCGACTGGATGAAACCGATGGTGCCCCCGCCGTGTTCTGCCTTAGCTGCAAAATCCGCACCGGCGGTCTTTGTCGCTTCAATATTGAGGCCATCGCCAGGCTCGATGAGGTTGCCAACGATCAAGCCGATCGCAAGTGCGAAGGTCGACATGGTGATGAAGTAGCCCAAGGCCATGCCGCCGGCTTTACCCACCGAAGCTGCAGCGCGAACCGAGCCGATTCCCAGCACGATGGTGCAGAAAATAACCGGTGAAATCATCATCTTGATGAGCTTGACGAACATGGTTCCAACGACCTTGAAACCTGCTGCTGTCTCTGGCGCGATAAGGCCAAAAGCTATACCCGCGATAACCGCGACGATAACCCCGATGTACAGCCAGTGGGTGTTGTCTTTTTTCCGTTTAGGCTCTGGAATTTGTGGTGTATGTGCTACGTCGGCCATCGAACGTCCCTTGAAAATAGGCTGTTTATGTACCTTCTTATCCAAGCAGCGTAAGCCGGATCACAACAAATTACCCGGGGAATTATTACCCCTAAATGTGGGTAGTAGAGATTTTTCTCACAGCTTAAATGTGCTAAATGCCAATAACGCTGGCGACCGTATCGGCATTCAATTCATCTAGCCGTACCCACGCAGCACCCAAGCCTTGAGCGAGTTCCTTTGCAAGCCCTAGCTGTACGCGTCCGCGTTCGCAATCGATGACCACATTAGCGCTCAAGCCCCGTCGCGCAATGGCCTCGGCTGCCAGACGCACGCCTTTGATACCCGCCGCCCCCGTCGCGCGTCCGTCCGAGAGAACCACCATGATCGCCCTCCGAGAGGGCTCTTTTCGTGCTTGACGCTCAATGAGGTCCTGCGCCATTACAAGACCTTCTGCCAGGGGAGTTCGGCCGCCCGTAGGTGCGCCCTCCATTCTTTTGACGGCGACCTCTACGGAACCCGTGGGTGGGAGCAACACCTCGGGCTGTGCACCGCGAACCGAAACAACAGCAACTTTATCACGGCGGCGATAAGCGTCTTGAAGCATCGATACGACGGCTCCCGAGACCGCAGACAGCCTATCGCGTGCAGCCATCGAGCCAGAGGCATCCACGACAAAGACGATGAGGTTCGATTCCATACCCCGACGAAGTGATCCTCGAAGATCTTCAGGGCGGAAGTCGACCAACTGTCCACCGGGGATGGATTTGAAGCCGGCACCGCGCTCTGCCGCCGCCATCACAGTGCCTTGCAGGTTAAGCCCGCGTCCGTGGACGATAGCGCGCACATCAGCGCCGCTGGAAGAATATGCCTTGGACCTGCGCCCCGATGGGGTGTCTTGTTGCAAAGACGAGCGTTTAAAACGCAACAGCCTAGGGGCGAAAGGGGGCGCCCGAATCGGCGCGACCTACCTTTCCGCCATCATCGGAATCGGTTGGTTCATCGAGCTGGTCAGGCTGCGGCGGAGTATCGGGGAGTTCAGCATCACCGTCAGATGGTGCGGGCTGCTGATCATCCTCAGACAACGGGCTGTTGTTGTGAGCTTCTTCCAAGGCATCTTCGAGCTGCTGCTGATCGAGGCCAGGTTCATCGAAGGGGTTACGCCGACGCCTGTGTGGTAGGGCCAACTCGGCAGCAACCTTGATGTCTTCCTCCCCCACCTGCGTAGCTCCGCGCCATGCCGCATGGGCGGTGGCGGCGCGGGCAATCACAAGATCCGCGCGCATGCCATCGACATCAAAAGCGGCACACACGCTGGCAATCTGCTCCAGCCCTGCGTCCGAGAGCACCACGTCGCCAACGGTTAAACGAGCAGCCTGAAGCTGCTCAGCCAACGCGATTTCTTCTTCTCGATGCTGGGCAACAAAGGCAGCCGGGTCCGCTTCGAAGGCTAGGCGCCTGCGCATAATTTCTGCACGCACAGGTACTTCGCGCGACGCCACCACGTCCACAGCGAGTCCAAAACGGTCAAGAAGTTGAGGGCGCAACTCCCCTTCCTCTGGATTCATCGAACCCACGAGGACGAAACGTGCCGGGGTGGTGTGAGACAATCCGTCACGTTCCACGGTGACCTGGCCGGTAGCCGCGGCGTCAAGAAGGGCATCAACTAGATGATCTGCGAGCAGATTGACCTCGTCAACATACAAAATCCCCCCGTGTGCCTGAGCCAACAGTCCAGGCTTGTACTCAGCCCGCCCTGTGGTCAGCACGGTTTCCATATCAAGCGAACCGACGACACGGTCCTCGGTGGCTCCGATAGGAAGATTAACCAGGGGCCCGTCAATAATATCGGCAAAGCCCCTGATTGTGGTCGTTTTCGCCGTGCCCTTTTCACCACGGACGAGCACCCCTCCAATAGCAGGGTTGATCATGTTCAAGATCAGCGCCAAACGCAAGCGTTCTTGGCCTACGACCGCGGTAAAAGGGTACTGCACTTACTTCTCCAGCTTGAGGGTCTTCTGGGTGTACTCCCAGACCTCGTTGAACAACTTCGGATCAGTTGCAAGCTTTACGCCGTAGGAGGGCACCATTTCCTTGATGCGCGGGCCCCACTCCACCATCTTCTGGCCGAAGCAGCGCTCGAGCACCTCGAGCATAGCGTAAGGCGCGATGGAGGCTCCCGGGGAAGCACCCAGCAAACCAGCGATCGTACCCTCGGTGTTGTTGATCAGCGCGGTGCCGAACTCCAGAGAACCGAAACGGGGGCCAACGATCGGCTTGATCACCTGAACACGCTGGCCAGCGGTGACAAGCTCCCAGTCCTCGTCGCGAGCCTCCGGGTAGTACTCACGCAAGCTTTCCATGCGAGCAGACTGGTCCTTCAGCAGCTCCTGAACCAAGTACTTGGTCAGGCCCATCTCCTGGACACCCACAGCCAACATGGACATCACGTTGGTGGGGCGCAAAGACTTCGGCAGGTCGAACCACGAACCATGCTTGAGGAACTTCGGCGTCCAGCCAGCGTAGGGGCCAAACAGCAGGCCAGTCTCTCCGTCGATCACGCGAGTATCGAGGTGCGGAACAGACATCGGAGGAGCGCCGACAGAAGCCTTGCCGTACACCTTTGCGTGGTGCTGCTTGATGACTTCTTCGTTGGTGCAGCGCAGCCATTCGCCAGAGACCGGGAATCCGCCGTAGCCGCGAATCTCGGGGATACCGGACTTCTGCAGCAGAGGCAGAGCCATGCCGCCGGCGCCAATGAAGACGAAGTTAGCCACGGTGGTGGAGACGTCACCGGTGTGCACGTTCTTGGTGGTGATCTTCCACTTGGAACCCTGAGGCGTGACGTTGGTGACCTCGTGGCCATAGCGGATCTCGGTGCCGGACTTCACTGCGCCTGCCAGGAACTGCTTGGTCAGCGCACCGTAGTTGATGTCGGTGCCGACCTCTGTCCAGGAAATAGCGACGCCTTCGGAGAAGTCACGTCCCGTACCCATCAGCGGAAGGAACTCGCTGAACTTGTCAGGATCCTCGGTGTATTCCATACCTGGGAACAAGGGGTGCTTGCTCAGTGTCTCATAGCGCTTCTTCAGGTATTCGACTTGGTCCGCGCCGTGGCCGAAGGACACGTGGGGAACCTGGTTGATGAAGTCTCGGGCGTCAGACAGAACGCCTTGCTCCAGCTGGTTTGCTAGGAACTGGCGTGCAACCTGGAACTTCTCGTTGACTGCGATTGCTTTGGCGGTTTGAACCTTGCCCGCAACCTCCGGGGTGTAGTTGAGCTCACAGAGCGCGGAGTGGCCGGTGCCGGCGTTGTTCCACGGGGAGGAGGACTCTTCGGCGGGTGCGTCGAGACGTTCGAAAACGACCTGCGACCAGGTGGGCTCGAGTTGCTTCAGCATAGCGCCGAGCGTTGCGCTCATAATGCCGGCGCCGATGAGGGCGACGTCGACCTCTGCTGTTTGTGTTTGCGTGGTAGCCACTGCCTTGATGCTTCCTTCCTAGAAATGCTCGTGCTGTAGACAAATAGCTTACGCCCCGGGGGATGTTTTTCGGGCTTTAGGGTCACGTAGCTTCCTCTAGATGTGGGGTTTTGTGCCTAAGCTAGAGCCATGTTCAACCCCATGCGCTCCCCCATTATTTTTTCTAATGACGCCACCCCTGCCGCACGACGCAGCTATGGTTCCACGTCTCACCCGCATGTCACACCCCTTTTTGAAGGTGCGTTTGAACCGGACATGTTGGGCGAGGGCTACGAGCGTTGCACCATTGATCTAGGTGTCGATCCAGACGGGGAGACCGACATTGTGGCGACGGTGGTTCGCCACCTCCATCAGGGGGGAAACGATAGCGACACCTCCGCTTCTTCGGATGTACAGCCTTCCCCCCACTCTGCGGTGTTGTACGTCCACGGGATGACCGATTACTTCTTTCAAACGCACGTCGCTGAATTCTTCGGCAACCACGGATACGATTTCTACGCCGTTGATTTGAGGAAGTGCGGACGTTCGTGGCGTGCAGGGCAACGATGGCACCACATCACCGACCTGTCTTTCTACGATGTGGAACTGGATGCCGTCGCTGACTACCTGCTTTCACACGACGGCGGAGCCTACGACCGCGTGATAGTGATGGCGCACTCCACCGGTGGACTTATCGCTCCCCTATGGCTGCACCGCCGCGCACAGCGCCAAGGACTCGACGGTATCGAGGGCATGATTCTCAACTCTCCATGGCTAGACATGATGGTTCCCAAACCGATCGCGCGCGCACTCGACCCAGCGATTGGCCTTATCGCGAAGCTTCGCCCCGATATGCCCATGCCACCGGACAACCTCACGGCCTACGGGGAATCAATCCATAAAGATTTCAACGGTGTGTGGGATTTTGACCGCCGTTTCAAACCAGTGAAAAGCCCAGAAAAGTCGATGAGCTGGCTGTCAGCAATCTTCGTCGGGCACCGTGCGATTCGCGCTGGCCGCGGCGAGGTGAACATCCCCATACTCGTCCTGCATTCAAGTGCGTCACATATTAATAAGCCGTATTCGGAAGCCACGAACCACGCAGATTCCGTGCTTGATGTCCGAGATATTGCGCGCTGGGCCCCAGCTCTCGCAGGTCCTGAAGGAAGCGTCACCACGCGGGTTATTGAAGGTGCGCGACACGACGTCTTTTTGTCTGAGCCGACCCCACGGGCCCAAGCATTCTCAGACACCGCCGAGTGGCTGACCCAACTTCCCGCGACGACGCCGTAGCGCTTCCACGCAGCAACCTGCCGTACTGCGATGGAACAACGCCGCTTCAGAGCGCGTTGGTTAAGGTATGGATATGAACACCGAACAGGACAAGGACACCAACCCCATCCAGTACGACCTCATCATCATCGGCACCGGCTCCGGCAACTCCATCCCCGGCCCCGAATTCGATGACAAGAAGATCGCGATCGTCGAAAAAGGGGTCTTCGGCGGCACATGCCTCAACGTCGGTTGCATCCCCACCAAGATGTTCGTCTACCCGGCAGACATCGCGCGCTCAATCACCACGGCGTCAACATATGGTCTCGACGCGCAACTAAACGGCGTCGATTGGCCCTCCATCGTCCGCCGAGTATTCGATGACCGCATCGACCAGATCGCCTCCGGCGGCGAGCAATACCGCCGCGGCCCCGAAACCCCCAACATCGACGTCTACGACGGCCACGCAAGCTTCACCAGTCCACACACCGTAGCTACCAAAGACGGCGACAAGGATGTCACCATCACCGCCCCCACCATCGTGATCGCCACCGGTGCGCGCCCGCAGATTCTGCCGCAAATCGCTGACTCCGGCGTGCGCTATTACACCAACGAAGACATCCTCCGCCTGCCGGAGCTCCCCCAAACCATGGTCATTGTTGGTGGCGGTTTTATCGCAGCCGAGTTCGCCCACATTTTCAGCTCCCTGGGTGTTGACGTCACGGTGGTTAACCGCTCCAGCAACCTCCTGCGTCACATGGATAAAGACATCTCTGACCGCTTCACCGAGCTCGCAGCGCAGCGCTACAACCTGAAAACCGGTGTTGAAATTGAGACAGTGCGCGAAGCTGACGGCGTCATCACCCTAGAACTTACCGATGGAACAACCGCAGAAGGCGACGTGCTCCTGGCAGCCACCGGCCGCACCCCCAACGGTGACCAAATGAACCTCGACGCCGCGGGAATCGAGATGGACGGCAAACGCATCAAAGTCGACGAATACGGCCGCACCACCGTCGACGGCGTGTGGGCCCTGGGCGATGTGTCATCCCCCTTCCAGCTCAAGCACGTCGCCAATGCAGAGATGCGGGCCGTGAAACACAACATCCTCCACCCCGATGATCTACAGCCAATGCCGCACGACAACGTGCCCGCCGCAGTATTCTCCAACCCCCAAATCGGCACTGTGGGACTTACCGAGCAGCAAGCACTCGATGCCGGCCACAACATCACCGTCAAAGTGCAAAACTACGGCGACGTGGCTTATGGCTGGGCTATGGAAGACACCACCGGGTTCTGTAAGCTCATTGCAGACCGCCACACCGGAAAACTACTCGGGGCGCACATCATCGGCCCGCAAGCATCCAGCCTTGTGCAGCAACTCGTCACCGTCATGGCATTCGACCTGGACGTACGCGACGTCGCAACCAAACAATACTGGATCCACCCCGCACTGCCAGAGCTCATCGAAAACGCACTACTCGGACTGGAGTTTTAAAACCTAGGAATGACCGCCACCGCCAGCACACCACTAAACTCGCCACGCGAATCAATTTTTAAAGGCGCATACCTGCCCACCACCTTCGGGCTCCTCAGCGCCATCCTCACCTGTGCCTTCGAGCAAACAGCCGTAACCGCAGTGATGCCGCAAATCACCGCTGAGCTCGGCGGCACTAGTGCATATTCGCTGACGTTCGTTATCCCGCTGGCGTTCGGCATCGTCGGCATGGTGGCCGCAGGTTTAGTCACCGACACCCGAGGCGTGCGTACCTCGATGCTGCTCGGTGCGTTCATCTTCGGCCTCGGCCTCGTCATGACCGTAGTGATTCCCTCCATGGGGTGGTTTGTGGTGGCTCGAGCCATCCAAGGGTTGGGCATAGGCGCGGTGATGGTGGTCGTCTACGCCGTGATTGCCCAGGCCTACCCCAGCCACCTCAAACCCAAAGTCTTCGCCGCTTTTGCGGCCGCCTGGGTAGTGCCCTCCCTTGTCGGACCGGGTATAGCCGGCATACTCACGGAAGCCTTCAGCTGGCACTCGGTGTTCTTACTCGCCCTAGGGGTACTGATCGGTGCAGTCACGCTCCTGACGAAATCCCTAGCCAATGTCGACACCAACACAAAAGCGGACCAAGCCGCCCTCAAGGAACGCATCGAGCTTGAGCAAGCAGGCGCCGTAGCCACCAGTGAAATCCGCCCCGCGCGGGTGCGAAGCACCGGCAAATCACTGACAGCAGCAGCACTGTTAACTGCAGCAGTGGTGTGCCTCAACCTCGTCAGCCAGCTGCCCGTCGGGTGGTCACTCATCCTGTTCGTCGCCGCAATTGCCGCCGTGCTCTACTGCGTCCGGCCCCTCGTTCCCGCCAATACCCTGCGTGGCCAAGCGGGCCTACCGCGTCTGATCCTCAGCCGTGGGCTGCTAGACATGTTCTTCGCCGTCGAAATCTACCTGCCGCTGATGCTTGCACAGGCCTACCACTTGGGGCCCACGCTGACCGGCATGGGGCTCACGGCCGGCGGGCTCACGTGGTTCTTCGGTTCCACAGCTCAATCACGGATGGGTAGCCGCTTTAGCACGCCTGCTGTCATCCGGATCGGCATCGCCCTCATGGCGACTGGCGGGCTGATCGTTCTAGCTGCTGCGGGCATCGAACTCAACTGGATCGTCGCTGCCGCAGGCTGGGGGCTTTCCGCCGCCGGTATGGGGTTCGTCCACCCTCGTCTGGCCGCGAAACCCATGGAACTATGTAGCAAAGAAGAAACCGGATTCATCGGCTCCGCACTACAAGTAGCCGGCACCACTGGGATGACGCTCATGATCTCCACTGCCGGCATGATCCAAGTCATCGGCGCCCAGTACTTCCCCAACTATAAGTTCACAGCCCTGTTCGCGGCTATCCTACTGGCGGCCATCCCCATCGCCCTGCTGTGGAAACCAGGAACAAAAGAACCATAGACCCTGGGGCGGGCAAAGCAATTACCTCTCTAACGCACTGCTGAACAACGGGGCGAAAACGAACCCAAGCCCAAGGTTAATGATCGGAGCAGCCCAATAAGCATCGATCTCGGTACTGTAGCGATACAAACCAACAGCAATCAGCAATAACGCACAGACCCAGGACACCAGCGATGCACGGGGCAGCCAACGCCGCATAGGGGTAAGCAGCAACAACGCTAACCCCGAGCCAATGAAGAACATCACCAGCCATGCCAAGAGCGCCACGATAACGTGACTCGCTCCGTGGTCTATGGCTAACACTGGAAGTACACCGGTACCTGCGAAACCAATAACCAGCGGTCCAATGGCCAACACTAGTTGTTTCATCGCAACCTCCTCTTCGGCCGCGTTGAGCAAACCCTAACACTATCCGCTGCCCGTCATGCACCGCATATCATGAACTGCGGGGGTTAAACCGCCTAATGCCCTAGGGGCAGGTACAAAAAGCCGGCAGATTTCATTTCTGCTTCACTGTTTGTCCAGCTCGCGCGTAATGAAGAGTGAAATCTGCCGGTTTTTTGTACGACCGTCACTGCAGAAGGAGGCCTAGCCTCGAAGCGCGCCCCAGAAAAGCACCTATGGAAAGCACCTCACGTAAGTAAAGCAAACAACACAGCAGTGGTTTGAGTGATAAATGCGGCCCCCAACAGGCGCGCGGGCACCAGCAACACCCACATGCCCCACCGCCACCCAACGGGTAAGGCGTGGGCCCCAGCGCGAAGACCGCACTGTGTCGAGAGTGTTCGTCATCGCCACTCCTTCATAGTCGGGATCAAGCCCAAGCGATAGCGCCACACTACAGCTCTCCCAGCAATGCGTCTAGGTCCCAATGCTGCTCAATCACGTCGGCAATCAGATCTAGCTGGCGCTCCCGCTCCGCATGAAAACTCGCTGCCTCATCAATCACGTACTGCTTGCCCCGCACATCTGCCACCCACCGCAGGAACTCCTTCCGGTTGGCATCATGCTCGAGGTAGCCATGCCGGTGGGTACCGCGCAGCGAGCCCTTCGCATTCCCCTCGAAGGCAGCTCCCCCTGGCACCTCAGAGCTGTCGTGCGTCTTAATCCAGCCCGGGTCACCAGAACGCACCACGCGGCCGTGGTGGATCTCGTACGCCCCATCAGGGTGACGAATCAACGTCTTGTCCGGGTGGAAGGCGATATCTGTGTCGAACAAACCCAGGCCCTCAACCAAGCCCTCGCTGCTTTCCACAGGATCGTCAATCTCGCGGCACATCATCTGATAACCACCGCAAATGCCAAGGATTGGCTCACCCGCCGCAGCACGCTGGGCTACAGCATCAGCCAGGCCAGAATCCCTCAACCATGCCAAATCACTCACCGTGGCCTTGGAACCCGGTAGCACAAGCAGATCTGCATCCGCAACACTCGCGGCGTCATCAATCCATCGGACAGTCACACCCGGCTCGCACGCCAAGGCTTCAATGTCCGTCGCGTTGGACACCCGGGGAAGCCGGATCGCAGCAACTGTCAAACGGTTACCGCCACGCGCAGGCAAGCCCGGGCCGATGACCTGGCCCACTACCGACTGCAGCGAATCCTCCGCATCCACCCACAAGCCGTGAATAAACGGCAACACCGCCACCGTCGGCACACCCGTGAGCCGCTGCAGCTCTTCCAGGCCCGGATCCAGAATCGACTGGTCACCGCGGAACTTATTAACTACGAAACCCTTGATGCGCGCACGATCCTGGGCAGAAAGAATCTGATGCGTGCCGAACAAATGCGCCAACACTCCCCCACGATCGATATCGCCCACGACGTACACCGGCAGATCACAGGCCTCCGCGAGTCCCATGTTGGCCACGTCAGTCTCTCGAAGGTTGATCTCCGCGGGTGAACCCGCACCCTCGCAGACCACGACGTCAAAACGCCCCCGCAGGTCCTGCAAACATTCCGCAGCAACCGCGCGCAAATGGCTACGGTGCTCCACGTAGCTCTTCGCACTCACATTGCCGCGCGCGACACCCCGCACCACCAACTGGCTGGTGCGATCCGACCCGGGTTTGAGCAAAATCGGGTTGAAATCCACGCTCGGTTCCAACCCGCATGCGGCGGCTTGCAAAGCCTGCGCGCGACCGATCTCCCCACCATCCGGACACACAGCCGAATTATTCGACATGTTCTGGGCTTTGAACGGCGCCACCCTGACCCCGCGTCGAGCCAACGCCCGACACAGGCCCGCAACCACCACGGACTTACCCGCGTCCGAGGTGGTCCCGGCGATCAGCACGGCCGCGCCCAAAAGAGCCCCCGTAGAACCATCGGCCATGTTAGGCCTCGTCAGGCAGAGTCAGAATCTCGTTGCCGTCCTCGGTAATGACGATGGTGTGCTCGAACTGTGCGGTGAACTTCCCGTCACGATTGGCAACGGTCCAGCCATCGTCCCAAATGTCATACGGGAGAGCCCCCAGGTTGATCATCGGCTCAACCGTCAACGTCATGCCCGGCTCGAGAATATCGGTGTATTCAGGCGCATCGTAGTGCATCACCACCAAACCATTGTGGAACGTAGTACCGATACCATGACCAGTGAAATCACGAACGACGTTGTAGCCAAAACGCTTCGCATAGACCTCAATCACACGCCCAATCACGTTGATTTCCCGGCCCGGCTTCGCCGCGCGAATACCACGCATCGTGGCTTCCTTCGTACGCTCCACCAACAGGCGATGCTCCTCGGACACATTGCCTGCCAAGAAGGTCGCATTAGTGTCACCGTGGACCCCATTTTTGTAGGCAGTGACGTCGATGTTGACGATGTCGCCGTCCTCAATCACCGTCGAATCCGGAATGCCATGGCACACAATCTCGTTGAGGCTCACACAACACGACTTGGGAAAATCGCGGTAGCCAAGCGTGGACGGGTACGCACCGTGGTCACACATGTACTCGTGGGCAACCCGGTCAATCTCATCGGTTGTCACCCCGGGCGTCACAGCCTTACCGGCCTCCGCCAACGCGTTGGCCGCAATCTTGCTGGCCTCACGCATCTTCTCAATAACCTCAGGGGTTTGTACGAACGGCTCCCCCATAGCCTCCTGCACGGTGTCCTTCCACACGTATTCCGGACGCTCGATATGGTTCGGGACAGTGCGAATCGGAGTGGGTGTTCCAGGAGTGAGCAAACGAGTCATGCCCACCACTCTAGTACCCCCACACACTGCGCTAGTACCCTAGCTCGTCAAGCTTGACCAAGAAGTGGTCCGTTAACATCACGGCAGACTCCGACCCGCCACCGAACGGGATCAACGTAGCAAACGCGACGTCACCACGATAACCGGCAAACCACGCGTGCGAACCGCTGTGGATCTCGGCCTCACCAGTCTTACCGTGCACCTCACCGCCAGCGCGCATACCACGGGCTGTACCAGAGGTGACCACGCTACGCATCATCCGGCGCAAACCCTCAATTGCCTCCGGGCTCGGTGGATCAACCTGCTTATTGACGCCGGTGGGCTTGCCCTCCACTAAAACCGGCAACGGTGTGCGGCCTGCCGCAGCAGTCGACGCCACCAACGCCATACCAAACGGGCTGGCCAGATCCAGTCCCTGACCATAACCGGCCTCGGTACGATCCAACAGGACCTTCCCCTCCGGAACATCACCGGTGATAGTGGTCAGCCCCGGAATGTCATAGTCCAAACCCAACCCGAACTGCTGGGCAACCTCCTTCAACTGACCAGGCTGTAAGTCGGAAGAAATATCAGCGAACGTCGTGTTACACGAGGCCGCGAACGCCTGCTCCATGGGAACATTGCCGCGGGAAAAGCCGTTGTAGTTCGTCACGATGCGGCCGCCGATATTCATCGTGCCGGGGCACGGGACAATGCTGTCAGGGCTCAGGCCTTTATCCGCAATGCCGGCCGCAGCAGTAATCATCTTGAACGTCGAACCAGGCGGGAACTGGCCATTTAAGGCAATGTCTCCGTCCTCGTCGGCCTTCTTTGTCTGCGCCACAGCCAAAATCTCACCAGTCGACGGCCTGATCGCCACCATCATCGCCTTCATCTCAGGGCGAAGATCCACTGCCTCCTGAGCCGCCAACTGGATCGCGTGGTTCAAACTGACCTTCACCGCCGGCGCAGGCTGCGGGTCGTGACTATCCAGGGTCTCGATCACAGCATTGTTGGCATTAACCGCGACAATTTCCCACCCGTTGGCGCCTTCCAGCTCCTCACCAACAAGTCCGCCGACACGCGCCATGATCTCCGGCGCGAACGTCGGATCAACATTGACCATCGCGGTTTCTTCGTTCAACCGCACGCCCGGCGTATCACCTAGCGCATCACGCACAGCCGCCGCGGCATCCGATGGAACAACCGCCGCTGAATACACGCCTTTAGCGTCCGATAATGACGCCGCGAGCTCCGCTGCAGGCACATGAATATCTGCGGTCTCCAAAGCCTGTGAAATCCGGGTGGCGGTACCAGCCACGCTGGTGACCTTGTCCTTGTCCACCAGAACACGAAACTGTGTACCCGGCTGGATAATCGCCGCCCCATCGGAGCTAACCACGCTCGCCTTCGGAGCGTTAATAGCCCGCAGCTGCAAATGCTGGCCTGCCCCCAGACGCGGATACAACACGCTCGGCTGCCAACGAATCACCCACTTGCCGTCCCCACGGGTCAACACCATGCGAGAGTCATAAGAAAACTCCCTGTCCCTCGGCAGAGACCACACAACCGAAAAATCCGCCTCCGAGGATGCAACATGTGTCCCATCCGAACCGGAATTCGTGACCACGACGTCATTAATAGAAGAAGAAAACGCCTCAGCCTGCAAATCCTCGAAAGAGGAACGAATAATCGACGCGGCCTCCTCCGGCTTATCCGTCAACGCGCCCGCCGCATCAAAATCGCGTGCAGCGATCAACGCAAAAAACTGCTCCACCACCGGATCAGCGGACTTCGGCTTCGGTGTACACGCCACCGACACCACCATCACACACGCCATCACGGCGGCAAGCAGCCTACGCATGTTAATTCGTAATCTTCACCTGGGGACCACCCAAGCCCTCAACAGGCTCCATGGTCTCAGCGATCTTCATGGCCTCTTCGATCAACGTCTCCACAATCTGGGATTCCGGAACGGTTTTAATGACCTCGCCCTTGACGAAAATCTGGCCCTTGCCGTTACCAGACGCAACACCCAGGTCTGCGTCGCGGGCCTCACCCGGCCCGTTAACTACGCAGCCCATCACGGCGACGCGCAACGGCACTTCCATGCCCTCCAACCCCGCAGTAACTTCTTCCGCCAAGGTGTACACGTCCACCTGCGCGCGACCACAGGAGGGGCAAGAAACAATCTCCAACTTACGAGGACGCAGGTTCAGCGACTGCAAAATCTGGTCGCCAACCTTGACCTCCTCCTTCGGATCCGCCGACAAGGACACGCGGATGGTATCGCCGATCCCCTCGGACAGAAGCGCACCAAAAGCAACCGCCGACTTAATCGTGCCCTGGAAGGCAGGGCCAGCCTCCGTCACACCCAAGTGCAGCGGGTAGTCACACTGCGCCGCCAACTGGCGATAAGCCTCAACCATCACCACCGGGTCATTGTGCTTCACCGAAATCTTGATATCCCCAAAGCCATGCTCTTCGAACAAGCTGGCCTCCCACAACGCAGACTCAACCAAAGCCTCCGGTGTAGCCTTGCCGTACTTTTCCAACAGGCGCTTGTCCAAGGAACCAGCGTTGACACCGATGCGGATCGGAATGCCTGCGTCCCCCGCAGCCTTCGCGACCTCCTTAACACGGCCATCAAATTCCTTGATGTTGCCGGGATTGACGCGCACAGCAGCACAACCAGCATCAATAGCTGCAAAAATGTACTTCGGCTGGAAGTGAATATCCGCGATCACCGGAATCGGAGACTTCTTAGCGATCTGCGGCAAGGCCTCAGCATCGATCGTCTTAGGGCACGCCACGCGCACAATGTCGCAACCCGACGCGGTCAACTGCGCAATCTGCTGCAGCGTCGCGTTGACGTCGTGGGTCTTCGTCGTCGTCATGGACTGCACCGAAATAGGAGAATCCGACCCCACCCCCACAGAACCCACCTTCAGCTGGCGGGTCTTACGGCGTGGTGCAAGAGTAGGAAGAGGCGCCTCGGGAAGACCAAGACCAATCGGAGTAGACAAAGAAGATGCTCCTAGTAGAGACGGGTAAAGAAACCGCTAGTAATACTAGCCGAAAAGCCGGATCGGGTTGACCACATCCGCCACGATCGTCAGTACACCCACCGCGATCAGTACGGATGCCGCCGCAATCGTCACCGGCATCACCTTGCGGTAATCCACTGGCCCCAATGGCGCCAGACCGCGCACACGACGTGCCCAGTCGCGAACCGCCTGGTACAACACCACAGCGATACGCCCACCATCCAGAGGCGGCAGCGGCACCAGATTAAACACCGCCAGGAAGAAGTTCAGGCTCGCCAGCATCATCGCGAAAATCGACCACTGTGCCCGCTCCGCCAACTCCCCGCCAATGCGGCTGGCCCCCACAACACTCATCGGGGATTCTTGTTCTCGTTCGCCACCAACAATCGACTTCGCAACACCCGGCAGCTTCGCAGGGAACGCCGCCAAACCCTTAAACGTCGCCCCCATCATCTCCCAAGCCATCATACCAGTGCGGGGAACCGCTTCCACCGGGCCATAACGTTTGACGGCATCAACCACTGGTGCGGATGTAACACCAATAACGCCCACATCAACCTTGCGACCATCCGTGGTTTCCCGCTGCACAGAGGCCACCGCGACGTCAACATCCAAAATTTCTCCGCCGCGATCAACCTGAAGCGCTACCTCCTGCCCAGGGCGCTGCATCAACGCCTGGCGAACATCCGCGAACGTCGGTGTCTCAGAACCATCCACAGCAACAATAACGTCGCCGGGCCTCAAGCCAGCATCCTTCGCCGGGCACGCAGACTCCCCCGCGTCCACATCGACGCACTGAACCTGCCCCACTCGAGCGGAATAATCCGCATCAGGATTCGGCAGTCCCGCAAACACCGCCACCAGATAAATAATCAGCGTTCCAAGCACAAGGTTCATCAACACCCCACCCGACAACACCCACACCTGCTGCCACCACGGCTTGCGATACATCGCCACACGCTGCTCCGCAGGCGTCAGCTCCTCCTCCGGGACCATCCCCGCAATGTCGCAAAAACCACCCAAAGGAAACAGCTTGAAACCGTACTCAGTGCCGCTGGTTTTCCCCCTCCACTTCAACAGGGTTGGGCCAAAGCCAACATAGAAACGGCGGACCTTCATGCCACAACCAACCGCTGTGCGCATGTGACCAAACTCGTGCAACCCGATGGTCGCGCCGATACCCACCGCGAAAATCACAACGCCCAACAAATACGACAGCACAGTCAACCTCTCAACGACCAACCCACTACACGGGCTTCCGGCTAAGCTACAAACCCAGCAATGACTTCATGCGCAACCCGGCGGGCATCAGCCTCGACCGCAAGCACATCTTCCACACAGGTAGGACTCTCAGTGTAGGAACCCAACCTACCCATAACCTGCTCAATCGTTGCAGAAATCCTGGGAAAACTAATACGACCATCGACGAAAGCCGCCACGGCCTCCTCATTGGACGCGTTGTAGACCGCAGGAACCATACCGCCCGCGCGCGCAGCCGCACGCGCCAAATCAACCGCAGGGAACACGGCGTCATCAACAGGCTCGAACGTCCACTGCTGCGGACGGGAGAAATCCAAACCAGCCTGAGCCCCAGGAAGCGACGCCGGCCAGTTGAGACCCAACGCAATGGGGAGCTTCATCGAGGGGTCACTGGCCTGCGCCATGGTGCAGCCGTCCTCGAACGTCGCCATCGAGTGAACGATTGACTGAGGATTGACGACCACCTCAATCTGCTCGGGACGCAAACCAAACAAATAGCACGCCTCGATAAACTCCAAGCCCTTATTAACCAGGGTGGCAGAGTTCAAGGTATTCATTTGCCCCATAGACCATGTCGGGTGCTTCAGCGCCTGCTCTACCGTGATCGACTCCAGCTCAGCCGCAGACCACCCACGGAAAGGCCCACCACTAGCGGTCAACACAAGATGATCAAGCCTGCGCCCCATAGATGCAGCCAAGCACTGGGCCATTGCCGAATGCTCTGAATCAACGGGAACAATCTGACCATGCGAGGCCCTAGAAATAACCAGATTGCCACCCGCGATCAGGGACTCTTTATTAGCCAATGCCAACTGTGCGCCACAATCCAGCGCCGCAAGCGTTGCCCCCAGCCCCAAAGAGCCAACCAGAGCGTTGAGGACCAAATCCGGGGATGTCGCGGCAACTAGTTCTTCGGCCGCATGGGGGCCAGAAAAACCCGCGCCAATACGCCAGGCGACGGCCTCATCAGCAACGGCTACACAAGCCGGGTCCACCCCCAACTGTTTAATCTGGGCAATCAACAAATCAGGCTGACCGCCGCCGACAGCAATGCCGACAACATCAAAGCGACCCGGATTGTCGGCAATCAACTCCAAAGCCTGTGTACCGATCGACCCAGTCGAACCGAGGATCACCACCCTACGAGCGGGGGTATCCGGGGTAGTCTGCACACCATCCGCGCGGGCACAAAAATCCACTACCCCAGCGAAGTCCCCACTGCGACTACCTTTGTGCGAATCAACACTCATAACATCCTCCAGCTGCAGATAAACTATTAGAAGGCTACCCCGCTGAGAAGAAAACCACGGCATCACGCACAGGCACATTCACGCACAACAATGCGCACACATCCCGTAAGGCTGGTGAGGTTGGCCGCGCTTAGTCGCAGAGCCGGAATAAATGTGCCAAAATAGACGCCGATATAGACGCACAACATCAAGGAGCAAACCGTGTCGAACGCACCCGAGGTTTACAACGGCGTTTCCACCCTCGACGAGCCCTCCGCAGGTTGGGGTTGGCACGACATCGGCCGTGGCCCCATCCAGATCGCAGGTTGGGTGTCCGTCCTCTTCCTCCTCGCCATGAACTTTGGTAACCACCCCGGCCACGTAGAGACCATCTACCTCTTCGCTTTCGCTGGCCTCATCGCCCTCGGCCTGCTGATTCAGCTGTTCCAGCCCAAGCTCAACCAGGTGCGCACGCTTACTTGCCACAACAAGCCGCAGGGCCACCAGGAACCCGACTGGGCACTGATGCAGCACACCCTGCAGGGCCCCTACGCTGATCTCACCGACGACCAGCTGCGTTCCCTCAACATCGACCCCGCTACTGTCAAGAGCATCGAAGCCTAAGGCTTTGCCCGCACTGTTCGTGCACTAATCCCCCACCGCGTTTCTTAAAAAACGCGCTGGGGGATTTCGCTTGTATACGACGGCTACTAGCGTTCTTCAGCAGCCAGCTGCCCACATGCTGCGGCGATTTCCTGGCCGCGAGTGTCACGCACGGTGCACGGGACACCCTGGGCTGCGACGCGACGCACAAACTCATCTTGCTGTTCTTTAGGGGACGCATCCCACTTTGATCCGGGTGTGGGGTTCAACGGAATCAGATTGACGTGTACGCGGGAGCCAAGCGCCTTATGTAGCTTCTTGCCCAACATGTCCGCGCGCCATCCTTGGTCATTGACGTCGCGGATCAGCGCATATTCAATCGACACACGGCGCCCAGTCTTGTCAGCGTAGTAACGAGCAGCGTCCAAAACTTGCTGCACGGACCACCGATTGTTCACCGGAACCAACGTGTCGCGCAGCTCGTCATCTGGGGTATGCAAAGACACCGCCAGAGTGACGCTTAAGCCTTCGTCTGCCAGTTTGCGGATCGCCGGTGCCAGACCAACGGTTGAAACGGTGACATTGCGCTGGGAAATGCCAAACCCTTCAGGAGCTGGGCTAGTGATTTGTCGAACTGCACTGACCACCCGCTTGTAATTGGCGAGCGGCTCCCCCATGCCCATAAAGACAATATTGGACAGGCGACCACCCTCTGCCTGCATCGATGCTGCAGCGGCACGCACCTGATCGACGATCTCTGCAGTCGACAGATTACGGTCCAAACCGCCCTGGCCCGTCGCGCAGAAGGGACACGCCATTCCGCAGCCCGCTTGGGAAGAAATACACAGTGTTGCACGGTCCGGGTATTTCATCAGCACGGACTCTAACAGAGTACCATCATGCAGACGCCACAAGGTTTTAGCAGTCTCTCCACCGTCGCACTCGACCGCCTTGACAGGGGTCATCAATGTTGGAAACAGTGCCTTCGCGACGTCATCACGCCGCGCCGCAGGCAAATCTGTCATTGTGCGTGGATCTGCTTCCAAGCGTGCATAGTAGTGGCGAGCCAACTGGTCTACCCGAAACTTCGGCAAGCCCAAAGCTACGACAGCCTCGCGGCGCTCTTCGGTCGACAAATCAGCAAAGTGCTTCGGCGGCATACTACGACGAGAAGCATCGAAAACAAGAGGTAAGGGTGAAGCCATAATGCAAATATCTTTCCACACCATGGTGATGCACTTGGGTTAGCTCAGGGTAAGCGACGTTTGAGTTATCCTACGCGCGTGCTGTTCAATAAGAGGTATGAACAACGTTGAACCGAATTCCACTTCGCCCCAGCTACCTAACGATCCCTTCGACTCTGCCCCACCTGTCCGAGACGAGGTTGTCGCACCCGCCCCGGCAGAAACCCCCGCCAAAAAGCAGCCGGCTAAGGCGCCTTCCACTAAGGTCAAGGGCTCTATCGCTGGCGGAACCTGGGTTGCACTGATCTTTGGGTTCCTGTTCCTTATCGCTCTGCTCATCTTCATTTTGCAGAATGACGAACAAGTCGCAATCGAGTTCTTGACCTGGAAGTCCACCCTCCCCGTCGGCGTTGGCTTCCTGTTCGCTGCGATCGGCGGTGCCCTTGTGATGGCACTGGTTGGCGGCTGGCGAATGTTAGAGCTTCGACGTCAGCTCAAGCGAAGCAAAAAGGCCCTTGCGGACGCCATCTAGGCCGCAATAACAGACAAGACCAGCCAGGTGACCATGGCCGACGGTAACAACCCATCCAGTCGGTCCATGAGTCCACCGTGGCCAGGCAACATTCGCGACATGTCTTTGATACCCAGCTCGCGTTTAAACTGGGACTCCACCAAATCGCCAAGGGTCGCACATATAACCAGTCCGATGCCTAGCAAAACACCAAGCCACAGCGCATCGTGAAGCAAAAAGTGCACAGCGACCGCACCCACTGCGGCACCTGAGAGCACCGATCCCGCAAACCCCTCCCAAGATTTTTTAGGACTCACCGCAGGGGCCATTGGATGAGATCCAAAGAGAACACCCGCGGCATAGCCTCCAACATCGGATGCGATCACGCACAACATGAACGTGACAATAAACATGGATCCTCCGATGCCATCTCTTTCGAACCTCGACAGCATTGCGGCAAAGGACCCAAACAGTGGGATCCACGTCAATACGTACATGCTCATAGACGTGTCACGCAGATAGTTGACGGGGGTTTCATAGCGGCCGTTGACGAACAACCCGCTGAACATAACCGCTAGAACTGAAGTGACGAAACCTGCGGCAACACCGCTCGCTCCGAAATGCCACGATAACCAAACCATCAGCTGGCCACCGCCAATAAGCACCGCTGGAGATACTCGGTAGTCTTCTGATTCCTTCAAGCGGGTTGCAACTTCCCACGTACCCAAGGCCACGGCAATGGCTACCAGTGGGTACCAACCGGGGATGATGAATATACACACCAGCACCAAAGCGCCGAGTCCTACCCCTACGCCGATCGCGGCCTTGAGGTCTCGGCCGGCGGAATTTTTCGGTTTTAAAGGGGTAGTTTTGACCACTGCCTATACTCCTGAAGACGGGGATTGAAGGTGGGGAGCGTGGGGTTAAACTTCCAGCAGCTCTTTTTCTTTCAGTGCGACGACCTCGTCAACCTGAGCGACATACTTAGCGGTGACCTTATCCAGCTCCTTTTCAGCAGCCTGGACTTCATCTTCACCAGCTGCGCCGTCCTTTTGGATGCGCTTGAGCTGATCCATACCCTTGCGGCGGATGTTGCGGATGGCGATCTTGGCGTCCTCGCCCTTGGACTTTGCAACCTTCACCAGATCGCGGCGTCGTTCCTCTGTTAGCTGAGGGATCGTCACGCGAAGCACCTGGCCGTCGTTAGTGGGGTTTACGCCCAGGTCAGAGTTGCGGATGGCGTTTTCGATATCAGCCATCACAGACATCTCGTAAGGCTTAATGATCATCATCCGGGGCTCAGGAACGGAGATGGTGGCCATCTGAGTGATGGGAGTCATCGTTCCGTAGTATTCAGCCATCACGCCGTTGAACATGGCGGGGTTTGCGCGTCCCGTACGGATGGTGGTGAGGTCCTCTCGAGCGTGCTCCACAGAGTGGATCATGCGGTCTTCAGACTCGAGCAAAATGTCGTCAATCATGGGGGTCCTTGAATTGTATTGAAGCGAAAGATCTATGCAAACATACCACTTAGCCCGTTAGGAACGGACCAAGGTGCCAATGCTTTCACCGGAGACCGCGCGTGCAATATTGCCTTGGGTGAGCAGGTTGAACACGAGGATGGGCATGTTGTTATCCATACAGAGAGAAAATGCCGTGGCGTCGGCAACTTTAAGTCCGCGCGCGATGCATTCAGCCGGTGTGATCTCGCTGAAGAGTTTCGCATTGGGGTTTATTCGGGGGTCTGCGTCGTAAACGCCGTCAACTGCCTTAGCCATGAGCAAAACATCGCAATCGATTTCGAGAGCCCGCTGGGCTGCAGTGGTATCCGTCGAAAAATACGGCATACCCATACCTGCACCGAAGATAACAACGCGACCTTTTTCGAGGTGTCGTTTTGCGCGGAGCGGCAGATAGGGCTCTGCTACCTGTGCCATGTTGATGGCAGTCTGAACACGGCAATCAATCCCCTCTTGTTGCAAGAAGTCTTGCAAAGCCAGGCAGTTCATCACAGTGCCAAGCATGCCCATGTAATCAGAGCGGTTGCGGTCCATTCCGCGCTGCTGGAGCTCGGCGCCACGGAAGAAATTTCCACCACCAATGACGACCGCGACTTCCGTGCCTGATCGCGACACTTCAGCAATTTGACGCGCGACATTCTCAACCACATCAGGGTCAATACCAACGTTTCCGCCACCGAACATCTCACCCCCTAGTTTGAGCATTACCCGCTTGAAACCTTCGCGCTGTTCGGCCACGATAGTGATTCTCCTTAGTTGAGGACTGTTTAATCTGTAGCTATCCTACCAGCAACAAAAAAGCAGGTAGGGCGTATGCCCTACCTGCTTTAACGAAGCACTATGGCCTAGCTGTGCTGGCCAACTTCGTAGCGTACGAAGCCGGTGAGCTTAACGCCAGCTTCATCCATGACCTGCTTGACGGACTTCTTGTTGTCGGTGACAGAGGCCTGCTCGTTCAAGCACACGTCCTTGAAGAAGCCGTTAAGGCGACCTTCGACGATCTTCGGCAGCGCAGCCTCGGGCTTGCCTTCCTCACGGGAAGTAGCCTCTGCGATTTCACGCTCCTTTTCGACGACCTCTGCGGGGACGTCCTCACGGTTCAGGTAACGAGCCTTCATAGCTGCAACCTGCATAGCTGCGGCGTGTGCAGCCTGCTCTGCGGCTTCGCCTTCGCCTTCGTATGCAACGAGGACACCAACCGCCGGGGGAAGGTCAGCAGCGCGGTGGTGAAGGTAAACCGCAACCTTGTCGCCCTCGATGGTGGCAGCACGGCGGAGCTCCAGCTTCTCACCAATCTTGGCGGACAGCTCAAGAACGGCGTCTTCGGCCTTCTTGCCGTCAACCTCAGCAGCCTTAAGCTCTTCAACGGTATTTGCCTTCACTGCGGCAGCAGCGGCAGCGATCTTTGCAGCGAAGTCCTTGAACTCCTGGTTCTTAGCGACGAAGTCGGTCTCGGAGTTAACCTCAACCATGGTGTTGCCAGAAACAGCGATAAGGCCTTCAGCAGCGGTGCGCTCGGCACGCTTACCGACATCCTTCGCACCCTTAATACGCAGGATTTCGATGGCCTTGTCGAAGTCGCCATCGGTTTCTGCGAGAGCCTTCTTGCAATCCACCATGCCGGAGCCGGTGATTTCGCGGAGCTTCTTAACGTCTGCAGCGGTAAAGTTCGCCATTGTCGGGGCGATCCTCCTTGATTAATAGTGAGAGTATGCTCGGCCACTCGGTAGAGACCCGAGGTGAGCTGTAGTAACTCATAGCCCTGGCAATTGTACCCGCCCAGGCTATGTTGTGCACCATGGACACAGTAAGTGTCTAAGTGTGTGCACAATAAAGCCCCCGTCCGCGCGGCGGAGCAGGGGCTCATGCGGCCGTTTGGCCAGGAAAAGCTGGGGTGTCGCTTTACTCTGCAGCCTCTGCAGCAACCTCAGCGGGAGCCTCAACCTTAGCGGCAACCTCTACGGTCTCCTCGGTTGCAGGTGTATCGCCAGCAGCTTCCTTCGCAGCGGCGAGCTCGCGCTCAGAGCGAGCCTTCTTGCCCTCGATTACTGCGGTGGAGATGATCTTGGAAAGCAGACCAGTGGAGCGGATGGCATCGTCGTTGCCCGGGATCGGGTAATCGACAACGTCAGGGTCGCAGTTGGTGTCAAGGATTGCGACGACAGGGATGCTCAGCTTGTGAGCCTCAGAAACAGCGATGTGCTCCTTGTTGGTGTCAATGATCCACAGAGCGGAGGGCACCTTGTGCATCTCGGCGATACCACCGAGGACGCGCTCGAGCTTGGTGCGCTCGCGGGTCAGCATAAGGATTTCCTTCTTGGTGCGACCCTTGTAGCCGTCCTCAGCGGAATCCATTGCCTGGAGTTCCTTCATGCGGTGAAGTCGCTTAGAAACGGTCTGGAAGTTGGTCAGCATGCCACCCAACCAGCGGTGGTTGACGTAAGGCATCTCACAGCGCTCAGCTTCGGTCTTCACTGCTTCCTGAGCCTGCTTCTTGGTGCCTACGAAGAGGATGGTGCCGCCGTGAGCGACGGTCTCCTTGACAAACTCGTAAGCCTGATCGATGTAGGTCAGAGTCTGCTGGAGGTCAATGATGTAAATGCCGTTACGGTCGGTCAAGATGAAGCGCTTCATCTTGGGGTTCCAGCGGCGGGTCTGGTGTCCGAAGTGGACACCTGCGTCGAGAAGCTCGCGCATGGTCACAACTGCCATGGGATGCTCCCTTTCATCTAGTAGTTTCGGTTTTCACATGCAGGTTTTGCCTGCACCCTAGCGATACGGCACCTATCCGCACCCATCTATCCTTCAAGCAGGAAAGTGGGACCATTGCAGCAGGTACTCAAATGTATCGCGCGTATTTTTACAGATTCTGAACATCAGCACACAGGCTAAGGCGTTGTTCACGCTCATAGGTCTACGAACGTCGATGCAGAACACTGCAGCCAGTTACTTTACCCACCACAACGCAGTATTCCAAACAATGACTAACTGTGTGTCTCCACGGTCAACTGCATGAGTTCAGCTGCATGAGTAACGACACGGTTGGAACAAAGGGAGTTATACACAACCCAATCGCAGCACGGATGGTTTTCACAGGTAGCCAGTACGAGCATTCAACGGAGTTGCACTATGTGCTTATGACCGAAATCAATGAAGCCTGCCAGGCAATAAGCCGCATTCCACTTCTCACCAGACAGGACTGGAGAGCCCTAGCACGGCAATTAGCTGCATTCCTGAGCGTGGCAGTGCTGCTTATTACGATCCCCACTGCTCATGCGTACGTATCCCCCGCTACCGGAACCTCGTATCCAGGGCAGGTAACGAGGCCGTATGAGCATCCCGAGCACCGCTATGCTCCGGGCCATCGCGGCGTCGATATTAACCTTCCAGCGCTTGCCCCCGTCGTGGCGGCCGAAGATGGAGTGGTTGCCTTCGCAGGTGTAGCAGTAGGCGTGCCTACAGTATCGATACAGCATGCGGATGGGATTCGGACCACCTATCAGCCGGTACTAGCTAGCGTATCTGAGGGGCAGTTCGTTTCCTCGGGCGAGAGCATCGGCTTCCTCGTAACTCACCCCCGACACGAAGGCCTGCACTGGGGTGCACGAATCGGCAAGAAAGACTACATCAATCCCCTTAGCCTGCTGAAGCGAGCAGACATACGCCTCAAACCCATTGGCAATATGCCAGAAGTCAAGCACGCGGATGTGCTTGATTAAATGCGTCCCTCAGGCGCTCCACGCTCACATGAGTATAGATTTGGGTAGTCTGCAAACACGCATGCCCCAATAATTCCTGCACGGCACGCAGGTCAGCGCCGCCATCCAGAAGGTGTGTGGCAGCACTGTGCCGCAATTCGTGAGGCTTGACATGCCCAAGCCCCACTTGATGGGCATAGCGGTCTACAAGTGCGCGCACCTGGCGCTGATTGATGCGCTTCCCGCGGGCTCCGACAAACAGGGCTTTCTCTTCGCGGTCGGCCAGTATTGCGCGGTAAGCACCAAGCCACTGTTCTAGTGCGCGCCCTGCTACCTCGCCGTACGGCACCACCCGCTGCTTGTTACCTTTACCAGTAACCCGCACTTGCTGATGGAGCTCGTCAAGATCTGAAGTATCAATACTGCATAATTCTTCAACGCGCATACCCGTGGCGTAAAGAAGCTCCAGTATGGCGGCGTCACGACCTCGCTTCGCTTCCTCTTTTATACGGCCCTTACCTACCTGCTGCGCCACCTCTTCTTCAGCTGCAGGCGCTTCAACTAATGCCTGAGCCCCCTGTCGAGCGAGAACTTTCGGCAGATGGTTAGACGTCTTTGGCGACGCAAGGCGAGCCCCAACATCTTGGGGAATCATGGATCTACGCGCTAACCAAGTAGACAACCCCTTGACACTCGCCGTGTATCGGGCAAGCGTACTGCGTGCTTTACCCGCATCGTATGCATACCCCAGCCAACTACGTAACCGCTCCAATGTGAAGTGGTCGAGATCGGGAACGATCTCGACCATGGTCTTGAGATCACTACGGTAGGAGCGGATAGTCGCGGGTGATTTCCCCTCCACCATTTCAAGATGCTCAAGATAGTCTTCGACTATCTCTTCCATCTGCCTAGTTGTTGACATGGATTCATTCTCGCACGAAAAAGCGGTGCCACAGTGGATACTGTGGCACCGCTTTTCGGATAACACTTCATTAAAGAAAGGAAAACAACTCACCTGAGGAAGTGGAGCTGCTTTCACGGTGGCCCAGCCCGACCTCCACAAAAGCTCTTCCCTAAGGCTTGCCTCTCATACTTTAGATTGAAGTAGTCGCTAAAGCAAGGCTTACTACCTTCGTTTCGACGTGAATGTGATCACACCAGTCGCTGAACTGGGCTTTTAGCAATGTAGAGGTACGATCAATAGCTCTCATCCATCGCGCTCGTGCTCAATCCGAACCCACAGACCACCAATTAGAGCCGCTAATCCCCTATCTTTGAGCTCCATTAGCCCCTGGACGCAAAGAACTGTTCCAAGCCCCGATCTCTGGGCTGCCACGGATGTGGACACACCTTCCACGCCCGGCGCGTTGAGCGCATCGAAAACTTGAAGTTGCAACCTGCTGAGTTTGGGGGTCTGATCTTGGCCGAAATCCAGCATGTAGTTTTCATCTGCATCGACGGCCCCAATAGGTGCCAGTAATGAGCGGACATCATCGGCCCCAACAACCATGTGCGCTTGATGCTCTCTTATTTTTACGTTGCAGCCTACGGAGCCGCGCGATGTTATGGGGCCGGGCACCGCCATTGCAACCTTTCCCAGGCAATTCGCCCAGGCTAGCGTGTTCAGGGCACCTGATCGCCACGCTGCCTCTACGACAACGATTCCCTGGGTCAGTCCCGCGACTAATCTGTTGCGTGTTAAAAACCTGTGCCTTGCGGGATGCACACCGGGCGGATATTCGCTGATTAGCGCACCATGTTCAGCAATGCGGTCAAACAATGCAGTGTTTCGAGCAGGATAGGCCTTGTCTATTCCTGTTGCTAGAACCGCGACTGTTCGTCCACCGCGCTCTATTGCCTGGGTGTGTGCAACAGTGTCGATTCCCAGCGCTCCACCGCTCACTACGGTGTAACAGTGGGTAGCGAGACCGCCGCTGATCAGCTCTGTGGCTTCCTTGCCGTAGCGGCTATGCGTTCGAGTCCCAACAATACCCACAGCCTGTATGAACAGTGGTTTCAATAACTGACCGCGTACCCACAGCGCGTGTGGTGGAACGTAGTGGTGTTGGCCATCTCCCCTGATAGATTCGGCGCCGCCAACGCCGTCTGGCCACTCTGGGCTGTCAGGGGTTATCAAACGTGCGCCGACTTTCTCAGCTTGTTTCAGATCCCGGTCGATGTGGTGGAGCCCAGCATCACTTCGCGCTTGGCTGCGCAGTAGTAGGTCCTCCCCAATCCGTGCATCACGGTTTTTGATATCTCGTGCGATTGACTCAACGTCACCGTCTCGTTCGGCGAGTGCAATCTGCAGTGCTTCGCTTGGTCCTTCGAGCACCCGGGAAAGATACGCCCACGCATACTGCCTGTCCTCAGACTTATTCACATCGGTGGGTTCAGTGAGGGAAGGAGTGCTATTCATCATCAAGCACCTCCTCGCTGTGTAGATCGAGGGCACGCATGACTTCTTCAACATCGGGACACGACGGGTTCCCGGACATGCCCTCGGTGGCGCAACGCAAATCGAATAATGTCCAGGCTAGGCGGAGGGTTCGGTCCACCCCACGTTGGCTAAGTGTGCCGCTACGCAGCAGATGGGCGATGATCTGCATCGCCTCCTTTGTAGCTGGGTAATGCTTACGCAGTAGTGTCCCTGGAGCCTCAGCATTGGTTTCAAAAGGCTTGTAGCCTTCGGGTACCTGCGTCCACCGCTGCATTGCTCGACGCCGTGCCTCACTGACTCTTTCACGAATGCTTGCGCTACTTTCCTCTCGATCGGCTAGCAGGACCCCAGCTTGAGCGCTGACAAGAACGACGATGTCCACACGGTCCCGGAGAGGGCCTGTCAAGTTTGATAGATACTTGGCACGCTGCCGTACCGAACATCGGCAGGAATGTGGTTCTTCCGCCCCGCACGCGCAAGGATTAGCCGCCATCAAGAGTTGGAAACGCGCAGGTAACTCGTAGGTGCTCTGCGAGCGCATTAGTCGAATATGGCCCGACTCCAGAGGCTGACGAAGGCAGTCAAGAACTTTCGCAGGCACTTCACTAACCTCATCAATGAACAGGACACCCCGGTGTGCGAGACTGACTGCCCCTGGGCGCGGGTTTCCGCTTCCCCCTCCGATGAGACCAGCCTGGGTCACGCTGTAATGGGGCGCAACAAACGGCGGAACCATCAGCGGCTGTTGCTCAGCATTAATACTGGAGTGCACCATGGTGGCTTCTAAACGCGCGCCAGGTGTTAGCGGCGGCATAATTCCCGGGAGCGCTTGAGCCAACAGTGATTTCCCTGCCCCAGGTGGCCCGAGCATCATCATGTGGTGTCCACCGGCCGCAGCGACCTCGGCTGCGTGTTTTACTGCAGAGTTTCCGGCGATATCGGCGAAATCTGGGATCCGCTCGGCTGTGTCTACCGAAGCGCACAATTCCGCCGCAGATTCATGTACCGAGGGCAGCTTAGCTATCCCGCGCGCCCATAGGTATACGTCCATTAATGTCGATGCACAGAGCACGTCGATACCGTCGATTAGTGTTGCTTGCGTTGCGCAAGTGTGAGGCACGACTGCCCGAGTGAGCCCAGCCTCCCGGGCGGCAACCAAAGCAGGAAGAATTCCTTTAACTGGACGAAGCGTACCGTCAAGGCTGACTTCCCCCATCACGAGGCTGTCGGCAAGTATCCACGCCATGTAGTCATTATCTTTATCGAGTGCTGATTGAATTGCCAGACAAATAGCAACATCGCACTGCGCGCCATGTTTTCTAAGCGATGCCGGGGACAAGCTCACGATAATTTTGGTTCGTGGCCACTCCAAACCGGAATTTTGACTCGCAGTTTTCACCCTCTCTTTAGATTCCGCAATCGCCGCATCTCCCAAGCCAACGATATGTATACCTGGCAGGCCTGGCCCTACACTGACCTCAACCTCAACCAGGTGTGCTTCAACTCCAACAAGGGTGGCGGAGCAGCTTCGTGCTATTACTCCACTAGAGCTCATAAACATCCACCCCTTGATGTACCGTAAGTCCGTCGGGTGCAGCGACAACGACGTCAAAGCGACATTCTCGCCCCGCCCACTGTGCGTCTCTCAGCCATTGTGCTGCCGCATGGCGCAGGCAACGCAGCTTGCGTGCATCAATGTGTTCCGAGGTTCCGTAATTATGGCTGCTTCGAGTTTTTACCTCGACGAAAATCAGTAGCCCGTCGTCGTCGACGATGATGTCAATCTCTCCGACTGGATAGCGAACATTGCGCGCCACTATCCGTGCTCCATCGGATTCATAGAGTGCTGCGGCTGCGTCTTCCCCGCAACGTCCAAGTGCGTGGGCACGTGATGTCGCGGCTATCTCCCCAGTGGCCTGTCGTTGAGATGATGAACGCCGCGCGGATACAAAGCCCATCGAGCTTCCCCCCTTTTTCCTTTCACATAGTGTGGTCAGTGAACGACAGTAAGCACTGTTGTTCACTGACCATTGAAGGGAAAAATAATATGGGCGCTCCGCGGCCTGTGAAAAGTTTTCGGCCTGTGGAAAACTAGCTACGGTTTAATCGGGAATCACCAAGTCAGGCTTGTCGAGTTCTTCGATGTTGACGTCTTTGTAGGTGATCACGCGAACATAGCGGACAAAACGTGCAGGTCGGTACATGTCCCACACCCAGGCATCCGACATCCGGATTTCGTAGAACACGTCGTTACCGGTTTTACGTGGGATCAATTCCACTGCGTTGCAAAGGTAGAAACGGCGCTCGGTTTCCACCACGTAGGAAAATTGACTGACGACGTCGCGGTATTCGCGGTACAGGGAGAGTTCGACCTCGGCTTCGTAGTTGTCGAGTTCCTCAGCGCTCATGGATGGCTCACACCTTTTCGTCAGTTGCGTTGTTGCTGTGCTGTAGCACGCTGCCAATCTGCGTGCGCTCGTGCCACATTGGCATAACTATAACGATGTTCGGGAGTCCCCCCGAGGCGGCGCACCGCGTCCATGTGCACCTTGGTTCCATAACCTTTGTGAGCTACTAAACCGTAGCCTGGATGGAGGTCATCCAATTGCTCCATAATGACGTCGCGTGAATGTTTCGCGAGCACGCTGGCTGCGGCGATACAGCGACTGGCGGCATCCCCGCCGATTATTGGTAGGTGGGGGCTGCGTAGGCCGGGTATTTTCATTGCATCGCTCAGAACGTATCCGGGTGCGTGGGATAGCGTGGCTACTGCTCTGCGCATCCCCGAGATGTTGGCGTGCTGAATCCCGTAGTGGTCGATGTCTTTGGCGCTGATTGTGATGATGCTCCATGCCACGGCGTGCTGTTGTATAAGTGGGAACAACTCCGCCCGGGTGCGCGGGCTTAGCTTCTTTGAGTCCGTCAGCCGTTCTAACTCTGTTATCAGCTGGGGCGGCAAGATGCACGCTGCGATACTGATCGGCCCGGCACATGCCCCACGCCCTGCTTCATCGACCCCGGCGACTGGCCCCAGGCCGGCTCGTTGGAGTGAGACCTCGTAGGTGCGTAAGTGTTTGAGCGTTCGCACTAGTTCTGGATGTCGTAGCTCTTTACTCCGCCGATGCGGCTAAGCGGAAGTACGCGAGCATCAACCTTACCGATGATTAAGTCTTCAGGAACGGTGCCTTGGTATTCATCGCCAAGGTGGTAGCGCGAATCAGCGGAGTTGGTCCGGTTATCCCCCATGACGAAGACGTTACCGTCAGGGACGGTGATGGGACCGAAATACGGACCGCCACAGGCCTCGGACCCCGTGGATGGATCGATCGGATTTTGATGCGGAGTAAGGGCGTAGGAGGAGTCGATGACATGCCCATCGACAGTGATGCCTTTATCACCATCGAGGCATTGGATGGTTTGCCCTCCAGTGGCTACGATGCGCTTAACAAGGTCATTTTCATCGGGTGCTACGAAGCCAACATAAGACCCAACGTTTTGCAATCCGCGCACTAACGGGTTAGAACTGCGGTTGGTGATGAAGCTACCGTTCCAGGACTCCGGGCCTTTAAACACGACGACATCTCCCGGTTTAGGGTCACGGAGGTGGTACGTGATCTTATCGACGAAAATCCGGTCACCTTCGCAGCCACTGCAACCGTGCAAGGTAGGCTCCATGGATCCGGAGGGAATTACATAGAGCCGCCCAATGAACGTCTGAATAAACAGTGCGCAGATCAGGACAGTGATGACAACCATCGGGATGTCGATGTACCAGGGCAGTTGCTTCTTTTCCTTCTTCTGCTTCGGAGCAGAGGCAGCTGTGGAATCATGTGCGCTACGGCGGCGGGGCAAATCCATGAATCACATCCTACCCAGCTTGCGGCGGAGGCCCCTCCCCTAGGTAGCCACAATGCGAAAAACTGAAGGCCCCGGCTTAGCCGGGGCCTTCAACTACCAGAGGGTCACCACAAACCTCTGATGATTTGATCTATTTTCATAGATCCCACTATCTCCACATTCAACAGGCCATCGGGACCTGCCTGCAAGGCCCGAAAGGAAACCTTGCACCTGTGAGTATACCGAGATCCTTAAGAAACACTAGAAGAACTCAAGGCTTTGTGCCGACAATCACAAAATATGACGTATCTACAAAGTGTCCAACAACTCGCAGGCAGTAAAAACGCAGGTCAGGGAACCAAGCGAAGCTACTTCCTGGTAGGCACCGGGGGTAACCCTAGGGTAAATCACGCCCATGCCGATTGGCGTTTCCTAAATAAAGAACACAGTTGCCACAAAAGAAAACCCGCCACTCGGTGATTGCAATAACCACAAAGTGACGGGGCCGGGCACGCGTCATTACACTCGTGCTCTAGGCGCGTATCTTTTAGCGCTTTTCCTTAATCTTGGCAGCCTTACCGCGCAGCTCACGCAGGTAGTAGAGCTTCGCACGGCGAACCTTACCGCGGGAGACGACCTCGATGTGATCGATGTTGGGAGAGTGCACCGGGAAGGTACGCTCAACACCGATACCGAAGGACACCTTACGGACGGTGAAGGTCTCGCGAATGCCGCCATTCTGGCGACGGATTACGACACCTTTGAAGACCTGCACACGGGACTTGTCACCTTCGATAACCTTCACGTGAACGTTAAGGGTATCGCCGGGACGGAAATCCGGAATATCATCGCGCAGCTGTGCTGCATCGACAGAGTCAAGAATGTTCATCAAAAATCCTTATTTTTAGAGGAAAGAGGAACCTGGCGGCACTTTCCGAAGGACGCTCGGCCGGTTCATATCCGTGTCATGTAGGCTGCCACCCAAACATCTAAGCCCGGGAGTCAACCTGACGATTATTGCATACTTCAGCCGACTCAGCCAAGACCGGCTCTGCGCAGCGCGTCCGCCAACGCGCCCCCTTGCCCTGACGACGATTTTTGACGCCGCGCACCACTGCGCTGCTTCTGCTGAGAACCACGCTCAGCTGATGAACCAGCATCACCACCGCGACCAGGCTTGGAGCGCGCACCCGACGCGACGTCATCATCCAAACGCATGCTCAATCCGATGCGCTTTCGAGATTCATCGACGTCGATTACCTTGACACGCACGATGTCTCCGGAACGCACTACTTCGCGCGGTTCGGACACATAACGGTTCGCCAGCGCTGAAATATGCACCAACCCGTCCTGGTGCACCCCAATGTCGACAAATGCGCCAAAAGCAGCCACGTTCGTGACGGTGCCTTCGAGCACCATGCCCGGGGCCAAGTCGCTGATCTTCTCAATTCCCTCGCTGAAGGACGCAGTCTTAAACTCTGGGCGTGGGTCACGGCCTGGCTTATCCAGCTCCCGGATAATGTCGACAACCGTCGGTTCGCCCACCGTCTCGCTCACAAAATCCGAAGGCTTCAAAGCGTGGAGCACGCGAGTATTTCCGATCAACTCCCGCACCCCCAAGCCTGAAGCCGAACACATCTGCCGCACCACTGGGTAGGACTCTGGGTGCACTGCGGATGCGTCAAGAGGCTCCTCGCCCGACACCCGCAGGAAGCCTGCACACTGCTCGAACGCTTTCGGCCCCAACCTGGGTACCTTGCCGAGTTCCTTACGCGTGGCAAAAGCGCCATGCTCGTCGCGGTAGGCCACAATGTTCGACGCTAGCGTTGGCGTGACTCCGGCGACCCGCCTCAACAGCGGAACAGATGCTGTATTGACATCCACTCCCACCGCGTTGACGGCATCCTCGACCACGGCGTCAAGCGTGCGGGCGAGCTGTGTCTGGTTGACGTCGTGCTGGTACTGCCCTACTCCGATCGATTTCGGATCAATCTTGACCAGCTCAGCCAACGGGTCCTGCAGACGGCGCGCGATCGACACGGCTCCGCGCAGTGAAACATCCATGGATGGGAACTCAGCGGCAGCGAGTTCTGACGCCGAGTACACAGACGCTCCCGATTCGCTGACGACGACGCATGTCGGGTTGTTGTGGGCAGCTTTGGAGACTTCCCGCGCCAGTTTCTCGGATTCGCGGGATGCAGTGCCATTACCAATGGCTATCAACTCAACCTTGTGTGCATTAGCTAGGGCCGTGAGTTCGTCCACCGCCTGCTTCCAGCGATTTTGGGGTTGGTGCGGGTAGACGATGGTGGTAGCCACGACTTTGCCAGTGGAGTCGACGACTGCCACCTTCACGCCGTTGCGGTAGCCAGGGTCCAGGCCCATTGTTGCCCTTTGGCCTGCGGGGGCAGCGAGAAGCACGTCTTTGAGGTTGGTGGCAAACACTTCGAGCGCGCCTTGTTCCGCGGTTTCTTTCAGACGCATGCGGACGTCAAGCGCGCTGGATACGTAGAGTTTGGTTTTCCAACCCCAGTGGATGGCATCGTTGACCCATGGGGTTGCTTCGGTGTCCAGGGTGTCGCGGATCATCTGTTCGTAGATGTCATCAGGCCCTGCGTCGAGGGTCAGTGCTAGTGCGCCTTCTTTTTCACCGCGCAGCAGGGCCAGGATGCGGTGGGATGGCAAGGTGCGGAAAGGTTCGCTGAATTCGAAGTAGTCTTTGAATTTCGCAGCGTCGCCGGGGTTGGAAGTGTTGACGTCGCGGGATGGTTCTGCGCGCATGCTGCCGTGGGTATACATATGCTCGCGGACGGCCCCGACGAGATCGGCGTTGGTGGCGAAGCGGTCGATGAGGATGGCGCGGGCCCCGTCGAGTGCGCTTTTAGTGTCACTAATTGATTCGTTGAGGTAGTTTGCCGCGAGGTTGTCGGGTTCGCCTTCATTGGCGAGGAGCTGCTCAAGGAGGGGTTCTAGGCCGGCTTCACGCGCGGCGTCGGCTTTGGTTTTTCGTCGTTTTTTGAATGGCAGGTAGAGGTCTTCGAGCCGTGCTTTTGTGTCGCATTCGTTGATGAGTGCGGCGAGCTGGTCGGTAAGTTTCCCTTGTTCTTCGATGGCTGCCAGTATGGTCTTTTTGCGCTCTTCGAGTTCGCGCATGTAGCCCAGGCGTTCTTCTAGTTGCCTGAGCTGTGTGTCATCGAGTCCCCCTGTGATTTCTTTGCGGTAGCGGGCGATGAAGGGGACGGTGTTTCCTTCATCCAGGAGCGCAACCGTGGCCTTTACTTGCTCGGGGGTGATTGCGAGTTCTTGCGCGAGTCGAGCTTGAATCATTCGCCTTATTGTAATGGGCGGCTGTTCAGGCGTGGTGGGTGGTTCCGTACCATTGCGTGCCTTCGGGCAGTTTGTTGGCTACGGCGCGGGTGCACGCGGCGTCACCGAGGGTTGTTCGCGCGTGGATGTAGAGCTGTATGGTGCGCTGTGTTGCGGGGGGTTGGCCGTGTTGTTGTTCGTATGCGGCTATGAGCATGTTGTCCGCTTGGCAGGCTTGGCTGATTTCCTCTGTGGTGACCGTGGCGAAGAAGATATTGTCTTTGGCTAGGCGCGTGGGGAGGTCTTTTGTGAGACCTTTGAGTTGCTTGGGGTCGATAAGTATTTGGATTTCAGTGATGACGTCGCGGAGGTCTAAGGCTTGCTCGTCGCGCTCGCTCAAGTCACCGCGTTGGCGTGCGGCGTCGAGCAGATCGGGGCGACGTGCGGCGGTCAACGCTAGGGACTGGTCACGGTGCCAGCGGGCTATGGCATTGTGATCACCGCTGAACAAAATGTCTGGGACGCTCTGGCCGCGCCAGTGTCGGGGTTTTGTGTAGCTGGGGCCTTCGAGGAGCCCGTCGGAGAAACTGTCTTCGAGGTGACTCGACGCGTTGCCGAGCACTCCCGGGATCAGTCGCACGACGGCTTCGGCCATCACCAGTGTGGCTACTTCGCCACCGATGAGGACGTAGTCTCCGATGCTTACCTCTTCAACTTTGTAGCGTTTGGCGGCGTCGGTGATCACTCGGCTGTCGATGCCTTCATATCTGCCGCAGGCGAACACTACGTGGCGTTCCCGCGACCACCTTTGGGCAGTTTCTTGGGTGAAGGGGGTGCCTGTGGGCGTGGGTACTACGAGCAGCGGGCGGTCATCAGTGCCATCAGAGTATGTACTCTCGCCGTGCGTGTATCCACTGAAGCTGCTTGGTTGCAAGTCATCGTGGCGTGGCTTGTCCGCATGTGGTTGTGCAGAGCTCAAGCTTGCTTCAAGGTTGCCTTCCGCGACGTCATCAAGCGCTGGGCCCCACACTGTGGGCAGCATGACCATTCCGGGCCCGCCGCCGCACGGGGAATCGTCGACGGTGCGGTGGGCGCCACTTGCCCATTGGCGTAGGTCGTGAACACCAACAGAGATAAGCCCCTGTTCAATGGCTTTACCTAGAAGTGCATGGCGCAGTGGCTCTAGATATTCGGGGAAGATGGTGACGACATCGATACGCATTAGAGGTCCAGCAGTCCGTCGGGTGGGGTGATGGTGATGGTTTGTTCGTCAAGGTTGACGTCGGGGACAATGGCGTGCACGAAAGGAATGAGGGCTTGCTTGCCGCCGCTTAGCTCCACTTCGAGGATTTCGCCGGCGGGGCCGTGCATGACTCCGGTAACTTCGCCGATACGTTGTCCATCGTGGATTACGGCAAGTCCTTCGAGTTCGTGATCATAGAAGCCTTCTTCGTCATCGTCGTTTTCTAGTGGCGGGGCGAAGAAGTGGGTTCCTCGGAGGCTGTCTGCTGTTGTTCGGTCGGTAATCCCTTCGAACATGATCAGTAGCCTACCTTTGTGGGGGCGTACAGCATCGATGCGCAGTTCGTGTTCTTTGGGACCTTGGGTGCCGTGAACGACGGTGCCGACGGCAAAACGACGCCCGGGTTCGTCCGTTGTAGGGTCGACCACTACTTCCCCCCTGATGCCGTGGGATTTAATGACCTTGCCGATGAGCAGTTCTTCCATGAGGTATGAGCTTACAGCACCCCCACACGGGTGATTTTGAGACAAGGCGTCCAATATATGAGATCCTGTGTGGGCGAACACCCACGCACCAACCGCAAGTGCCCCACCCCATGGCGCCGCAAGCAGAAGCACTTCAAAAAACTGCCAACAGGAAGACCACACACGCCATGTCACTGATCGATACACACGCCCCTGGCCCATCCTTATCGGCGTGGTCGGCCAGTTTGTCATCATGCCCCTGGGTGCCATCGTGGTGGCGAAACTACTCGGCCTCAACCCCCAGTTGGCTGTCGGGCTGCTCATGCTCGGCTCTGTTCCGGGAGGCACCGCATCTAACGTGATCGCTTACTTGGCCAAGGGCGATGTCGCTCTGTCCGTGGCAATGACCAGCGTCTCTACAGTGCTGTCCCCCATTGTCACACCCATGCTCATGCTTTACCTAGCAAGCGCAGAGACCGATGTTGATGCACAGGGTATGGCCATGATGCTCGTGAAAACAGTGCTGCTTCCGGTCTTCGGCGGCCTTGTTATCCGCCTCGTAGCCGACAGTGTCGTCGACAAGATCCTCCCTATCCTTCCATGGATGTCGATCGTCGCTATCGGTGGTGTCGTCTTTGGCGCAGTTGCTAAAAATGCTGAACAGCTCGCCTCCGTCGGCTTGGTCGTCTTTGCCGCCGTGATCCTGCACAACGTGCTCGGCTACTTCCTGGGCTACATGTCTGCACGCGCGCTGAAGCAACCGGAAGCCGCTTGCCGCACAACCGCCATCGAAGTCTCCACCCAGTCCGCTGGATTGTCTTCCGGCATGGCCGCAAAGTTCTTCTCCCCTGAAGCAGCGCTGCCTGGCGCAGTCGCTGCAGTCATTCACAACGTGACTGGCGCTATCTATGCCTCCATGGTGCGCCGCAAGCCTCTGAACTAAAACAGGGTTAGCCAACTCAAAACGAGCGCTACGATGATTGCTATAAAAACTTCTCACAGTCACAGCGCTCGTAGCCTTAAGCGCTTGTTCCAAGGTTCCCACCGACCAAGCCCCGGGATCTGACACCTCTACGACCGGCACCACTACCAGCAGTCACGCCCCAGCCAAGAAGTCGGGCTGGGCTTCAAACGCTAGCGGCACCGTCGAAGAACGCTTCGATCAACTAGTGGACGCTGCAGGCGCCCAACCTGTTGTTTTGGTCATTCCCAGTCATGAAGTCGGTGCGGAAGAACCAGATTTCGGTTTCTATACCCCGGCACCAGGTGCCAATGCCTTCTGGTATTTGGATTCCGGCGCTCCGGCTTCCAACGAAGGCACAGTGGAAATGCCCTACAAGCAGCTCGACAAAGAACAAGTTGCTGAGCTGGTACACAAGGCCAAGGCCGACGCGTTACGTATTGTTTTGGCAGCGACGACGTTTTAGCTGCACTCGGCAGTGAGCGTCTTTTCGTAAAGCTGGCCAAACACAAATACCCGCACTTCGTCGCTGGTGTGATGGATGCGCAAGATTTCCTCAATCGATGCTCAGATTATCCACAAAACAGAAAGCACGATTTTATCGTTAGAGACTTAATAAATGTCGTCGAGGAGTGCCGCCACTGGATCATAGGTGGGCGGCTCAAGGCTTTCACAGTCTACGTGACAGGGACCTGGGTGTGTTCCGGCGGCCCTTCTCCTGCTGCTGATGCTCAGCATCATCAAATTGCGCTAGAAGCAGCAGAGGAGCTGGGCCACGGGGTTTGTGTCATAGACACTGCCCGCATTTCCGATGGCCGTTACGTAGTTGTCGAGGCTAATCCGCCCTGGTGCTCATCGTTTTACAGCGCGCCTCCGGCGGTCATCCGCGAAGCTGTTTTAGGTAGCCAAGGTCTACGCGCAAAGGATCGATTTGTACCCGATCAAGCAGTCCGCGATGCTTTCGCTGAACACCCCTGGGTCAGACGCCGGCCATTAGCGTAACGTAGTCCCCAAGGTCTAAAGTAGCTAGCAATTCAAGTTAGTAGAACAAGAGGCGCGGCCCCATGGTTTTCCATGGGGCCGCGCCTTAACTATTTCAAGCAATAAGCTTAGAGTTCTTACTCAGCAGCTTCTTCAGAAGACTCTGCGGTCTCAGCAGCTTCGCTAGCCTCTTCGGCAGCGTCCTCAGCCTTGACCTCTTCTTCAGCCTTCTTCTTAGCTTCTTCCTTAGCCTTGCGACGCTTCTCGGTAATTGCCTCAGCGGTGGGGCCTTCAGCAGCCTCAGACAGAGCAGCATTGAACAGGTCAAGCTTCGAGGGCTTGGGCTCAGCAACCTTCAGGGTGCCTTCTGCACCTTCGAGGCCCTTGAACTTCTGCCAGTCGCCGGTAACCTTCAAGATAGCCTCAACAGGTTCGGTCGGCTGTGCGCCAACGCCCAGCCAGTACTGGACGCGATCGGAATCAACCTTGATCACGGAGGGATCGTTCTTGGGCTGGTAGATGCCCAGGTTCTCGATGACCTTGCCGGAACGACGGGTACGGGCATCGGCAACAACGATGCGGTATTCAGGGGTGCGAATCTTACCGAGACGCTGCAACTTAATCTTGACAGCCATTATGGCTCCTTCTTCTGGTCACTGGGCAGTACAGGCACCTACTAATGCAGGCCGGTTCAACCCTTGATGTTTACCCTGCGTGTGACCACCGGTCGACCGTAGTCGATGACGATGTAGCGCAGGTTGCGCGGATGCGCACAAAATCTTAATGATGTCCCTGCCGCTATCACAGAGCGATCATGGCAGATAAGACAACCTGATGGATGTTAGCAGATAACCGCACCCAGGCGCGAATGCGATTCAGTCTGAGCGGACTTCGCGGCCTCAGTGTCCTTCTTAGCCCGAGCAGCTTCCTGCTCCGCAGCAACCTTAGCTTCCTCGGCTACCTGAGCCTTCTTCTCTGCCTCATCCTTGGCTTCCTGGGCGCGCTTCAGCTGTTGATCCAGATCGGCAAGCTTTGCGGCAGCCTTTTTAGCCGCTTGTTCGTCAGCGTCTTCAGCGGTGTTTAGTTGGTCGACGCAATCAAGGTAGGCGGCACTGCCGTGGGCTTTGGCCATGTTGCCACTGATGTCGCGCCATTGTGGGGTGCTGTAGACCGACTCGATAATGGTGCGCAGCATGTCACTGTGTTCAGGGTTGTTGAAAGGCTCCTCAACATCCAGCCCCTCGAGGACAAGTGCAGTTTTATCAAGGGCCTCTTGCTTGGTGTAGCGACCGGTCGTGTTCGATGTGCTGGTTAGACGCTCGAACCCTGGAAGAGCTTCGCGGTAGAGGAACTCGCTGTCAAGAAAAGCAGTGGCATCTTCGATGGTGAAATCTAGCGCCTCAATGTGCGGGAACAGTTCGAAAGCTAGTTCTTCGCGAGAGTCGGGCTCACTGTCAGCCCTGTCGAAGATGTCTTGCTGCTCGGGGAACATTCCGCGCAGGTTTTTCGTGGCTTCCGCACTGGCGGAACGCATGGCGACGCGATATTGTCCTGCCAGGGTGATGTCTTGTGGCCCCGGTTCGATGAGGCACGTGTGGTGGGCAGTAGCCGGGTCGGTGTTTACGTCCAGTGCTGCAGCGGGGGTGATGCTAGTGCACGGGGCGATCGTAAGGATCGAGGACATGGTTGTGCCCGTACGACGGTTGATTAATAAAACTCACTTAGGTGTAGAGAATCTTCAACAAAACTCTAAGAAAGTAGCGGGCGGATACCTACCCCAGACAAAAGGCCTAGGCGGCGGGTACCGCCACGGACGACAAACCTGCTAAATAGCTACTACTTTTTACCGAAGCCGCCCATGCCCGGCATGCCTGGGAAACCACCTAAACCGCCCATTCCTGGCAGGCCTTTACCTAGCTGCTTTTGCATCTTTTCTAGTTCTTCGACGCTAGGCATTCCCTGCATTCCCTCATCCGAGGCTCCCAGCCCTCCGGCGTTCTCCTGCAGCTTTTGCAGCTCCGCCATGTTGGGCATACCGGGGATATTCGGCATTGCCGGACCACGGCTAGGCCCACGGCCCTTAGCGGGCTTACGCTTGCCGTTTTTACCCTTGCGCCCCTTAGGCTTCTTCTTAGTGGCAGAGCGGCCTTGGAATTGGCCGGTCATCTGCCCCATCATCTTCTTGGCGTCTTCGAAACGCTTAACCAATTGGTTGACGTCCGCCACAGTAACACCTGAACCGTTAGCGATACGCTTGCGGCGAGAGGCGTTCAGGATGCTTGGATTTGCGCGCTCTTCCGGCGTCATGCCTCGGATGATCGCCTGAATTCGGTCGAGTTGTTTTTCGTCGACCATGTCTGCCATCTGGCTCATCTGCTTGCCGCCAGGCAGCATTTTCAGCAGGTTACCCAGCGGCCCCATGCGGCGGATCATCTGCATCTGATTCAGGAAGTCATCGAGGGTCAGTTCCCCGGAGAACATTTTGGTAGCCGAGGCCATAGCCTCTTGCTGATCAATCTTGGCTTCGGCCTGTTCGATCAGCGTCAGTACGTCACCCATGCCGAGGATACGGCTAGCCATGCGCTCCGGGTGGAAGACGTCAAAGTCCTCAAGCTTCTCACCCGTGGAAGCAAACTTGATCGGGCGGCCAGTGACCTCACGGATAGACAATGCCGCGCCACCGCGGGCGTCACCATCAAGCTTCGTCAGCACCACGCCAGTGAAGTCGACTCCATCGCGGAACGCCTCCGCGGTGGACACAGCGTCTTGACCAATCATCGCGTCGATGACAAACAGGACTTCGTCCGGGTTGATGGCGTCGCGAATATTACGCGCCTGCGTCATCAGCTCCTGATCAATGCCCAAACGACCTGCAGTATCGACGATGACGACGTCGTGTTGGGTGCGGCGGGCTTCATCGATACCACGCCGAGCAACCTCAACGGGGTCGCCATGGGAGGTGCCCATCACATGATCATGACTATCGAGAGCAGTGCCAGGATCTGGAGCGAAGCAAGCAACACCTGCACGCTCAGCAACGATTTGTAGCTGCTGCACCGCACCCGGTCGCTGCAAGTCGCAGGCCACCAACATGGGAGTATGACCCTGCTTAGCTAGGTAAGCGGACAACTTACCGGCGAGAGTGGTTTTACCTGCACCCTGCAGGCCGGCAAGCATGATGACCGTCGGAGGATTTTTCGCGAGGCGCAGACGCTCAGTCTCGCCACCGAGGATCTGCTGGAGTTCCTCATTAACAATCTTGATTACTTGCTGCGCGGGGTTCAGTGCTGCGGAAACGTCCGCACCCAAAGCACGTTCCTTGATGCGTTTAATAAACGCACGCACCACGGGTAGTGAAACGTCAGCCTCAAGCAACGCGAGGCGGATTTCCCGGGCTGTAGCGTTGATGTCCGCTTCGGTAAGCTTGCCTTTCCCGCGTAGGCCGCCGAGGGCTCCGGTCAAGCGATCTGAAAGAGACTCAAACACGTTTACTCCCTAGTAGACACAAGTTAACCCGTCTATGCTACCCCACCAAAGGCCCGTTGGACATCCTTCTCCACTCGCGCTCGGTCGCAGTTACCCAAGTGGAAACGGGCTATCATCGTTGCACCAGTGCGTTCCATCGTTGCCCAAGAAACATCAGGCAACACCCCGAGCAGCGCACCAAAAGCAGCCTTCTGATCCAGCGTTCGCACCTCCACCGTATTGCCGTACCAGGTCGTGGACACCAATGCGGGCTTAAGCTCCGGCAGCATCGAAAACACCCCGGACTTGTACGCCTGGAGGAATTCCTGCTCGGCAGGTGGCGAGGTGGTAGTCGGCCGCACCATAAATTCCGCGCGAGCCCCCGCGGCGTCATTGATTAATTTTGCGCTCTCGATGTTGTGGCCATGCGCTGCAAGCAACGCCAGCATTCGGACCGATTCGCGCAGGTAAGCGCCCCTCCACGTTACTTTGGGGAAGTCTGCGCTGGTAGACGGTGCCGCTACGAACGGTTTGGTGGGGTGCAGGTCGCTGAGGCGTGCCCGCGCCAGGCTGCAGACAGTACGAACCGAATTCGCAAGGCTCCTACTCCACACGCCAGGCCCCGTTGATCGGGCATCAGCTTCGGCAAGCGCCTCAAGGAGGTCGAGCGTCAACCTGTCGTAGTGCACGGCAGAGCACACCGCATCAACCGTAGATTCGGCCGTGGGGTCCGCACGGTTGGCTAGTCGCGCCAAGAGAGTGTGCTCGGCCACGAGGGTTTGAACAATGCTGACGTCGCGGGGCGCCAAGGCCAAGCGCCGCGCCATGCGGCCAACAGCTTCCGCCCCCACTACCTCGTGGGGCCGCCCCTGCCCCTTGCCAATGTCGTGGAAGAGGGCTGCGAGCAGCAACAGATCAGGCCGTGCCACATGCACACTTCGTTGCGCTGCCGCCTGAAGCGTGACGATCGTATGGTGATCGATGGTGTGGGCGTGTGAGGGCTCGCGAGGCATCAGTCCCCTAATGCCCGCCCACTCCGGAACCAACGGTTCCCACAACCCGTGCTTGTCCAACGCTTCAATGGTCGAAGGGTTGGACAGCACAGAGAAGAAGTCTGTTGCCACGGCACGCGGCCACGGCTGAGGCAGGGGCATGTGGTGGCGTGCTAAGTTCCGCAGGCTTGGTTCCGCGATCGGCTGACGGGTTCGCGCCGCAGCAGCTGCAACCCTTAGCACCAAAGCTGGGTCGGATAGGCGTGGATTTCTCGCTAAAGTGACGACGCCGCGGTCATCGACAACGTCGACATCAAGCGGCGTTCGTAGACTGCTGCGTGGCGAGTTTCTACTGTGTGCTGCACGGGCAATGCCCAGAGCGGTGTTGAGAGCATCGTCAATGGTGCGTCCGGCGTCTGCCACCGCAGCGGTGAGTTCGTAACGATCAGCAAACCCGAGGTGTTCGGCTACGTCGACGGCGAATTCTGGGTCGAGGATGTCACGTCGTCGGCGCGCCGCCTCATGGAGCCACGTCCTCACGTCCAGCAGCAAGGCCCGTTGGTGTTCCACATCCGGCATGTCACACACATGGCCCAACGATAGAGCGCGAAGCATTTCGATATCGCGCAACCCGCCGCGGCCATTTTTAATATCAGGCCTGGTCATCGCAACAACCGATCCTGAACGCCGCCACCTGGATATCGCGACGTCAACGATGGCGGCAAGGTTGCGTGCAACATCAACCCTCCATCGATTCAGTACGGACTCACGCGTGCGGGCTACAACCGCGGCGTCGCCGGCTACAGTCCGAACATCAAGCAAACTTAACGCCACCAGGGGGTCTTCGGTTGCCAGGGCGAGGCACTGCGACGGGGTGCGTACCGAATGATCGACGCGAAACGATCCGTCCCACAAGGGGTACCACAGCTGTTCCAGCTGCCCCTGGTCGAAGTCACTACCCTGCTCTTCTGGGATGATCAGGCTGACGTCAATATCACTATGGAGGCTCATTTCCCCACGGGCGAGGGAACCCGTGATTGCCAGAGCACATCCGGACGGCACCTGAACTTTAGACAGAAGCAATTGCGCCCGACGCATGGTCTCTTGTCTGATTGACTGGGCCGTGACGTGGGCGGGGCTTGGGTCAACGTTGGCCACGGTATTTAGAGCGCTTGTTCCCCGGATTCTCCGGTGCGCACCCTAATGAGTCTTTCGACAGCGGTGACCCAAATTTTTCCGTCGCCCACTTTGCCCGTGCGTGCGGCGTCGACGATTGCGTCGAGGGCGTCATCAACAGCGCTATCGGCGACCACTATTTCAATTTTCAGCTTGGGCACAAAGTCCACTGCGTACTCGGCCCCCCGGTAGAGCTCGCTGTGGCCTTTTTGCTGCCCGAATCCCTGAGTCTCGCTGACGGTCATCCCGTGGATGTCGAGTTGTTCGAGGGCGTCTTTAATGTCGTCGAGTGTAAACGGCTTGACGATTGCGGTGATGAGTTTCATCGGATCGTTATCCCAGGAGAGCGTCGATGAAGGCTTCAGGCTCGAACGGCGCCAGGTCGTCTGCGCCTTCACCGAGGCCAACAAGTTTAACTGGCACTCCGAGTTCCTCTTGAACTTGGAAGACAATGCCTCCCTTGGCTGTGCCATCGAGTTTGGTCAGCACTACGCCGGTGATGTCTACGACGTCGCGGAATGTGCGGGCTTGCATCAGTCCGTTTTGGCCAATGGTTGCGTCCAAAACGAGCAGCACTTCGTCTACGTTGGCTTTCTTTTCGACCACGCGCTTGACCTTGCCGAGCTGGTCCATCAGACCAACTGAGGTGTGGAGTCGACCAGCGGTGTCCACGAGCACAACATCGACTCCCGTGTCAACGCCGCGGGCAACAGCATCAAATGCGACAGACGCGGGATCAGCGCCCTCATTTCCGCGGACTGTTTCTGCACCAACGCGGCGCCCCCAGGTTTCCAGCTGGTCGGCTGCGGCAGCACGGAACGTATCCGCAGCGCCCAAAAGTACCGTGTGGCCCATGGAGACAAGGACGCGCGCCAATTTACCGGTGGTGGTGGTTTTGCCAGTTCCGTTGACACCGACGACCAGCACAACAGCAGGCTTACCTTCGGCGGGCATTGCTTTGACTGCGCGGTTGAGGTCGGGTTTGCATGCCTCGATGAGTGTTTCACGGAGCATGGCCTTGGCCTCATCCTCATTAGTGACGCCGCGTTGCGCAATCTTGTCGCGAAGAGCCTCAACGACGCGCATGGTGGTGGCGGTTCCAAGATCAGCCATCAGCAGGGTGTCTTCAATTTCCTCCCAGGCGTCCTCGTCAAGATCACCCGCGCTGAGGATTCCCAGCACGCCCTGCCCAATAACATTTTGGGAGCGCGACAGTCGACCACGCAGCTTACCCAACCGACCAGCTGCAGGCGCGGGTTCATCGATCTGCTGTGCAGGCTCCGGCTCGACCACCGGCTCCGGCTCGACCACCGGTTCCGGCTGCGCTACAGGGCGGGGTTGATCCACCACCAGCTTCTCGCGAGGCTTGTCCTCAGCCGGGGCGAAATTAAATCCGCCCTGGCTGGTGTAGTTACCCGACTGGGTACTCTGGTCGATTTCTTTAGGCTGCTCCTCTTTGTTAAAGGAGATAGTCTTGTTCTTTTTGCGTTGCAGCCCGAGCACCACGATTAGTGCAACGATCAACACTGCAACGACTAGGGCCAGCAAAACCAACAAGAGAACCGAGTTTGTCATGCTGTCCATAGTAGCCAGCGGCACCCAACTGCGGGGATTTGGCTATCCCGCTAGACCAGGAAACTTCGTTGCGATCACCATCGCCTCAGCAGCAACGAGGTCACCAGTGACCAGGTCAGGCACAAGTTCGGCCATCGCCGCCCACGCTGGAGCAGCAGAGGCGAGCACCTTTGATTTGCCCATCAACCCGTGAGCCTGCATGCGTGCAGCCAGGGCAAACACGATGGATATCACCGGAACGAGTGCCCACAAATTATCGGAATTTTCGGTGTCGACACCGTCCAACTTGTCGAAACGCACACGGGCTGCCCCATACAATGCACGCTGCGCACCCTTGAGGCCCTTGAGCAAAGCGACAGCGGACTTAATCGCCTCACGGTCTTCCAACAAGCTTCCTAGCTCTTCTCGCCTGTTGAATGCTTCAAACACTGCCAGTAGACGCGCAGAGTCTTCCATAATCGGCCCCGGGACAATCTGCGCCTGCGAGAAGAACATATCCAATAGCGCTTGCTGTTGGGCAGGCGCCATGTGAGCAATGGCCACAGTCGATGCGTCAATGCATGCTGCCTCCAACGTGGCGTCACGCCCAGTCGCAAGGGTTTCAACCAAGCGGTGACCAAATTCCTGTTCTAATTCCGAGCGCAGTGAGCGAACCAGCACCGGATCAGGGTCGACAGGTCCCTCTGCCCCCTGGGCGCCGACCAATACTGTGTTTAAGTCAGCGAGTTTTTCCAACGCTGCAATCCATGGGGCCCTATGCACACCGTCAGCTGCTTGTTCAGCATCAAACAGCTTGTTGACAAGGGTCGCGGAAATCAATTGACGAGGTTTGAGCTCTGCGGGAACCAATGACTGCGACAAGCCGCCCAAAGCCTGCCGCGGGTGTGCCGCAAGTGCCTCACGCGCAGCCTCAGCGGTACGAGCCATCACCGGTGCGGAACCCAACTCGGAGACGTACTCCCACAACAGCGGCACAATCCGCTCACTCGAAGGAACAGATTCTGACTCGCCTGCAAAGAAGGCGGACAGTTGGGCGAAGTCTTCCGGCTGCGCCTTAAAGAACCCTGGCTGCGTAACTTCAAAGGAATCCACCCCCGGAGTCAACGGGGCACGCAAGGTATTGAACTTATCGGCAGAAAACAGCTGCACCGCCAAGGGGCCTGCATCAACAAAGCTCTCCGGTAGAGGGGCCTTTCCGTCACGCACCTCAATGGTCACTCCAGGGCACCACGGCGCCGTCAACGGCCACACCCACGCACCCAGAGCGCGCTCCGCGACGTCATCAAAAATGATTGAACCATCACTGAGCTCTGCGCCCTTAGCGTCCGGCACGGTTGAAATTTCCGCGAGGTTAACCGACACACGCCTGTCGCTTCGCTTGTCTGTCCACTCCAAATCCAAGCGGCCGGACACCATCCCAGACATAGCCCGCGCGAGCGCCCGCATCGGTACGCAATAGGTCACTTCATCTTCCGCGGTCAGCTTCACCGTACGCAACGGCGTCCCATGCTGATTGCGCACGCTAGCCTTCGGATCAACCAACACACCAGGCAATTTGGTCACCCGGACGCGCAGCACGCCATCGGGGTCAAAAGAACGCGGCTGGGCGACCATGCGGGTGGTTCGCCACATCGACGGCTGGGTGATCATCGGAATGTCGAACCTCAGGCGCGGAGGCTTAAACCACACCGGCATCGCGTCGCCTTCCTCAGTCGACACGACAAACTCCGCCCCCGGCGCGGTGGGCTCGACACTAATGATGCGCGATGGAGAAATATCAAAAGGCTTCTCACCTGCACGTACGCTGAGCTGTGCGGCGGATAGTCCTTCGATGGAGGGGATACGGAAGGAGCTGCACGCACCGGAAACATCGAAGGTGGAGTCGATGCCTTCGATGATGGCGAATTCGTGTCGGAAGGATTCGTTGCGGGGGCCGCGGATCCGTACGTGGTACTCCCCTACCCATGGGGCGTCGTAGAGGGTGGAGTCGAACACTTCGAATTCTCCACCTTCGGCCGGGATTTCTAGGGGCTCCGGCGGGGAGACTTCTTCGCCGGAGTTGTCTGCGCCGGCGAAGGAGCTGATGGTCATGTACCAGGTTTCGGTGTCTCCAGAGACGGTGGGCGGGAATTCTGCGACGAGGGATGCTCCAAATACGGGCAGCCGCGTGGTTGATCGCAGGCACGGTACTGGGTCGGAGGGGTCGCGGAAGATGACGCGTTGCCGTGGGTCTACTGCTCGGATGTGCGTGGTGATGCTGGGTGTGTCCCCTGCTTGGGTGATGGTGAGGCTGTCGGCTTGTTCGGTGCTGACTAGGTAGGCGCTCCAGCCGTCCCAGCCTGCAGGTTCGAAGGTGTCTTCGATGCTCAGTTCCTGCCCGCTGACAACGTCGTGGATGCTGCTGTCGGTGGGACACACAACCCACACGTGTCCGTAGTGCACGGAGCGTTTGTCGGTGATGTTTTGCCCTTTGGGGGTGAAGATGAGCACGGGGTCTGCTGCGTCGACGCAGGGAACGATCCACTGGGTATCGGTCATTGAGGCTGTCACGGTGATTTCGCGCGCCTGGTGTTCGATGGCGACGTCGAGGGCTTCGCTGAGCGCGTTGACTTCTCCCCACGGTTTGGAGGTGCGGTAGACGCGCGTGTTGTCGCCGACGCGGATGCGCCACGCTATTTCGGCGTCCGGGTGCTCGAGTGGTTGTTCAGGCAGGCGCAGGCAGACTTTGCGGCGTCGGGTGTCCAGAATGAGCCGCGGCGTGCGTTCGCGTGTGGCGGTACCGACAGCGACGTGGCGATATGTTGTGCCTGCGGGGCGTTCTTTGAGTTCTGCTGTTGTGGATTCGACCACTGCGACGGGTACGCCTTGGTTAACGAGGTCTGGGATTTGGTCACTCCAGCGGGGCTCGTCGATGGTGAAGGCGCGGACAGTGGCCACTGCGGTTATTAATTGGGTGATGACGTCGCGGTGTGTTGCGGCTGCACGCAAAGTTAGCGGTGAGCTGAAGTCATATTCGGGGGCTGCGTGTGCTTCGTCTTCTTCAGCGCCTTGTGTTAGTGCACCTAGTGCTGCGTCAACGTCTGCATCGTGTGCGTCTAGTGCCGCGAGGATGCTGACTACTTCGGGGTTGTTGAGGCCCGCGTGGAGGGCACAGAGGGCGGCATCGCTGGTGTCGCTCTCCGGGGCGCCGGCCTCGAGCTCCGCGGCGTCAAGAAGGCTGCGAATGAAACCCTCGGTACTCAGGCAGTCACCCAGTGCCTCAGCTGCGGTGCCGTGGATACCAAGCCCAGCAATGTATTCGGCGACGAAGGCGCCCCCGTCGACCGTCCGCGCACCGCGGGAGCACAGTGTGGCGCTGGCCAGACGCGGCGTCATCAATAGAAGTTCGCGCGGGTCCGCCCCTGCAGTGATTTGCCGGTTGAGAAAAATGCCGTAGAAGCGTTCCAGCAGGTCAAGCTCGTCTGAAGGGATGTTTGCTTCGAAGAACCACGGCGCGGATAGTCGTGTTTGCAATTCGACTTCGGTCCGTGACGCCCACCCGAGTAGGGAATCGGAAAGATCTGCAATCGGATGTGGTGCGGCGGCTTCAGTCATGGACGCAAATAATACCAGCCGCCCAACGCTACGCTGGCGACATGCGTTGACTGATCACCCTGGTCACACCATCGCCGCGCATGGTCACGCCGTAAAGCACGTTAGCGACATCCATGGTGGGCTTTTGGTGGGTGATGACAATCAGCTGACTGGATTGCCTGAGCTGCTCAAACAGGTTGATCAAGCGGCGCAGGTTGACATCATCGAGCGCTGCTTCGACCTCGTCCATGACGTAGAAGGGGCTGGGGCGTGCCTTGAAGATGGCCACGAGCATCGCCAGCGCGGTGAGTGATTTTTCACCACCGGACAGCAGCGATAGGCGTCTGACTCGCTTGCCTGGCGGCCGGGCTTCGACCTCGATGCCTGTTGTGAGCATGTCGTCCGGGTCGGTGAGCACCAAGCGGCCTTCGCCCCCGGGGAACAGAGTGGAGAACACTTCGGGGAAGGCGGCCTCGACATCAGCCCACGCGTCGCTAAACAGCTGCAGAATCTTGTCATCCACTTCATTGATGACGTCGCGTAAGTCAGCGCGCGCCTGTTCGACATCGGCTAGCTGCGTGTTGAGGTATTCGAAGCGTTCCTGCAGGGCTTTGTATTCTTCCAGAGCCAGTGGATTGACTTTGCCGAGGGCCTGGAGGTCTTTTTCTGCCTTTTTGAGAGTGCGCTGCCAGTGTTCGCGGTCGAAGTCTTCGTCAATGGGGTTATCGGCTAGTAGTTCCTCGACGCTGAGGCCCAACTGTTCGACGACTGTGGCTTCGGCTTCTTCGGCACGCACTTGTGCCCTGCTGCGGGCGACGTCGGCGGCATGGTTTTTGTCCGACAGGAGTGCCTTGTGCACTTCGAGGGTGTGTGCGGCGTCTTTGGCTTGAGCCAGTGCGGCGCTCGCGGTGTTTTTCTGTTCGGCAAGCTGATCCCTGGTGGCGGTTGCCTCACTAATTTCGGTTTCGAGTCGTTGGGCGAGGATCGTTGCGCATTCCATGACGACTTCGGCTACGCGTGCTTGGTGTTGCTTCGCTGCCATCGCTTTGTCGTGCGCCGCCCGCGCTTCGAGGCTTTGTTGTGCTTGCCTGCGTAGTGCCTCACCGTGCCCGCGTGCTTGGTGTGCGCGTTCCTCTGCGGTTCGAACCGATAGTCGGGCTTCCATTTCCATGGCTTTAATTTGCGCGAGTTCCGCCTGGGCTTGGTCGCGCTCTGCGGTGGAGGGTTCCTCGGCGTCTTCGGGTTGTTCGACCCGTTCCAGCCTGTCGTTGGCTTCGGCTAGTTGCTGCTCGATGTCAGCGACGCGTTGCTGTGCGGCAACCAGCCGGGCTGTGATTTTTTCGTGGGCTTTTTTCGCATGTTCGTGGGCGTTTGCTGCCTGGTTGTGTTCGCGTTCGAGTGCGGTGACCGCGGCGTCATGTTCCTTAATTTTTGACGCCGCGGTGGCTGCAGCAATGCGGGCGTCCTGGGCCGCGGTGCGCGCTCCAGCCAAGGTGCCTTGCATCTGCTCTAACTCTTCAGTTACGGCAGCCAGCTGGGCTTGTGCACGGGCGATATCCGCACCTACTTCGACTGGTGTGGGGCTGCCTTGTCCCACCACACACCAGCCCTGGCCGAACAGGCGGCCGCTGGGGGTGACCACGCGCAGACGGGGCTCAGTGACCACCACATCAATGGCCTGAGCTGTGCTTTCTACAACGGCAACATCCACCAAGATCCGGTTGAGAGCCACCGCCACTGGGGACACCCCATGACCCTGCCCATCCGAATCCTTAAAGTCGATGTGGTCAAGCAACCATGATGCGCCAGCTGGCAAGTCAATATCCAAACGCCACGACTGTGCGTTACCCGGTGACAACAATGCCACGCGATCAACCGCGGCGTCATCAATTCCGGCCAGAGCCTCGGCGAGTTTGTGCGCCGAGGCAGGCACATCGCGGGCCACGAAAGCCGAAGCGAAATCACCCAAAGCACTGGCCAAAGCTTTATCAAAACCATCCTCAGCCGACAGAAACTCAGCTACCGGAGCAAGCGTGCCCACATGATCTGCAGCTGAGGCCGACTGCTGCCGAACCTGGGAGCCCAAAGTATCGATCGTTGCTTGCAGGCGCGACACTGTGCGTTCCAGCTCCCGCTCCCGCGCGGTGAGTTCATCCACGCGAGCTTCTGCAGCTTTCGCCTCTGACTGTGCTTGCGCGTCGGCTTGCGCCAGAGGCTCGCGGGTGGAAGATGAGGATGCTTGCGTGTCCACCAGCTGTTCGAGGGCGCGACGCGTCACCTCCACGCGCTCAAAGGCTTCTTCCGCTTGTTCCTCTAAAGACTCCGCGTCGGCGGCAGCTTGCTCGCGTCGAGCCTCCAGGGACTCCGCTGCAGCAATAAGTTTGATGACGCCCTCACGGCGATCCGCGATAGCCCTGACCTGCGCCATGTGCTCGCGTTCGGCGTCACGGGCCGTTTGTTCCACCTCTGCGGCTTGGTCTGCGATAACTTCACAGCGCTCCGTAGCGATTACTACCTGCTGCTCCAACTGCTCTAGTTGAGCATCAGCCTGGTCTGCCCGAGCCTGCAGCTCCTCCGGATCGGGCCCCTGGTAGGCGCTTAACTGACCCGTGTTGGAGGCTCGCTCGCGAGCGATACGCTCCGTTGCCTGGGTGCGCTCGAACAATGCTGAACAATCAAACCACCGTTGCTGCGCAGCAGCGACCTTGGGTTCAAGCTCTTCAACTACCCGCTCTAGCTCCTCACGCCGCGCAGCGGCTTCGTCAGCCTGGGCGGTGACTTCTGCGAGCTGTTCAGCGACCAACGCGACGTCATGCTCACTGCTGTCTACCTGCGCGCGCAAGGTTGTAATCTGGTCTGCTGCCAGCACTAGGCGGGCTTGACGCACCGTCGCCTGGACCGTCGCTGCGCGACTAGCGGCCTGCGCCTGACGTGCCAACGGTTTGAGTTGGCGCTTAAGTTCGTCAGTGAGGTCGTGCAATCGATCAACATTAGCCTGCATGCTGACGAGCTTGCGCTGGGCTTTTTCTTTCCGTCGGCGGTGTTTGAGCACGCCCGCGGCCTCTTCGATAAACGCGCGGCGTTCCTCTGGGCGGGACTCCAGGATTTGAGCCAATCGGCCCTGGCCGACGATGACGTGCATTTCGCGGCCGATACCGGAGTCACTGAGCAACTCCTGGATGTCCATTAGGCGGGCTTTGGCGCCATTAATTTCGTATTCGCTTGCCCCGTCGCGGAACATACGACGAGTAATCGACACCTCCGAGTAGTCGATGTCGAGTGCCCCATCGGAATTGTCGATGGTCAGGGTGACTTCTGCACGTCCGAGAGGTTTCCTGTCCCCCGCCCCGGCAAAGATGACGTCCTGCATCTTCCCGCCGCGCAGGGTTTTAGCTCCCTGCTCCCCCATCACCCACGCCAGGGCATCCACCACGTTGGATTTGCCGGAGCCATTCGGCCCGACAACGGCACAGATGCCGGGCTCGAATTTCAGGGTGGTTGCTGACGCGAAGGACTTGAATCCTTTCAGCGTCAGCGATTTTAGGTGCACGCCGGTATTTTAACCGCTTTGCCCCTTAGCCGCTAAGTGCGGCTTGGTCGTGCTCATCTCGGTGCGTCAGCGGATCGGAGCCGTCCCAGCATTCCATACCCTCGTAGCCTCGGATGCCGGGGATGTCGTCGCGGTGGAACACCGGGTTGAGGCCAGCTGCGCGCTGTTTGTCGAAGTTCGCCAGCAACGCCACGGCCACACCGCACAAGGGGACGATAGCGATCAAGTTGATAACCACCATGAGGCCGGAGAACACGTCGGCAAGGGCCCAGACCAGCGGGATGGAGCCAAGCGCACCACCGAGCACACACAGAGCGACCAGCACGCGGAAGGCCGTGAGAACGCCCTTGGAGCCGGACAGGTATTCGATGTTAGCTTCGCCGTAGTAGTAGTTACCGATGACAGAGCTGAAGGCGAGGAAGAAGATGACGATGGTCAAAAAGTGCACGCCCCATGAGCCGACGCTATCGGACAGTGCAGTTTGGGTGAGGTTGATGCCACCGGTTTCTTCTGAAAGGTCGGGGTTAGCCAGCAAGATGATGAAGGCGGTGATTGAACACACCACGATGGTGTCGAAGTACACGCCGAGGGTCTGAATGAGGCCCTGCTTGACGGGGTGGGATACCGATGCAGTTGCGGCGGCGTTGGGCACCGAACCCATACCGGCCTCGTTAGAGAACAGGCCACGCTTGATGCCGGTCATGATGACGGTACCTAGTGCGGCGCCGCCGAATTGGCGAACACCGAAAGCGTTTTCAACGATGCGAGCAACCATGTTGGGGACCTCGCCGATGTTGATAACCACGACGATGAAACCAACCACAATGTATGCAACTGCCATCAGCGGGACAACCACCTGGGTGACCGACGCGATTCGGTGAACGCCACCGAAAATCACGACACCGGTGATGACCGCCAGTGCGATGCCAACGATCCACTTCACACGGTTGGGGTCAAAGCTGGGGAACGAGGTCACAATCGAGTCAGCAATCGAATTGGACTGCACTGCGTTGAAGACGAAACCGTAGGTGACGGTGATGAGCACGCAGAACACGACGGACAACCACGCCCAGTTCGCACCGAGGCCTTTTCGGATGTAGTAGGCCGGGCCGCCACGGTAGTTGTCGGCATCGCGCACCTTGTATGCCTGGGCGAGGGTGGACTCGACGAACGAGGAAGCTCCACCGATGATCGCCAGCATCCACATCCAGAACACCGCACCGGGTCCACCGGTGGTCACCGCAATGGCGACGCCAGCAACGTTGCCTGTACCAACGCGTGACGCCGCGGAAATGGTAAAGGCCTTAAAAGAAGAAATACCGTCGCGGCCGCTTTGCGACTTCGACGGTTTTTCGGTAATTGCACCAAACATTGCAGGCAAGTAACGCACCTGCACGACGATGGTGCGGAAGCAGAAGTACAGGCCAGCGAGAATCAGGAGCCAGGTGACCCCTTGCCAAAGGTAGCCAGACAATGCATCGACGACTGATTGCACCTGGTCCAGCACGGTGGATTTTTCGTTCATGAGTACTTAGCGTAACCCAGGCACACGGACGCACGCGCACTGGGTACGGCTAAGTGGACGGTCGTTAATCCTGCTGCGTGGACTGCACCTGTGCGCCCTCGCCATTTTGCTGGCGGAAGCTTTCAAGGGTTGCGACAGGTGTTGCCGCCGCACGAGCATCGAGGAAAGCCTGCATCGGATCTGGTGCATCAATGTAACGTGCAGCAAGCAACGCCGCGGTTTGCTCGGCTGCGGTACGTTCTGCAGTTTTCTTGTTCGGGCCGGTACCGGTAGCCACGATGTCACCATCAACAGTGCATGTCGCGGTAAAGGTCGGATCATGGTCTGGCCCTACTCGCGTCAATTCATAGCGCGCAGGGCCCACGCCGAGTTCGCTGGCAAGCTCTTGGAGGGTGGTCTTCCAGTCAGCATATTGGCCACCGACGGTGGCTTTAGCGATATTGTCTTCAAACAGACGCAGAACCATCGCGCGTGCGACTTCGAACCCGTAGGTCTGGTACACGGCCCCGATGATGGCTTCCATGGTGTCTGCAAGGATGGAATCTTTGTCCCTGCCACCGGTCTGGAGCTCGCCCTGCCCTAGGAGGACGTACTGTCCTAGGTCGATTGTTCGCGCTACAGCTGCCAGCCCGTATCGGCTGACCACGTTGGCGCGCATCTTTGAAATATCGCTTTCGGGGCGATTCGGATGAACGCTGTAGAGCTTCGCCGCAACAGAAAGCCCTAGCACGGCGTCGCCTAGGAACTCTAAGCGTTCATTGTTGGGCAAGCCGCCATTTTCGTTCGCGAAAGATCGGTGGGTCAGTGCCAGACGAAGAACTTCGGGTTCCAACTCGACGCCAAACGCCGACACAATGGCAGCCTGATCAACTTCGGCAAAAGCCTTGTCCCATGCTGCGGGCCCCTTGGCTTCTTTTCCGCTACGGCGGCTCATCTATGATTCCCCTTTAAACTTCTCCAGTGCGGCCCAACGCGGGTCTAGCCCCACGGTCTCCCCGGACACGCCGTCAGGCGCTGGGACCTCCTCATCGGAACATTCCGCGTCGAAATCCTCACACACCGGGTTAAACGGCAGCGTCAGTCCCGCGACGTCAATAAGCGCTTGCGTGAGGTCAATTTCATCCCCCTCGATGACGGTAACCACGTCTGCATCTTCGTCATCATCGCCAGTGTTGTCTTCAATGAAATCATTGCTGAGGGCAAAAACTTCTTCGATGCGGAACAGCTCGCGGGCGTCAATAGGCGCAAGGCAGCGGCTGCACTGCCCATGCACATCGGATTCGACGGATGCGTCTACCAAGATGCCACCACCCAAGGGTGTGAGCGTGGCATCGATGTCTAGTTCACTACCTTGCTCGATAGCGATCATCGGCAAGCCGATGCGCTGCGCTGCGGGGCCGTGTACGTGGCGAACATCGCTCGTGGCTGAGGCCTGTGCGAGCTTAGCGATGTTGAAGACGAGTGGGTTGGTGTTATCCGAATTCTGTCGGGGGCTCATGGCTAGCTATCGTAGCCGGAGTCGTACCCATCTGCGTCGTAGCCGCGGTGAGTACGACGCTCGGCGGACTGGCCACGGGATGCACCCGCACCACGACGCAATGCGCTACGGTCAGCGCTGATCTGGCGGATTACCGCAGACATGGATGCTTCGAACTCCGCGAGCTTGGAATCGACAAACTCATCACACTTGCCGCGCAACTGGTTGGACTCAGCGTGGGCTGCGTCGACGATGCGGTGTGCTTCCTCGTTTGCTCGGCGCACGACCTCGGCCTCGCTGACAAGGCGGTGTTGCTCGGCCAGTGCCTCATTAATGCTGCGTTCGTAGTGATCGTTACCGCTGGCGATCAGACGCTCGGCTTCAGCCTCTGCACGGGACTTCACAGCCTCGGCTTCGCGACGCGCGTCATCGACGATGCGCTGTGCTTCATCTTGGGCGTTAGAGACCATCGAGGTGGCACGAGCGTGCGCATCTTCAATGGTCAGCTCGGCATTGTTTTTTGCCTCTGCCAGTGTCTGTTCGGCTTCAGCTTCTGCGTCGTCGACCAGTGTGCGTGCGCGCTCGGACGCTTCGTCGATGATCTCGTCTTGGTGGTCGAGAACGTCTTGGGCGTCATCGAGCTCTGCGGGCAGTGCGTTGCGGAGATCGTCGAGCAGCAACTGCATCTCGTTGCGGGGAACCATGCAGTTGGCGGTCATTGGAACGCCGTAAGCCTGGTCGACGATCTGGACCATTTCGTTTAGGGATTCAAAGACGCGGTACATGCTTTAAAACAATACGTAGATCCTTAAGCTGGCACTCGTCGGCGCGCCGCTGAGCGCACTGGCGTCCTAGCTCTGGAGTGCGTCGTCCATGGTTTTGCGGGTGTGGATCACCGCGATGACGCCGTGTTCGTTGGCGATCCACGGCTCTTCCGGCCCCATGCGTGGGGCATCCACCACTTCGCGGAACATGGCTCCCGCCCGTTCCGCTTCCTCAGGGCTGGAAGCGGGCATTGTCATGACGCTGTGCCCCGTGGCGTCGGGGAACTGCGCGGCCATTTCACTGATGCGGGCCAGTGCAGCTGGGTGGAATATCGACCAATCGATCGGGGCACCGCTTTCTTGGAGGTTACGGAGCTCCCCGTGAAGGTCTATGAGTCCATCGCGTTGCGCAGCGGCAACACTGTATTCCTGTTCCAGCAATTCACGGTATGTCTCTGGCTGCAGGCGTGGTGGTTGGGAGGGCTTGTTCTTGTCTTGCTTTTGCCCAATCCTCGGAAGAGCTTCATTCTGGTCGTCCGCCTTTCGCAAATTACTGGATAGTGGGGCACGAATAGGCATCATTGTAATGTGGATCATTGTATTATGTGTAGGCATGAACCACACCTCCCCCGATGATGAAGCCCCACCATCTACCCCAAGAACCCTTTCGCTGACACGAACGAGGTTGCTGCCGCCTACGTCAACGATGACAACCGTCACTGGCTAGAGACGTACGCTTACGGCCTCCGCGGGGAATAATCCCCCGATCTCAGCCGAATAAACCAGGCTGAACGCAAATAAGCCGCTACCCCACTGTTCGTTGGGTAGCGGCCTATTGTGTTTTTAAGGACGTTGGTTAGATGACGCCCTGTGCAAGCATTGCGTCGGCAACCTTCTTGAAGCCGGCAATGTTAGCACCGATGACGTAGTCGCCCTCGTGGCCGTATTCCTTGGCGGTTTCTGCACAGGTCTTGAAGATGTTGGCCATGATGTCATGCAGGCGCTGGTCGGTGTATTCGAAGGACCAGGAGTCGCGGGATGCGTTCTGCTGCATCTCGAGTGCGGAGGTAGCAACACCGCCAGCGTTGGCAGCTTTGCCGGGGCCGAAGTGGATGCCGCGCTCGCGGTAGACCTCGATAGCATCTGCGGTGGAGGGCATGTTGGCGCCCTCGGCGACGAAGCGGCAGCCGTTGTCTGCGAGCTTCTTTGCGTGCTCGCCATCGAGCTCGTTCTGGGTGGCGCATGGCAGCGCGATGTCGCACTCGAGGTCCCAGATGGAGCCCTCAGAGTGGAATTCGGCACCTTCAACTTCGTCGACGTAGGCGCTGACGCGCCCGCGGCGAACTTCCTTGATCTCCTTGAGCTTCGCGACGTCAACACCGCCGGGGCAGGATACCCAGCCGCTGGAGTCGGAGAAACCGATAACGGTTGCGCCGAGTTCCTGGACCTTTTCGATGGCGTAGATGGCGACGTTGCCGGAGCCGGAGACGATGACCTTGGAGCCGGAGAAGGATGCGCCGTGGGCTGCGAGCATTTCCTTGGTGAAGTAGACCAGACCGTAGCCGGTTGCTTCGGTACGCACCAGGGAGCCACCCCAGGTCAGGCCCTTGCCGGTGAGAACGCCGGATTCGTGCTGGTTAGCGAGGCGACGGTACTGGCCGAAGAGGTAGCCGATTTCGCGGCCACCAACGCCGATGTCGCCGGCCGGGACGTCCCTGTATTCGCCGATGTGGCGGTACAGTTCGGTCATGAAGGACTGGCAGAAGCGCATGATTTCCGCGTCAGACTTGCCTTTGGGGTCGAAGTCGGAGCCACCCTTGCCGCCGCCGATGGGCAGGCCGGTGAGGGAGTTTTTGAAGATCTGCTCGAAGCCGAGGAACTTGATGATGCCCAGGTTAACGGAGGGGTGGAAACGCAGGCCGCCCTTGTATGGGCCGATTGCGGAGTTGAACTGGACGCGGAAACCGCGGTTGACCTGAACGACGCCTTCGTCGTCTACCCACGGGACACGGAACATGATCTGGCGCTCAGGTTCGCAGAGGCGTTGGATGAGTCCGTAGTCGGCGTAGTGGGGGTCTTTTTCGAGGACGATCTTGAGGGAGTCGAGCACCTCGGCGACAGCCTGGTGGAATTCGGGCTCGCCGGCGTTGCGCTTGAGCAGCATGTCGTAGTAGCTGGCGACCTGCTCTTCGACGGTCATGTTCGCAGTGTCTGCGCGTGTCATGTTCTCGTCCAATCTCCGCCAAATAGGCGGGTAGGTGGAAGTTGTTCGCTCCCCATTCTGCCGACCTATAGAAATTAACGCAATTCCCAAGAGGGTAATTTGTGTCACACTATAGAAAAGCTCCACTTAACCGGCATAAAAATACTTAATGACGTCGCGGGGCTCAGCACTCAACGTGCACGCATCAAGCAGTTACAGCAGCTCCCCTTGTCCGGGGCCGTAGGTGACAGCTGCCTGCATGCCGGGCAGGAAGCCAAGCTTGCGGAGGTAGGCGACGTAGGCGATATCCGGAATCCCATAGCCCAGCGGCACTGGCTGACACTGCGGCCGATCGGGGGCAGCGCCGGAATCCGGGTCGACCAGCACGCGGGATACGGTGTCGATCGTCAGCGGGTCGTAGGTGATGTAGAGGTGATCGGTAAAGGTATTCGGGCAGAGGTCCTGCAGGATCAGGTTGCGCGCCCGCTCCCCTTGCACCGCCTTGAGCTCCAGGTCAGCCACAACCTCGTCGAAATTCGAGTTGATGGTCACGTAATCCACGCCGGGCACGGTCTCCCCTCCCTCGTTAAGCATGGTGACAAACTCGCTGCCAGCCACCAGATCAAGCAGTGAGGGCGACAGCGCGAAGTCACGCACCTGCGGCGGCAGGTAGGGAATCAGGTTGGTCAGGCCCCGCACCGTGGCACCGCGGGTCGGAGTACCAATTCCCACAACCGTCGCGGTGTGCTGGCCCTTATCGACCTTGTTGGCCCAGTAGCGGGCCAGAGCAGAGCCTTGGGAATAGCCGACCAGGGACACTTTCTGCGCCCCGGAGGTAGCGCGCGCCGCAGCGATCGCGGCGTCAAGCTGCTTAACGGATTCAGTCAGTGACGTCCACCCGAAACCGTCCTCACTGCGCGGGCCGGCACCGTAGTCAATACCAAACACGCACCATCCTTCTTGTGCCAAACGTGCGCCCATATTGGAGTAGTCCCCGTAAAAACTAGAGACGGTGCCATGCACCATGATGATTGCCTCGGGATGCTCCGGGGTGACCTTGCATTCGGGATTGTTGGTGCCTTGCGGAATCAGGGGCTGATAGCCGGCGTAATACTCATTCCATTTGGCCTGCGCCAGACTATAAGCGATGGGGCCTTCCACCCCGTTGGTTTCAATTGCCCCTCGTGCCGTGCTGCGCGGAATACCTTTGACGGCACCGCCTGGGGCGGCGGTGGTGGACTCCTCAGCTTGCGCGGCGGGCGCGAGGATGCCTGAGCAAGCAACAAGTACGGCCAGTGCGCCTGTGACGCGCCGGCTGACAGATCGGCGCAGCCGGGGGCGTAGAAGACTGTGGTTCATGCTTTTAATATAGCCAGCCTAGAATTGTGCCCATGCCTTCTGATGCCGCCACCAATCCCACCCCATCAATCCTCTTCGCCGTGGAAGCGATCGCCGGGCTGAGTGCAACCCAAGCCGCCGCTATCACCAGCGCGGTGATGGAGTCCGCGTTCCCCGCGACGCACTGCACCGTCGCCCCTTATGACTTGAACGCTTTAGCTGCGGCTATGGTTGACGCCGGCGAGGCACAGGTCGTCACTCTGCCGACGGTGACAGCAGATGGTCAGCTGACGGAGGCCTCGTACACCCTGATCTCCGACGGCACCCAGGCGATCATCGATTGCGCGCCCCTGTGCGCTAGCCAGGGCGGCGATACCTATGGTGTGGGTGTGTTGGTTGCCGATGCGATCAGCCGCGGCGTACAAATCATCGCCCTACTCATCGACGATGTTGCCACCTGTGATGCCGGCACAGGGCTTCTCACAGCGCTTGGCGCGCAGTTTCATGACGCCGCGCACACCACTGTCGCGCCGGGTGCACTGGATGAGATTGCCTCTGTGGATACCGCCCAGTTCGATGTCAAGGCCTTGGGTGTCGAATTTGTGCTTGTCACCCGCGATGGCCGCCGAAACAGCCCAGCAAAGCCGTGTTGCACTCAGGTCTGTGATGCCCTCGGGGTTGATCCATCCATCGCAGGACTAGCAGTAGGCGGTGGCATTGGTATTGTCCTCGAGTGGATGCGACCTGGCACTTCCCCCGTACCTGCCGCACGTTTTATCGCCTCGATGCTGGGGCATGATCGCCCCAGCTCTGGCTCAGGCACCGACTCTGGTGATGACGTCGCGGATGTCATCGTCGCAATCACCGATGCTGTCACCGCTACAACGGTCAATGACGTCGCGACGGTCGCCGGCGCTTTCTCATCCACCGGCCGGCCGGTGGCATTCATCGGCACCGAGGTTGAATTACCTGAGGCCATCCCCCATGCCGTTATCCCGTGTGGTGACTACGCGGATGCATCGGAGGCAGCGTCCGCGTTGCAGGATGCATTGGTACAGCTTATGCCCCGCCTGGGTGCACGTTAACCATCCACGGGTAGGTGTCCGGGACTTCATAAAGATCGTGGCATTCTAGGGCGTAGGTCTCAGCGGGAAGTTCCGCCTGTGGGGTTAGCAGACGCGCGAAAGTCATTGCGGTTTCGTTCAAGCTCTTAGCGTTCTCCCCTACCTTGATGGTAAAACGGTGGGCCGGTGCGTCCGTAGTGTCACCACCATGCTGTTCCTCGTAAACAGCTCGTAGCTGTTGGTCAGCGTCATCCTCGAGCTTCACTGCAGAACACTCGACTTCCAACCGCTTGGCATACCCCTGCTCTACGAGAGAATCCGCGAGGGCGATGAAACGCTGGTGTAGTGCAGGTTGGACGTCGGCTGGGACGAGGGCATCAAAAACAATGATCGACATGCGACCCAGGGTAGCCTACACAGCCAACGAATGCTCGGCCGGAAAAACTTATGTAACATTCACAAAAATGTTTCCGATACTTAAATCAGATACATACTCCCCTACTACCAGCCTTTTCGGGAGAACCCATGAGTCAGTCACCGCCTACCTCTTCTTATGGATTGTTCTAGTTTTTCTCCCTTTAATCGCCTCAACTACATTACTGGCAGCCCATACAAAAACGAACCGAGGAAGGCGACTAAAAATTTCACAGCCGAAGATATTCCAATTTTGATGGTATTTTCTCCGCAGCTGGCGTCGTCAGTCTCTTCCCATGGTTCATCGGCTGTGCCTTAGTCGTTGCACGCAACGCCCATAAGGCTCGCATGCTACGGCACACACGGGGCCTTGTGTTCGCATCCTCAACAGCTTCGGCTACGACGTTCCTACTGTCGTGGTATCTGTTCCTATCAGGCGTAGCCTTCAACAACCGATTGTGGTGACACCGTGATCTTCAGCGATCTTCAGCGACTTCATCTTAGGTTCCATTTTGGCGCTAGATTTCGTAGCTGCAGTCTTGGTTTGCTTGTTTCTGTACGGCATCGTGCGCTTACTTGGGGAACGGTTCTTTCAGTTCCCTGCCGCACCGGTACATGTATGGAAATCTGCGCTGGCTACATTCGCTGCTGTTTCGATCCTCGCGTGGTTTTATAACCAACTTTTCCGCTTGTTCCTTCAGACTATAGGTAATACAGGTGCTGCCGGCGATCGGCCATCTCATGATTGACCGATCAAACGTCGATCAATTCAATTTTTGCTGTATTGCCTGTTCGTTGGGGCGGCCTTAAGCATTCCGGTTGACATCACCCTGCAGTGGTTTTCTTCTAGAGCAGCGTAAAATTGGGCTCTATGCCGCACAGCTTCAACAGCACACCATCGCCCCAGCAGGGTCCACTCACCGCCCAACCCGAACCCATCAAGGTGATGGCTGACGGCACCATTAAGCAGGTCAACCCCTTTTCCGGTACAGAAGTCTGGACCGTACCCGGCCGCGGCAACCGCCCCCTCGGTATAACCCGCCCGAACCCGCAACCACTGACTCCCAGCGCCCACACCTCCACATGCGCATTCTGCTCCGACAACTACCTGCAGACGCCACCCGAAAAAGCGCGCGTCACCATCCCCAGTGCCCAAGCCACCGCGACGTCATCATCCAAAGCCGCGCAAACAAAGCCACGCATCACAACGCACACACCAGCTAGAGACCTGTTCGACAGCGTCGCCGACTTCCGGCGGGTCGCCAACCTTTTCGAAATCGTCACCTTTGACTATTGGAAAGCCAACTACGGCTTCATCCCCTCGCCCGAAATCACCGCATGGCGCAACAACTACATTGGCAACCCCCAGGGCCTAGAGCACGTGCGGAAAATCGTCGCCTCCAAAATGAACTTCTCGGGTCTGAGCGCCCCCGAGATTGAGGCGCTCACAGACGAAGAAATCGCCAAACTAGGCTGGCCCTTCTTCGCAGGCGGCCACGACCTCATCATCGGCCGGAGACACTTCGTCGATGGAGCCACCCACGACAACCAACTCGCCAGCGCCGGGACGTTAAGCGTCGACGAACACCGCACACTCATCCGCTTCACCACCGAAGCAATCACCGACCTCTACGGATCCAACCGCTACGTGCCCTATGTCGCAGCCTTCCAAAACTGGCTGAAACCCGCCGGCGCATCCTTCGATCACCTGCACAAACAACTCGTGGCCATCGACGAACGCGGCGTCCAGCAATCGCAAGAAATCGCACAACTGCGGCACAACCCCAACATGTACAACGAATGGGCAGTCGACTACGCCGGCTACCACAACCTCGTCATCGCAGAAAACGATCACGCCGTCTGCTTCGCAGGCTTCGGGCACCGCTACCCCACCCTCGAAATCTTCTCAAAATCCGCTTGCGGCTTCCCATGGGAGCAAAGCGACGAAGAACGCGACGCCATGGCAGACCTGATCCACGCCTGCCACGCCGCCGCCGGCCCCGACATCCCCTGCAACGAAGAATGGCACCACACCCCCATCGACCTCGACATCACAATGCCCTGGCGCGTGATGATTAAATGGCGCGTCTCCACCCTCGCCGGATTTGAAGGCGGCACCAAAATCTACCTCAACACCCTGTCACCTCAAGGGCTACGCGACCGGATGGTCAGCGCCATGTACGAACTCCGCGACCAAGGACACATCGCACGCAACATCCGGATCGCTACCGAATGCCTTCTACCCCGAAACAGCCTCCGCTACAACCCCTTCTTGGGGCTATAACTCTAGGGCGCCAACCCGCGACTAGTAACATGAATCACCATGGATGACTATAGGGCGGAGAAAGACACAGGAAACACCAGCGCGCCGCAGGCAATCGCCACGCTACTGCGCACTCACGGCGTCGACCTCGACTGGCAACGCCCCCTATACGAAACCTTCCACGCCAACCCCGAACTCTCCGGCATGGAAGTCGAAACCGCAGCCCGCATCAAACAACAACTCAACGCCTTCGACTGCGAAGTCACCGGCAACATCGGCGGGCACGGCATAGTCGCCATCTTCCGCAACGGCCCCGGTCCAGTAGCCCTCATGCGCGCAGACTTCGACGGACTACCCGTCTTAGAAACAACCGGAGCACCCTTCGCCTCCACAAAAACCCGCATTAATAAAGACGGAGTGGAAGTCCCCGCGATGCACGCGTGCGGACATGACATGCACACGACGTCATTACTAGGCGCCTGCGCCATCCTCGACGCGCACCGAGACGCATGGTCCGGAACCTTCATCGCACTATTCCAACCCGCCGAAGAAGACTCCACCGGCGCACGAAAAATGGTTGACGACGGCCTCGGGCGCATCATCCCCCGACCCGATGTATGCCTCGGCCAACACATCGTCCCCGGGCCCGCAGGACAAGTAATGAGCATGCCCGGCGCGTCACTGGCGGCCTGCGACACCATCACCGTCAAGATCTTTGGGCATTCCGCCCACGGCTCCATGCCGCACAATTCCATCGACCCGACGTTTATTGCCGCAATGATCGTGGTGCGCCTCCAGGGCATTGTCGCCAGAGAAGTTTCCCCGTTCGATTTCGCGGTCGTCAGTGTTGGCACATTGAGCTCCGGTAATTCCAACAACACCATTCCCGCGGACGCGACCCTGGTGCTCAACTGCCGCTTCTATTCCGAGAAGGTCCGCGACAAAGTCTATGCGGCTATTGAACGCGTCGTGCGTGCTGAATGCGCCGCCAGCGGATGCACCCAAGAACCCACTTTTGAGTGGTCGTGCCATGGCGAGCTCACCGATAACACCCCCGTGGCGTTTAATCGCGTGCGCCCTGTCTTCGACTCTGTGTTCGGCGAAGATTCCGCCGATGCGCAACCGTGGACGGCGTCAGAAGACTTTTCCAACATCCCCCGGCACTTCGACTGCCCCTACCTGTACTGGACCGTGGGTGTCACCCCACGCACCCTGTGGAACAAGGCAATCGCACACGATCGTGTCGCCCAAGACGTTCCCGGCAATCACATGGGCACCTTCCTGCCCGACTATGAGCCAACAATGCGCGCCTGCACTCTGGCAGCCGCCGGCGCCGTACTTGCCTACCTGCACGCCTAACACACGACTTTTAGGAGGATCCCTTCGACAATGAGTACCCAAACCTGGTTCATTATTGCCATCGTCATCTACATGGTGGCGATGCTACTCATCGGCCTATGGAGCTACCGGCAGACCGATGAGTACGACGATTACATGCTCGCCGGACGCAAGCTCAACCCCTTTGTTGCGGCTCTGTCTGCGGGAGCCTCAGACATGTCAGGCTGGCTGCTCATGGGCCTGCCGGGGGCGTTGTTCGTCGCAGGTTTTTCAGAGCTGTGGATCGCCATCGGCCTGCTGATTGGTTGTTGGGCCAACTGGAAATGGATCGCCCCGCGCCTGCGCTCCTACACCGAGATCGCCAACAACTCCATCACCTTGCCGAGTTTCGTCGAAAACCGACTGCACGACAAAAGCCGCGTGCTGCGCATCGTCAGCTCGCTGGTTATTTTGGTGTTCTTCACCTTCTACGTATCCTCCGGCATGGTCTCCGGCGGCAAGTACTTCGAATCGACCTTCGGCGGTTCCTACACCGACGGTATGCTCATCGTCGCTGCAGTCACCGTCGCCTACACCTTCATCGGCGGCTTCCTCGCGGTCTCTACCGCTGACGCCGTGCAAGGCATGATCATGTTCTTCGCACTGTTGATCGTGCCTGTCATGGCACTGCTGACGCTCAAAGACCCCTCCAGCATTTTCACTTGGGCCAGCCACCACGATTACGGCCCCTACACCGACGGCGTCGGCAACCCCACGTACTTCTCCATGGTCAGTGGGGTTGGTCTGGCCGCCATCATCGGCAACCTCGCATGGGGCCTGGGCTATTTTGGGCAGCCGCACATTATCGTCCGCTTCATGGCCCTGCGCTCTGCTAAAGAAGCACGCGCCGGTCGCCGCGTCGGTATCGCGTGGATGCTGCTGTGCATCATCGGCGCCACCGCCGTCGCCCTCATCGGCACCGCCTTCTTCGGCCAAGACCCCAGCATTGCTGTCACCGACCGCGATGCCTTCGAAACAATCTTCCTCGACATGGGACGCATCCTGTTCCACCCGCTGATCGCTGGTCTCATCCTCACCTCTGTACTCGCAGCCATCATGTCGACGATGTCCTCCCAGCTACTGGTGACCTCCTCTGCACTGATCGAAGACCTGTTCAAGATCTTCAAAAAAGATCTCAGCAACCAGATGCTGATTAATCTCTCACGCATGGCTGTGGTTGCAGTTGCGGTGGTTGCCGCCGCGCTGGCGTTCAACCCCAACGACTCCATCCTTGGGCTCGTTGGCTTCGCATGGGCTGGTTTCGGATCCGCATTCGGCCCAGTGGTCATCGCCTCCCTCTACTGGTCACGTCTCAACGCGCCGGGTGCGATCGCCGGAATGATCACCGGCGCGGTCGTCAGCTTCGCATGGGGCATGACACCCGCCCTGCACGCTGCACTGTACGAAATTGTTCCGGGTGTTGTTTCCGCAACGATCGTCATGGTGGTTGTTTCTTTGCTCACTAAGGCTCCCACCGAGGATGTTGTTGAGGAATTTGAGCAGGCCACCGCAGCAGCAGTCGCCTAAAGGTCTAGGATTAACGCACATGAGTAAACACTTCGATGCCGCAACCGTCGGCAGCTTTGTTCGCGCCGCATCCGGGACAGCCCCCACGGATGCCACCGACCGGAAATTCTGGTTCGGTCTCTCCGCCAACGTGATGGAGGAGCTAGCGGACAAGTGGCAGGCCACAACCGACGCCTACAGCGCCACCCGCCAGCAGCACTACCTTTCCGCCGAGTTCTTGATGGGCCGTGCTCTGCTGAACAACCTCACCAACCTTGGTCTGGTGGAGGATGCTGAACAAGCAGCCCGCGAACACGGCCACGAGCTTGTTGATGTTCTCGAGGCGGAAAATGACGCCGCGTTGGGTAACGGTGGCCTGGGACGCCTCGCTGCATGCTTCCTGGATTCCTGCGCCACGCAGGATCTGCCTGTCACCGGCTATGGCATCCTCTACCGCTACGGTCTGTTCAAGCAAAACATTGAGGGCGGTTACCAAACCGAAGAGCCCGACGCTTGGATGGAAGACGGCTACCCCTTCGTCATTCGTCGTGAAGAGCAGCAGCGCATCGTCACGTTCGACGACATGATTGTGCGCGCCGTCCCTTACGATATGCCGATCAGCGGCTACGGCACCAACAATGTCGGCACCCTGCGCCTGTGGAAAGCAGAGCCTCTGGAAGAGTTCGACTACGACGCGTTCAACTCGCAGCGCTTCACCGATGCCATCGTCGAACGCGAACGTGTCATGGACCTGTGTCGCGTGCTCTACCCGAACGACACCACCTACGCGGGCAAGGCCCTGCGCGTCCGCCAGCAGTACTTCTTTAGCTCCGCTTCGCTCCAAGCGATGATCGCCAACTACATTGAGCATCACGGCGAAGACTTGAGCGATTTCGCGAAGTACAACAGCATCCAGCTCAACGACACACACCCCGTGATCGCTATCCCTGAGCTGATGCGGTTGCTCATGGACGATCACGGGCTAGGCTGGGACGAAGCGTGGAAGATCGTCACCGAGACTTTCGCATACACCAACCACACCGTCCTGCCCGAAGCACTCGAACAGTGGGAAGTATCCATCTTCCAGCAACTGTTCTATCGGGTGTGGGAGATCGTCGCTGAAATCGACCGCCGCTTCCGCCTGGACATGGCAGAGCGCGGACTCGATGAAGGAACGATCCACTACCTCTCCCCTGTTCATGATGGTCACGTCTACATGGGTTGGTTGGCCTGCTACGCCGCCTACTCCATCAACGGCGTTGCTGCCATCCACACCGAAATCATCAAGGCAGAGACCTTGAAGCAGTGGCATGAGCTGTGGCCCGAGAAATTCAACAACAAGACCAACGGCGTCACCCCACGCCGCTGGCTGAAGATGTGCAACCCTCGACTATCCGATCTGTTGACGCGGCTTGCCGGTGGCGACCAGTGGGTGAAAAACCTCGACGAGCTGAAAAAGCTCCGCTCCTTTGCTGACAATGACGCCGTCATGCAGGAACTGCTGGAGATTAAAGACGCTAACAAGCAAGACTTCGCCGAGTGGATTGCCCAGCGTCAAGGAATTGACGTCGACCCGCATTCCATCTTCGACGTGCAGATTAAGCGTTTGCACGAATACAAGCGCCAGCTGATGAACGCCCTGTACATCCTCGACCTCTATTTCCGCATCACTGACGGCGAAGTAGTGATCGACGATGTCCCCGCCCGAACCTTCATCTTCGGGGCGAAGGCCGCACCCGGCTACGTGCGCGCTAAGGCGATCATCAAGCTCATCAATGAGATCGCAGAACTGGTCAACAACGACCCCGTCGTCTCCACCAAGTTGCGCGTCGTCTTCGTTGAAAACTACAACGTCTCCCCCGCTGAGCACATCATCCCGGCAGCGGACGTCTCCGAGCAGATTTCCACCGCTGGTAAAGAAGCCTCCGGCACCTCCAACATGAAGTTCATGATGAACGGTGCACTGACGCTCGGCACCCTCGACGGCGCTAACGTCGAAATCGCCGATGCGGTTGGCGAAGACAACGCCTACATCTTCGGAGCCAAAGTCGAGGAACTTCCCGAGCTCAAGGCTCACTACAACCCCTACGCGCTCTACGAGACCGTCCCCGGCCTCAAACGCGTCCTCGACGCACTGATTGACGGCACCCTCGGCGATGACCACTCCGGTGCCTTCCACGACCTGCGCGGCTCCCTACTCGACGGCAATGGCTGGGAAACACCAGACGTCTACTACGTTCTCGGTGACTTTGCCGCCTACCGTGAAACCCGGGACGCCATGGCCAATGATTACTACGCAGACCGCCTCCACTGGGCGCGGATGTGCTGGATTAACATTTGCGAATCCGGCAGGTTCTCATCAGACCGCACCATCAGCGACTACGCCAATGAAGTGTGGAAGATCGAGCCCACCCCCGTGCGCTAAATTCTCCGGACACTAGAAAAGCGCTCCCGACCATGATGGTCGGGGGCGCTTGTTCATATGAACCCTAAGAAACTACTTCTTCTTTAGGCTGCTGACGGTTTTTTCGACCTGTGCCTCCACGGCATCAACCGCAGCTGCGACCCCCTCCTTAACATCTGCAGCAAGGTTTTCAGCCGTGTTCCGCTTAGCGGACATGAGCTTGGTGGTCTCGCCCAATGCATGCACCTGGATCATGTTGGTGTTGCCTTCCACTCCGGGAGGAGAACCAGCGCACACAACCATAATGTCGCCCTCTGTGTACTCCGGCATCGACAACAGCTGGGTATCGACCTGCAGCATCATGTCGTCGGTGTCCTTCACCGGATCAGTGAGGAAGGTCTGGGCGCCCCACGTCAATGCCAACTGCGAACGCACATGCTGGTTAGGGGTGAATACCAGCAGCGGCAGGTTGCAGTGCAAGCGTGCAAGCCGCTTTGCGGTGTCACCCGAGGTGGTGAATGCAACCAAGGCGCGAGCGTTCAAACGCACGGCAATGTCGCGAGCGGAATAGGACACAACGCCACGCTTGGTGCGAGGGATGTGGGTCAGCGGAGGCACAGAGCCATCCTGCTCTGCGCGAGCAACGATGCGGCTCATGGTGCGCACCACGTTCTGCGGATCTTTACCCACCGAGGTCTCACCCGACAGCATCACAGCGTCAGCACCATCCAACACAGCGTTAGCCACGTCGGAGGCTTCTGCACGGGTGGGACGAGAATTCTCGATCATCGAATCGAGCATCTGGGTTGCGACAATGACCGGCTTAGCGTTCTCGCGGGCGATTTGAATCGCGCGCTTTTGCACCAGCGGCACGTCTTCCAAAGCGACCTCAACGCCAAGGTCACCACGGGCAATCATCACGGCATCAAACGCCAAAATGATGGATTCTAGAGCATCAACAGCCTCGGGCTTTTCCAGCTTCGCGATCACCGGGACGCGGCGCTTTTCCTCATCCATGATGGCATGGACCAAGTCCACATCCGCAGGGGAACGGACGAAGGACAAAGCAATAAAGTCCACACCCAGCTTGAGTGCGAAGCGTAGGTCAGCAATGTCTTTTTCAGACAGTGCCGGAACCGAAATGTCCATACCGGGCAGTGACACGCCCTTGTTGTTGGACACGGGGCCGCCTTCGACGACCTCACACACGACGTCATTGCCTTCGACGCGCAAGCAGACGAGGCCTACCTTGCCGTCATCGACCAAGAGGCGGTCACCAGGTTTGGCGTCTTTCGCCAGGCCCTTGTAAGTGGTGGACACTCGGTCGTGGGTGCCGGGTACATCGTCAACGGTGATGCGCACGACCTCACCGTCAGCCCAATAGGTGCTGCCTTCTTCGAAACGACCCAAGCGGATCTTCGGGCCCTGCAAATCAGCCAACACGCCGATGGCGCGGCCAGTCTTGTCAGTGGCCTCACGGACCCAGTCGTAATTTTTCTGGTGGTCAGCGTAGTCACCATGCGAGAAATTCAGGCGGGCAACGTCCATGCCGGCCTCGGCCAAGCCGAGGATGCCTTCAGCGCTGGCGACTGCGGGGCCAAGCGTACATACAATCTTCGTTCGTCTATCCACGACCCCCACCTTAGCCCCGTTAGGGTCAACCGCGCACAGTTGGCGATCACCGTCACATATCTATCGCTCGGTGACAGCCTTATCCTCTGGCATCGTCCGAAGTACGTTGGTTCGCTTCCTGAAGTGCACGTGCCCGCATCGCGCTCCCCCGAAGCAGAAAGAAGGCCACAGCACACAAGAGAACAATGGCATACATCACGGTGTTGACTCTTAGCCCCATTATGTGGTTCGCGGGGTCAGAACGCATCGATTCCACCCACAGCCGCGACACCGAATAACCCACGGCATACAGTGCGAACAAGCGCCCTCCAGTGAGCGAAAAGCGGCGATCAGCCCACACCAAAATCGCAGCAACCGCGAGGCTACACAGCCCCTCGTAAAGGAAGGTCGGGTGAACCACCGTCAAGACTTCACCCGTTGAGTGCCCAGACAATGGCGCGTAATGGCCGGTGTCATCCACCCGGCGGTAAATCTCAAGCCCCCACGGCACCGTGGTCTCCCGACCGTACAGCTCTTGGTTAAACCAGTTACCCAGGCGACCAATGGCCTGAGCTACAGCGATGGTCGGAGCAACAGCATCAGCAAACGTGGCGAAAGATAGACCCAGCCTGCGGAACCTCAACCACACCGCAACCGTGGCTAAGGAGATCGCCCCAAGAATGCCTAAGCCCCCCTCGGTCAGGTTAAACACCCTCAGCGGCTGGCAATCGGAGCAGAAATAAGAATCCCACTGGGTCAGCACATGGTAAGCACGGCCACCAATGAGCCCGAAAATAATCACGTACACCGCAGCATCCATGACGACCTCGGGATCGCCCCCACGTGCGGCATAGCGTTTGCGGCTCCATAGGATCGCCACGATGACACCAGTCATGATGCACAGTGCATACGCACGAATAGGAATCGGGCCTAGGTGCCACACACCCTGTGGCGGTGAAGGAATGGCTGCGAAAAGTTCTTGGGTCACATCGAGCTAGTCTACCGAGGGGCAACACGGGTGTGCCCCTGCCGCAGACAACTGACGCACCAAAGTGGATGGGACCTGCGCGGTCACCAGCTCCGTGCCAACAACCACAGCATCTGCCCCTGCCCCCGCATAGGTCAACAAATCAGCTGCCGAGCGGACACCGGACAGAGCAATTTTGACCACGTCGTCGGGTAAACCCGGGGCAATATCGATAAAGGCCTCGCGGTTGAGTGTCAACGATGCAAGGTTGCGGGCATTAACCCCAATAACCCTCGCGCCAGCGTGCATGGCTCGCGTGGCTTCTTCTGCGTTTTGCACTTCCACCAGCGCCACCATCGATAGGGAATGCACCCGGTCAATCAATGCAGACAGCTGGGCAGGTTCCAACAGGCCGACGTGCAGCGGAATCATGTCAGCGCCATAAAAACGTGCCTCGTGGATTTGATAAGGATCGACGATGAAATCCCTACACATCACGGGAACGCTCACCGCGTCAGCCACTGCCTTCAAATCGTCCAGAGAACCCTGGAAACGTCGGCTTTCTGTCTGGCAACCGACCATCCACGCACCACCAAGCTCGAACTGGTGCGCCAGCTCCGCAACAGAACTAATCGGCGGCAAAGGGCCCAATGTCGGCGACGCCCGCTTGATTTCAGCAATCACACCGCACCCAGGCTGACGCAACACCCCCATGACGTCGCGGGGCGGACGCACCGACTGCGACAATTCCTTCATGCGATCCATGGGCACGCGGGCGCGACGTTGCTCGACGTCCTCTTTGACGCCGCGCACAATCTGTTCGAACACCGTAGCCATTAATCGCTCAAATCTGTCGTGTTGCTCACTACACCTTGAAACTACACCACACAGCCATGAGACAAAAGTCACCCAACCCCCACTTGTGTGATAGCTACTCAGTTATCGCGGGTGGGGTCGATATCGGCGTCGAGTGCATCCCACAACGCACGGCTAGCATCATCATCCTCGGCCTCCGCCGCATCCGTGGATCTATAAGCAGCACGCTCATAACGATCACCAGAGGCGACCACACCAGGCCGCAGAGCAACGACCACGCCCGAAACCACAGCCAACGCACAACCCAGCAACGCAACAACCGGGCCCCACACCTGCGGCTCGACCGAAACAATATCGGCCCACTGGCTAATGTGATTAACCTGATCAGCAGACTGCGCAGCACCCCCAACAGCGCTATCCCCCACCGTCAACAACGAACGCACACGCGAAGCGTCCGGCTCACCAGTCAGCAAGCCAAGAGCTTGCCAACTCGCCCCAGCACCGGCCAGAGCACCAATCACACCAGCAACACGGCGCCCCATCGGCCGAAGCGCCATCGCAGCGACAGCACACACAAACAACAGCAAAGCCACAGCGACAAGCTCACTAGACCACAGCGACCCCACCACAACACTCGTCTTATCCCCAGACTTATCGTCCACAGACTCAACAACAATCCACGTCATGCGGGAAGCAACCCACACCACCACGCCAGCAACCGCAAGAAAAATAGCGGCAGCAACCCTCCGCGACGTCATTAGTGATCAGCCTCCCCGAGCAAAGGCAACACCTCAAAGCAACTGCGCGCACCCGTATGGCACGCAGCGCCCGTCTGAACAACCCGCATCAACAATGTGTCGCCGTCACAATCCGCATCAATAGAGACCACAGACTGCACATGGCCACTGGTCAAACCCTTGATCCAATACTCATTACGCGAACGAGAAAAATACGTCCCCCGACGCGAACACAACGAATACGCCAAAGCATGCGCATCCATCCACGCCAACATCAACACACGCTCCGACTCAGCATCCTGAACCACAACCGGAATCAAGCCAGCATCATTGAAACGCAACTTACTGGCAGCCTCCGCACCAATGGCACGCACCAAATCAGCATCCTCAGGATGCTGCGGGCAATACGACTGATCCACCAACATTACCCGCGCACCTCGTAACCCGAAGCCTCGATATCACGCTTGCACTCCGCGATTGAGACCTCACCAAAGTGGAAAATCGACGCAGCCAACACAGCATCCGCACCCGCAGCCACCGCAGGCGAACAATGCTGCGCACGCCCCGCCCCACCGCTAGCAATCACAGGCACAGAAACAACCTCACGCACCTTAGAAATCAGCTCCAGATCGAAGCCATCCTTGGTGCCATCACCATCCATCGAATTAAGCAGAATCTCCCCCACACCGAGCTCCTCGCCACGGCGCGCCCACTCAACCGCATCAATCCCAGCCGAACGCGAACCGCCATGAGTCGTCACCTCAAAACCCGACGGCTGCGGCACCCCACCCTCCGGCACACGACGAGCATCCACACTCAACACAATGCACTGGGCACCAAAACGCTCACTCAACTCGCGCAACAATTCCGGCCGCGCAATAGCCGCCGTATTCACACTGATCTTATCTGCACCCGCACGCAACAACTGATCAACATCATCCGCAGTACGCACACCCCCACCAACAGTCAAAGGAATAAACACCTGCTCCGCAGTACGCCGCACCACATCCAACATCGTGTCCCGGCCAGCCTTCGACGCAGACACATCCAAAAACGTCAGCTCATCAGCCCCCTCGGCGTCATAACGCGCAGCCAACTCGACAGGATCACCAGCATCACGCAAATTATCAAAATTCACGCCCTTGACGACCCGACCATTGTCCACATCCAAACAAGGAATCACCCGAACTGCAATACCCACAGGTTACACACCTTCCTTCGAGTCGCGATCGACGCCAACTCCGGACTGTGCAGCCACAGCCTCCAGAGCCTCGCTGAGCGTAAAACGATCCTCGTACAGAGCCTTGCCGATGATGCACGAATCGATCCCCTCATGCGCATAAGCCGCAATATCGACCACATCCTGCAGACAGCTAATCCCACCCGAGGCAACCACCGGCGCATCCGTCGCAGCAGCAACATTACGCAACAACTCAATGTTCGGGCCACTCAGCGTGCCATCCTTCGACACATCCGTCACCACAAAACGCGCACACCCCTGCGCATCGAGCCGCTCCAGCACCTCCCACAAATCCCCACCATCAGACACCCAGCCATTGCCCTTCGTACGCCACTGGCCGTCCTCCAAACGCACAGCCAAATCCACAGCAACCTTGTCCCCATAGCGGGCAATCACATCCGCGATCCACTCCGGCTTCTGCAAAGCCGCCGTGCCAATATTGACGCGTCGCGCACCAGTGGACAACGCGCGCTCCAAGGACTCATCGTCGCGGATACCGCCGGTGAGCTCTACATCAATATCGAGCGCGCCGACAACCTCCCGCATCATCTCATGGTTAGAGCCGTGACCAAACGCGGCGTCAAGATCCACAAAATGCAGCCACTGCGCACCCTGCTCCTGCCAACGCAACGCCTGCTCCAAAGGGGAACCGTAGACCTTCTCACTACCGGACTCACCCTGGTGCAAACGGACAGCTTGACCATCGACAACATCGACGGCAGGAAGCAAAGTAAAAGCAGACATGTATCAAGACCTAATTTCTTCTAAATTCAACGACGTGCTACAGCCCAAACGACTACAGCGTATCCAACCAGTTTTTCAGCAGCTGAGCGCCAGCATCACCGGACTTCTCCGGATGGAACTGCGTCGCCCACAGCGGGCCATTTTCCACCGCCGCGACATAACGGCAAGCATCCTGCTGAGTCCACGTAACCAACGGGGACGTGGTCAAACCATCATCCTTAAACGTCCAGTCCATCACCCCGTAAGAGTGCACGAAATAAAAACGCTCCGACGGCTCTAGGCCCGCGAACATTTGGGATCCCTCCGGAGCCTCCACGGTGTTCCACCCCATCACCGGAACAACCTCCGTGGTGAGCTTTTCCACAACACCCGGCCACTGCCCACACCCCTGCGCAACGGTGCCGTGCTCCACCCCCTGTTCAAACATGATCTGCATCCCTACGCAGATACCGAAGACGGGACGGCTGCCTGCCAGGCGCTCGCCAATCATGCGGTCACCTTTGACAGACTTCAGCCCCTGCATACACGCCGCATACGCCCCGACACCTGGTACCAACAAACCGTCGGCTGCAAGCACAACCTGAGGGTCATGCGTCACCTCAACCTCGGCGCCCACCCTCTCGAGTGCACGATGAGCGGAACGAATATTGCCAGAGCCGTAGTCCAATAAAGCGACGCGTTTAGCCATAGGTGCCATGATACGGCACCGTTAGTTTTAAGTATCAGACGGACTATCGCTGGCACCGCGCTGCTTAGCATTGAGGTTGGTACGCAGGGGCTTCACAATAGGCTTAATCGGCTTAACGGTCGCACGAGCAGCAGCTTTTCCTGCGACTTTGCTGACGCGTCCGACTTTCTTAGCACCATGGTAGGTTGCTCTAGCCATCGGGACGCGGCGAAGATGCGCACGAGTGTTGTGGTACTCGACAATACGGTGCTTACCGGCGATCGAATCAGCAATGACCAACGACAGTCCGATACCAACCAATGACGCCGCGACGAAAAAGGCACCATCATATGCCAAGCGTGCCGCGACGAAACCAAGCACCACTGACCCCAGGCCAGTGCCTGAGTCGAAAGAAATGTTCCACATGGCCGAAGCATCAGACACGCGCTCACGAGGAAGGCGCGCGAACATCATCAACAATGCCTCGTTTTGTGCCGCGCCAAAACCGAGCCCGAAGGACAAGGCAGCCACGAGCATCAGCCACGCATTCCAATCAGCGAAAACGACCAGCGCGACGAGCAACAGACCGAGGACACCGAGCAGCAAGGAGGGAATCATCAACAAGCCTGCCTGGCCTTTACGGTCGGCATACATACCAGCCGCGTAGCGGGAGACCATCTGAGCACCACCAACGATGGCCAGCACGACGCCACCGATCAACACGCCCTTGGCCGGGTCGAGGTCGCGCACCGCCGCCGGAAGGAAAGAGTTCAGGGCACCAAAGCCCATGGCGATGCCGCACATAGCAATCGCGGGCACCGTGATGAGCTTCCACGTCGCGACAGCGGGAACACCCTCCAGGAGGGTATCACCCCCTTTACGCTGCACCTTCGGTGCGGCCTTAAGCCGCGGCAGTCGTGAACACACCACAGCGCCGACAACTGCAATCGCTGCGGTGATGCCGTAAACGACGTTGAAACCGAAGTGCTTTGCAAGGTTAAGCCCTAAGGGCAGCACGAGCATTTCCACGAGCCCAATGACAAGGCCCAATGCGCCGGAAGCTTTGCCAAGGAACTTCAGCGGTACGAGCTCTGCGATAAGTGCAGCCTGGGCAACCGTGAGCGCACCGAAACCAATGCCACGGATGGCAGACACCGCCAGCACGGGAACAGGCGCGATTGACACCATGTAGGCCAAGGCAGGAACGCCCAGGATGGCGGCAGAAAAAACCATCACCGGTGTGTACCCGATGGTACGCAACGCACGAGGGGTAAACATCTGAGTAATGACGGTAAACAGCATGAAGATGCCGGTGGTGGCACCCGCTAGCGTTTTGGATCCCCCACTTTCGATAACCGCCAGAGGCAGGGTGGGCAACAGCATTGTCCACGAACCGAATGCAGTGGCCACAGCGATGAGCGTGCCGATTAGCCCCGGACTCTTCCACATGTTGTCAATTTGTTCTAGTTGATCACGCGAAAGAGCCTCATGTGCCACTTACGTCATCGCTCCTATCATCCACATCGTGCCCGCGACGATCGCCGACTTTATGAGTTATTTAGCTCGTGCAAGGCTAGCAAATCAACGGTGTGTAATGCCACCTCACCCCCTGTTTTAGAGGGTGCCTTTAGTGGAGGGCACACCCTCGACCCGCGGGTCGTCTTCGGTAGCAGCCCGCAATGCCCGAGCTACAGCCTTGTACTCGGCTTCGGTGATGTGGTGAGGGTCGCGGCCATAATGACAGCGCACGTGCAGCGCGATCTTCGCGTTAAAGGCCAGGGTTTCGAAAAAGTGATGGTTGATGACCGTCGCGTAGTGCCCGCCGATGACACTGGTGATCATGTAGTCGGGTTCGCCGTTGATAACGCAGTACGGTCGACCGGACACATCAACGATAGCTTCGCACAGAGTTTCATCCATCGGGATCTGGCAGGAAGCGAAACGACGGATCCCCTTCTTGTCCCCCAGTGCTTGGGCGAACGCTTGGCCCAGCACAATACCGGTGTCTTCAACCGTGTGGTGAGCATCCACATCGGTATCACCGCTGGCTTGAACAGTTAAGTCAAAGGAACCATGCTGGCCGAAAGCAGTTAACATATGGTCGAAGAACGGCAAGCCTGTGTCGATGGTGGTTACGCCAGTGCCGTCGAGGTTAATCTCGACAACAATCGAGGATTCTTTGGTGGTGCGCTCGATGCGTGCTACGCGAGGGGTGCTCATGGTGGTGCCTTTCACAGCAAACTGTAGATGCTAGCTATTTTCTTTGATGATCTCTTGCGCAGCCCGTAGGAAGGCGTCGTTTTCCTCCGGCAGGCCGATTGTCGCGCGCAGGTACCCTTCCACGCCGACGTCGCGGATGAGGACGCCGCGGTCAAGAAACTGCTGCCACGCCGACGCGGCGTCATCAAACAATCCGAAAAAGACAAAATTCGATGCGCTGGGAACAAGCGAATACCCCATCGCCGTCAAAGCCTCAGAAACACGATCGCGTTCCTTAGCCAACACCGCCACAGTAGCCAAGGTGTCCTCGCTATGACGCAACGCAACAATCGCCGCGAGCTGGGATAATGAGGACAGGTGGTAGGGCAAACGCACGAGCAACACAGCCTCAACGAACGCCGGGCTCGCGACGAAATAGCCCAGCCGACCACCCGCGAAGTCAAACGCTTTACTCATGGTGCGCGACACAACCAGCTTGGCTGGGTAGCGCTCGATGAGCGTGACAGCAGAAGGCCCATCGGAGAACTCGGCATAGGCTTCGTCGACAATGACGATGCCGGGGCTAGCCTGCACGATGCGTTCAATGTCCTCAAGCGAAGTCACATCACCCGTGGGATTGTTCGGGGTCGTAACAAAAACGACGTCCGGGTGCGAATCCGCAATCGCCTGGAGTGCAGCATCCATGTCGATGCGCATATCCTCACCCCGAGGGCAGGACACAAATTCCGTGTGAGTGCCCTTACTAAGCAAGGGGTGCATCGAGTAACTAGGGGTGAAACCCAATGCCCGGCGTCCGGGGCCGCCAAAGGCCTGGAGCAGCTGATGCAGCACCTCATTGGACCCATTAGCCGCCCAGACGTTGTCCACAGTGGCATCCACGCCCGTTGCCCGGGAAATGTAGCGTGCGAGTTCCGTACGCAACTCCACGGCATCACGCTCGGGGTAGCGATTGAGATCGGACGCGACCGAGCGAACCCGGGCAATAAAATCTTCCACCAAAGCGTCCGATGGCGGGTAGGGATTTTCGTTAGTATTCAGGCGCACGTCCACGTGCAATTGAGGAGCGCCATAGGCCTTATCCCCACACAGCTCGTCGCGAAGAGGCAGATCCTCCATACGAGTTGACTGGGCCAACGCAACTTGGTTGATAGGCGACTCAGGTGAACTAGACACGGACTCACTCAATTCTTTGTAGGAAGCTGCTCGAAACGAGCCCGGATGGCCTCGCCATGAGCCGGAAGGTCTTCGGCATCCGCCAAAGCCACCACGACGTCAGAAATTTCTTTCAACGCGGCCTCGTCATAGTCGATAAGGTGCACTGCTTTGAGGAACGTATGCGTCGACAAACCGGAACTATGGCGGGCAGTACCGGACGTTGGCAACACATGGTTGGATCCGGCGGAGTAATCACCCAACGGAACCGGCGAGAACTCACCGACAAAAATGGCACCCGCATTACGAACTGACTCCGCAACCTGGCGGGCATCCCGGGTGTGGATCTCGAGGTGTTCGGCGGCATAGGCATCGACAACGCGCACGCCTGCATCAATGTCGTCGACCAACACGATGCCCGACTGCTGGCCCGTGAGAGCCTGCTTCACACGATCAGCATTGCGCGTGATCGAGTAGCGAGCGGAGATTTCTGCGTCCACAGCACGTGCAAGCTCCTCAGAGTCGGTGACAAGCACGCTAGCAGCCATTACGTCGTGCTCCGCCTGACTGATGAGGTCATAGGCCACCCGCACCGGGTCTGCTGTGTCATCGGCCAAAATCGCAATCTCCGTGGGGCCGGCCTCCGAGTCGATCCCCACAACCGAACGGCACAGGCGCTTGGCCGCAGTGACAAAAATATTGCCCGGTCCGGTGATCATATCCACCGGAACCAACGCCTCGGAGGAGTCTTCGTCGCCATAAGCCAGAAGCGCGATAGCTTGGGCGCCACCAACCGCCCAGATCTCATCAACCCCGAGCATGCCACACGCTGCGAGGATAGTCGGGTGGGGCCAACCACCATGCTCAGCCTGCGGAGGAGAAGCAACAACCATGCCCTCCACCCCAGCAGCCTGGGCAGGAACCACATTCATAATGACCGAACTCGGGTAAACCGCATTACCGCCGGGCACATACAGTCCCACGCGCTCAACCGCGATGAACTTCTCAGTCACGGTCGCACCAGGGGCCAGCTCAGTGGTGTGGTCCTTTGGCCGCTGGGCCTCGTGAACCGTACGCACCCGAGCAATCGATTCTTCTAGAGCCAACCGCACGTGCTGTGACAGGCCAGCAACTGCGGCGTCAATAATTTCCTGAGGAACACGCACAGACTTCGGCCGCACATGATCGAAACGCTCACCGTAATCCAGCGCTACGGAAGCGCCTCCCTCGCGGATTTCGGTCACGATGGGGGCAACAATGCCTAAGACACTATCGACGTCAGTACCACCACGCGGCAAGGTTCGCCGCAGACTACTTAAGGTCGGGGTCTGTCCACGGAGGTCAATAACATTGAGCAAGCTCGACATGGGGACAATTCTAGACCTTGAGATCTGTCAACGCTGACCCAGGTAGGCAGAATCAACCTCACCGTGGCGAGAGCAGCGCGCTTCCCAACCATCCGGGCGGATCTGAACCACCATCCTTCGGCCACAGAGCTGGCAGAACCGTGGGGCCTCTAAACCAGCACGGGCCGACGGTGAGAGCGTAATCTCTACGCCCTCCGCGATCTCTTGCCCCGTATTGGGGTGAAATACCGGCGCATCACCAGAGACGATGGCTGCAAGAAGCTCATCACTGGCAAGGCGCCGCTGGGAACGTTCCATGATCGACTAGTGCCCCCTGCTACACCGTGGCGTTGAGCGCCTTGATGGGAAGGCGCAGCTTGCCCATCATGTCCAAATCCTGCTCCTGAGGGCGGCCCAAAGTGGTCAGGTAGTTTCCGACGATGATCGCGTTGATACCACCCAACAGGCCCTTTTCGGCACCCAGATCACCCAACGTGAGCTCGCGGCCGCCGGCAAAACGCAGCATGGTCTTCGGCAGAGCAAGACGGAAAGCACCAATAGCACGCAAGGCATCCGAGGACTCCATCACCGGGTAATCCGCGAATGGGGTACCGGGGCGCGGATCGAGGAAGTTCATCGGCACTTCGGTGGGATCCAAAGCGGCGAGATCCGAAGCGAACTCCGCACGCTGCTCTAAGGTCTCCCCCATACCGAGGATGCCACCCGAGCACACCTCCATGCCGGCTTCCTTCACCATCCGCAAAGTTTCGCGACGAGACTCCCAGGTGTGGGTGGTGACCACGTTCGGGAAGTAGGAGCGCGCAGTCTCCAGGTTGTGGTTGTAGCGGTGCACACCCGCTGCGGCGAGGCGGTCGACCTGCTCCTGGGTGAGGATGCCGATGGATGCGGCTACCTCGATGTCTACCTCGGCCTTAATTGCTGCGACCGCCTGCTCTAGCTGGGAAAGAAGGCGCTCGTCCGGGCCCTTCACCGCGGCAACAATGCAGAATTCAGTTGCGCCGGACTTTGCGGTCTGCTTTGCTGCCTCAACAAGAGCGGGGATATCCAACCATGCGGAACGCACGGGAGATTCAAACAGACCCGACTGGGAGCAGAAGTGGCAGTCCTCTGGGCAACCGCCAGTCTTGAGGGAGATGATGCCTTCCATCTCGACCTCTTCGCCGCACCACTTCAGACGGACTTCATGCGCCAGGCCAAGGAGCTCCTCGAGTCGGTCGTCAGGAAGCTGGAGAACCCGAAGGGTCTCTTCCTTATCCAGGCCCACTCCCCTGCCGAGAACTTTCTCGCGGGCAATGTCGAGGATGTCGACCTCGGACGAGTGGGCTAAGGGCTGTTCGGTGGTGGGGGTGCTCATACGTTCTCCAAAGTGTTGTCCGTTAGCTGGAGCGCAAACTGTGCGATAGTTCACGCCATGTGTTAGCAAGCACAACCATACACGGCTAATTAAACACCGTTCAACACGACGCGCAGCCCGACATCACCGGCCACCGGCTACATGTCGTTGCCGCACATCTTCCAGCCACCCTCATTGTGGAAACGCATCACAGCAGTCACCGGCTCTTGGCCTTCGGACACGGTGGTCACGGTCGCAGACGCGATGTCACCGTCAACCTGCAGATTGTCTACCGCAGACACGTGGGCCGGGCGGAAATCAGGTAGCGCAGCTAGAGGCGCATCAAGCGCCATCGCAATCTGAGGATCGCTGGGGAAGAAGGCCCCACGGCCACCGTTAGCGTCGATCAGAGACTGGCAGGTGCTATCAGCGGTACGCTCGAGCACCTCGCGCGGGGTACGCCCCTGCGCAATGTTGTTCAGCATGTCAGTGATCTGCTGACGTTCTTCAGGGGTTCCCGGACGGCCGGTATTGACCGGTTTAGCCTGGATCGGGGCAAGCTGATTGATCTGGCCCGCGGGGGCAGGCGCGGGGGACTGTTCTGCCGGTGGCTGCTCGGCTGGCGCCTTCTCCTCAGGCTTCTTTTCTTCCTCTTTAGGCACCTCAGTAGAGGTAGGAGTAGTGCTGGTGGAGGTTGTGGAGGTCGTCGTGGTCGTCGTCGAGGTGGTTTGCGACGATGCCTCATCTTCCTTATCGCCGCCGCAAGCTACAAGACCAAAAGGAATGCAGAGGGCGGTAGCCAAACTCAGGGTGCGTGTCGCAAAAGTGCGATTCATGAATACAAACTCCTAGGAATCAAAAGTATGAGGGGTGCCACCACACTAGCAGCAAATTAAGATGGGTTTCTATGCCATCTGCTCGCACGCTCTCACGCCACAGGATCATTGATGCGGCCCTGGACATCCTCGACAGTTACGGTCTGGCCGATCTGACGATGCGTCGCCTTGGGAAGTCCTTGTCTGTCGGGCCCGGCGCGTTGTACTGGCATTTTGAATCCAAGCAGGCGCTGATTGCGGCCCTGGCCGAGCGCATTGTCGCTCCGGTATGTGCTCACACCGACACCCCTGTCGAACAACCACTCAACCGTGAGGCGCGGTGCCTGGCGGTGGATAACGCGGCGTCATCGTTGCGCAGTGCCTTGCTGGAGCACCGGGATGGGGCAGAAATTGTCTCCGCCGCTTTAACGCACGAACCCCTAGCCACGATGCTGCGTGCTACCTTGCGGTCGGCTACGGGTGATGACGTCGCGGCCAACACGCTTCTGTATTTCGTTCTGGGCGCCACGGCGCATGAACAATCGGCCTTGGCTTTGGCGCAAGCAGTGGCACCGGATGCGACAGAAAGCCAAGTGCATAGCGTTCATGATGCAGCTACGGAGCAATTCAACCAGGGAGTTGAGCTCATTAAAGTCGGGATAGTGGCGACGCAAGCCCAATAACCCGGTCCGGTCGCGGCGCTTTCCGGGGGAATGAGTACCAATAGGCGGGCAGCTACTAGACTGTGAGCTTATGAGTGAAGCCAAGGACGTCTATCAAGTGTGGCCCGGCGAAGCCTATCCCCTCGGTTCGACCTACGACGGTGCTGGCACCAATTTCGCCCTTTTTTCGGACGTCGCAACTTCAGTCGAATTGTGCCTCATCAGCGAAGACGGCCACGAAACCCGCGTTGAGGTCACCGAGGTAGATGCCCAAACCTGGCACTGCTACCTGCCCGGGGTGCAACCCGGACAGCGCTACGGCTGGCGCGTGCATGGCCCCTACGATCCGGATAACGGCCACCGGTGTGATCCCAGCAAACTCTTGGTCGATCCGTATGCCAAGGCGTTCTGTGGCGAATTTGACGGCCACCCTTCCTTGTTCTCCTACGACATCTCGGATCCGGATAATCCCGAAGGGCGCAATACAGAGGACTCCCTCGGTCACACCATGACGTCTGTGGTGATTAGTCCTTTCTTCGATTGGGCTTCCGATCGCGCCCCCAAGACTCCCTTCCACAAGACCGTCATTTACGAGGCTCATGTCAAGGGCATGACAATGACTCATCCCGGGGTGCCCGAAGAGCTTCGAGGAACCTACGCGGGACTCGCCCACCCTGTCATCATTCGTTACCTCAAGGATCTCGGCATCACCGCCATTGAACTGCTGCCTGTGCACCAGTTCCTCCAGGATGATCGGCTGCGGGACCTCGGCTTAAGGAACTACTGGGGCTACAACACCTTCGGCTTCTTCGCTCCACACCAGGACTATGCAGCGGCCACCAAACCCGGCGGTGCAGTCAGTGAGTTCAAACAGATGGTGCGCACCTTCCACGAAGCTGGGATCGAGGTGATCCTTGACGTCGTGTACAACCACACCGCCGAAGGCAATCACTACGGCCCCACTATTGCTTTCCGCGGTATCGATAACGCCGCGTACTACCGCCTGGTCGACGGGGATCAGCGCCACTACATGGACTACACCGGCACAGGCAACAGCCTCAATGCCCGGCATCCTCACTCTCTGCAGCTGATCATGGATTCTCTGCGCTACTGGGTGACCGAGATGCATGTTGATGGGTTCCGCTTCGACCTAGCCTCAACCTTGGCGCGTGAGCTCCACGACGTCGATCGCTTGTCTGCCTTCTTTGATTTGGTGCAGCAAGATCCCATCGTTAGCCAGGTCAAACTCATCGCGGAACCCTGGGACGTCGGCGAGGGTGGCTACCAGGTGGGCAACTTCCCTCCCCTGTGGACTGAGTGGAATGGTAAGTACCGCGACACTGTGCGCGACTTTTGGCGCGGCGAACCATCCACTTTGGGCGAGTTCGCTTCTCGCATCACAGGCTCTTCGGATCTCTACGCTAACAATGGTCGTCGACCCACAGCTTCAATCAACTTCGTCACCGCCCATGATGGCTTCACGCTCAATGACTTGGTGAGCTACAACAATAAGCACAACGACGCCAATATGGAGGGCGGTCGCGACGGTGAATCGCACAACCGCTCATGGAACTGTGGTGTAGAAGGCCCCACCGAGGACCCAGAGATTCGTGCGCTTCGTGCACGCCAACGCCGGAACTTCCTCACCACCTTGTTGCTCTCTCAGGGCACACCGATGATTGCCCATGGTGATGAAATGGCACGCACCCAAAAGGGCAATAACAATGTTTACTGCCAGGACTCCGAACTCAGTTGGATGAACTGGCAGCAAGAGCACGACAACGAAGCACTGGTGACGTTCACTAAGAGGTTGTTGCGTATTCGGGCGAACCATCCGGTGTTTAGACGTCGGCAGTTCCTCGCGGGGGGCCCTTTGGGTGATAGCTCAGTTGCAGAGCGTGACATTGCGTGGCTGGTGCCCTCTGGCAAGCTAATGACTCAGTCCGACTGGGATTTCACCTTCGGCAAGTCCTTAATGGTCTACCTCAACGGCCAGGCGATCGTTGAGCCGGATGAGCGCGGCGCGAAAGTTACCGACGACAGTTTCATTCTCTGCTTCAACGCCTTCCATGAAGCCATCATGTTCACCCTTCCAAGCCGTCGCTTCGGACAACGTTGGAAGCTCATTGTCGACACCACTGAAGACACCGGTTACCCCATCGAAGAGCAATTCATCGATGCCTGCGGAACCATCGAAGTTCCTGCAAGATCCACCTTGGTCCTCAAGCAGATCGAACCACCGGTGCTCGAGGCCTCCGATGTGTGCGAATCCTGCGACATGGACACCGCTGAAGTCGACGGCACCGAACCCTGCGCTTCTGCTAGCCGTACGTCAGCTAACGCTGCCAGTGATCGCAATGGGAGCAATGGCTACGGGCGCTACACCGGATTCGAGCAGCCCGGTATTGGCGACTCTGCATCACCTATTTCGGCACCAACCTCGTTTGAAGAAAACCAGGCACGCGTACGCCTCGCTGCGGCGCTTGTCTCCGGCGACCCCACGCCTGCCGGTGGAGAACAAGACGACGAACCACAGCAGCCCAACGTAGAGGGCGACGAATACGCGGAGACCCCGGACTACTAATGCCACAAACACATGATCTGACGGTGAAATGCCATGGCGGCTCGCTCTATTTCGACGGCGCGGTAGTGGAGTTTAAGCCACGCAGCCCACTGAAAAAGGCCTCCATCACAGATGTTCGTCAGTGGTTAGATGAACTCCACGCAGGTATGTCTGACTCCTTGCGCGTTGAGTCAGATTTACCGACTGCACGAGACGGTGGACATGTTGCGCTGAGGGCTGGAGACCAGTACTTGTCCTGGGATTTTTCACCGAATCAAGAGCACGACGCCCGCGCATTTGCGGCAGCTTTAACACGGCTGTGCCCTAGCACCACCATCCCCGGGCTCAACTTTGTCGCTCTCGACGTTGAAACCGCGAATAGTAATTACGGATCGGTCTGCCAGATCGGTGTTGTGCGCATCGTCGACGGTGCGGTCGCCGATAGCTCCAGCTGGCTATGTACGCCACCTGAAAAAGTAAACTATTTCGACGAAGTTAACGTGGGAATACACGGTATTACGCCAGAAGCTGTAGCGGACGCGGCGCCTTTTTCGGAGGTTATCGACGAGGTTCGCACTTTCATCGGAGCTGACTCCGTGGTAGCCCATTTCGCCCAATTCGATACCGCTGCTCTTCGGGAGGCATGCCTCTATGAGGATGTTGCGCCTCTAGAGTTTAGTTTCGGTTGCTCCTATGTTCTGTCAACGATGACGGACTTGGGGCAGCAGCGTAACGGGTTGAAATTCGTTGCCGAAGCCGTAGGCTATGACCTTGTCAATCACCACGATGCGCTCGCGGATGCTGAAGCCTGCGCAGCAATAATCGTGGAGGTCGCACGCCGAGAGGACCTTCTACATCCCTTCGACAACACGAACGGCACCACTGTGGCGGACATGTTCCATCGTCGTGGTGTTCTACTAGGTACTAGCGCCAGCAGCATTCAACCAGTGCTCACCGACCGCAATGGCACTGGCGTTGTGCTTCAACGCCGCAGTCTGTCACTCTCCCCCCTCCCAGAAGGAGCGCGGCTGGCGCGAACGCGGGCCCCTCGAAGCCGCCGACAGCACACATCGTCCCCCACTTCCGCATCATCAAGCGATGATTCCTACGACCCAGGATGGGGCGAAGGGCCTATAGCTCGCCGTAGGGAGCTCACAGGAGAAAACCCCCGGTGGGCCAAGGGCGCCATCACGCAGCAGGCTGAGTTTTGCGCAACACATCCGCTGCAGAAAACATAGGGCGGTAGTGGGCGTCAACAACCCAACAGTATGTCGGAGAAGACTCCCCTACTAGTTGATGCACGGTGAACTCGAACGGGCAGTCCAATAGCCTTCCGATCCACCATTCGCAGTCGCGTGTGCGTACATGCTTTCCCTCCGCATTACTGAAGCGTGCCTCAATGACATAGGCCGGCGTTCGCTCAGTTCCATGCTGCTGGAATTCAGCCCGCATATCCGGCCCCACGCGATACCTGCGCAACGCAACTTTCAGCCCGGGTACACCGGCTGTGGGCGGGAGACTCACAACTGGCGGGCGCCACGCAGCGCTAGCGCGGGCCAGGGAACGCGGATGCGAGATGACAGCATCGAGCCGATCGAGCGCTTGCTCCCCGTAGGGATCCCCCTGATGCGACAGCAGGCTAAGTTTTGGATTGAGCTTGGACACGTTGTTTAAGAAAGTCATGGTGCACACTGTAGGAAAGCCACCGGACAGTACGAACCTAAAAACTCGCCCCCTACAGTTAATTATCGAACATATGGCGGATAACCTCACTAACAGTGCAGGTCACTGAACCATTCGTGCGGCAGTCATATGTTCGATACCTTCGAACACTGTCAAACGTTTTTGAGTGCGTCGAGGTAGCTCACCAAATGATGCGGAACCTCCCGCGACGTCATTACGTCCATGTATACGAGGACAAAAACCGACGTCGCTGAAAGGACCCGACATGAGCACACCCACGATCCCACCCACGGCACTCGACTACGCGGCACTGACTGCCGAGCTACCACCGCGATGGATCGACGGTGGACGCCAGCGCTCATCCGAAATTAACGCATTGAGCCTTAGGCTCGTCACCCGCGGTACTACCCCACCGCGACTGACCGATGCGGACTTCGCCACCCACCCAGTACGGCTGGCACTCTCAGAACACCTGAGCGCGGAAATCATCTACAACAGCAAACAAGCACGCAGCGTCGCTGTTGGCACACTACGAAAACTAGGCCTCAACGCGACACGCGCGTGGGACCTCGCAGCCGACAACATCCTAGACCGGGCTAGGTGTAACCACTCCTACGGAGTGCAGGTACAACACCGCCCGCTCACCCTCGACTACATCGGCCCACCACCAGCCGTAGAAATTAACAGCCCCACCGACGACACGACCGCGTGGCTGTGCCATCCCCACCTCTTTTCCATGCTGCACCAAAGACTCACGCAACTTCTAGCCAGCGAGGATCTTCGTTACGAGGTCGGCTCAGAATCACGAATCCGCGTCTTTTCACCCGCTGCTCAAAATTACCCTGCCATCGACACCACCCGGGCCATGCTGCTCTATAGAGCCGGATACCCCTTCCAGCTAGGCGCCTGACCTATACTTGCACCTTGTTATGCCTCAGACTTCTTCTCCCGCTCGCCTCGGCCAGGTTTACCACGCCTGGCGACGTGAGCACCCCACCGCAGCACAGGACTTCAAAGACGCCATCGAAGACCTGCTTGATGACTCCGGCGTCACCTACGACCGAGTGACATCAAGGGTTAAAACCTGGCGTTCTTTTAAAGCGAAAGCACTTAGCCGCACCGCCGATGGCACCCCACGGTACAACGATCCGTGGAACGAGATCCGGGACCTTGTCGGAGTACGCATCACCACCTACCACTCCACCGCCATCCCAGAGGTCATCAACGTACTGCGTCAATCGTTTAAGGTTGTGAAGTCCGTGGACAAAGCAGCTCAGACGAAAATTTCTGGCGGCTTCGGCTATGGTTCGCACCACCTCTATGTCGAGATCCCCTCGGGCATCGAAGGGTTGGAAGAATACGCCGGGATGCTGTTTGAGGTACAGATCCGCACTGTGCTGCAACATGCCTGGGCGGAGTTCGAGCACGATGTCCGTTACAAATCCGGCGATTGTCTGGACCCCCGCGTCGACAGGGCTTTCACCCTGGCTGCGGGGTTAATCGAGCTTGCCGACCAGCAGTTCGACCAAATTGCGACGATTCACGGCGACACCCCAGACCATGGCTCCGATGTCGAGCTGACGGCGGAAACCCTGCCAGGTGTGCTGACGGTGCTCGTGGGCAACCGCTTCCCCACCTCAAAGATCGCCCACTACACCTGGATGGAAGAACTACTTTCCGCCCACGGGATCACCACCCTGGCACAGCTTCGTAATCTTTTGGATGACGCCGCGATCGCCGACGTCCACACGAAAATGCAGTATCGATTCGTCCCCAGCCAGCTCCGGCTGATCGATGACTTGCTGCTACGCACCTACGGGGAAGAACACATCGAAAAGACAGCTAAAACCGGCAACCGTGCCCAACAGCGTCCCGAGCGCCTTCGTGGCCGCCTAGCTAAGCTCCGTAAGGACAGTTAAACCATGCCGCAGCAGGTGAGGATCGACGCGTGGGTGTGGGCAGTCCGCCTCTATAAAACACGTACAGCAGCTGCTGCTGCGGTTAAGGCTGGCCATGTCAAACTTAACGGTGTGGCAATCAAACCCTCCAGCCCAGTGGTGGTGGGTGATCGAGTGCGCGTATGGGTCGACCATAGGCTGTACGACGTGGAGGTCACTCGGTTGATCAGCAAACGCGTGGGCGCGCCCATCGCCCGAGAATGCTACGTGGATCATTCCCCTCCGCCGCCCCCGAAAGAAATTCTTGCGTCACAGCCGCGCCGCGACCGGGGTGCGGGTAGGCCAACAAAAAAGGAGCGCCGCGAGATCGATCGTCTCCGCGGGCACCCCTAAGCGCATTACTGCTGGCTGCTGGTGAATGTCCCATCAGCGTTGATGCCCCACGACGCGGGTGGGAAGTTGATGCCAAAGTCACGGAAGAAGTCTGCTACTGCCAACGCCCACACCTCCAGCGCGTCCGCGAACTGGGGGAAATTGTTGATCGAAGACAACATACATACTCCTCAAAATTGTCTTATGTGCACGGTTCTGCGCTTCAAGTGTACACAACTCGATGGCCGCAAGGCGGAGGGTCGCCAGCTAGCCGATCCAGTCGAGCTCTGACCAGTCCACTTGGTAGCGGCCGGCGCTCATACTAGCGACGCTGGCATCGCAGCGGTCGCGACTGTCAGGGGTCACGGCGATATGGATATGTGCCTTCGCTGTGTAGTCGGTGCCCACAACATCCCAGCCGTGTGCGCGGAGTTCCGCCTCTGTCCTGCCGGCATCGGCGTGGTCGACGCTCAAGGTGCCACGGAGCCTGCGGCTACGTTTCGTGACTTCCACCGCCTCCAGAGCCGATGCAACCGCATCTGAATAAGCGCGCACCAACCCCCCTGTACCCAACTTCACCCCGCCGAAATAGCGTACGACGACAGCAACCACGTCTAATAGCCCAGAGCCGCGCAGCACATCGAGCATGGGATTACCTGCTGTTCCTGAAGGCTCACCGTCATCGCTTGAACGCTCAATCGGCATGGCGCCGTCTAGATGGATGATGAAGGCACTGCAGTGGTGTCGGGCGTCCGGGTAGCGCGATCGGGCTTGGCGAATAAACTCTCGTGCCTCGTCTTCGCTGCTAGCACGACCAAGCAGCGTGATAAAACGGCTCCGTTTGATGTTGATTTCGGTGGTGACCAACCTGTCGGCTGGGCGCCGGTAGCGGTCTTCCATTAGGAATCCTCGCGCACGTAGCGGGAGACAAATCCGGCCATGACCGCTGCCGCAAGCGCTGCGGCCGCCGAAGATGCTACGACGCCGTGAGAGAACGCGACGTCAACACGCTCAAGGATCGAGGGGGAAAGGCCGAGTTCGTGGGCGACAGAGATGGATTCGCGGGCTGCTTGGGGCAAAGAATCCAGCCCCATGCGGTTGAGGCTCATGCCGTAGACAGCCATCAGGATGGAGCCGAGGATCGCGGTGCCGAATGCTGCACCGAGTTCGTAGCCAGTTTCGCTTAATGACGCCGCGGCACCCGCACGGTCGCGAGGGGCTGAGGCGAGAATGTAATCGTTGCTAATGGGGTCGATAATGCCCAGGGAAAAGTTCAACAGCGCAAAGCCAAAAGCCAGGATGATTCCATGCTCTAGGTGCGCGCCCCAGCCCAACAGCGCACAACCGGAAAAGGCACCGGCGAGTGCCACCAGCAGTAGCTTTTTCGTCGAATGGTTTTTCATGATGCGGCCGGTGATGAGGGTCGACACCACGACAATCACCAGACCGGGGAACATCAACAGGGCGGATTGGCTGACGCTGTAGCCCGCAACCACCTGGAGATATTGGGAGAGGTAGAACAGCACACCCAGGTATAAAAACATCGACAGTCCGTTAACGGTCACTACGGTGCTGAACGTGGGATTGCGCAAAAGGGTGATGTCAATCAGCGGGTTGGTTGTGCGGGTGAGGTGACGAATAAGCAGGATGGAGGCAGCCAGGCACACAGCCGCCACAATCCCAAGCGTGAGGGTGACGGGTTCGTGCGGGAGCACCTTGATCACGTAGACCAGGCTGAACAGCGCGATCACTGCCAGCACCGCTCCCCTGACGTCAATGGGTGCGGGGGCAGGGACCTTGGATCGCGGTAGCAAGGCGACTCCACCGATGATCAGGGCGATGCAGATGGGGACGTTGATGAAAAAGATGGATCCCCAGTGGAAATGGTTGAGCAGTAGGCCTCCCAGCAGTGGTCCGCACGCCGCTGCCACGGAGTAGGTGGCCACCCACATCGATACTGCCTTGGCACGTTCTAGGGGGTTTGTGAACATCACGCCGATCAGCGACAGCGTCGAGGGCATCAGGCATGCCGCCGCAACGCCTTGGACAAGCCTTGCGGCAATGAGCAACTCGGGGGTGTGTGACATTCCTGCCATTGCTGATGACGCCGCGAAAAACGCAGTGCCCCACAACAACACGTTGCGCCGCCCAAATCTGTCGCCCACTGACCCCATCACGACCAGCATGGATGCTAGAGCGAAGGTGTAAATGTCGACGATCCACAGCATTTGTGGTGCTGAGGGTTGGATGTCTGCGGTCATCGCTGGGATGGCGAAGTTGAGCACTGTGGCATCGATGGCGAGCACAGACAACACGAGGCAGAGCACCGCAAGTCCCCACCATCGGCGGGGATGCGGTGTGGACTGTGGGGTGTCTTTAGGTGAGGAAGTCATATTCTGGCGTGCCCGGTTTGAGCTGTTGGCAATGGATCCTTGAAGAGTTCATGCGCTCGAGTAGTGGCTCAAGGTCGGTGGCGGCACCTAATTGCAGACCGACTAGAGCTGTGCCTGTTTCTCGGTTGTTGCGCTTGAGGTATTCGAAGAGGGTGATGTCGTCGTTGGGTCCGAGGATGTCTGATAGGAAGCTGCGCAACTGGCCGGGTTCCTGGGGGAAGTTCACTAGGAAGTAGTGCTTGAGTCCGCGGTGCACCAGGGAGCGTTCGACAATTTCGTTGTAGCGGAGCACATCGTTGTTGCCACCGGAAATGATGCACACCACGACCGAGTTCTGCCGAGGTTTCAGCAGTGGTAGTGCCGCTACGGACAGTGCTCCTGCGGGTTCTGCGATGATTCCTTCGTTTTGGTACAGGCCGAGCATTTCTGTGCAGACCGCGCCTTCGTCGATGCTCATCATGTGGATGCGGGATCGGTTGCGGTCGACTACCTCGTAGTTGTTCGCCCCGATCCTTTTGACTGCGGCACCGTCGACGAAGGGGTCGATGGATTCCAGGGTGACTGGCTCGTCTGCGTCTAGTGCTGCTTGCATGGAGGCTGCGTGCGCGGGCTCGACGCCTATGACGGCGGTGTGCGGGGCCATGTCGGCCATGTAGGACACCACGCCACTGATCAGGCCACCCCCGCCAACCGGCACGACGACCGAATCACAGTTTTTACCCATGGCGGTGAGTTGGGCGAGGATTTCTGCGGCGACTGTTCCTTGCCCGATGATGGTGTTGCGGGCGTCGAAGGGTTCGACGACGGTCGCACCGGTTTCTTGAGCGTAGGCGTGGGCTGCTTCGTTGGCGGCGTCGAAGGTGTCACCGGTGACGACTACCTCGACCCATTCACCGCCGTGGACCAGGATGCGGTCGCGTTTTTGTTTGGGGGTTTGGTTGGGGACGAAGATCCTCCCTTTGATTTTTAGCTTTTTGCAGGCGTAGGCAACGCCTTGTGCGTGGTTTCCTGCGGATGCTGCGGCGATGCCGGCTGCGCGCTCCTCGCCGGAGAGTTGGGAGATGTTGTTGTATGCCCCACGGATTTTGTAGCTGCGTACATCTTGGAGGTCTTCACGTTTGAGGTAAACCTCTGCCCCAGTCTCTTCGGAGAGGCGTGGGCAGTATTGCAGCGGGGTGGGGGCTATGACGCTGGAAATTCGTGCCTGAGCAATTTGGATGTCGGCTGCATGTATCGGTTCCTGCGTCACGTGAGAAGTCATGCGGTTATTGTAGCCGCATGACTGGGCCGGTTCTAGGTGGGTTAACCCCATTGCCTTTTGTTGGCGACTATCGCTAGTGTGCTGCTGGCGACGCCTTTACCAATGCGCATGAGTGCGATCACGTAGGGCTGTGTGCCTTTGAGTTTGAGTTTTTTCCTGAGGTTTTCTGGCGTGATGTTGACGCCGCGCACGAGGATCTCGACAGCACCTGCGTCAAGGCCTTTGAGTACCGCAGGGAGTTTTTTCATGGTGGTTGTTTCGATGATTTCGCAGCCACTGTAGCCTTCGGGGATGCGAGTTCCGGTGAGGAATGCGATGCGAGGGTCGATGAACGCTAGTTGCTCGCGGGCGGCGAAATGTTCTACTAACCCGGCGCGCACGATGGCCCCGTCGGGTTCGACGAGGAATCGTCCAGGGGTTGTGCTTTCTTCTGGGTTTAGTGCGTTGGGGTGTTCGGGGGATTCTGCGTCGGGTAGTGGGTACGTGTCATCGATGACGTCGCGGGAAGGTTGCGGTCCGCGCGTTGAAATCACCACCGCTTGGCGGGTGCGTCCTTGTGCGATGCCGGGTGTGTAGAGGGTTGTTTCGCGGACTTGTCCGTCGAGGCTGACGACGCTGACGAGCCCTTCCCAGAAGCTGTAGTCCAAGGCTGGGGCGCATTTGATAGCGAGTTCTGCGCCCCGGTAGGTGTCTATCACGTCGGGTAGTGGGGGAATCAAGTCTTCGGGGGTGTGAATGCGGCGTCCTTGGCTTCTACGTGCGGGATCGGCGATCACAACATATCCGCAACCTTGGGGTGGGCGTACGGCTGGTGTGAGTGCGTCGCCGACGTAGAGGTGCGCGCTGAGGCCCGCGAGGTTGTGCTGCGCCATGGCGACCCTAGCCGGGTCGATGTCCGCCCCGATATAGTCCAGTCCTGCCCGGCGGGCCGCTATCCCTTCGGTGCCGATAGAACACGTGACATCATGCACCAGTGTGTTGGCGCCGCAGGTCTGCTTGATGAGTTCCATGCGCACCTCGGCTACGGGCATGGGGGTTGCTTGCTGCGCAGACTCGGAACACACCAACTTGTCGGATGCTGCACCATCGCCCCATTTTTTCCCTAGCGCTTTCCGCGCCGAGAGAAGCTCCATCACCGCGCGTGAATCCCCCTCGCCACCCCAGCGTTGGACATCCCGCGCAACCATCGCGGCGTCATGAACATAATTGTCAGGGCGGTGGCTTAGGATCTGTTCTACCGCGGCGACGTCATCACGGTGGTCCGCAAGCCAACGGACAGTCGCGGGGCTGAAACTCATTGCACAACTATAACCGCAACTAAAAACGCTTCGGCCGCTTCGCGCTAGTTACCGCATGAAAATGCAGATAGCGGGGGTCCTGAACGGGCAAACCGGTCTCGGGCTGCAAGCGCACATTATCCAACAGTGCCATCGCCTCCGATACCGAATCGAATTCGCACAGCCGCCTCAGCTGATTCCACGTGGGCACAACCAGGCGAACCAGCCCGGCTTCCCATCCATCCAGCAGCAACTCTGGCCGAAACCAGCCCGCGGAAGTTGCCTCCCCACTCGGGTCAACAACATCATGGTCCTGAGGCCAGGCCACAGCAAAAGAAAAGGTATCGAACTGCCTGGTCGACGGCGGCGGCCCCTGCCAACGAGCAAAAGGACGCAGCATCGTCGAGCGGATGCGCAAACCCTCCGACAGCAAAAAATCCGCCAGCCCAAGCTCGTGCCGTTCCATAGCTGCGCGTTGCTGGGCGTACTTGGTGGCGTCGCTGATCATCTGCCCATCGCGGTCAACCGCCAACAAAAAACCAGACTCTTCAAACACTTCCCGCACGGCACTAAGAACCAAGGCCCGCGCATGCAGCTGAGAGCAGCCCAACTGCTGGGCCCACCATGCGGCCCCCGGCCCCTCCCACATCTCTGGGTGCGGCTGAACCAGATCCATCGCGTCGACTCCCCCACCCGGAAACACGGTTGCCTCCGGAAAACGCGACATAGTGTTCGCCCGCTCGTGTACATAGACCTCAACACCCGGGCCAGATACTCGGTCACGCAGCAACAGCACCGTGGACGCTAGCCTGCGGTCCTCCACGTAAAGGTCCGGGTTCGCCCCGTCCGGTACAGGGTCTGGCGTGGCCATGGTGGTGAAGGCGGGCGTAAACGGAAGTTCTGAAGACAACGACCACACCTCCTTTCACACGAACCCTAGGCCGGCAGGGTCATGCAGCTAGGCGCGATGCGCACCCGACTGCCGGCTGCGGCGCGCAAAATAACGATCCCCAATTTTATCCAAGGTAATGGGCTGATGGAAGGCCTTGGTCAGGTTCTCGCTCGTCAAAACGTCATCGATGAGGCCTTGGGCGACCACACCTCCCTCGTCCAGCAGCATCGCGTGGGTGAACCCGTAAGGAATCTCCTCCACGTGGTGGGTAATCATCACAATCGCAGGTGCATCAGCATCCAACGCGATCTCCCCCAGGTAACCCACGAGGTCCTCGCGGCCCCCAAGGTCTAGGCCGGCGCCGGGCTCATCGAGCAACAGCAGCTCGGGGTTGGTCATGAGGGCGCGAGCGATCAGTACGCGTTTGCGCTCCCCCTCACTGAGGGTGCCCCAGGTGCGCTCTTTTAAGTGGAGCGCACCCATCTTTTCCATGATGTCTTCGGCTTGTTCAAAGTCCATCTCGTCGTAGTCTTCGCGCCAACGCCCCAGGATGGCGTACCCGGCGGAGACCACCAAGTCGCCGACTTTTTCTTCATCGGGGATACGGTGGGCGATGGCTGCTGAGCTCATTCCGATCATGGTTCGTAGGTCGCGCATATCCGTTTTACCGATGCGCTCGCCCATGATGAAGGCCGCTCCCTTGGAGGGGAATTCCTCCGCGCCAGCCAGGCGAATCAGGGTGGTTTTACCTGCCCCATTGGGCCCGAGGATAACCCAGCGTTCGTCAAGCTCTACTTGCCACGTCACCGGCCCCAAAAGGTCTCTACCCCCGCGGGTGAAGATGACGTCGCGAAAATCGATCAACAAATCCTCATCTGTTGCGATCTCACTCACATCGACTGCGGGGATACTGGTTTGGTCACCAGTCGGTACGTGGCGTTGAGCTGAGTGTTCCAGGTTAGAAGTCACACTGACCATCTTGACGGAATTTCAAAACAAACTGTGTCAGCCACACAGGGCGACTAGGGTAAAAGATCGAAGATATATTTCCTAGAGGAGCTGGTTTTCCCGTGACAGTACGACAGAATGCGCGCCTAGGCATCGACGACGTTCGACCAAGCATCGCCGGAGGCACAATCCCCGCCAAGGCCGTAGTCGGAGAAGTCATCCCCGTTTTCGCACTCATTTGGCGCGAAGGTCACGACGCACTATCCGCCACCCTCAACGTTAAGGGGCCAAAAGACTCCCCTTCCGCCGCAAAAACCAAAAAAATCACCATGCAGCACAGTCCCAGCGACCCAGACCAAGTCAACGCGGTATTCGTCCCCGACGCCATCGGCACCTGGACCTTCCGCATCGACGCATGGTCTGACCCAATGGCCACGTGGCGTCACGCCGTCACCGCCAAAATTGATGCCGGGCAATCCCCCGAAGAACTCGCCAACGATCTTGAATCCGGCGCCCGACTGTTTGAACGCGCAGCGCAGGGAGCCCCCAAAGCACACCGACCGATGCTTCTTGACGTCGCGGAGTGCTTACGCAGCGAGGACAAAGAACTGCGGGCACGTGTCGCGCCGGGTCTCAGCCGCGACGTCCTCCAGCTTTTGGAGCTGCACCCGGTTCGCGATCTTCTGACCCGCGGGAAAACCTACAAGGTTGCGGTGGAGCGCTCTAAGGCGTTGGTGAGCAGCTGGTATGAGTTCTTCCCGCGCTCGACCGGAGGGTGGGACGATCAGGGTAACCCTGTGCACGGGACCCTCAAGACGGCAGCCCGTGAGCTAGAGCGCGCGGCACGCATGGGTTTTGACACCGTGTACTTCCCACCCATTCACCCCATTGGTGAGGTTAACCGCAAGGGCCGCAACAATACCTTGACCCCGGAGTCTCACGATGTCGGAAGCCCGTGGGCTATTGGATCGGCAGCCGGTGGCCACGACGCCATCCACCCGGATCTGGGCACCTTGAAGGACTTTGATGCGCTGATTAAGAAGGCCAAGCAGCTTGGCATCGAAATCGCCCTCGATCTTGCTTTGCAGTGCGCCCCCGACCATCCCTGGGCGGCTGAGCACCCCGAGTGGTTTACGGTTCTTCCGGACGGCACCATCGCTTATGCGGAAAATCCCCCGAAGAAGTACCAGGACATTTACCCCCTGAACTTTGATAATGATCCCGACGGTATTTATGCCGAGATCCTCCGTGTGGTGTTGTTCTGGGTCAAGCGCGGCGTGAAGACTTTCCGCGTGGACAATCCACACACTAAGCCCGCGAACTTCTGGGATTGGCTGATCGAATCTGTGCACGCCACCCACCCCGAGGTCATCTTCCTTGCCGAGGCCTTTACCCGACGCCCGCGGCTCTACGGCCTGGCGATGGCGGGCTTCAGCCAAAACTACACCTATTTCACGTGGCAGACTTCCAAGTGGGAATTGGAGCAGTTCGGCCAAGAAATCGCCCGCATGGCTGATGTGTCCCGCCCGAATTTGTTTGTCAACACCCCCGATATTTTGCATGCAAGCTTGCAGCACGGTGGTAGGGCAATGTTTGCTATCCGCGCGGTGTTGGCATCCACCATGTCACCGCTGTGGGGCATGTATTCCGGATACGAACTTTACGAGCATCAAGCGGTTGCGCCCGGCAGCGAGGAGTATCTCGACAGCGAGAAGTATGAACTCCGCCCCCGGGATTATGACGCCGCGTTGGCTTCCGGTGATTCGCTCGAGCCTTTCATCACCCGACTCAACCAGATCCGCTCAACGAATTCTGCTTTACAACAGCTGCGCAACATCCACTTCCACGCAGTCGATAACGACAACATCATTGCCTACTCGAAGGTCAATACTTTGACCGGTAATGCTGTGTTGGTGGTGGTCAACCTGGATCCCAATAATGCGCAAGAAAGCGCTGTGCATCTTAACCTCCACGCGTTGGGTCTTGACGGCCGCGACCACTTTGAGGTCCACGACGAAGTTACTGGCGCGACCTACACCTGGGGCGAGCACAACTTTGTGCGCCTAGAGCCATGGAGCAATGTCGCCCACATTTTTGTCCTCCCCACTGTCCCCTCCGCCGCGCGCGAGCAGCTTGCCTGGCGCCACGTCGACACCTACAACGCTTAAGGACTACGTGATGAACACGATCCCCGAACGCGAACGCCTCAACCACTGCCACTACCACGACCCTCACGGCGTCTACGGCTGGCATGACAACACCATCCGCACCCGCCAGATCGGCGCCACCAGTATCTCTGTAGAGCTACTCGACGGCACCGTCATCGCCATGGAGCACGCCGGCGAAGGCTATTTCACCGCTGACGTCAGCGGGCACGAGCGCTGCGACTACCGCTTTCAAATCAACTGGGGCGAGCACAGCACGACGCTTGCAGACCCCTACGCCTTCCTGCCCACCCTTGGCCCCATGGATCTGCATCTGATCGGTGAAGGCCGCCATGAACGCCTGTGGGATGTCCTTGGAGCCAACACCACCTCCTACACCACCGCGATGGGCGAAGTCCGCGGCACAGCCTTCGCAGTGTGGGCACCCAATGCCATTGGCGTCGCTGTCGTTGGTGATTTCAACGGGTGGAATGCCGCCCAGCACCCCATGCGCAGTCTCGGCTCCTCTGGCGTGTGGGAGCTGTTTATCCCCGAGGTCCATGCCGGGGCGATCTATAAGTTTGCGGTCCAAACCCCCGAGGGCCACCGCATCGACAAAGCCGACCCCTTGGCTAAGCGCGCCGAGGTCCCGCCGCAGACCGGATCGATTGTTGTCGAATCCTCCTACACCTGGGGCGACAAGAAGTGGATGAGCTCCCGCGAACGCGTCGACCATGACTCCTCCCCCATGAGCATCTACGAGGTCCACCTGGGCTCGTGGAACATGGGCAAAAACTACGAGGACCTCGCCACCGAGCTCGTCACATATGTTTCCGACATGGGCTACACTCACGTCGAATTCATGCCAGTCGCTGAGCACCCCTTCGGTGGCTCCTGGGGCTACCAGGTGTCTGGTTACTATGCGCCAACTTCTCGTTGGGGAACCCCGGATCAGTTGCGTCACCTCATCGACGCCATGCACCAAGCCGGCATCGGGGTCATTATCGACTGGGTTCCCGCCCACTTCCCCAAAGACGACTTTGCACTGGCTCGGTTCGACGGCCGCCCTGTCTACGAGCACCCGGACTGGCGCCGAGGCGAGCAGCGAGACTGGGGCACCTATGTTTTCGATTTCGGACGTCCCGAGGTGCGCAACTTCCTCGTGGCTAACGCCCTGTACTGGGCGCAGGAATTCCACATCGACGGACTGCGAGTCGACGCCGTCGCGTCCATGCTCTACCTCGACTACTCACGCGAAGAGGGCGAATGGGCACCCAACCAATACGGTGGGCGCGAACACCTCGAAGCGGTCCAGTTCCTGCAAGAGATGAACGCTACTGTCCACCGCGAGCACCCTGGCGTCCTGACCATCGCTGAAGAATCCACCTCGTGGCCGGGGGTCACCACCCCCACAGAAGCAGGCGGCCTCGGGTTCTCCATGAAGTGGAATATGGGCTGGATGAACGACACCCTCGAGTACTTCTCCGAGGACCCCATCAACAGGCGCTACCACCACAACGAGATCACTTTCTCCATGGTGTACGCCTACAGCGAAAAGTTCGTCCTCCCCATCAGCCACGATGAGGTCGTCCACGGCAAGGGCACCTTATGGACCCGCATGCCGGGAGACTCTTGGAACAAAGCAGCTGGCGTGCGCACACTACTGGCCTACATGTGGGCGCATCCCGGTAAGCAACTTCTATTCCAGGGCCAGGACTTCGCGCAGGTTGGCGAATGGTCCGAGGCACGTTCCCTGGACTGGGGCGATCAAGATGGTTGGGAGGGCGAATACCACGCCGGGGCGTTGGAACTGGTCCGAGCCCTCAACACCATCTACAAGCGCACACCAGCACTATTCACGCAGGATTTCGTGCCTGAGGGCTTCAGTTGGAACAAATCCGATGACGCTGACCGCAACGTACTGTCCTTCCTACGCCACAGCGCCCCAGATGCCGATGGCAACGTCGAAACACTGATGTGTGTGCTCAACCTCGGCGGACAAAGCCACACCGACTACACTCTCGGTGTCCCGGAGGCAGGCACCTGGAAGCTCCTGCTTAACACAGACGCCGCCGTGTTCGGCGGTGCAGACAACCCCTTGGGCGACGCCCAAGCCGTAACCTATCCATGGGACGGATTCGACGCGTCAGTCACCCTACATCTGCCCGCTATGAGTGCGCAGTGGTACAAACTGCAACGTTAACGCAGGGGTAAAAACTATGGCGGGCGCTAGAACAAAGCACTCGCCATTTTTTGACGAGCAGTCAGCACAACCGGATCACTCGGCTCGAATAATGCGAACAACTCCAGCAAACGTTCCTTCACGCGGGTTTTATCCTCGCCCGCGGTTAACGACAGCGCACTAATCAAGCGGTCGAAAGCCTGCTGTTGAGCACCCGCAGCTATTTCAAAATCAGCGGCTACGAAAGCCTTTTGCACGTCCGACGGTGAGGCATCAGAGTCCGCAATAGCTGACGCGGCGTCAACACCCTCATGAGCCTTCAAACGCGACAGCAAGCGGGCATTATCACGCGCAGCCTTAGCCTCTGCGTTGTTGGGTTCTTTGGCCAGAATGTCCTCATACACTGCGATGGCGGCATCAAAATCGCCGGCGTTAAGGGCATCGAGGGCGGGCTCAAAACGCGGATCCTCCGCCGGCTCAGCATCCTGATCCCCCAGACCCGACAACATGCCCGCACACGCATTGACGACCGCCGCCGTCCATTGCTGCAGCGCCTCCAGCGGTTGGCCGCCCTGGAAGTCAGCCAACGGACGAGCCCCCGCGATAGCCACTACGGTGGGCACCGCCTGCACACCCAACATCTGAGCGAGCTGGGGGTAAGCCTCAGCGTCAATGTGCGCGTAGATCCAGCTGCCGTTAGCCTGCTGCGCCAACATCGACAAATCCTGCCTCAGCTGCTCGGACTGCGGACTGCGCGCAGAACCAACCTGAACCACAACCGGGACCTGTTGGCTGCGTTCCAATACCTCCGCCTGAATATTGGCTTCGGTCGCTTCCACCACAGGGTCAATGCTGCTTCCCCCAGCAGCGCGGCGCGCCTCAGAGGCCTCTGCAGCGGCCTGGGCCTCCGCGCGGGCCTTCACCTCGCCGAGGTCAATCGCGCCGCCACCAAAAGTAGAAGTCATGTCCACACATCCAATCACGAGGAAAAAACCAACAGGTGCCTACTATAGCCAACCACAACGACAACCCCCACTATGAAGTAAATAACACCGAATGTCCGACTGTGTCCGATCGGGCGGAGTAGGCTATAAGACATGAGTAACGACTACTTAAACATCGACATCCCCCACGAGTACGTCACTTGCCTCGACCACGTCGGCATCGCGGTGCCTGACCTGGACGCAGCAATCGAGTGGTACCGCAGCAACATGGGCTGGGTGAACCACCACCAAGAAACCAATGAAGAACAAGGCGTCGTCGAAGCTATGATCGGCCCGAAGGACCTGAGCGATCGGGGCGGCATGATCCAGCTGCTCGCTCCCCTTAATGAGGCTTCCACCATCGCGAAGTTCATCGACAAGAAGGGCCCCGGCCTGCAGCAGATGTGCCTGCGCACTAACAACATGGACGCCCTCTGTGAGCATCTGCGGGCTCAAGGCACCCGGCTGCTCTACGATACCCCCAAGATCGGCACCGGTGGGGCACGCATCAACTTCGTTCATCCTAAGGACGCCGGTGGCGTTCTGCTGGAGCTTACCGAACCAGCACGGTAAACAGCGCTTGGCTAACGACGATCCCAGCAGGCACTATGCCAGTGCCTGCGGTCGTCCGCTCCCTTGCCTGATTGCTGGGGCCACGCCACCACGTGGCGGATTCCGGGGGGAATTGTCTGGTTGCATCCCGGACAGATATAGGTCTTTTTAGCGGCCGCAGCAGCCATGTATCGCACAAGGTATGGCTGCCCCCAATCCCAACTAGGCCCCTCCTGAACTTGGGTGCCAAAGTAGGCCGCACCATCGGTAGGTAATGGGCGGGCCGGCTGCCGCGCCCATTTGTTGTTTCGTTTACCCACGGCTAAAACAGTCGTAGCTCGTCGGACTCGATACCTCGAAGGGCTTGGTAATCTAGCGTCACACAGCGGATGCCGCGATCACTGGCCAGCGTTTTTGCCTGGGGTTTAATTTCCTGTGCCGCAAACACTCCCCTGACGGGCTTCAACAAATCATCACGGTTGAGTAGCTCTAGGTAGCGACTCAACTGTTCCACACCGTCTATGCCCCCTCTGCGCTTGATTTCAACGGCAACCGTCGCGCCGTCACCATCCTTGCACAAAATATCGACAGGGCCGATAGCTGTGGGATACTCCCGACGGATAAGGCTGTACCCTTCACCCAAAGTGTCGATGTGCTCGGCAAGCAGCTCCTGCAGGTGCGTTTCAACTCCGTCTTTGACGAGGCCCGGATCCTGACCAAGATCAAAACTTTGTTCGGAGTGGATGGTATCGATGGTGATGCGTAGCTGTTCGCCTTTTTTATTCTCAACAGTCCAAAACTGCTGACCTGTGGGGTTACCCTCTTCGTCGAGAATGGGAGCTTCGCTTAGGCTACACGGTGGGGTCATCCAGTTGAGGGGCTTGTAGGCGCGATCATCAGCGTGGATAGAAACTGATCCATCCGCCTTGACCATGAGAAGTCGGTCCGCCATGGGTAGGTGGGCTTCCAGGCGTCCAATGTAGTCGACACTGCACCGGGCTATCACTACTCGCATTGGTTTAGGATAGCGGGATCCGGGGGTGGCGGGCGAACTTAGTGGCTTTGGTTGAGGTGTTTCATCGCTGTGCGAACATCCAGTCGCTGGGCTCGCGCAGTGGGGGCAGATTCTAGCCAGGAAGTGAAGGCTGTTTCACCTCGCAGGTCGAAAGCGATCTCGTATTCTTTGGCGTTTGACTTTATGGCTAGGATGCGAAGTCCGTCTTCGAGGGTGCTGCATTCGTCATCGCGACGCTGCCTACGCCCAACAAGCTCAGTGCGGTTACGAACCAGTTGGATATCTACCCGGGGAGACAGGGAGCGAAGTTTGTAAAATTTCAGTAATTCGTCGGAGTAACTGATAACGCCGTGGCGCCAGGGGCCATTCATTGTGCGCATTACTACGGAGATGCCGTGGGGACGGAGTACAAAAAAACGCCACGCGGCCAAGGCCAGCACGGCGAAACATACGATGCTCACAATTGCGAAGATGAGATACAGCACGTTGGCACTCCCTGGCTCATGACTTTTAAAAAATAATACAACGGGAGCCCATCTTTAAGGAAAAAAAGATGCCCACCCCTTTTTTTTGTTTAGGGGGTGGGCATCCAAGAGCGTATGTGAGCGGTGTGCTCTTAGCTCTCCTTCATGCGGCGTACTGCTCGCAATTCAGCCTCACCACGGGTCTTGACGTCTTCGTCGGAAGACTGTGCGTCTTCTTCAGCAGAGTCAACATCGACCTCCGTGGCCCACGCGGCATAGTCCGCGAGGATAGTGACCTTCTCCGGGGAGACGGAGAGGAAGCCACCGTGGCAGGCGGCAATAAGCTTGTCGCCATCCACGGGGGTGATGGTCACGACCCCGTTGTCGACCAGTTGGCCGAGCATGGGCTCGTGACCGGGGAGCACGCCGATCTCACCCTCGATGGTTTGCGCCGTCACGATGCTGGCCTTTCCAGACCAGAGCACGCGTTCGACAGCAACCAATTCAGCGGCGATTTCAGCCATGTCTCTTACGCCCCTTTACTTCTTCTCGGTGAGCTTCTTGTAGGCAACTTCGACGTCGTCAAGACCACCGAGGCCGTTGAAGGCCTGCTCGGGGTAGTGATCGAAGTCGCCGTTGCAGATGCGCTCGAAGGCGTCAATGGTGTCCGCCAGCGGAACGTAGGAACCGGGGATGCCGGTGAACTTCTCTGCGACGAAGAAGTTCTGGCCCAAGAAGCGCTCAAGGCGACGTGCTCGCTGAACGGTGATCTTGTCCTCTTCAGACAGTTCGTCCATACCGAGGATGGCGATGATGTCCTGAAGTTCCTTGTTCTTCTGGAGGATGTTGATGACGCGCTGTGCCACGTTGTAGTGACGCTCGCCGACGATACCGGGCTCGAGGATACGAGAGGTGGAGGTCAGCGGGTTCACTGCGGGGTAAATACCCTTAGAAGCGATTGCACGGTCGAGCTCGGTGGTTGCATCGAGGTGTGCGAAGGTGGTCGCCGGGGCGGGGTCGGTGTAGTCGTCGGCGGGCACGTAAACAGCCTGCAGAGAGGTAATCGACTTGCCCTTGGTGGAGGTAATGCGCTCCTGGAGGACACCCATCTCGTCAGCCAGGGTCGGCTGATAGCCCACTGCGGAAGGCATGCGGCCCAGCAGGGTGGACACCTCGGAACCGGCCTGGGTGAAACGGAAGATGTTGTCGATGAACAGCAGCACGTCCTGGTGCTGAACATCACGGAAGTACTCCGCCATGGTCAGGCCGGACAGGGCCACGCGCATACGGACTCCCGGCGGCTCGTCCATCTGGCCGAAGACGAGTGCGGTGTCTTGGAGGACGCCCATCTCTTCCATTTCGAGGAAGAGGTCGGTGCCCTCACGGGTGCGCTCACCGACGCCTGCAAACACCGAGGTACCGGAGAATTCGCGGGCGATACGGGTGATCATCTCCTGGATGAGCACGGTCTTACCAACACCTGCACCACCGAAGAGGCCGATCTTGCCGCCCTTCACGTAGGGGGTCAGCAGGTCGATGACCTTGATACCGGTTTCGAGGATCTCGGTCTTGCCTTCGAGCTGGTCGAAAGCAGGTGGTTCGCGGTGGATGCCCCACTGCTCACCGTCGCGGCCGAGGCCCGGCTCGTCAAGGCAGTCACCAAGTGCGTTGAACACGTGGCCCTTGACGACGTCGCCGACGGGAACGGAAATCGGCTTACCGGAATCGGTCACCTCAGCGCCACGGACGAGACCGTCGGTGGGTGCCATGGAGACGGAACGAACCAGGTTGTCGCCGAGGTGCTGGGCAACCTCGAGGGTGATGGTCTTGGCGACTGCTTCGAGGGTGACCTCGACAGTCAGTGCGTTGAACAGGGCCGGCAGCTCGCCGCGCGGGAATTCCACGTCGACGACCGGACCGATGACACGCACGACACGGCCGGCGGTAGCCGCCTGCTGTGTGTTCTGCTCGCTCAGAGCTGTAGTCATAATCTAGTCACTTTCTCCGCTTTCGGCGAGCGCTCCTGCGCCACCGACGATCTCTGTGATTTCCTGGGTGATCTGTGCCTGGCGGGCCTGGTTAGCAACGCGCGACAGGTCTTTGACCAGTGCGGTTGCGTTGTCGGTCGCGGACTTCATCGCGTTACGACGCGATGCTGACTCGCTGGCTGCGGCTTCGAGGAGCATCGCGAAGATGCCACGCGAGACGTACTTGGGCAGCATTGCTGCCAGCAAGGTGTCTGCGTCGGGTTCGAAGTCGTAGTCGGGAGTCGGGGTTCCGCTGCTCGACAGCATGTCCTCGCCTTGGCTGATCTCATCGAGCTCGATCACGGGCTCGATGGGGAGGAGCTGATGTGCGCGCGCGGTTTGGGTCAGCATGGACTCAAACTCGGTGTACACAACGTGCAGCTGGTCGAATCCTTGAATGGATTCGCCCGGTTCTACATTGAGGCCTTCACGGTACTTAGCGGTGCCTTCGGAGCCTGCCACGAAACCATCAATGAGGTGACGGCGCAGGTCGTGGGTGAGCTTGAAGTCCGGGTCTTGGGAGAAGCCAGACCACGAACCTGCGACGTTTTCGCCGCGGAACTTGTAGTAGGCAACGCCCTTGTTACCTGCAACGTACAGAACGGTTTCGTAGCCTTCATTTTCAAGGAGGGTGCGAAGTTCTGCAGTCTTTTTGAAGACGTTGTAGTTGTAGCCACCAGCCATACCACGGTCACTGGAGACGACCAGGATTGCTGCGCGTTTGCCGTTGGGGCGTTCGCGCAGCATCGGGTGATCGAGGTTCGAAGCCGATGCGAGACGTTCAATCACCTTGTGAATTTCGACTGCGTAGGGCTGCGAAGCTTCCACCCTGGCCTGGGCCTTAGTGATTCGCGAGGTGGCGATCAGCTCCTGGGCTTTGGTGATCTTCTTAGTCGAGTTCACCGATTTGATACGGGAACGCAGTTCTCGAAGATTAGCCATGGATTATCGCCTCCCTTCTTTTCCTTGGACGGTCATAGTGCTTGTCACCAAGCCCTACTTCTTGTTCGTCTTACGGGAAACCGTGATTTGGTTCTTCTTCAGCTCGCCTTCAGCAAGCGGGTCAACCTCAGGTTCTTTCACAACGGGGGTGCCGTCGGAGGTTACGAAGACTCGCTTGAACGCGTCAGCGGCGCTCTTCAGCTCAGCCTGGGATTCAGGAGTGAATGCCTGGCCGCCGGCGATCTGCTCGTAGACACCAGCTGCGTTTGCGTGGAGGTACTCGTGGAGTTCCTTCTCGAAACGGCGAATGTCTTCGACCGGTACGGTGTCCATTTCGCCTTCGCCCGCGAGGTAGATGGAGACCATCTGATCCTCGACGGACATCGGGGTGTTCTCGGGCTGCTTGAGCAGCTCGACGAGACGCTGGCCACGCTGCAGCTGGGCCTTCGACGCGGGGTCGAGGTCAGATGCGAAGGCAGCGAAGGCTTCGAGGTCACGGAAGGCAGCGAGGTCGAGACGCAAGCTACCGGAAACCTTCTTCATGCCCTTGGTCTGGGCAGCGCCACCGACACGGGAGACGGACACACCGACGTTGATAGCCGGGCGGACACCCTGGTTGAACAGGTCGGATTCGAGGAAGACCTGGCCGTCGGTAATGGAGATGACGTTGGTCGGAATGAAGGCAGACACGTCGTTTGCCTTGGTTTCGATGATCGGCAGTGCGGTCATCGAGCCTGCGCCCATGTCGTCAGAGAGCTTTGCGGCACGCTCGAGGAGACGGGAGTGCAGGTAGAACACGTCACCGGGGTATGCTTCGCGGCCCGGCGGACGACGCAGCAGCAAGGAGATCGCACGGTATGCTTCCGCCTGCTTGGTCAGATCATCATAGATGACCAGGACGTGCTTGCCCTGGTACATCCAGTGCTGACCCAGCGCAGCGCCTGCGAAGGGTGCGAGCCACTTGAAGCCGGCGGAATCAGATGCAGGAGCAGCCACGATGGTGGTGTACTCCAGAGCGCCGTGCTCTTCAAGGGTCTTGCGAACGGCTGCGATGGTGGAGCCCTTCTGGCCGATTGCGACGTAGATGCAGCGAACCTGCTTCGTAGCGTCACCGGACTCCCAATTGGCCTTCTGGTTAAGGATGGTGTCCAAGCAGACCGCGGTCTTACCGGTCTTACGGTCACCGATGATCAGCTGGCGCTGGCCGCGGCCGATCGGAGTCATTGCGTCGATGGCCTTGATGCCAGTCTGCAACGGCTCTTCCACGGGCTGGCGCTGCAGCACGGACGGTGCCTGCAGTTCCAGGACGCGGTCAGTTTCAGCGTCGATAGCTCCCAGGCCGTCGATAGGCTGGCCCAGGGGGTTGATTACGCGGCCGAGGAATGCATCCCCAACCGGAATGGATAGGACCTCACCGGTCCGCCTTACTTCGTCGCCCTCTTTAAGAGTCTCGTAGTTACCCAGAACCACAACGCCGATCTTGTCGGTGTCGAGGTTCTGTGCGACGCCGATGACGCCGCCGGGGAACTCGAGCAGCTCATTCGCCATGACCGACGGTAGGCCCGAAACCTGGGCAATACCGTCAGCTGCCGAAATGACCACGCCGACCTCCTCACGGGAGGCCTCCGGGGAGTAGCTCGAGGTGTAGTTCGCAATCGCGCTACGGATCTCATCGGAGGAGATCGTCAGCTCCGCCATGTTCTTCCTGCTCTCGGTTGTTTCTTCCAGCATGTAATAAATGTTCTTCGAATCGTGTCGGTGACTAGGTGTTAGACCAAGTTGCTACGCAGCTTGTCGATTTTGCCTGACAGGCTTCCATCGATCACTTCGTCACCAACGCGGATGACCGCTCCACCGAGGAGGCTGGTATCGACCTCAGAGTGGATGGACATCGCACGACCGTAAATGCGGCCCAATTTGTCTGCCAGTGCAGCTTTTTGCTCATCCGAAAGATCGCTAGCGGCGCGAACAAAAGCGATGCTCTTGTCCTGAAGAGCGGCTGCATTAGCCGCGAGTGCCGACATGTCGTCGATCGGATTGCTTTCCGGGCGTCCAATAACCTGCAGCGCCAGTACCTCGGTGACGGCAGTTACTTTGCCGTAGAGGACCTGCGCGAGCAGGGAGCGCTTAGCTTGAGCAGAGGCTGTCTTGTCGGCCAGCAGCGATGTGAGCTGCGGCTGACCATCAAGGATGCGACCGAGGCGGAAGAGCTCGTCTTCAACCTGGTTAAGCTGACCGCCGGCCTTAGCCGATGTCAGCAGTGCGCGCCTACCTACTGCAACAATGCCTACGCGCATTTCGCGCGGGGTGGACCAATTCTGGGCCGCAGCGTGAGCGAGGATGTCCAGTGTCAACTGGGACACCTTGCCACCGAAAACTGCCTGAACCAATCCGGAGCGGCGATCGGCGGGGCTGGAATTATCAGCCACTGCCACTCGCAGGCTGCGATCGCTGTCGAGTACATCAACAGCGTCGAAGAGCTCCGTACCGGTTTGTGCTGCAACTGCGACGAGTGAATCAAGGCTTGCGCAACGTGCGTCAAGGTCCTTGTAGCAAACGTCGAGTGCTTCGCGGCTCGCTGCGTGCATATTCGCCTACTTTCCTGCCGGTGCGACGGTGTCGAGTTCGTTCAGGAAGCTGTCGATCGTGCCGGAGCGGGTGACGTTCTCGGACAGTTGCTGTCCAAGAAGAAGTTCCGCGAGGCTGATCGAGGTCTGCCCCATGTCACGGCGGAGCTCGGTGATAACCTGCTCGCGCTGTGCCTGGAGCTGCTTCTCGCCCGAAGCGACAATACGGTTGTATTCGGCAGTAGCTTCAGCTGTCTTCTCCGCGATGATTTCCTTGCCCTTGTCGCGGGCTTCTTCGCGGATCTGAGCAGCCTCGGCACGTGCTTCAGCAAGCTGCGCGTTGTATTCTTCACGCGCTGCGGCAGCCTTAGCCTCAGCTTCTGCGGCGTTCTGGATACCGCTGCTGATGGTGTCTTCGCGCTCTGCCAGAACCTCGGAGTACTTCGGAAGTACGAACTTCCAGAAGAGGAAAATAATGACGGCAAACGCAACAGCGGACCAGACGAGGTCGTACGGCATGGGCAGCAACAGGTTGTTGCCGTGCTCGAGGGGGAGCTTTTCAGCCGACCCCTCTGCCAGATAGTTAATGACGTTCGTCATGGTGCATCAATGCTTTCGTGTCGGTTCGCGATTAAGCGAAGAGGAAGCCGGCAACGAGGCCCAGAAGGGCAAGTGCCTCAACGAATGCGATACCCAGGAACATGGTGGTACGCAGCTGGCCAGCCATCTCAGGCTGACGTGCCATGCCTTCGAGGGCCTTGCCTACGAGGATGCCGATGCCGAGGCCGGGGCCGATGGTGGCGAGGCCGTAGCCAACAGCGCGGTAGTCAGCGACAGCAGCAGCGTCATTAGCAGCGAGAAGGATCTCGTTCATTTGGGTTTCCGTTCCCTTTCTAGTGCCCGGGATTGTTCTCGGGCGGTTTTGGTTTTTACGTTATGGGGTTTGTGCCTGGCTAGAGGCGTGGAGCCTTCTAGTGTTCGTCGGCGTGCAGCGACAGATCAATGTAGACCGCCGCAAGCAGGGCAAAGATGTATGCCTGCAGGAAGATCACCAGCAGCTCGAAGAGCGTGAAGGCAATCGCCGCAGCCAAGGTCAGGCCGGACACAACAGTCCAACCGCTCATCTGCCAGAAGAAAAAGTTTGTGGCAGAGAACAGCAGGACGAGAATGATGTGACCGGCGAGCATGTTGGCCATCAGACGCAAGGTCAGAGTGACCGGGCGCATGATAAACGTCGAGAAGAACTCGATCGGGACCACCAAGATGTGAAGCGGCAAAGGCAGGTTCGGGATGACTAGGGAGGACTTCATGAATTTGAAGAACCCGTAGCGCTTAGCGCCCGCGTAGATGAAGGCAATGTATGCAACGATTGCCATCACTAGCGGCATACCGATACGAGCGTTGGGCGACACGTTCAGCATGGGGATGACCGAGGGGGCATTGCTGGCCAGAACGGCAAAGAAGATGGTGGCGATGACCGGCAAGAACCGACGCCCCTCCTTCTTACCGAGGATCTCTTCAGCAATGTGGACTCGACAGAAGTCGAGGAAGGTTTCCGCGACATTTTGCAGCCCGTGGGGCACCAGCTTTGGCTTGCGCATGGCGATGGCAAAGAACACCACCAGCAGCAAGGTCATCAGCAGGCGGACGAACATCAGACGGTCGATGGCGAAGTAGCCATTGGCGAAGTCAGAGAACAGCAGATTGTGCGGTTCACCGTTCTTCATAAACCCCGGGAAAAATTCATGATCCAGGTTGGGTGAGTGGAACTCACCCTTCATGGCCAGTGTTGTAACGCTCAGCGTTCTCTCCCGTGTTCGGGCCGCACAGTAACCACACTGTGCGGTGCGATGGACGTCTGAAAAACTTCATGGGCCGATACGGACTCCGTCGCACATCATCGCAACGGCCCAGTGGAGCGCTCATTCTTCATCCTCAGCTTCTGCTTTGTGACACAGGTCGTGAGGCCGAAGATTAAGACCCGTCTAGTAGGTTATCAGCCATTAAGGGCATATCCCCAACCCCGCATATTTAGGCGGTTTGAGACTATTTCCAACACCCGAAAAAGTATCATTTACCTGCATCAACGAGCTGCTGTAAGGTCGGTCACAGCGGGGCCGAACTACCGCTTCGGGGGTGCAGGGGTGTCCCCCCCCCCGATCCTGTGTCTCCTTAAACAGGCTCTACTGTTGCTCCAGCTGAACGTAGGTCACTGAGGTCTTCAGCACGCCCCATACTTCAGCCCCGAGGGAAACTACAACGACCAGACACACGGTCAGGAACAGTGCCCATTTGTCATAAAACTCGTAGTTACGCAGCACCGCGAGAACGATCATGAGGAGCACTAGCTTAAGCAACCAACCCCCCAAAACGATCGCGCCGAGCACCGCCGGAGTTTGATTTGCCGTAAACAGCATGCTCGCAACAGTTAAGAGCGCAAATGCCCCACCGACAGCGACGCCAAGCAACGCACCCCAGATACCCGCTCCCCCGACAGAAAGACCAAAGACAAGGCAGCAGACGACCGCAACTACAGCTAGTCCAGCGAGGGACAGGCGCAAAGCTTGACGGAAGGGGCGCTGGTAGTCGTCGAAAGTGCTCTCAGGTTGTTCATTGGCGTGCATGGGAAGATTGTATACCTTTGCGGGATCGACGCTGCAGGATCGGTTGGAGGGTAAATACGGCCGCAGCTATAAGCCCGGCGGCGCACAAACCTATCGCAACCACGGGCGGAATGGCGGTGAATGTCACGGCCCCAATGCTCACGACCGCCACCCACGCGTACATAACGAGAACAACTCGCCGATGACTGTGGCCTAGACCTAGCAGTCGGTGATGCAAATGCATTTTGTCTGCGGTAAAAGGCGATTGGCCGCTCTTTACTCGCCGGATAATTGCCATGATCAGATCAAGCAATGGGACGAAGAACGCGGCGATCACTACGACCACCGGCGACATCACACCAATCATGTCCGCTGCACCGTACAAGGACATGTTTATTTTTCCGCTCACTGATGTCGATGCCGCGGCAAGCAACAGGCCGATAAGCATCGAGCCACTGTCCCCCATGAAGATTCGGGAAGGCTCGAAATTGTGCGGAAGGAAACCCGCGCACATTCCCACTAGGGCTGCGGAGATGATGGCGGGTGGGTAAGCGGACACCGTGCCGCCTTGGTCGTGCAAGATCGTTAGCGAGAACAAGAGCAGGGAAAGACCAGAGATCATCCCTAAGCCCGCTGCTAGCCCATCGAGCCCGTCGACGAAGTTGATCGCATTAATCAGAGTGACAGCGAACACCGCCGTCAATACTGTGGACTGGACATGGTCAAGCACAAGTGTGGTGCCCTCCCCTATGGGAAGATACAGCAGGGTCCATGACAATCCCATAATGGACATCAAGACAGCACCGAAGAGCTGACCTATGAGTTTGGTCAACGCGTCAATGTCGTAGAGATCATCGATCACCCCAACGATCACGATGACGAAACCCGCCCACACCACTGCGTTCATCTCTGGGGTAAAAGGCTTAAATCCCCTCGTAAGCGCGGGCAGCTGTGCCGCAAGGAATACTGCTGCCAAAAACCCGGAGTACATGGCCACACCACCCAAGCGGGGCTTGGGGACAGTGTGTACGTCGCGTTCCCTGATCTCCGACAGATGCCCGGAACGCACCACCAACACACGAATCACGCCCGTACATAGGAAAGTGATCGCGCATGCCATCAGGGCAACCAAGCCAAGTTCGCGCAGGGGAACCCCCACGCCGCCGACACCCATTTACAGCTCCACGCCTAGGATCTCGCTGAGATGCTCGGCCGGCACCGCACCTTCACGCAGAATTTTCGGTTGCCTGTCAGTGAGGTCAATGATCGTCGACGGAGTGCGCTGGGCACAGGTACCGCCATCGAGGTAGACAGCTACGGATTCACCCAATTGGTCTTTGGCTTCCTGGCAGGTCGTTGCTGGAGGCTGACCTGAAATGTTGGCACTGGATACTGCCATCGGCCCAGTTTTTTGCAGCAATTCGATAGCCACGGGGTGTGCCGGCATCCGTAGCATCACAGATCCATAGGTGTTGCCGAGATCCCACGGCAGACTTGGAGCTTGAGGCATGACAATGCTTAAGCCGCCAGGCCAGCAAGCACGCACCAGGGTTTGTGCCTGCGGAGTATAGAACTGCACTAGTCCAGCGATCGTGTCCCAGCTGCCTACGAGCACAGGCACCGGCATGTCGGGGCCTCTTCCTTTCGCTGCAAGCAGTTTGCGCACGGCGTCAGGATTGAATGCGTCGCAGCCAATGCCGTAGAGAGTATCTGTCGGCAAGACCACCAAGCGGCCGTCTTCAACAGCACTGGCTGCAGTGTTGATTCCCCTAGCGCGTTCAGCTGCATCAGATTGTGCCCCGGAAATGGAGCAATCGTAGGTCTGGCTCATGGTCTCTTATGCTACCTTTTGCGCGACGACGAAGCGCCGCCGGCCTGTGAAATCTTCAAGCGCCGCGATATCGACCAGCCCGGCATCCGCGCAGGCCTGGCACACCAGCTCGCTCGTTGTGTCATCGTGCTCGATGCCCACCCATCCACCAGGCTTCAGCAGGCGCACCACCTGGGGAAGCATCCCACGAATGACAGTCATTCCGTCTTCACCTGAAAACACTGCTGACGCCGGGTCCCACCCTGTTTCCACGTCGACCTCACTGCCTACAGGAACATACGGTGGGTTGGCGACAATCAGATCAACACGACCCGCCAGATGTTCAAGCTGTTGTATTGGCGCGCACACATCCGACTGCACCACTTCGACGCCATAATCACAGGTATTTCTGCGTGTGTATTCGAGCGCATCCCGTGACAATTCGACCGCGTAGACCGTCGGTTGAAGGTCCGACTGGGTCGCAATATAGGCGGCGAGTGCGCCGGACCCGGAGCACAAGTCGACCACCACTGGTCGTGGTGACGGATTACTGGCAAGGTGGCGAACCGCCCAATCCGCAAGGACTTCGGTTTCTGGCCGGGGTACGAATACACCCGGGCCCACGGCCAAATCCAGCGGTCCAAATGGCGCGGACCCCACGATGTGCTGCAGGGGTTCCCTTGCTGCACGCCGACGCAACGCGGCGTCAAAACATTGTTGCTGAGACTCCGATGGAACCAAGTCGCTGAAGCCGGTCTGCAGGGCTGGAACACCGCAACAGTGCTCCGCCAATACTTGGGCATCGGAACGTGGCGAGGCCACCCCAGCAGTCGCCAGAGTGGCCTCGGCACCGCGCACAAGCTGCGCTAGAGTCGCCATTTAAAACACCGACCGAAACACGATCAACGCCGGATTATTCGGCCTCAAGGCGAGCTGCTCGATCTGCTGCCTGCAAAGCAGTAAACAGATCTTCTAGGTCACCGTTGAGGACTGAATCAAGGTTATTGGCCTTGTAACCAATGCGGTGGTCACTGACACGGTTTTCGGGCCAGTTGTAGGTGCGAATGCGCTCCGAACGATCCATGGTGCGGATCTGGGCAGCGCGACCAGCGGCTGCTTCGGCGTCGGCTTCTTCCTCGGCCAACTGCTGCAAACGCGCAGCCAACACCTGCATAGCGCGTGCCTTGTTCTGAATCTGCGAACGTTCCTTTTGACAGGTCACGACAATGCCAGTCGGCAAGTGGGTAATACGCACCGCCGAGTCAGTGGTGTTGACGCCCTGGCCGCCTTTGCCAGAAGAACGGTACACGTCGACGCGGATGTCTTTGTCGTCAATTTCGACTTCTGCGACCTCATCGGGTTCTGGATAGACCAGCACGCCGGCAGCCGAGGTTTGAATGCGGCCCTGGGACTCGGTGACGGGCACACGCTGCACACGGTGCACCCCGCCCTCGAACTTAAATACGCTCCACGCACCATCACGAGACGGCTGCTTGGATCGAATGGTCATAGTCATGTCTTTGACACCACCAAGGTCGGACTCGTTAACGCCCAGAACCTCGGTAGTAAATCCGTGACGCTCAGCGTAACGCTGGTACATCCGCGCCAGCTCGCCAGCGAACAGGGCAGCTTCCTCGCCACCCGCGCCGGACTTGATTTCCATGACGACGTCGTCACCATCGTGCGGGTCACGAGGCGCCAGAAGGTCAGCGAGTTTTTCCTCGAGGGCCACCTCTTCACCAGCCAAACGCTCAGCCTCGGCGGCAAATTCGGAGTCCTCGTGCGCCATTTCATTGGCAGCACCCAGGTCATCACGCACACGCTCTAGTTCAGTGTGCACCTTGATGATCGGTTGGAGCTCAGAGTAGCGTTTGCCGACACGGCGCGCAGCCGCGGCGTCATTATGCAGTTCGGGGTCAGCGAGTTGCGCTTCCAACCCTTGGTATTCGGCAAGGATGTCGTCAACTGCCGACACCTGGTGCCCAGATGCGGAAGCCATAGCCTAGTTCTCCTCGTCCTCAGCGGCAGCAAGAGGCGCCGAAGATGCAAGCTGCATCATGAACTCAGCGTTGTTCTTCGTCTTCTTCAGCTGCTTGATCAACAAATCAATCGCCTGCTGGTTATCCAATGCGGACAGGATGCGGCGCAGCTTGTGCATCAAACGTGCCTCATCGGGTCCCAAAAGCAGCTCGTCCTTGCGGGTACCGGAGGGGTTGACGTCCACAGCCGGGAACACGCGACGCTCGGAGATCTTGCGGTCCAGTTTCAGTTCCGCGTTACCAGTACCCTTGAACTCCTCAAAGATCACAGTGTCACCGGCGGAACCGGTTTCGACCATCGCAGTCGCGATGATGGTCAAGGAGCCGCCATTTTCAATGTTGCGGGCTGCGCCAAGGAATCGCTTCGGCGGGTACAAGGCGTTGGAGTCCACACCACCGGACAGGATACGACCGGATGCCGGGGAACTGTTGTTGTACGCACGACCCAGACGGGTAATCGAGTCGAGAAGAACGACGACGTCTTGCCCCTGCTCAACCAGGCGCTTGGCACGCTCGATCGCAAGCTCGGCGACGGTGGTGTGCTCGCTTGGCGGACGGTCGAAGGTCGACGCGATAACTTCGCCCTTAACGCTGCGCTGCATGTCGGTGACTTCTTCAGGACGCTCGTCTACCAGGACAACCATCAAGTAGCACTCAGGGTTGTTGGTCGCGATCGCGTTGGCGATGTTCTGAAGAATAGTCGTCTTACCGGCCTTCGGCGGAGAAACGATCAAAGCACGCTGACCTTTACCGATCGGCATAATCAGATCAATGACGCGGGTGGTCAGGATCTTCGGATCAGTTTCCAAACGCAGACGCTGGTTCGGGTACAGCGGGGTCAGCTTGGAGAAATCCGGACGCTGACGTGCGTCGTCGACACTCAAACCATTGATGGTGTCGACTCGCATAAGCGAGTTGTACTTCTGGCGGTTGCGGCCGTTGCCGACATTGGTCTGCTCACGCATCTTGACCTGACCGACGATTGCATCACCGCGGCGTAGGCCGAGGCGGCGGATCATCTGGTTAGACACAAACACATCTGCGCTGGAAGCGTGGTAGCCGGTAGTGCGCACGAAAGCGACGTTGGAATCGACGATGTCGAGGATGCCGGCCACCGGTTGAAGATCTTCCGGAGCCACGTTGTCGTCACGGTTATCGCGGTTATCACGGTTGTCGCGATCGCGGCGGTTGCGCCGGTTGCGGCGATTGCCACGTTCCGAGCGGTCGTTACGGTCACCACGATCGTTGCGATCGCTGCGGTCGCCGTTGCGGTCGTTACGGTCATTGCGCTCGCCGCCGCGGTCGTTGCGCTCATTGCTGTTTTCGGGGCGCTCGTTACGCTCCTGACGCTGCTCATCGGTGCTGGAGTCACCGTTGTCGCTATTTTTCTGGCGGGCCCGATTACGGCGAGCACGACGTGCTGCTGCGCGGGATTCGTAGTGAGCCTCGCGCGCTTCCCGAGCCTCGCGGGCCTCAGTCTCTTCTTTAGTGTTCTGAGACGAGTCTTCCTTAGTGTTTTTCGCCTCAGCTGCAGCTTCTTTAGCTCCGGCGCCCCCTCCGGCTGCGTTGATCTTGTCGATCAGCTCCCCCTTGCGCAGGCCCGACAAACCACGGATACCCATTGACTGTGCCAACGAGCGCAGCTCGGGGATACGCAGTGCAGACAAGTCTTGGGTGGTGTCCTTTTCGGTCACGAAAGTCCTTTCCTGGGGCGACGCTCGATGCGCCGCATACGGCAGACACACAAAACCACGAAGGGAGGATGCAAACTCCACGGTGGAAACGGTTTTTAATGGGTGGTGTTCTGCGATGTGAATTCTCTACGAGCCGCGGCCAACAATCTTATGTGGCCCAGTGGGGTACTCACGCCTTTCACCCCACGCGCCCGCAGGCTGCCACCATAATAGCGCACACCCCGACGAGACGCCGCATCAACACGCTAAAGTGAGTGCATGCGCAGCACAATGCAAGACCGCCCCCTCAACGTGTCCCGCATTCTGGAATATGGGCGTGTGATTCACGGCGATACCCCTGTGACCACGTGGGTGGGTGAAGGCGCCGGCGGCACCGAGCACACTACCTTCGCACAAATTGGGGCCCGCGCCAGTGCACTTGCTCACGCTTTGCGTGACGAACTCGGCATTACCGGTGATCAGCGCGTCGGCACCTTGTTGCCAAATTGTTCGGAACACGTCGAAGCATTGTTCGCTGTCAGCTGCATGGGGGCCGTATTTAATCCGCTGAATAAGCAGTTGATGGATGACCAGATCATCCACATCATCAACCATGCCGAGGACCGGGTAATCATCACCGACGCCCACTTAGCTCACCAATTGGCACCTTTGCTCGAGCACTGCCCAGGCGTTCGTAGCGTCGTCATCACAGGCGTAGAAGGTTTCGAGGCTGCCGAGCAGGTTATGCCTGAGCAGGTCGACGTGTATTCCTACGAGGTTTTAATCGATGGCCGACCGACCACCTACCCCTGGCCGGAGCTTGAGGAAACTACCGCCGCCGCGTTGTGTTATTCCACTGGCACCACTGGCGCACCGAAGGGCGTGGCCTATTCACACCGCAGTATGTACCTGCACTCTTTGAGCTTGCGGACCACCGATTCCTTCGCCGTGTCGCACGGCGTTCCTTTTCTATGTTGCGTGCCGATCTATCACGTCCTGAGCTGGGGCGTTCCGGTGGCGGCATTCATGTCTGGGGCGCCTCTAGTGTTCCCGGGCAGCGACCTGCAGCCGGCGTCATTGGCGAAATTGATTGCTGCTACCCATCCTCGGGTGGCTAATGGTGTGCCTACGCTGTGGATTTCTCTGATGGTGCACTACTTGAATAATCCGCCCGAGCGGATGAGCTTGACCGAGATTTTCGTCGGCGGTTCCCCTGCCCCGCCGATTCTGATCAAGTTGTGGGAGGAGCACTACGGCGTGGACGTCATTCACGTGTGGGGTATGACGGAAACTTCCCCCATTGGCACCGTGGCTCGCCCACCGTATGGGGTATCTGGGGAAACCCGCTGGAATTATCGAATTAGCCAAGGCCGTTTCCCTGCATCCTTGGAATACCGCGTGGTTAATGACGGCGCGGTGGTCACCGGCACCGACCGCAATCAAGGCGAAATTCAGGTGCGCGGCAACTGGGTAACTGGCAGCTACTATCACTCCCCCACCAGCGACGATGGCGGCCCCGCGCATACTTTCCGTGGAAAAGATGTTAATGACGCCGCGTCGAAGTTCACAGCTGACGGGTGGTTGCGTACCGGCGATGTTGGGTCGGTGACTAAAGACGGTTTCTTAACCATCGAAGATCGCGCCCGCGACGTCATTCGTTCTGGAGGTGAATGGATTTACTCCGTTCAGATCGAAAACCTTGTCATGGAGGCGCCGGAGGTTGTGGAGGCCGCTGTCATTGGTTTCCCCGATGATAAGTGGGGCGAGCGACCCTTGGCGGTCACAGTGCTGCACAGTGGAGTCCCGCCCACGACAGATACTGCCGAAGCCTTGCGCGATGCACTAAGACCCAAGCTTCCGCGCTGGATGCTGCCCGAATATTGGACCTTTGTTAAGGCGATCGACAAGACCTCCGTCGGCAAGTTCGACAAGAAGGATTTGCGGGCTCATCTACGCGAAGGTGAGTTCACCGTCATCAAATTGAAAGGCCCTGGCGAATAGCTTCGGTATACGTACCATCGACAGCTACGTTGGCGACTGGTACCAAGTGGCAGTTATCCCCCAGCCCTACCGCAGAGCAGTGGACCGAAGTGAAAAACACCCTCGAAGCCCGCGGCTATAACTCTTGCACCTTCCTGACAGCCCCCACGACCGGAGGGATGGAAGTCATCCGCCCGGTCTGCCAGCTGTAGGACGTTAAAACGATTCGACCTCTACGGGGCCCGCGATCGGCAGCTTCATCACCTGAAGCCCAGCCGCACGGACCTCTTCTACAATTTCTTCCGGTATCGGCTCAGTGGACAGCACCAACGCGGTGGGGCCAGCACCCGAAAGGAATGCTGCATAACCCCGGTTACGCAGACGGTTAACCCACTCGGCGGTAACTGGAAGAACATCTGCACGGTACGGCTGGTGCAGGCGATCACGCGTACCCTCCCACAGAAGCTCGGGATGATGCTGCAGCGCAACCGTCATAACAGCCACACGGGACACGTTGAAACGAGCATCGATGTGCGTTACATCAGACGGAAGCACTCGGCGAACCGCTTCGGTTGAGGCCTTGAAACCAGGAACCAGCGCGGTTGCGTGAATGCTTTCGTGCACGGGGATGCGCACAGCCCGATACTGCGGGTCAGTTTCACCATCGACGGGGATATCCGTCCAACTCACCACAGCATCGCCGAGTACAGAGGCAGCTGCGTTATCGGGGTGCCCCTCAAAGGCACTTGCCAGCTGAACAACTTCAGACTCGCTCAGAACACCCCCGGCTAACCCATTAGCCGCTGCAACGCCTGCGACAGCTGCAGCAGCGGAGGAACCCAAACCGCGAGACTGCGGGATCACATTGTGGCAAACAACCTTCAAACCGGGCACTTCGACCCCTGCGGCGGCCAAGCCGGAACGAATAGCGCGAACAACCAAGTGGCGTTCGTCCAGGGGAAGCTCCCCCTCGCCTTCCCCGTGGATTTTCACCTCAAGGCCGGAGTCGACAACGTGGACTTCCACGACGTCATATAACCCAAGCGCCAAACCCAAGGTGTCAAACCCAGGCCCCAAGTTTGCAGAAGACGCAGGGACCTTCACACGAACAGCAGAGCCAACAGGGATCATGGTGCTACCCCTTCAAACCGAGGGCGTCCACGACAGCAGCGGGATCCACATCAATCGGAGTGGGCTCAGGCATCTGAAGCAAAGCAGTCTGCGGATCCTTCAAACCGTGGCCGGTCACCGTGCACACGATGCGCTGGCCCTTGCCCAAGGTTCCCTCGCGGAACTCAGCCAGCACACCTGCGTAAGAGGACGCAGATGCGGGCTCAACAAACACGCCTTCCTTCGCGGCGATCATCCGATAAGCCTCGAGGATGTGATCGTCATCAGCAGCGCGGAATTTCCCCTCGGATTCTTCCTTAGCAGCCACTGCACTAGCCCACGACGCGGGATTACCAATACGGATAGCGGTCGCAATGGTCTCCGGGTTGAGGACGGGCTCGCCACTGACCAGCGGGGCTGCGCCGGCGGCCTGAACACCGAGCATACGCGGACGCTGAGAGGAAACACCGTCGGCGAAATACTCGGTGTAGCCCTTCCAATACGCCGTAATGTTGCCAGCGTTACCCACCGGCAAAGCGTGAATATCCGGGGCGTCACCGAGAGCATCAACAATCTCGAATGCTGCGGTCTTTTGGCCCTCGATACGCATCGGGTTCACCGAGTTAACCAGTGCGATTTCTGGGTATTCGGTGGTGGTTTTTTGAACCAATTCGAGGCAGTCATCAAAGTTACCGCGCACCTGAATGATCTCTGCGCCGTGCATGACAGCCTGAGCGAGCTTGCCTTGAGCAATCTTGCCTTCGGGGATCAACACGCAGCTTTTGATACCGGCGCGGGCAGCAAACGCCGCAGCAGACGCAGACGTGTTGCCGGTCGATGCACACATGAGCACCTTTTTGCCGGATTCAACCGCGTCAGTCACAGCGACCGTCATACCGCGGTCTTTAAAGGAACCAGTGGGGTTCGCGCCCTCGACCTTGAGGTAGACGTCGCAACCAGTCAACTCAGACAAGTAATTAGCGCGCACCAGCGGGGTGTTACCTTCGTGCAGGGTAACCGGGGTCCAGTCCTTCGCGAAAGGCATACGGTCGCGGTAGGCCGCAATCAAGCCGGGCCAGCGGCTGTGAACAGGTGAAGCACTCATATTTTTCTAACCTTCCAAACGAATGACGTTGTTGACGGACTTTACAGCGTCCAAGCTCTTCAAACTCTCGGCAGTGTCCGCAAGATCGGCCTCACGTGCCGCGTGGGTGACGACAACCAATCGAGCACCGTTGTCGCTACCTTCCTGACGAACAGTCAGCAACGAAATGCCACGCTGAGCGAACTGTTGGGCGACATCGGCCAGCACCCCGACGCGGTCGTTGACCTCCATGTCGAGGTGGTACCGAGTCGGGACCTCACCGAAATCGGCCAGGGGCAGATTCGCGTAGGTCGACTCCCCGGGCGCGCGGCCCCCATGGACCTTATTGCGGGCGGCACCCACCAGGTCACCCAGCACCGCGGAAGCAGTGGGATTACCACCGGCACCATTGCCGTAGAACATCAACTGACCTGCTGCTTCTGCATCAACGAAAATAGCGTTAAAGCTCTTCTTAACACTGGCAAGAGGATGATCCTTGGGCACAAGCGTGGGGTGAACGCGTGCGGAGACCTTCTCGACGCCCTCCGCATCGACGATGCGCTCACAAATGGCCAACAACTTGATGACGTAGCCCGCAGTCTTAGCAGCTTCAATGTCTTCCGCCGTGATGTGAGAAATGCCCTCGCAGTAAACATCGTCGTAAGACACTCGAGTGTGGAACGCCAGGGAGGCAAGGATCGCCGCCTTCGACGCGGCGTCATGACCCTCAACATCCGCAGTGGGATCGGCCTCGGCGTAGCCTAGGCGCATCGCTTCCGCCAGCATCTCGTCATAGCTAGCCCCAGTGGACTCCATCGCATCGAGGATAAAGTTCGTGGTGCCGTTAACGATGCCCATCACCGATTTCACCTGGTCGCCAGCCAACGAACGGCGCAGAGGACCAAGGACTGGAATCGCAGCAGCAACGGCCGCTTCGTAGTAGAGATCAACGCCGGCCTCATCTGCAGCAGCTGCGAGTTCTGCGGAATGCGCAGCCACCAAAGCCTTGTTGGCTGTCACCACAGACTTGCCGGCTTGCAGGGCTTTGAGGACGATCTCACGGGGGTAATCAATGCCGCCGATAACCTCAACGACGATGTCAACGTCGTCGCGCTCGACGAGGCCCACGGCATCATCCGTAAGAAGCTCTGCGGGAACGCCGTCGCGCGGCTTAGAAGCATCGTTGACTGCTACGCCACGGACCTCAATATCGCCGCCGATGCGCTGGACGAAATGGTGACGATTCTCGGCGAGCAGTCGATACACTGCCTCGCCAACGGTGCCATAACCAAGGAGGGCGACGCCCACGGGTTTACTGTCAGTCATCTGTGCGAGATTCCCTGCTGCTAGACGCTAGAAAAGTACGCATCGATTCTACTCACCCGCTCCAACTCATTGCGAACTGCCCCCCACCCGTGAACCCCCTGCGCCGCCCCTAGAGGTTCACCAGAGGTTCACAGGCGCGTAATCGAATCGATCTAAAGATGGAACAAGTCAACCTAAGTTAGCTCCCACCACTGTCCAACAAGGGGAGTACAACCCCCAAAATAGGGTAGCCAACTTGCTATTGTCTAGCTTTTTCAAAAGATTTTAATCCGCATTGACCAGCACTTTTAGAATTTCTTGTTCAAATTCGCCACTTAAGGGAACCGAAACCGCTTTAATTCAGTCTAACCACTTAGACACACAGAAAGGACCGTCGGATGCACCAGGTAAGACATGCATGGTTCCCACCACCCCGCCCGCCGACCACGCCACGCGTCGGTACGGGCAATGCCACGCCATCCGAAAGCGCTGAGGGGAGCGCCAAGGGAGCTAGGTCAGCACACCGCAGTCAAGAGCTGCTCGGGGGCCCATGACACTAGAGGGAGCACCAACCCGCACCGTCGCCAAGCACTCCAGTCAATGGCGGACAGGAGCGCACACGACACACCCGCAAACCATTGAGGGGAATGGCTTGTGGAAGGCGTAGCTGCTGCCAGCGTCGAGGGTCACTCGGGGGCTCACGACCACCCGCATCGCATCTGTGGGGCGGCTTCTGCAGTCAACGCGCAAGGCGGGGCCACCCACCCAGCACTGGTGGCCCCGCCGCCACATAGGGGTAGAACTATCCGGTCGAGATATACAGTGTGCCCACACTCTTTTACACCATCTTTTCCTTTTTCTTTAGCCTTTGGGGCACACTATGAACCGTGTTGGCATCGTCGCTGCACTCACAGCCACGGCACTGACCTTGAGCACCACCCAAGCCCTTGCCGAACCCTCCCCCATCACCGGTATCGAAACCAACACCTCGCAGCGCAACGGCTACATCGAGCACCTAGAGAACCTCGGCTTGAGCAGTTCGAACACGAGCTTCTACGACTTCATCGTGAACTCCTGGGCGGGCAGCGAAGAGCGCGGCATCATCGCAGCACATAACGGTCACCGGGCACAAGGTGGTGGCCACTACTTCGTTCTTATCCACCCGAAACGCACGGCCTTTAGCTTCGATAGCTTCGGGGACTTTGGTTCCAGTAGCGGCGGCGGCATCATGGGAATCCTCGCTGGCTTGGTCAGCTTGATCAGTCTCCTCGGTTTCATCGCACAGTTCGCGGTGAAGTTCCTCCCCCGCTTGCCCCGCTAGTTTTATACCGTTTCAATCGCCAGCGATTGGCCCTGCCCGATGCCAATGCACATCGTCGCCAAACCGCGTGTGCCTTGATTTTTTTCGAGTCTGTTAAGTAGCGTGATGACAATGCGGCAGCCGGAGGAGCCAAGGGGGTGCCCCAGGGCAATGGCACCTCCCCACTGGTTGACTACCTGCGGGTCGACGCCCATTTCTTTGATGCAGGCCAGAGATTGCGCTGCGAAAGCTTCGTTGAGTTCTACTGCGTCAAACTGGTCGATGCTGCCCCCGATACGTTCAAGTAGGTTCCGGGTGGCAGGAACGGGTCCAAGCCCCATAATTTCCGGTGCGAGCCCTGCGGTCGCGCTACCAACTATGCGCGCACGCGGGGTGAGACCATAGCGCTGCACTGCTTCTTCTGAGGCCAAGAGCACCACAGATGCCCCGTCGTTAAGCGACGACGCGTTACCTGCTGTGACGACGCTGCCGCCGGCAACTACTGGGCGTAGTGTTTCTAGCTTCTCGATAGTGGTAGTGCGGCGGATGGTTTCGTCGCTGTCAATAGCAATCGAATGGATTTCTCGGGTGAAATGTCCGGCGTCGGTCGCTGCTGCAGCTTTCATGTGGGAGTCGTAGGCGAAAAGGTCGGATTCTTCGCGGCTGATGTTGCATACGCGTGCGACCTCTTCTGCAGTTTCGGGCATTTCGTACGTCATTTTGTCCCGGGCGAGGAATTTGGGGTTGGTGAAGCGCCAACCGATTGATGTGTCGGCGATCTCCCCGGGCCGGCTGAAGGCTTTTTTGGGTTTTTCCATTACCCATGGGGCGCGGCTCATTGATTCAACTCCGCCGGCAACGACTAGGTGCGCTTGTCCGGATTCGATAAGTGCGGTGCCTGTGGTGATTGCGCTCATTCCAGATGCGCAGAGCCTGTTGACTGTCATGGCGGGGACGGTGTCCGGCAGGCCTGCTGCGAGCCAGGCCATGCGTGCGACGTTTCGGTTGTCTTCGCCTGCGCCGTTTGCATTGCCGATGAGCACTTCGTCGACAGTGTGCGGGTCGATGTGTGTTTCATTAATGACGCCGCGGATGACCTCCGCGACCAGGTCGTCGGGTCGGATGTGCGCTAGCGCGCCGCCGTATCGGCCGGTGGGGGTGCGAAGGCCTGTGATGATGTAGGTGGTCATGAGTGTGCCTTTCGGGAGAATGCCGAGATTCCTGTTATTTCGCGGCCGACGAGTAGCGCGTGGACAGAGTCGGGGCCTTCGTAAGTGGATACGACTTCCATGTCTGTCATGTGGCGCGCGATGTGGTTGTCCAGCAGCAGACCGTTTCCGCCAAGCATGTCTCGGGCTTCGCGGGCAATGGCGAGGCCTTTGCGGCAGCAGGTCATCTTTGTCAGCGCTGCCATGGGGCCAGTGAATTCCCCAGCTTCTTGAAGTTCGGCCATGCGTAGGCAGAGTAGTTGCATGTGGGTGACGTCGGCGAGCATGGTGGCGAGCTTTTCTTGGATGAGTTGGTAGCTGGCCAGGGGTGCTCCGAACTGTTCTCTTTGCATAACGTAGTCGCGGGCTAGGTTGAAGCAGGCGATGCCGTGGCCGAGGGATTCCCAGGATGCTCCCCCACGGGTGGCTGCGAGGACTTTGTTGACGTCTTTGAAAGAGTTGCAGTTGGCTAGTTTGTTGGATTCAGGGATGCGCACGTTGTCGAGGATGATATCACCTTGGAGGATTGCGCGTTTGCCGACTTTGCCGGTGATAACTGTGGCGTTATAGCCGGGTGTGTCTTTTTCTATGATGAAGCCCTTGACTTGGCCGTCGGCGGTGTCCCGGGCGAAGAGCACGACAATGTCGGCTGCGTGGCCGTTGCCGATCCATCGCTTGTGTCCGTTGATCACCCAGTGGCCGTCTTCTAACTGCGCGCTGGTTTCTAGTGAGACAGAGTCGGAGCCGTGGTCTGGTTCGGTGAGGGCGAAGGCGCCGGTCTTTTCCAGCAGAGCCATTGCGGGCAGCCATCGGCTGCGTTGTTCTTCACTGCCGAGCATGTAGATACTGCCCATGGCCAGGTTGGAGTGGACTCCGAGGAAGGTGTTGATGGAGCCGTCGATGCGCCCCATTTCGCGTGACACGATGCCTGCTTCGCGGCGGCTAAGCCCGGGGCATCCGTAGCCCTTGATGAAGGTTCCGATGATACCCAGTTCGCGTAGCCCGTCGAGCAGTTCGTACGGAAATTCAGCGCGTTCCCAGTAGTCATTGATGATGGGGAGGATGCGTTGTTCACCAAACTGGCGGATGGTGTCGCGCAGGTGAATTTCGTGTTCGGTTAGTTGCTCGTCGAGTTTAAGGAAGTCCATCGGTGAGTCCTTTCACTGGGGTGGGTCGGCGGGTGTCGGGGTCGAGTGCGACGATGATTGTTGTGGCGAAGACTTTGACTTCCTGGTTTTGAACCAGTTCGTGGCTGACTTCATAGGAGGTGTTGTCTACCTTGCTGATCCAAGCGTATCCGTCGACGGGTTGTCCGTAGGTGAGCTCACCGTCGTAGCGGACTTCGAGTGTCCGGACGACGCGTAGTCCGTCGGTGATGTCCTTGGGTGCCCGCACGCGTACTTCTTCTAACAGAGTGACGATGGTGACATTGTTGACGTGGTTGTTTGCGTCTTGGTCGGACCAGCGCAGTTCGAGGGGTACGTGGATTTTCATGGGTTGTGTTGTCCTAGTGTGGGTGGTGCGTTGCGGTAGCTAACGGGGGTACGGCTGAAGGTGCGGGGTTGCGCATCTGGGGGATGCCGTCGATGGTTGTCACGGGATCGAGCCCGAGTGCTTGGGCGTGTTGCACGCCTTCGGGCACGGTGAGGATGGGAGCGCGTGGGGTCATTTCCACAGGTGATTGCGCCGCTTGTTTGGTTGACTAGTGCGGACAATTCGGATGTTAGTAGGTCGACTTCGATGTGTTGGCCTTGCCCGGAGCGCTCGCGTTCGTAGAGCGCTGCGCAGATGGCGGTAGCCATGTTGAGGCCGGCAACGACGTCGAAGATAGCTACGCCACCACGTTGTGGTGGCCCATCGGGGTCGCCTGTGACGTGCATGAATCCGGATAATGCTTGCACTAGGAGGTCGTATCCGGGCAGGTGTGCGCCCTCTTCGGAGTCGAATCCGCTGATTTGTGCGTGGATGAGTTGTGGGTGTCGGGCCAGTGTTTGACTGTGGTGGAGTCCGAATTTTTTGAGGCCACCGGGTTTGAAGTTTTCGATGAGGACGTCGGATTGCTCGACGATGCGGTGGGCGTGCTTAAGGTCGTCGGGGTTGTTGAGGTCGGGGAGGATTGATTGTTTGTTGCGGTTGACGGAGAGGTAGTAGGTACTGGTGTCGTTGAATGTCGGGGGTTTCCAGTGCCGGGTGTCGTCGCCTTGTGGGCTTTCTATTTTGAGGACTGTGGCGCCGAGGTCTGCGAGCCACATGGAGCAGTCGGGTCCGGCGAGAACTCGGGAGAAGTCTGTGATGGTGATACATTCGAGGATATTCATGGTCTTGATCCGACCACAGCTTTTTTGCCGATTCTAATATAAAATTAGTTATATTTTATGACTTTTTTGCATTAATCTCTATTCATGGATGTTGAACAGGCCCGCGCGTTTATTGCTGTTGCCGAGGAGCTTCATTTTGGCCATGCTGCCGATCGATTGAACATGACTCAGCCGCCGCTCAGCCGCATGATTAAGCAGTTGGAGCGAACATATAAAACGCAGTTGTTTGAGCGCAGCACTCGCCATGTAAGCCTGACTCCTACGGGGGCGGCGCTGTTGGGGCCGGCTCGGGCGCTTATTGACGCCGCGCGGGCTGCTGACGCCGCGGTACTGGACGCTGGGCGCGGGGTGACCGGGCATGTGCGTTTGGGTTTTGCGGGCGCGTCCACTCACACCGCAGTGGGCGATATTGTGCGTCGCTGCGCAGGGCGCTTTCCTGACATTCGGGTCGATCTGCATTCGTCGCAGTTTTCCCAGCAGGGGCTGGAAAATGTTCATGGCGGCAGTTTGGATACGGCTATTGGCCGCTGGGATTTCCTCCCCGCTGATATTGAGCGCAAAGTGATCACGCGCGAAGAGTTGTTTGTCGCTTTGCCTAGTTCTCACCGTTTAGCTGATCGGGCGAGTGTGTCGATGTCGGAATTGGCGGAGGAGTCGTGGATGGTGTTGCCTGGGGGCTTTTCCAGCGCGTTGATTAACCGTTTTAATGTGTTGGCTAAGCAGGGCGGTTTTGTCCCTACTATCCGTACTATTGCGCTGGATTCGTGGACGATGTTGGTGTTGGTGGGTGCCGGAATGGGGGTTGCGGTGACGCTGGATTCGGTGGTCGATAATGTGACGGAGCCGAATGTGACGTTTGTGCCGCTTGCGGAGAGCAATCGCTTTATCGATTTACAGATTATTTGGCGCACGGGCGACAATAACCCGGCTCTCCGCTCGGTACTTGAGGTGGTTGACGAGGTTTATCCTTCGTAGGCGTACCATCCGTGGCCGGTTTTCCTGCCGTATCGTCCTGCTTGGTAGAGCTTTGTGATTTCTGGATGTGGCAATGACGCCGCGTCGCCTGTCTGCTCGTATTCTGCCTGCCGGATGAGGTAAACAACGTCGATGCCAACCAGGTCCATCAGTTGGAAGGGGCCCATGGGGTGGCGCAGCGCGGTGGTTGCTGCGGCGTCGATGTCTTCGAAGCTGGCGACGCCGTCGGCGTAGAGTTCCAGGGCTTCTTTTCTGAGCGCGTTGAGTAGTCGGTTGGCGACAAAGCCGGGGATTTCTTTGCGCACTTGGATCGGTTTTTTACCCATGCGTTCGGCTAGTTCGGTCACGGTTGCTCGGGTATCTTCGCTGGTGCCGGGGTGGCAAACGATTTCGACGCATTCCATGACGAGCGCGGGGTTGAAGAAGTGCATGTTGCAGACTTTGTCGGCCCGCGTGGTGGCGTCGGCGATGCGTGAGGACACGATGTTGGAGGAGTTGGTGACCAGGATGGTGTGTGGGGGTGCGATGGCGTCGAGTTCTGCGAATAGGGTGCGTTTGATGTCGATGTCTTCGATGGCTGCTTCGATGACAATGTCTGTGTGCGCGACTGCATTGTCACGGTCGGTGGTAAAGGTCAGGTTTTCGAGGGCGTCGACTGTGCCTTTGCGTTCCATGCGCGCGTAGAGTTGTTCGCGGGCCCGGTCGAGGGCGTCTTGGCTGATGTCAGTGAGGGTGGTGGTGATGCCTGCGAGTGCGGCTACCATGGCGATTTGTGAGCCCATGGTTCCTGCGCCGATGACGGTGACGTGGTTGATTGTGTTGTCCATGGTGGTGTCCTTTAGCGTCCGTTGAATTCTGGGTTGCGTTTTTCGGTGAATGCTGTAGTGCCTTCGTGTTTGTCTTCGGTTGCGTAGAGGATGGACTGTGCGAGGCGTTCGAGCAGCATGCCGGTCGCGTGGTCGCTTTTGTGTCCGTGGCGTAGTACTTCGCGGGCGAGTTGGATGGCGATGGGGCCTTTGCGTTGGATGCGTTCGGCGACTTTGTGTGCGGTGGGTAGGAGTTCTTCGGGGGCGACGCGGTAGGTGATTAGCCCTGCGGCTAGGGCTTCTTCGCTGTCTAGCCTTCGGCCTGTGAGGATCATGTCGGTGGCCAGTCCAAGGCCTACGATATTGACCATTCTTTGGGTTGCGCCGGCGGCTGGGATGATGCCGATGCCGGTTTCAGGGAGCGCGAATTGAGCGTCGGTGGATCCGACGCGTATGTCGCAGGCTAGCGCGAGTTCTGCTCCCCCACCGAAGGCGTATCCGTTGATGGCTGCGATGGTGGGGATGGGGAAGGCCGCGAGTCTGTCGAGTGTGCGTTGGAGCAGTGGGTTGAGCCCTTCCAGAGGTGTGCGTGTGGCTAGTTCTCCGATGTCGGCGCCGGCGACGAAGGACTTGCCAGCGCCGGTGAGGATCATGGCCGTGGCGTCACTGTCTTCAATTGCGTCGAGCGTTGTGGACAGTTGGGTGATGACGTCGCGGTTCATGGCGTTGTATGCGTCGGGACGGTTGATGGTCACGACGGCTGTGTGGCCGTGTTGTTCGTGGAGTACGTGGTCGTTGGGGTTCATGCGAGTGTCCTTTTGATTTTGGTCAGTGCGAGCACGGCGATGATGGCGGCGACGCCCATGGCGCTGATGCTCCATTGGGGTAGGAAGACGGCTGCTCCTGCGAGTCCCAGGATAATTCTTAGGGGCCAGTTGAGGGTGGTTTCGACGCCTTGGAGGTAGCCGGAGAACATTGCGCTGAGGGCGAATACTGCGATGAATGAGGTCAGTGCTGCTACGGCGATGTGGATGATGTCTGCTTGTGCGACTAACGCTGGGTTGAGCACGAATGCGAAAGGTACGAGATATTTGACGGCGCCGAACTTCATGGCTTCGAAGCAGGTTTCCATGGCTGTTGCTTTGGAGATGCCTGCGGCGGCGAAGGCTGCCAATCCGACCGGTGGGGTGATGTAGGAGACGCTTGCCCAGTAGATGACGAAGAGGTGTGCGGCGATGGGGTTGACGTCCAGTGCAGTCAGTGCTGGCACCATGACGATGGCGAGAAAGACGTAGGATGCGGAGATGGTCAGTCCGGTGCCGAGGATGAAGCATGCGATGGCGCCGGAGATGAGGATGAGTAGGGCGTTGTCACCGGCAAGCGCTACCAGGTCGCGGGATAGAGATAGGGCGACACCGGTGGCTGTGAGTCCTCCGAGGATGAGTCCGACGCCGGCGATGATGCCCATGATTTGGGCGATCGTTTTTCCTGCGTCGACGATCAAGTCCCCTAGTTCTTTTGCGCGGAAGTGGATGCTTGGTTTCACAAAGGCGATCAGTAGCAGTGCGGCGATCACCCAGAAGGGTACTTGTGCTTCTGCGGGTGCTGTGAGCAGCAGGACTGTCAGCAGGGCGATGGCGAGGATGTAGGGCCAGCCGTCGCGCAGCGTTGCGAAGAAGTTCGGCAGACTGTTCCGATCCTGTCCGTGGATGTGGTAGCGGGCGGAGTAGCCGTCGATCTGCATGAAGATGCCGAAGTAGTAGAGGAATGCTGGGATCAATGCTGCAATGAGGATGTCGGTGTAGGGCACGCCGACGAAGGAGACCATGAGGAAGGCTGCCGCGCCCATGATCGGTGGGGTGACGGATCCGCCGGAGGATGCGGTCGCTTCGATGGCTCCGGCGGTCTTTTTGGAGAAACCGGATTTGATCATGGTGGGGATGGTCATGGGTCCCGTGGTGAGTACGTTGGATACGGCCGATCCGCTCATCATGCCCATCGCCGCGGAGGAGGCGACGGAAACTTTCGCGGCACCCCCTCGGTAGCGTCCGAACAGCGAGTTAGCGAGTTGTGTGAAAAACTCTGCACCGCCTGTGTGTTGGAGGGTGACACCGAACAGCAGGAAGCCTACGAGTATTGACGCCGCGGTGTTGAAGGGTAGGCCGAAGATGGATTCGGTTCCCATGACGTGCACCTGTGCTAGAACGCGTGGATCGTATTGGATGCCTTGGAGGAAGGCAACGGGGATGAGCCCTGCGATCATGGGGTAGGCCGAGATAGCCATGGCGAGTATGGCGACGATTTTTCCTGCGGTGCGCCGTAGCATGTCGCCGACGAGTAGCCAGTAGATGATGGATATCCATGTGGCGTAGGTGGGCGCGACCATGGACCAGCCAAATACGGAGATGTCGTTGCCGTGGTAGGCCAGCCAGATGGATAGGCCGAAGGTGATGGCCGCCAGGATATATTCTATGATGCCCGGGGACTTCCGTAGAAAGACGATGGGCAAAAAGCACGCCGCGACCAGATAAAGGAAGGAATTGGTGGCGAGCGCTAGGCCGAAGAGGTTGAGGAAGAACACTTGGTTGATGACCAGCAGGGTGCCTGCCAGGGTGAGTGCTCCGATGATGCGGTTCATGGTTCCACCACCTCTGGCAGACGCGGAAGGTTGTCTTTTTTGTATTTCTTCCACTCGGCGGCAGGGTTTTTGATGTGTTTGTGTTCTTCAAGGAAGTCCGGCCAGGCGGCGTGCATGAGTTTTTCGCGCTCGAGCAGTGCATCGTTGCGGGCCTGGAGGCTGTCATTCCATCGGCCGTGTTCTTTAAGGAAGCGTACGGTCCCGGGGTGAAATGGGATCACTAGCGGGGTGAGCAAGATGTTGTCGAGGGCGAAGCGTTGGGCATCGGGTGTTGTGCCGACGAAACTGTCAAAGTTGTCGTGGAGTGTCTTGAGCATGGTGTAGACCCTGTCCTCGGGGAAGGTCGCCAGCGTGGCAAGCACGATGGAGTATTGGAACGTCCAGGCTTCTTCGCCTTCGGCGAGGCCCGCGGCGTCATGCGTTGGTCCGGGCCGCATCATGGGCGCTAGTGATTCCCAGGTGGAGTACTGTTCTTTGCTTCCGCCCCCGACGTTGATCCAACGTATGGGGTGGGTGGAGGCCAGTTCGCTGATAGCCGCGCCGACGACGTTTTGGTACATGACGTCGATATGGCCGGCTTTGATGGCGGCTGCTTGTTCGGAGTAGGCGATGTCGACGAAGGTGACGTCGTCGGGGGTGAGTCCGCCGAAGTTGAGCAGCGCTTCGATTTTCCGGTTGGTTGATACTGCCGCAAGGATGCGGGGAACGCGGCGCCCTTTGAGGTCTGCGGCTGTTTCGATCCCGGAGTCTTTGAGGGTGAGTACGCCGTAGTTTCCGGGCGGTGTCCAGATTTGTCGGATTGCTTGCGGCCCCCACGCTGCGGATGCGTATTCGTCGTCACCTTCGAAGGCGTAGTGAGTTTCGTCGGCTGCTCGCGATAGTTGTGCGGTGCCGTTGATCAGTGGGGCGATGCGTCCGATGGAGGTGTCGGACGTCATCAGGCGCACTTGTGTGCCATGGTGGGTGGTGAAGATGTTGGCGAAGGATGCTAGGTCGTTGTAGGTTCCGGTGCCGGCTTTGTAGGTCGAAAATACTAGCTGGTCTGTGGGGGTGCGGCTGCAGGAGCCTAGTAGTGCGCTGGCTCCGAGGGCTACCACTGCAGTGAGGAAGCTGCGTCGGCTGATGATTGCCGTGTTCATGGTGCCATTCTTAACGCCTCGGAACGTTTTTGTGTTCTGGGTTACTACATTAATTTTTGTGAAGCATCAATAGAGGTATTTTAAGTCATTAATCGGATCATTCACCGAGAGGTGGTGTGAGAGTCGCTACATTCAGGGACACAGCACTAAACATCACCTATTGTTTCCACCCAAGGAGGTTTCCATGTCAACACCAACGCCTCCCTACCGACCTGATCAACTTCGAAGGTCTGCTCAGCGAGGACGAACGCGCGGTAGCCGAACGCGTGCGAGCCTTCGTCCAGCGTGAAATCAAACCCAACGTTGGCCGGTGGTTCGAAAACGCAGAGCTGCCCACCGAAATTTTCTCCAAGCTAGCCTCCGAGGGACTGTTTGGCATGCACCTCAAGGGCTATGGCTGCGCTGGCCTGTCGGCGCCCCAGTACGGTCTGGCCATGCAAGAACTAGAGGCCGGCGATTCCGGCATCCGCTTGGTGCTTTTGTTATCTGCTGTGCGGCTTTAAGTCTTATTATACTAATGCAGGTGAAGGTGAAGCCATGAAGTTATGTTCCCGCGCGGATGCGCTTGAGGGGATTAATGACGGCGCGACGATCGCTGTGGGCGGTTTTGGTCTCTGCGGCAATCCGACGGAGCTGATTGAGGACTTGATCGCCCGGGGTTGCACGCGTTTGACGATTATTTCGAACAATCTGGGTGCGCAGGGGGTGGGCTTGGGCAGGTTGCTTACTCTTGGCCGGGTGGAGCGCTCTATAGGTTCCTATATCGGCTCGAATAAGGAGTACGAGCAGATGTACTTGGATGGGAGGTTGTGTGTCGAGTTCACTCCGCAGGGCACGTTGGCAGAGCGTATGCGTGCGGCGGGTGCGGGTATTCCGGCGTTTTTCACCAAGGCTGGCGTAGGTACTGTGTTGGAGACCGGGGGGTTGCCTTATCGCTATGGCCCGGATGGTGCTGTGCTGGAGGCCAGTGAGCCGAAGGAAGTCCGTGAGTTTGATGGCCAGCGTTACCTGTTGGAAACGGCGTTGCACGCGGATTTTGCGCTGGTGCAGGGGCACATGGCGGATAGTTTCGGCAATGTGCACTTCCGTTACACTGCGCAGAATTTTAATCCGGAGGCGGCTATGTGCGCGAAGGTGAGCATTGTGCAGGCGCGCTGTGTTGTTGATGAGTTGCCGCCGGAGTTGATTGATCTGCCGGGTATTTATGTCGATCGTGTGGTGGAGGTGCCTGATGGGGTGGAGTAGGCAGCAGATGGCGCAGCGTGTGGCTGCGGATTTGCGGGATGGTCAGTATGTCAATGTCGGTATTGGGATGCCGACGTTGATTCCGGGGGCGTTGCCTGCTGGCCGCCGGATTGTGTTGCATTCCGAAAACGGGGTGTTGGGTGTGGGGCCTCGCCCGGAGCCTGGCTTGGAGGATGAGGATTTGATTGATGCCGGCAAGGCGCCGATTACGGCGGCCAAGGGGGCGTCATTTTTCTCTTCGTCGGTGTCCTTTGGGATGATTCGTTCCCAGCGTATTGACGTCGCGGTGCTCGGCGGTTTGCAGGTGTCTGCTGGTGGGGATTTGGCCAATTGGTCTGTGCCGGGGCGCGCTGCCAAGGGCATTGGTGGGGCCATGGATTTGGTGCATGGTGCCAAGCGAGTCATCGTGATGATGACTCATTGCACGGTGGATGGGCAACCGAAGTTGGTTGAGCAGTGTTCGCTCCCACTTACGGGTGCGGGTTGTGTGGACATGGTGGTGACAGATCTGGGTGTCTTTGCCATCGACGGTGGCCTGAGGCTTGTGGAGTTAGCCCCAGGTGAGACCATCGAGTCGGTGGCTGCGGTGACGGGTTGTGAGTTTAGCCGTCTGTGAGTTCGACGCTCCAGGTGGGTTTGTCCTCTGTGGTGAAGAACGTCGGGTTGTAGGTGAAGCTGTAGACACCGTTGTGGCCGGAGGCTTCGTAGCACATGTTGAATGTTTTGGTGCTTCCGGGTGCAAGGGCTACGTCCTGGAGGGCGTTGTGGCCCCGGATGGGGGTGCTGGAGGCATGGGCTGTGCACCAGGTTGGCCCATTGGGGGCTGCCCTGGCTGGCCAGCTGGGGGCTACCAGCCCGGCTGTTGTGGTGACTCGAATGGATTCGTCATGGGCTTACCTTATGTGCGGGTGGGTGCGTCTTCTCCTCCGGGCGGGGTTAGGCTCCGGTGGGTGGATGTGCGCCTTTCATGGCGCGTGCGGCTGCGGCTTCGATGGGATCGACCTCGGGCAGAATGGTCTGCTCGGGGATGACGCGTTTGTCCAGGGGGCGTAGTGCCATGTAGAGAACCGTGGTGGCGACTAGGCCGACAATCCAGGAGATGTCGGTGTCACCGATGTGTGCGACCAGGGGGCCGGTGTAGAAGCTGGTTGCCACGAATGGCATTTGAATGAGCACGCCTACAGCGAATGCAACAAGTGCTGCCCAGTTCCACTTGCCATAGCGACCATTGGGGTCGGACAGTGCGGGCACATCGTAGCGTTCCTTGGACACCCAGTAGTAGTCGGCGAGGTTGATCGCTGACCAGGGGATGAAGAAAGTCAGGAGGAACAGCAGGAAGGAGCTGAAGGCGTTAAGGAATTGGGCGGTTCCCCATACGGCTAGGCCCATGCTGGCTGCGGCCATGCAGAAGATTGCGATGAGTCGCTGGGTGGGGGTGACTTCTGCGCGTGCTCGGAAACCAGAATAAGCAGTGGTCATACACATGAATCCGCCGTAGATGTTGAGCACGTTGATGGTGAGTTTACCGACGGCGATCGAGAGGTAGATCAGCGCGGCGACTACACCTGCGGATCCTAGGCCGACGAAGGTTTCTACTTCGTGTCCGCGAAAGCTCTCCCCTGCCCATGCTGCGGTGAATACGCCCAGGCTCATAGAGATGGTGGAGCTGATGACGGTTCCTGCGAGGGTAGCTCCAAAGACGTGGGAGGTTTTAATGTCCGCCGGCAGGTAGCGAGAGTAGTCAGCGACGTAGGGGCCGTAAGCAATCTGCCAGGAGGCCGCGAGTGCGATGGCGAAGAGGAACTGCGGCAGGTCGAAGTGTTTGATGACTAGTAGCGCGGGCACATCGGCAACCATGAATAGGCGAACGATGAGGTACAGGAAGGCGACTGTGCTGACGAGGCTGACCCATCGGCCGAGTTTGTGGATGACGTTGTATCCGAAGACTGCGCACACGGTCGATACTGCGCCGAAGATGATGACGCCGCTCCATTGCGGTCCATCATAAAGTTCCGCGACTGCTTGGCCTGCGAGCACTGTGCCGGATGCGGAGAATCCCAGGTACATGAAGATGATGAGGATCAGTGGCAATGCTGCGCCATAGATGCCAAATTGGGCGCGGGAGGAGATCATCTGGGGTAGGCCGAGGTGCGGCCCTTGTGCGGAGTGCAGGGCCATGACGACGCCGCCGGCGATCTGTCCGATGAATAGGCCGATCAGGGACCAAAACACGTCGCCGCCGAAGACGAAGGCGAGCGCTCCGGTGACTAGTGCGGTGATCTGGAGGTTTGCGCCTACCCAGAGGGTGAATTGGTTCCAGGCGCTGCCGTGGCGTTCCTCAAGTGGGACGAATCCGACTGACCTGCGTTCGATGGTGGGTTGGGCCACGGGTGATCCTTAATAAATGATCGGTAGATACTCTAACGATCATTTAGATTACCTTAAGCATTTTATCCGAGGATGCCCGGTCCCATGGTTGCTTTGAGATCGCCCATGAGGGACCCTGATCGGTCGACCCGCAAGTGTTCTCCGAGAACCATAATGGTGGAGTTTTCGCCATCGACCAGATTGAGGTAGACGTCAGAGTCACCGGGGTTGGCCACCAAAACCTCCTTGAGTTTGGCGATATTGCTCATGCTGCACTGGTCGGTGCGCATGGTCAGACGCAGAGGTACTCCCCCGCCGGCAACGCCCAGATCAGGCATCTTCATGTCGTCACAGAACAGGCTCATGCGGTCCTCGCGGATCGATACGTGGGCCTTGGCAAGCACGATGTTGTCTTCGGCGATCATAGATCCGACCAGTGCATAGACCTTGTTGAACACCAACAACTCGACGCTGGCGCCGTTGTGGTCTTCCAGGGTGACAATGGCCCAGGGGGAGCCATCTTTTTTACTGAAGCGTCGGTCGACACCGCTGATAATGCCGCCGATGGTGACCTCTTGTCCGTGTCGGAGTTCACCACCCAAGATGGTGGTCAGCGGTGTATCGGTCTGTGCAGCAAGGGCCTCGTCGAACCCATCCAGCGGGTGCCCGGAGACGTAGAGGCCGAGCATTTCACGCTCCAACGCGAGCTCGTGTTTGCGCTCCCAATTATCCTCCGGAACAGAAATTGCGAACACGGAGGACGACGCGGCGTCCTCACCCGACAGGCTCGCAAACAAGTCGAACTGCCCCTTATCGGCGGCCTTCTTGGTGGTGATGACGGAATCGATGGCGTCTTCATGAATGAGCATGAGGCCCTTGCGGGTGTGCCCCATGGAGTCGAAGGCACCCGCTTTGATCAGCGACTCAGTCACACGCTTGGAACACGGCAGCGTATCGATCTTCTCGAGGTAGTCCGAGAAGTCCGTGAACGGGCCTTTTTCTTCGCGGGTTTTGACGATGGAGGCCACGACGTCCTCACCAACGTTGCGGACGGCACCCAGGCCGAAACGAATGTCTTCTCCCACTGATTGGAAGGTCAGAGCAGATTCGTTGACGTCCGGCGACAGCACATGGATACCCAGGTGGCGGCAATCAGACAGATAGATAGCCGATTTGTCCTTCTTGTCTGCCACACTTGTGAGCAGTGCCGCCATGTACTCGGCTGTGTAGTTGGCTTTGAGGTAGGCGGTCCAGAAACTGACCAATCCGTACCCTGCGGCGTGTGACTTGTTGAACGCGTAGGAAGCAAAGGGCTCGATGGTGTCCCAGAGTGCTTTAATCGCGGCGTCGGAAAAGCCGTTGGACTTCATGCCCGCTTCGAAAGTGATGAACTCTTTGGCGAGCACCTCGGGCTTCTTTTTACCCATGGCTTTGCGGAAGCCATCTGCCTGGCCGGCCGTGTAGTTGGCGACTTTTTGGGAGATACGCATGATCTGCTCTTGGTAGACGATCAGACCGTAGGTATCGGCGAGGATCTCCTGCAGAGGCTCTTCCAGTTCCGGGTGGATGGGGGTGATTTCTTCACGCCCATTCTTGCGGTCGGCATAGGCCCAGTGAGCACCCATGCCCATGGGGCCGGGGCGGTACAGCGCCAACGCGGCGACGATGTCGTCAAAGCCGGTGGGTTCCATGCGTTTGAGCAGTTCGCGCATGCCGCCGGAGTCCAACTGGAAGACACCAAGGGTGTCACCACGCGCAAGGAGTTTGTAGGCTTCTTCGTCATCGGTGGTCAAGGCTTCGAGGTCAAGGTCGAAACCACGGTTGGATTTAATGTTGTCGATGCAGTCGCCGATGACCGTGAGGTTACGCAGCCCCAGGAAGTCCATCTTCAGGAGGCCAATTTCTTCGCATGCCGGGTAGGGCCAGCCGGTGATCAGGGCGCCGTCCTGGGCGCGTTTCCACATGGGGATACAGTCCAGTAGTGGAACAGACGCCATGATGACGGCGCAGGCGTGCACGCCGGCTTGGCGGACAACGCCTTCAAGCCCTCGGGCGGTGTCGTAGATTTTTTTGACGTCTGGGTCGGTTTCGATCAGTGTGCGCACCTCGCCGGCTTCGCCATAACGAGGGTGCTCGGGGTCCATAATGCCCGATAGGGGGATGTCCTTGGCCATGATCGCCGGAGGCAGCGCTTTGGTGATGCGGTCGGCGATTTGGTAGCCGGGCTGACCAAACTGCACACGGGCTGAGTCTTTAATGGCTTGCTTGGTCTTGACGGTGCCGAAGGTGATGACCTGGGCGACTTTGTCTTCACCCCAGTTGTCGGCGGCGTAGCGGATCATTTCTCCGCGGCGTCGATCGTCGAAGTCGATATCAATATCGGGTGCGGACGGGCGCTCCGGGTTGAGGAAGCGCTCGAACAGCAGGCCGTGCTCGATGGGGTCGATGTTAGTGATAGTCAATGCGTAGGCAACAAGCGCGCCCGCAGCGGATCCACGCCCGGGACCTACGCGGATACCGATGGAGCGGGCGTGCTTAATCAAGTCGGCGACGATGAGGAAGTAGGACGGGTAGCCCTTCATGTCGATGACTTCGATTTCGTACTTCGCCCGATCTACGTATTCTTGCGGCACTTGGCCACCGTCGAAGCGATCCTTAAGCCCCTCCATCACCTGGTGGGTGAGCCAACTGGTGGGTGTATGCCTGTCTGGAACGTCGGCGATTGGCATGCGATCGTGGGTGTGTGGTTCCCAGATTTCACCATAATCTTGGACACGTTCGGCAATCAGCAGCGTGTTGTCACAAGCACCAGGAACCATGTTGTCCCAGGTAACGCGCATTTCTTCCGCCGACTTGATGTAGTAGCCGTCGCCGTCGAATTTAAAGCGGTCGGGGTCGGCCAGGGTTTTACCCGTTTGAACACACAGCATGGCCTCATGGGCCTCAGCTTGGCTTTTGAGCACATAGTGACAGTCGTTGGTCACCAGTGGCGGCAAATCCAGCTTGCGACCAATCTCCAGCAGCTCGCTGCGGACTCGATTTTCGATGTCCAGCCCGTGGTCCATCAACTCAAGGAAGTAATTTTCCTTGCCGTAAATATCCTGCCACATGGCTGCGGCTTCGAGTGCTTCATCGAATTGCCCAAGGCGCAAACGGGTCTGCACGTCGCCGGAAGGGCAGCCAGTGGTAGCGATAATGCCGGTGGCGTTTTCGGCGATAAGTTCCGCGTCCATGCGGGGCCATTTGCCCAACTGGCCTTCGTAGGATGCCATGGATGACAGGTAGAACAGATTGCGCAGCCCTGTAGCCGTTTCAGCCAGCATCGTTTGGTGTAGGTACGCACCGGATGCGGACACGTCGTCAGATTTTTGGTGGGGTTCACCCCACCGCACGCGCTGTTTGTTGAAACGCGATTCTGGTGCCAGGTAGGCCTCGATACCAATGATGGGTTTAATGCCCGCATCGACCATCTTGCGGTAGAAGGCATCAGAGCCGAACATGTTGCCGTGGTCGGTCATGCCGACGGCGGGCATACCTTGGCGTTTAACCTCCTCGGCTAGAAGATCCACCTTCGCCATTCCATCGAGCATGGAGTACTCGGTGTGGTTGTGGAGATGCACGAAGGAGGATTTACTCATGCGGCTTATTCTACGGGCCGCGTCAAACCTAGGTTTTCAAAGATTTCAGCGAGCACCCGTGCGCACTCTTTCACCTGCTCATCGGAGTGCGTGGCCATCACGGTGAGCCTCAAAATGGCCTGTCCGCGAGGCACCGTGGGGTATCGGATCGCGGGCGCTTGGATTCCTCGGTCTTGTAATGCTGCGGCTGCCTCGACGGCAAGGAGCTCATCGCCCACGTGAACGGGAATGATTGCTGACTGTTCCAAACCAGCCACCCCAACACCGGCTGCCCGCAGCAGTTCACGTAGCAACCGTGCGCGGGACTGCAGGCGCGATACCAACGCGGCGTCAACACGCGAGAGGGCCGCGTCAACTGCCGCGATCACCATGGGGCTGTTGCTGGTAGAAAACACATAGCTGCGTGCTTGATTGCGCAGCAGGGTGGCGACTTCCGGCCCACAACAGGCGTAACCGCCTTCCCCTCCGAGGGCTTTACTAGCGGTGCCGACCAGCACGTCTGGCCAGGCGCCCTGGAGCTCACACGTGCCCCTACCTGTTGGACCAAGGGTGCCGACGCCGTGGGCGTCATCGATATAGGACCACGCGCCGTAGCTGCGTGCTAGCTCGACGATATGGGGAACATCAGCGCAGGTGCCATGCATGCTGAACAACCCGTCGCTGATCACCAAGGCATGAGGCCGGGTGCGGGTGGCCAGCTGGGCTTCCAGGTCGTCATAGTCACAGTGTTTAAAAACGCGCACCCGGGCGCGTGCAATGCGGGCGCCGTCGATGATGCTGGCGTGGTTGTACTGGTCGGAGAAAATTTCAAAGTCGTCGCCGCGTTTGCCCACGATTGCAGAGATAGTCGACAGGTTGGCCTGGTAGCCGGTGGCGAAAAACACCGCTGCCGGATAGTTGAAAAAGCCGGCTAGGTGCGCTTCCAACTGCCTGTGAGCGTCTAGCGTGCCAGTGGTCAAGCGTGACCCACCGGAGCCTGCGCCGAGTGTGCGTGCGGCGTTGATCGCGGCGTCAATAACTATGGGGTCTTCGGCGAGGCCCAGGTAGTTGGAGCTGGAAAATAGTAGGCGTTGGGCGCCGTCGACTTCTGCGGTGGGGGTTTGGCCGGTGGAAAAGTGGCGTTCGAAGCGGGCGAGGCCTTGTGTGGCCCAGTCGGTGTTGCGTGTGGCGGCGTCGGCTTCGAGGCTGGTGTGGGAATGGGGGCTGGGTGCTGCTTTCACGGGCTTATTGTAGCCCGCAATTGAACGCTGTTTAATACGCTGCCCACTCCCCGCCGCCTGCTATGGTCTAGCCATGTTGTACGCGATCTTGGCTTACCTTCTGTGGGGTGCGTTCCCGGCGTTCTTTCCCCTGCTGGAGCCCGCAAGTCCGATGGAGATCCTGGCCCATCGCATTATTTGGACAGCCGTTTTTCTAGCAGGGTTGATCACAGTGACCCGTAAGTGGTCGGAGTTGCGGAAAGCCGACCGCACACAGTGGTTGCTTATCTCATCGGCTGCTGTGTTGATCGCCGCGAACTGGGGCGTGTACATCCTGGCGGTGAATTCCGGGCACGTGAATGAGGCCGCGTTGGGTTACTTCATTAATCCGCTGGTGGCGGTTGCACTGGGTGTTGTGTTTTATTCGGAACGTTTGAGCTTCCTGCAGAAAATCTCCATTGGTCTGGCTGCCGGGGCTGTGGTGTTGCTGATGGTGTTGGGCGGCCAGCCGCCGGTGTTGGGCTTGGTGTTGGCCTTTACTTTTGGTTTTTATGGGTTGATGAAAAAGCGGGTGTTGCTTAGCCCGATTGCCTCGCTGACGGCGGAGACTTTTGTGCTTTTGCCTGTGGCGTTGGGGTATGTTTTGCTCACTCCATCAACGTTTTCTTCCCATGGGCCAGGCCATGCTGCGTTGATGGTCAGTACTGGGATTGTTACTGCGGTGCCGTTGTTGTTGTTTGGCAAGGCGGCGAAGTTGGTGCCGTTGTCGGCGATTGGAATGGTTCAGTATTTGACGCCGTCAATGCAGATGCTGTGGGCGGTGTTCGTTGTGCATGAACACATTAGCCATGCCCGGTGGGTTGGTTTTTGCATTATTTGGACGGCGGTGGTGATTTACTTGGTGGATTCGAGCATCCGCACCCCGAGGCGCCCCCAGGATGCGTCGATAGGCGCACTGTCCACAACCGCTACGGACGGGTCGGAGGCTAAAGACTCCAGGTGATCTTTGTCTTCATACACAATGACGCCGCGTAGGGCCCGGGCGTCCATTCCGCGTGCGCGTGCGGCACTGAGGTAGCGTTCGAAGACGTCGCGGCGTCGGTCATCCCCGGTGGGTTCAGGTAGTGGGATGGCGGGTTGGCCGTCGATGAGCATGGCGTTGACGCGGCGGATGCCGTGACGCTCTAGGAGTTCGCCGGCATCACGGTCGACGAGGGGGTGGGTGAATGTGATGAGGGCGAAGGTGCGTTGGCCATCGGGGAGGTCTTTCCAACTGTCGGATACCCTATTGGCGTACTCATCGAGAGACTCGCCGGTGTCGGGGCCTAAGCTGTCGCCGTTGATGGCCATGGGTTTGGCGGTGCGGTCGGAGTAGCTGGCGGCGACGACTGCGCCGAGCATGGCGACAAGGCAGCCTGCGGATACCCATTGTTTCCAGCTGCTCATGCGCGCAACACATCCACGGCGTGCTGGAGGTCTGCTGGGTAGGGGGATTCGAAGGTCACCCATCGGCCGTCACCGGGGTGCGCGAATCCGAGGGATACAGCGTGTAGCCATTGGCGGTCGAGCCCGAGACGCGCGTTGAGTTTGGGGTCGGAGCCGTACATGGGGTCACCGCAGCAGGGGTGGTGGAGTGCGGAAAAGTGGACGCGGATTTGGTGGGTGCGGCCGGTTTCCAGGTGGATTTTTAGCAGGGCGGCTTCGCGGAAGGCTTCGATTGTTTCGTAGTGGGTGACGGAGTGTTTGCCGTCGGTGGTCACGGCAAAGCGCCAGCCAGCGGAAGGGTGCCGCCCGATGGGGGCTTCGATGGTTCCGGTCAGTGGGTCGGGGTGGCCTTGGACGAGCGCGTGGTAGGTCTTTTCGGGGGTGCGGTCGCGGAAGGCTCGCTTGAGCTGGGTGTAGGCACGCTCTGATGCGGCAACAACCATCACGCCGGAGGTGCCGACGTCGAGTCGCTGGACGATGCCTTGACGCTCTGGCGGGCCGGAGGTGGACACCCGAAAACCCGCAGCGGCGAGTCCCCCCACCACGGTGGGCCCCTCCCAGCCGACGGTGGGATGTGCCGCCACGCCGACGGGTTTATCCACGACGATGATGTCCTCGTCGGAATAAATAATGTCCATGCCTTCAACGGGCTCGACCTTAGGCATGACTTTTTTGGGCTCTGGCAGGCTGACTTCGAGCATGCAGTCGGCGGAGAGTCGATCTGATTTGCCGACCTCTACCCCATCGACGGTGATTTGTCCGGACTGCGCCAACTCGGCTGCGGCGGTGCGGGAGATTCCGCACAGTTTCGATACCGCGGCGTCAACACGCATTCCGTCGAGGCCTTCGGGGATGGGCAGGGTTCTGATTTGGCTCATTTTGCCTCCATGATGCTTCGAAGGACGATCAGTGCGACGCCGATGGTGATGGCGGAATCAGCGAGGTTGAACACGGCAAAACTACCGACGGAAATGAAGTCCACGACGTGGCCGACGAAAAATCCGGGTGCGCGGAAGAGGCGATCGATGACGTTGCCCAGCGCGCCGCCGGCGATGAGCGCTAGGCCAAGGCCGGCGATGGCATCGGGGCGGCCAAAAATCCGGGAGACTTTGCCGCGAAGGATGACGATGGTGATGCCGATGCCGAAAAACAATTGGATAGCGGTGAACACAGGCGTGAGGTTTTCGCCCATGGAAAACGCCGCCCCGGAGTTAAACAGAAGGTAGAAGCGGAACCAGTCGCCGATGAGGTACAGGGGTTGGCCCGGTTCTAAGGTGGCGAGCACCACGGCTTTGCTGAGCTGGTCAGCTGCAACGACTGCTGCGATGGCGGCAAGCAGGCTGCGGGTGTGTGGCCGGGTGCTGTTCACAGCGTTTCCTGTGTCATTCACGCCCCATATCATTGCACACCGGTAGCCTATAACCCATGAGTTACCCGCGTATTGCTGCCGCTGTGTGTGCGTGTTTGCTGCTTGTTGGTTGTGCTGATGGTGATTACTCGGGCACTGATGGGCAGGATCAGGCGTTGGATAATGCGGTGGGGGCGACTATTGATCAGCCGCGTGTGACGCTGAAGGAGCCTGGTCAGGATCCGAAGGTTGTGCGGTTTGACGTCGCGAACGTGGATACGTCGCGGGTGTTGGTGACTGCTACGGCTTTTGCGCAGGAGGTTGGTGGGGACCCTTCACTACCCGCACCGGATTCTGGTGAGCGTGAGCTGAAGGTCAGCCGCGAGGGTCAGGTGTTGCGTTTTGTGATGCCTGATGGTTTCCGCGCGACGTGGATGGATGTCGATGACACTGGGCGTTATTCCGCGGTGGCGTTTCGTGCGCCGGAAGATGCGTCGGATGAGCAGCGTGTGGCCGATGAAAAGGCGATGAAGTTACTGATGGCTGTGCCAGTGATTCTACCGACGGATGCCGTGGGTGTGGGCGGTTCGTGGTCGGTGGATTCGCGTGTTGCTGGGGATTCAACGTTGTTGCAGACGACGACGTATACGGTGACGGCGATGGACGATGAGGGAATGGATGTTGACGTCGCGGTGGTTCAGCGTCCTGCGGTGACGTCGGTTGGCGACGAGTTGGATGTGTTGGATTCTTCTAGCGAGTCGTCGGGCAGTATGCGTATTGATTTTGCCCAGCCAGTTCCGAGGTGGATGAGCGTGGATGTCTCGACGCGGGTGGTCTATGGCAAGCGTGGGGCTGATGATGCATTGAATGTTGTGCAGGATATGACAACGCACGTGGGGCTTAAGTAGTTGACAAAAATAAACGCCCAGGGTTATTCACCCTGAGCGTTTATTTGTCGTTGTGAAGGTTTATTGTTGTGCTTCGCCTACGGCGGGAGCTTCCATTCCTTCTGCGGGTGCGGCAGGGGCAGCGTCATTGCCGTCGGTGCACATGGCAGGGACCTGCTCTGGGGGCACAACGTTGGTGATCAGCATGCAGGCCCACTTGGTGGATAGTTTCCAGGTGCCGTCTTCGTAGACGAATTCGACGTCCTTGACGTTTTGTTCGGGGCGGTCCGGCAGGGTGAAGGTGACCAGTGCCAGTGCGGAGTTGGGGCTGTAGCCTTCCATGACTGGGTCTTCTACGCGGAATTCTGCGCCGGATTCTTCCTTGGCACGGACCATGGTGTCGAACAGTTCGGGGGCTTGCTCGCCGCCTTGGATGGCCTGTGCTTTTTCTTCGTTGGGTACGGCTGGGTCGACGACGCGGGCGAGAACTTCGTTGAGTTCTGCGGCGGTGGGGAGGTCTTGTTGGGTCGCAGTCGTGGACTGTGCGGTGGTGCTGCTGCGGGTGGTGTCAGCGGCTTTGTCCCCGTTGCTGGAGCAGGCTGCGACGCTCAGCATGGTGGTGACTGCGGCTGCGATAGCTATTAGTTTGCGAGTCTTCATGGGGGACTATGTTACCTGAGGCGCTCGGGTGTGGCACTCTGGATAGCATGAAGAAAATCGTGGTGTTGACTACTGGCGGGACTATTGCGTGCACGACTTCCCCGGAGGGCGTGCTGTTGCCGACGGTATCGGGGCGGGATCTGATTGCGCCGGTGGCGGCCCGTTTTGGGGAGGATTTTTCTTTTGATGTTCGGGAGTTGAATCGTCTGGATTCTGCGGCGATGACGTTTGCGGATGTTGATGAGATTGTTGGGGAAATTCACAGGGTTTTCGAAGATCCGTCTGTGACGGGCATTGTGGTCACTCATGGTACGGATTCGATGGAGGAGACTGCGGTTGCGGTGGATTGTTTCCATAATGATTCGCGGCCGGTGATTTTTACGGGGGCTCAGAAGTCTTTTGATCATCCGGAGGCTGATGGTCCGGGGAATTTGTTTGAGGCGTGTGTGATTGCTGCGGATGATTCTGCGCGTGGGATTGGCACCTTGGTGGTGTTTGGGCATGCGGTGATCCCTGCTCGTGGGTGCGTGAAGTGGCATACCAGTGACGAGTTAGCGTTTGCGACTAATGGTCCGGAGGAGCCAACACGCCCGGATCCGATTGCTCCGGTTGCGTTGGATGGCACTCGGGTGGATATTGTGCCGGCGTTTGCGGGGGCTGATCGGACGCTTATTGATGCTGCGGTGGCTGCGGGTGCAGAGGGCATTGTGGTGGAGGCGATGGGTGCTGGCAATGTGGGGCGTCAGTTGGCGTTGGGCATTGTTGATGCGTTGGATGCGGGGATTCCGGTGGTTGTGACAACGCGTGTGCCTCGGGGTGATGTGTTTGGTTCGTATGGTGGCGCCGGTGGCGGTGCGACGTTGGCGGCGAAGGGTGCGTTGGGGTCGACGTATTTTAGGGCGGCGCAGGCTCGTGTGTTGTTGGCGGTGGCGATTGCTAGTGGCGTGCACCCTGCGACCTTGTTTTAGCTTGTCTTAGCTCGTTTGTTACCCCCTCTTCACCGAAAGAGGGGGTCTTTTTTGTTTTACCTTCTATGATGAGCGCAAAACTAGTGTGAGAGGTGAACCTATCGTGTCGCAGCCTGACCTTTATGACAATCGTGGTTTTGCGGTAGTGGATGTGGAGACCAGTGGTCTTTCCCAGTGGGATCGTGTGATCGAAATTGGGCTGGTGCTGTTGGATCCGCAGTTTCAGGTTCAGGGCGAGTGGCAGACGTTGGTGTGGTCGAAGCGGGTGGGTTCGACGGAGCATCATGGGTTGACGCGGGAGGATCTTGAGGATGCGCCTGCGTTTGCGGAGATCGCCGATGAGTTCGCCTCGCTGCTGCATGGCAGGGTTTTTGTAGCGCATAATGTGAGTTTTGATGCGCGTATGTTGCGTTCGGAGTTTGAGCGTGTGGGGGTGGATGCTGGGGAGTTCTTCAACAATTCGGTGTGCACGATGCTTGTTGGCCGTGAGCGTTTTGGGTGCACGGGTAAGTTGTCGGATTGCTTGCGCATGGCGGGGATTGCGCAGTCTGGTGCGCATCATGCGATGAATGATGCCCGGCATACGGCGGAGCTGTTGCAGTTTTTTGCCTCCGATAAGGCGGCGCAGAAGATTTTGTTGCGTCGTGAGTACACGTTGGAGGACATGGTGGGTGTACGGCAGTTGGGGTTGGTCCGCGGGACGAGGCTTGCCCGTGGTGAGCAGTTGCCGGAGGGGGCCCAGCGTGGTTGGGTTGCGCGTGTAGCTAGTCGTGTGCCGGCTTCGGGGGATGCGCGGGTGGATAAGTACCGTTCGGTGTTGGCTAAGGCCTTGGCTGATGGCTATGTGTCGCGTGCGGAGGTGCGGGAGCTTGGCGATGTTGCACGTTCAGTGGGTCTTGACGCCGCGGGGGTTCAGGCCGAGCATTTGCGTTTCTTTTCCCAGGTGGCGTTGGCTGCGTGGGAGGATGGGGTGCTTGATGCTGATGAGCGTGCGCGTTTGTTGACTGTGGCGCAGTGTTTGGAGGTGCCGGCACGGGTGCGGGATCGTTTGTTGGCCGAACCGGTGGATGTGGTGTCGGTTGCCAGGGGTGGTGTGTGGTCGCCTGGTGAAGGGTCCCGTGTAAGTTTTGTGGGTCGTTTGTCGCAGCCTGCTGCCGCGTGGGATGGGCGTTTGGAGGAGTTGGGGCTTACTCGGGGTGCTTTGGCGAAGTCGACGGCTGTGTTGGTGGCGGCTGATCCTGCTGCACCGTTGGCTACGGTGGCGAAGGCGCGTGCTGCGGGTATTCCGGTGGTTGACGAGGTCAACTTTGTTGAGCTGCTGGATGTGTTGGAAGAGCGGCTGCACTCCCCCGCTGACGAGGTTGATGCAACGGATCCTGTTGTCGATCCAGCGCCCGTTGAGCCAGCTGCCGTTGAGCCAGCTGCCGCTCCCGCCCCTGAGGCTCAAGAGCCCGAGCCTGCGCCAGAGGCTCAAAAGCCCGAGCCCCAGCAACCTCCGGCTCAGCAGCCTGCAGCTCAGATAGCTACCCCGGTGCAAGCTGTTGCTACCCCTCAACAGCCTGCACCGTATGGCGTTGAATCTAAGAAGTCTGTGAGCCCGGCGCTGGGTTGCGGTTGCGCGACGATCGCGTTGTTCGTTGTTGTGGTGGTCGTGCTGGTTTTGCTTATGGTCTAGCCAACATAAAAATTCTGCAAAGTATCGGTTAGAACCTCTGCAAACTGCCGGATAGACTCGCTGCAAAATATCGAATAAGCAGGTTGAGGACACGCTTGCCCTAGTTGCTGGGCGCCTTGGCCACTTAGGCTTTTTTCACGATTGATGATTTGAGTTTCATCGCTCCGAAGCCGTCGATTTTGCAGTCGATGTTGTGCTCGCCGCCGTCAGGGTTGAGCCGGATGTTGCGTACTTTCATCCCGGCTTTGAGGGGTTGCTGGGCGCCTTTGACTTTCATGGTGGTGGTGATGGTGACAGTGTCGCCGTCCTGCAACGGGTTGCCCACGGCGTCAACGATGACGTCGCGTTGGGTGTCGGTTTCCGCGTCGTTGTTGGCGCTGTCGGCGGTGAATTCGTGGGCACATTCGGGGCAGATGATCAGCGCGTCGAGTTCATAGGTGTAGTCGCTGCTGCATTCGGGGCAGGAGGGGATGCTCATGGGTTTAAGTGTCCCACTTCCTCGTTGTTCGGGCGAATCTGCGGAGTACATGGCGAGCTAGGCAGCGCAGTATTGGTTCAGTAGATGACACAGTAGCGACACAGTAGAGCAACGCCTCTACCTGCGCTAATACCCCCACCGGCCATACAATTGCTCCACAGCATGACACAGTAACCCGTAGGCCCCGCTGGTGACTTCGAGTAATGACGACCCCATCAAAACAGGCCCTGTTTGAAAGGTCTTCGCAACGTGGATGTTGCTGAGGTTTTGGGAAAGTCCCGCACGACAGCTAATCGGCCGTAATGACGCCGCGGGCCCTCCGCTCCAGGCAACTATTCGGGATTTCCGAATAGTTGACCGATCTCTCAGTCCGGCTCGTAAGCCAATATCACGAGCCCGGGCTGTAGTCGCTAGAGCTCGCCTGCTGTCGCGGCGAGGTAGCACTCCATCAGGGCAGCAACGATGTCTTTTTCCTCGATTCCAAGGGCGAACCCGTAGGCTTTTCCACTGCCGCATCGAGGGCTTTGTGGACCTTCATAAGCGCTGGGTAAAGCTAGGAATCGTCAGGCTGCATCGATAGTTGCTTCATGCCCGACTTCGACGAAACCGTGCCGGAAACACTATCGGCTCCCCACGGTAACGCGCACCCCAGTAGCTTCCACCCCGGACCACAATCGGCCTACAAATTTATAGCCCTGTTCAAAGCGAAGTCTAAACAATTGAACAGCAGCCACGCTTTCAGCGATCCCACCCTACCGTCAGGCTACTTCCCTGGTGCCGCCAGTGTCATTCTGACCATGTGCCACAGCGGCCTGCAACATCTAACCCTCCAAGAAGTCGAAACCAGGCTCAAAACCATCGACGCGCGCAATCGCCCAACCAGCAATGACGAGCACGAAGCCCTCCGGCTCTACTACTTCTACGGCGACGGCCGCACATGGGATGAGTGCGTTCGGGACAAAACACTCCTGCTCAAGCATGAGCAACAAGTTCTGGATCTCCTTGACAATCCCGATCTCCTGGAGGAGCTAAAATCGCCACACATGCCAGGTTCATCCCTGGCTCCACTGAATCTCCAGGAGTTTATCGAGCACCTGAATGAACTCGACGACCCCGATACCTACGTCCGTCAACTCTTCAGCAACGGCCCCGTGTCTTTCAAGCGGCCGGATGGCTTCCCGAGCGACCTGGGCGATCTCTTCGATCGTGAATAACGCACCAGCATGGGGTCGTCCCTCGGATTGAACCGGAAACGCTACCTGTCACCCCACGCCAAACTATCCAAAGGGTCCCCCGGCCGCAGCGCAGGATCATCCGTCGCGAAACTTTTTGTCCGCCCCGGCGGCGTCGCCCTCGTCTCAAAACGAACTGTCATCCGCCCAAAACCCACACCTTGGATCCACCCATGCCCATATTCTTCATGCACGACATCCTGGGTAGCCCACCAATCACTCATGACGTCGCGTTCAATCTGCAGGTCCTCAGCAACCGTCGCGGGCGCACGCACCCCCACCTCGTAATCAACATCTGTATCTTTGGCTAATGCAACCGGCTGCAACTCCGGAAACAGCGCATCCTGCATGCCAAACTCCAGGCCAGAAAACGACACCCCTACCAGGCGAATGGGCCCGACCTCGTTGGGGTAGCGCACCAAACTACCGGCCATCTTTTCCAACACGTGCTCATTGTCTGTCGCATAGTCAATACTGTGCGAGCGGCTTTGGGTTTGAAAGTCTGCCAACTTCAGCTTCACGCTCACCGTCCGGGCGCCACGGCCATCCTTCAGCAGCCTACGGTAAGCAGCATTAAAGGCCCGGTCCACCGCAGCGTCAACCTCCGCAGAAGTCGTCAGGTCTTTCGGGTAGGTGTATTCCGCACCGATTGACTTGGAGACGCCCCGCGGCTCCACCGGTTCCGGGTCGATGCCGCGCGCACGCTGCCACAAACTCAAACCAACGGCACGCCCGAGTGTCATTTCGGCTTCTTTCTGCGTCAGCGCAGCCAAGTCTTCGATGGTCTCAACACCAATCTGACGCAGCTTCTGCCCGGCCACCGCCCCCACACCCCACAATTTCCTTACTGGAAGTGGTGCCAGAAACTCCATCTCGGTGTCCCGCGGCAGCACCATCACCCCATCGGGTTTAGCCAGGCCAGAGGCAATCTTGGCGTACTGTTTGCCCGAACCCGCACCAATCGATGCCGTTAGACCCGTCACCTCAAGCACCTTGGCGCGCAGCCCTTCTGCCCAATCGCCGACTTCTTCTTCGGTGGCGCCGACTAACTGCTGGGGTTCGATGAAGGCTTCGTCGATGCTGATCTGCTGGATCACCCCCGCTTGCTCCGCCACCAGTGAAAACACCCTGTGCGACGCTGCCGAATACACCGCATGTCGGGGCCTCACCACCACAACCCCAGGGCCAACCTGTCGTTTAGCTTGGTTGGTGGGCATCGCCGAATGCGCCCCGAACGCACGTGCCTCATAGCTTGCGCCAGCGACGACGCCGCGTCCTCCCATGCCACCAACCAGCACCGGGCGGCCACGGAGGGTGGGGCGGGTGAGCTGCTCGACGGATGCGAAAAAAGCATCCATATCGATGTGCAAAACCCAGCGAGACATACTTACAACCTTAACTGGCGGTTGCCCCATCACAGATAGAAGTAAGCCTCGCTGACTACACGAGGTCAATCACTGGATCGAAGCAACATTCGCGAGGCCCAATTCCAGACTAGAGTTTAGTCCAAAAACGCCCCTGACCAGGAGAGCCTGTCCAGAGTCTCGCCAAATTCTGCCCAACACTCTCATTCCTGACTCTCGCCAGAGTCTCAACAAACTGTCACCAGACTCTAAGGCCCTGGCGGCGGCAACCACTTGGGGCACCATCATGGCTAACCAGCCCTACGTCAGGCGGCGCTACCCCCCGGGGGTAGTGGAAGCAGACACTTGTCGCTAGTGCCACACCCATGAAACGATTCGCAGCAGCCGCCCTCGCAGCATTGACCACCGCCAGCTTGATGACCCCCGCGCAGGCCGACACCCTCGACGGAATTCGCGCCATCTTCGACGTACTCACCGGAAAACCCCCCTGAGCTAGACAGCTATCCTCTCTTAAACACAGGGTGGGGTTGGGGAGTTTCCGCGAACGATTCTGCAGCCGGGCGGCCTCGTAGTCGCCGCCCGGCGAAGCCAAGAGAGCGGGAGCTACCCCAACCCCGCCCTCTCAGTTTTTGAAGGTCTCTAGGCCTTCTTGACACAGGTGGCTGTCACACCATCGATGATCTGGTGCTCGCCAGCCGCACCACTGTCTGCCGCGAAAATATCGAAGCTGGTGGCCAGCACTTCCCCGGCGATGAACTCTTGGTGGCGCTGCGCCCATTCGAGTTTGTCAGCCGGTACGTGGAGAGTGACCTCGATGCGGTCGGACACATCGAAACCGCTGGCCTTGCGGGCATCCTGGAGGCCACGAACGATGTCAGCGGCCCAGCCTTCGGCCTCGAGTTCCTCAGTGAGGTTCATATCCAGGACGACCAGCCCACCGACGCCTTCGATCTGTGCGGTGGATTCGGGGTCTGTCGCGACTAGACGCTCGGTGTATTCACCGGCCTGCAGTTCGATACCGTCTGCCACAACAACATCACCTTCGCGGGTGTAGTTGCCGGCCTTGACTGCCTTGATGGCGCGTTGGACGTCACCGCCGAGGCGGGGGCCAGCCACGCGGGCGTTGACGACAACCTCGAAGCGTCCGACGGAGTCGACGTCATCGGTCAAAGAAACTTCCTTGACGTTGACTTCGTCGCGGATGATGTCTGCGAAGGGCTCAAGTCGGCCGGATTGTTCCAGGGCAACGGTGAGTTTCGGCAGGGGTAGGCGGTTGCGCAGTTTGTGTGCTTTGCGTACGGAGGATGCTGCGGAGCAGACGCCGCGGATGTCGTCCATGGTGCGGACTAGTTCGTCGTCAGCTGGGTAGTCGGCAGCGTTGGGGTAGTCGGTGAGGTGCACCGAGCGCTCGCCGGTGAGTCCGCGCCAGATGACTTCGGTGACCATGGGCAGCAAGGGGGCTGCGACGCGGCAGAGGGTTTCCAGCACGGTGTAGAGGGTGTTGAAGGCCTCGAGGTGCTCGCTGTCGCCTGCCCAGAAGCGGGCGCGGGAGCGACGCACGTACCAGTTGGTGAGGGCGTCGCAGAACCAGCGCACTTCGTCGCAGGCTCGGGCGATGTCGGTGCCGTCGAGGGCGTCTTGAACGTTGGCGACGAGGTTGTGGAGCTTTGCGAGGATGTAGCGGTCCAGCACGTTGGTGCTGCTGGTGTCGAACTGTGCTTCTTTCTCTGAGTAGAGGGTGAGGAAGCTGTAGGCGTTCCACATGGGCAGTAATGCTTGGCGTACGCCCTCGCGGATGCCTTGTTCGGTGACGATGAGGTTGCCGCCGCGCAGGATCGGGGAGCTCATGAGGAACCAGCGCATCGCGTCGGAGCCGTCACGGTCGAACACTTCGTTGACGTTTGGGTAGTTGCCCTTGGACTTACTCATCTTCAGTCCGTCGTCGCCTAGGACGATGCCGTGGGCCACGACTTTTTTGTAGCTGGGCTTATCCAGTAGTGCGGTTGCGAGGACGTGCATGGTGTAGAACCAGCCACGGGTTTGGCCGGAGTACTCGACGATGAAGTCCGCAGGCCAGTGGGCCTCGCACCACTCTTTGTTTTCAAAGGGGTAGTGCTTTTGTGCGTAGAACATGGAGCCGGATTCGAACCAGCAGTCGAGGACCTCGGGCACACGTCGCATGGTGGACTTGCCGGTCGGGTCGTCAGGATTAGGGCGGGTGAGCTCGTCGATGTAGGGACGGTGCAGGGAGGTTGGGCGAACACCGAAGTCGCGCTCTAGCTCGTCTAGGGAACCGTAGACGTCGACGCGCGGGTAGTTGTCATCGTCAGAGACCCACACCGGGATGGGTGAGCCCCAGTAGCGGTTGCGGGAGATGTTCCAGTCGCGAGCACCTTCGAGCCACTTGCCGAACTGGCCGTCACGAATGTGCGCCGGCATCCATTCGATCTCCTGGTTGAGTTCCACCATGCGATCGCGGATTTTGGTGACAGCAACGAACCACGATGGCAGAGCCATGTAGATCAGGGGTTCACCGGAGCGCCACGAGTGGGGGTAGGAGTGCTCAATGGTCTGGTGGCGCAGCACGCGGCCTGCTGCCTTCAGATCGGCGATGATTGATTTGTTGGCGTCGAAGACGAGCTGGCCTTCGTAGTCCGGAACCTGGTTGGTGAATTTGCCATCCATATCCACGGGGATGACGACCTCGATACCGTAGGCTGCGCAGGTGTTCATATCGTCTTCACCGAAGGCGGGTGCCTGGTGGACGATACCTGTGCCGTCTTCGGTGGTGACGTAGTCGGCTTCCAGGATCTGGAAAGCGTTGGGGTGGTCCGCGAAGTAGTCAAACACCGGGGTGTAGGTAAGACCTGCGAGGTCTGCACCGCTGAAGGTGGTGACGACTTCGTGCTCTTTACCGAATTCCTTGACGTAGGCGCCAACCAAGGGCTCTGCGATGAGGAAAGTGCGGCCGACGAAGGCCTCTGCCCCGTCCTTTCCGACCTTCACGAGCACGTAGCTGACGGTGGGGTTAACTGCCAGTGCGAGGTTGGAGGGAAGCGTCCACGGGGTGGTCGTCCAGGCGAGCGCCGCAGCGTAATGAAGCTCTGGGTGTGCAGCCCAGGTGTCTTCGCCCCTGGTGCCTGCCACTGCCCCAGTCAACGGCAGGGTGACAGTCAGCGTGGGGTCCTGGCGCATCTTGTAGGAGTCATCCAGGCGGGTCTCCTGATTCGACAGCGGAGTGTGCTCAGCCCAAGAGTAAGGAAGGACGCGGAACCCCTGGTAAACGAGCCCCTTGTCGTAGAGCTGTTTGAACGCCCACATCACGGATTCCATGAAGTCTAGATCCATGGTCTTGTAGCCGTTGTCGAAATCCACCCAGCGAGCCTGGCGGGTGACGTAGTCTTTCCATTCCTCGGTGTAACGCAAGACGGAGGTGGCACAGTATTCGTTGAACTTGGCCAGGCCCATGGCCTCGACTTCACCCTTGTCCTTGATCCCGAGCTGCTTTTCGGCCTCGAGCTCAGCAGGCAAGCCGTGGCAGTCCCAGCCGAAGACACGGCCGACTTTCTTGCCACGCATGGTTTGGTAACGGGGGATGATGTCTTTGACGTAGCCAGTCAAAAGGTGGCCATAGTGGGGCAAACCGTTAGCAAAAGGAGGACCGTCGAAGAAGGTATATTCTTCGCAGCCTTCACGCTGGTCAATGGACGCTTGGAAGGTTCCATCAGTACGCCAAAACTCCAGAACGTTTTGTTCCATGTCCGGGAACTTAGCCGAACCACCGGTCATATCGACGCGTGGGTAAATCGCCACTGTTAACTCCTTTAAAAACATTGTTTCTTCGGGTGCAGGGACGTGACTGTGCACGCGGTACCACCCTGCTTGCTCGCCCAAAAAGAGACGAGCCACTTGTTTCTAAAGGAGATGTCGGTCCCACCCGCCCGGTTCTACTGAGTCTCGTGACTGTTCTTCCGGGTGCTCCCCGGTGATAGCCGGATCAATGCACAAAAGATACTAGCACACAAAAATGCACCGGCCCGTGGCAGCAATCCACGGGCCGGTGCTTTTGTCAGCTTTTAACGGTTTAGTTGTTGCCGTCGTTCGGTGCTGCGGTACCGCGAGTTGCGAGCTCTTCGAGCTGGGACTCGAGGTAGGTCTTCAGGCGGGTTCGGTACTCGCGCTCGAAGGTGCGCAGTTCCTGAATGCGGGCCTCGAGAGCGGACTGCTGCTTCTTGACGGTAGCCATGATCTCAGTGTGCTTGCGCTCGGCATCCGCCTGCAGGGCGTTGGCCTTATCCTCAGCAGCCTTGAGCTGTGCAGCAGACTTGGAGGTGGCATCAGAAAGCATAGCCTCGGAGCGCCGCTTAGCATCAGCCAGCATGGACTCGGAACGCTCGGTGGCCTCAGCGATAGCCTTCTCAGCACGAGCCTTGGCCTCAGCCAACTTGGACTCGGACTCACGCTGAGCGTTAGCCAGGGTCTGCTGAGAGGAAGCATTGGCCTCGGAGACGGCCTTCTCAGCCTCGGCACGGGCCTTGTCCTTGAGAGCCTGGGACTCGGTGTGGGCATCGCTGGTGAGGCGGTCAGCCATTTCCTGAGCGAGGCTCAGCACGCGGGCTGCCTGCATGTGGGTCTCTGCAGTAGCGGGCTCGCCTTCCCCACCGACGAGCTTGGCCGGCTGGGAGGAGTTAGCGGAAGCAGAAGCCTTGGCGTCCTGGGCTGCCTGCTTAGCCGCGGTGGCCTCGGCACGAGCAGCTTCGGCATCCTTGCGAGCGGCCTCCAGCTGCTGCTTGGTTGCCTTCAGCTCAGCTTCGAGCTTCGCGGTCGCGACGTCATCACCCTTGGATGCAGACGGTACAGGCTGTGCTGCAGCAGCCTTGGCATCAACGCTCTTCTTGTAGTCAGCGAACTTCGCGTCATACTCGGCACGGAGCTTTTCTTCGACGCGGCGAGTAACAGCTGCCTCATCAACAGCGGGGGCAGCGGAGCCACCCCCGGCGGCTACCTGCTTGCGCAGATCTTCATTCTCGTCGTACAGAGCCCCGAGGGTATCCTCGACGAGATCGAGGAACTGATCAACCTCATCCTCGTTGTAGCCACGCTTGCCAATCGGGGGCTTGTTGAACGCGACATTGTGCACGTCAGCTTGAGTAAGCGGCATGAACGGTTCCCTTCGCTACATTCAAGGAGGCGGGAAGGCCCGCCGCCTTTGTCGATTTTTATGCCCCTAAGCATACTAAAAGCATAGAAGTAATTTTCAAGGCGCTGGCGATCTTTACCAGCATTACCGTTAAAGATTAGCGTCAAAAGCATCATTTCTTATGGAAATAACGCGCGGCACGCCGTGAAAAGGATCAATTTAATGGATTGCGGCCGGCAAAAGCATCAAAACCAAGCTACAGACGAAGAAAATCACCATCACGCTCAAGTCCAGCCCCACCCCACCAAGACGAATCGGGGGGATGATACGGCGCACGAAACGCATCGGCGGATCGGTGATTTTAAAAATAGGTTCAGCGATCATCACGAACCAACGCGGCGGCCTAAATTGGCGCGAGAAGGACTCCGCCATTTCAATGACGATGCGCACCAACAGCAGCAGCATGAATAGTTGTACCAGGGCAAGCGCAAGGACTATTGCTACATTCACCTGGTCGAGAGTACACAAAACCCCGGCCACAGTGTGTGACCGGGGCGGACATTTTAAATTAAATGCCGTAGCGTGCTTGACCCTCGTACACGTCCTGCAGTTCGTAAGGTGCAACGTGCACACCCTCCGGAACCATAGCGAACACGCGGGGTGCTACCTTGTCCAATTCACCATGCAGAGCGAAGCACAGGCCAGCAGCAAAATCAACAATGCGCTTAGCTTCCGCCTTGGGCATCGCGTTGACATCAAAGACAACAATGTCGCCGTCACGGAAAGGCTCGCCAACCTCGGCAGCCTGATCGTAGGACGTCACATCGACGGTGACGGTGCGGGGTTCGCGGCGTCGTGCAAGGACCTCGTTGCGGTCGCGGTAGTGGGGCTCGAACTCTGCCTCTTCGAGGTAGTAGTCGCTGCCGTCAACGGGCGGGGTTAGGCCGAAGAACTGCTTGGCCTTGTAAACGAGGTCTGCCATGAGGAACCTTTCCTTAAAATGTCTGCGCTGCCACCAACTCTAGGGGTTTTGTGGCATTTATCTGCGTAATGACACGCGTGTCAGAATATTTTTTACTGCTCTGTCAGCCAGATAACACCGGCTTGTCGACCCGTCACTCCCTCGCGCCGATGCGAAAAGAATTCCGGGTCTTCGATGGTGCACCGCCGGTCAATATCAATATTGCTAACACCCTTGGTGTAGAGCTGATACGCCAAGCCCGCCCGGATGTCCACACCCGGGGTACCTTTCAGTGTTGTGCAATAGGACCCAGGCAAATGATTGTCGACGTCGCGGGCCATCGCCTCGGGAAGCTCGTAGCGCTCACCAGATGCCGCAGGCCCAAGCAACGCGTGAATCTTTTCGGGGTTGGCACCCAACCCCACCATGGTATCCACCGTGCGGGCGACGATGCCGTTACGTGCACCCAGGCGACCTGCGTGCACGGCAGCAACCACCCCGGCGTCATGATCACTGAGCAACACCGGCGTGCAATCGGCAACCAAAACGCACAACCCCAGGCCGCGCTCGGTGGTCACAATCGCATCAGTGGCAGCGACGGGATTATCCGTGGAACCGTCGACGACCGTCACCGTATTGGTGTGCATCTGCTCCATCCACACCAACCGCTGCAGTCCAAGGACCTCCGCCAAACGCGCACGGTTAGCGACAACCGCCTGCGGATCATCACCGACGTGATCACCCAGGTTGAACGAATCGTACGGCACGGCAGACACCCCACCGCGGCGGGAGGTGAAGACCTTACGGACGGGGCGATCCATTTTAGCGGCGGCGGTGGGTCATGAAGGATGGGACGTCGAGCTCATCGTCATCATCATCAACACGGCGGTAATCATCGCGAGTGGTAAACATCCCGCTCGCACGGTCACTGCGGTCACTACGATCGCTGCGCTGCAGACGATCGCTACGATCCAGACGCTCAGAGCGGGAAGCGGCAGCCGCCTCCGGACGCTCGGTCGGCTCGCTAACCTCACGGCTGGAGAACTCTGCCACGGTGGACTCAAACAAAGATCCGCTTTCTGCAGGTGTCTGTGCGGACTCACCCAACACAGCGTGTACACCCTGAGCCTGCTGAGCAGAGTGCGAAGCCTTCGCCGAGGGGTTCGGGCTGCCATCAAAACCGGAAGCAACAACAGTCACGCGAACTTCGTCGCCCATGTTGTCGTCCAGAATGGAACCGAAGATGAAGTTGCAGTCCTCATCGCACAGTTCCTGGACAATGTTTGCCGCCTCAGTGACCTCTGCAAGGCCAATGTCGGAACCACCAGCAAAGGACAGAAGAACACCCTTGGCGCCGTCCATCGTGGTCTCCAACAGTGGGGAGTTAATAGCCTGCTCAATGGCCTCAACCGCGCGGCGCTCACCGCGAGCCGAACCGATGCCCATCAACGCTGTGCCAGCGTCCTTAATCACGGAGCGAACATCGGCGAAGTCAACGTTGATCAAACCGGGGGTGGTGATTAGGTCGGTAATGCCCTGCACACCGTTGTGAAGCACCTTATCGGCGGCCTTGAAGGCGTCAACCATCGACAGGTTCTCTTCGCCAAGCTGCAACAGGCGATCGTTGGGGATGATGATCAGCGTGTCGCAAGCTTCACGCAGAGCCTCGATACCTTCGTCAGCCATGCGGGAGCGGCGCTTGCCTTCGAAAGAGAACGGACGGGTGACAATACCCACGGTCAATGCGCCCATCTTCTTAGCGATGGATGCAACCACCGGAGCGGCACCGGTACCGGTGCCACCACCCTCACCTGCGGTGACGAAGACCATGTCGGCGCCCTCCAGGGACTCCTGGATCTTCTCTTTGTACTCTTCAGCGCTCTCGCGCCCAACGTTCGGATCCGCACCAGCGCCGAGACCACGGGTTGCCTCGCGGCCAATAGCAAGCTTGGTGTCAGCATCAGAGAACATCAGTGCCTGGGAGTCAGTGTTGACGGCGATGAACTCGACGCCCTTCAAGCCCCCTTCGATCATGCGGTTGACCGCGTTGACGCCGCCGCCACCGACGCCGACAACCTTGAGTACAGCCAGGTAATTGTTGTTTGGGTTTGACATCTAGAAATCCCGCTCGCTTCTTTGTACGTTGCAGTTTGTGTTGCCTCTCATCTTCGATTAAACAAACACAAAAGGGTAGGACATACTCGGCGTGTCCTACCCTAAACCTTAACTTTAAGGTTATTGACCTGGGGTTTTATCGCTTAGTGACGAGCTCTGGGTTGGAGACATTCCATTGCTGGCCCTCTTGTGTCAACACAGCAGCAGTAGCAAGTGCCTTATCCCCCGCGTTCGCCGAAGAACCCCACTCGACAACCCGGCCATCAACAGTAACCAACGACAGCGCATACTCCGACGGCGCCTGCACCTGCGCAATCTGCTCCCTAACCGGCGGACTCAAAGCCTCAAGCACTGTGGCAACATCACGGAACAACGCGACGTCATCATCTTTGGTCCCCGTGACCTCCACGCAGCCGGTCGGCGGAGAATCAATAATGAAAGCGACGCCGCGACTATCGATCAGGTGGTCACCATCGCTACGCTTGGCATACATCAAAGCCTCACGCTCGGCGACCTCCACCCGAACCGTCGACGGCCACTGGCGCACCACACTAGCCTGGCGCACCCACGGCAACTCCACCACCCGATCAGCAGCAGCGGAAGCATCAATGCGCGCCAAATTCTGCCCGGGCACAATCAGCGTCGCCTGCTCGATAGCCTGAGAATCAGTATGGGAATTGCCCTCGACCTTGAAACCCGACACCTTAAAAATCGGCACCAGCAACACCAACGCCGCAGCCAAGACGACCACAGCCAACACTGCCCCACCCCACACAGCTAGCCTGCGCACAGACAACCTGGGCAACCCGGGCTTCCTCGGCAACTCCGGAGACTCTGGCGATGCAGTCACCTTAGGCACCCGCCCGTTCCTGCAAGGCCAAGACAATCTCCTCCGAGGCCATCGTCACGGTGCCAGCACCCATGGTCAGCACAATGTCACCCGGGCGCACGATCTTCGCGACAGTTGCAGCCACCTGGGAAAAATCAGGCTGGTACACCACGGATGTCGTCATCTTACCCGCGATGATGCGCCCATCAATCCCCTCCACGGGCTCCTCGCGGGCGCCGAAAATATCCAACAGCACCACCTTGTCCGCAGCGGACAAGGCCTCCGCAAACTCATGCTGGAACTCGATCGTGCGACTGTACAAATGCGGCTGGAAAGCAACAATCACACGGCCACTGCCCTTTTGCTCAACCTTCTCGCGCGAAGCCTTCAGCACGGCTGCGACCTCCGTCGGATGGTGCGCATAGTCGTCAAACACCTGAACAGCCTCCGTACCGGGCTGCAGCACGACCTCGCCCTTGTATTCAAAGCGGCGGCGCACACCAGAAAAATCGCTCACACCCCGGGCCAAAGCCTGCGGGTCACCACCAACGCATGCACCCGCAACAATCGCAGCAGCAGCATTCAGCGCCATATGCAGCCCAGGAACCTGCAAGTCGACTTCGACCTCGCCGGAGGCCAACGCCACCGAAAAATGTGAGCCTGACGCCGTGGTTTCCACACCACTAACAACCGCCGCAGCCGGCACTGAAGGATGCTGCGCGCACGCCTGCTCAGTGCCATAACCAACAACCTTGCAACCAACACCAGCATCAAGGCAACGCTTCGCCAAGGCAGCAGCATGCTCGTCATCCAGACCCACAATCAACGTGTCAGACACTAGTGCGGCAAAATCATCAAACACCTTGAAATAGGCCAAAGGAGTGCCAAAGAAATCCAAATGATCCGGCTCAATGTTGGTCACCACCGCCACATCCGGCGCATAGGTCAACAACGAAGCATCGGATTCGTCAGCCTCCGCCACGAACACCCGGCCACTGCCATGATGAGCATTTGTGCCAGCCTTATTCAGCTGCCCTCCGATAGCGAAACTCGGATCCAAACCAGCAGCCTGCATCGCCACAACAGTCATCGACGTCGTCGACGTCTTACCGTGGGTGCCGGCGATCAACACCTGGGTGGAGCCCTCCATCACCTTCGCCAACAAATCAGAACGACGGATCACCGGAATACCCAACCGCTGCGCTTCAACAAGCTCAGGGTTATCCTTCGGGATCGCAGCAAAGGACGTCACCACAACCGTCGGCGGCTCACCCGCCAACGACAAATTCGCGGCGTCATGACCAATGGCAACCTTCGCCCCCATCGACCGCAACGCCAAGACCACACGCGAATCCTTCGCATCCGACCCCGTCACCACAGCACCCCGGCTGAGCAAAATACGGGCAACACCGGACATCCCGGCACCACCGATGCCCACCAAATGCACCCGTGACAGATCAACACTTTCAACCATCAACAGCCGCCTTCCAGACGAAAAAAACAAAAACCTAGCGTTTAACACTCGCGAGCACACGCGCGGCAATCTCCCCCGCGGCGTCATCACTACAACACGACGCCACCGCAACACGCGCAACCTCATAGCGCTCCGGGTCAGCCATGGCAGACACTGCGTCCACAATGGCCTGCGCCGACAGATCAGCATCATCAATCATGACGGCACCACCAGCATTAACGACGCCGCGTGCATTCAGCGCCTGCTCACCATTACCGTGCGGCAAAGGCACATAAATCGCCGGCACACCCGCCTGAGTGACCTCCGCGACCGTCATCGCACCCGAACGACACACGGTAATATCCGCAACAGCCAACGCCTCCGCCATCGCATCAATATAAGCAACCGGGAAATACCCCTTACGCGGTTGCGGCGAAGAATTATTCTTGCCATAAGCGTGCAGCACCTGGAAGCCCAACGCCACCAAGTCCTCCACAGCACCGTCAATAGCACGGTTAATCGAAGCAGCACCCTGGCTACCGCCGGTAACAACCACCGTCTTCATCGACGAAGACAAACCCCACCGGGCGCGGGCACGACCGGCCAACACGCGGGGATCCTCCCCAGACGTCAACGTCTTACGCAGCGGAATACCCACCACATCACCCGGCATGCCAGACCCCGACACAGCATTCAAACCCACCCCGCCCAAACGCACACCCAACTTGTTAGCCACACCAGCACGCGCATTGGACTCATGCACAAAAAACGGCAGCCCCAACTGGCGCGCGGCAAGGTACGCGGGCGCCGACACATAACCGCCGAAACCAATCACGGCATCCACGCGCCGCTCGCGCATGATCTTCTTCGCCTGACTCACCGCCTGCCACACCCCCTTAGGCAGACGCAGCAACGCCATGTTGAGCTTGCGGGGCACCGGCACAGGGGGAATCAAATCGAGATCGTAACCCCGAGCAGGAACAATGTCTTTTTCCAAACCCTTTGGCGACCCCAGAGCGCACACATACGCCCCACGATCACGCAAAGCGTCCGCCACAGCCAAGGCAGGCTCAATATGGCCGGCAGTGCCACCACCAGCAACCATCACACGAACTTCACTCATTTGGTTCTCCTCGTGGGCCTAGAATTCCTCGTTGGCCTAGAATTCCTCGTCGGCCTCGAATCCCTGTCTTGCAGCATGGATGGACGCGACGTCCTCTCCGCTACAGTACGCGCAGTCGGCCGCGACTCTGTACGCACCCGGGGCGCCCGCGCAGGCGGCGTCAAGAAACCCTCCGTCACCGGCTGTGGCTCAGGCAAGCGCAACAAGTGATCCAACGAGGGCTTACCAAAGGACTGCATAGCAGAGACCGTCTCTGGCTCATGCCGGGCACAGTTGGCCAGCAGCCCCATTGACCCCAAGGTAATAATCGCCGAGGTACCACCAGCGGAAATCATTGGAAGCTGAATACCCGTCACCGGCGCCAAACCAATAACGTAGGCAATATTGATGAAGGCCTGCACCACCACGCCTCCGGTCAGCGTGGCAGCCAGCAGTGACAAGAAAGAATTGTTGATCCGCAAAGCCGTGCGGACACCAAAGAAAGCAAGTGCCGCGAACAGGGCGATCACCATCGTGCCGCCCCACAGGCCCAACTCTTCACCAATGATGGCGAAGATAAAGTCGTTTTTAGCCTCCGGCAGATAGAACCACTTCGCACGGGACTGGCCCAAACCAACACCCCACAGCGAACCATCCGCCAAGGACAAAAAGCCCTGGTAGGACTGGAACGCATGCCCACGCGTGTCAGCAAAGTGGCCAAACAGAGCATCAAAGTAGACGGTGAAACGGTGGGAGCGGAAACCGCCCTGGGAGGCCAAGCCCAACAGGCCCAGCACCACCGCACCAGCGGCGGCGAAAATCCACCGGCGGTTCACGCCAGCAAAATACATCACCAAGGCCACCACCAGCAGGTAAGCCATAGCCATGCCGATATCGCCCTGCAGGACAATCAGCAGCAAAAACCCACCGGCAACAGCGGTGAAGGTGGCAAACCTACTGCTCCAGCCCCGGCTGTCAGCCCGGCCGACCTCAGGAGCTAAGTAGAACGAGCCCCACACGGCGATCGCTACCTTCGCTACCTCCGAAGGCTGCAGACGCAAAGGACCGAGCACAATCCACGACTGGGAACCGACCTCTTCCTTACCCGTACCAATACCTGGAATGAGCACCAGAAGAAGTAGCACAGCGGTGATAACCAGCAGCAGCGGTGCCAAACGCTGGATATGCGCGGGGTTCATCCTCAACCCCACCCACATTGCGACAAAGCCAGCAACCACCATGACCGCCTGGCGGATGGTGATCGCCCACGGGGAGGCATCGTCAATGACAGACCATGTCATCGACGAGCTCATCACCATGATCAAACCAAAAAAGGCGAGGATAGTCACCGTCGCCAAAATCATGTAGTAGTCCGTCATGGGGCGCGCCAACACGTCGGCAACAAACCCGGACACGCGTCCCTTCGGTGGGCGGACGTGTTCGCGTTTCTGGGCGGGAGTGCTCATCGCGCAAACCTCCTGGCGGCATCGGCGAACAGGTCACCGCGCTGCCCCATACCTGTAAACATGTCTAATGACGCCGCGGCCGGCGCCAGCACCACAGATTGCCCGGGTTGGGCCGCAGCAGCTGCCGCAGCGACAAGTTCCTCCGTGGCTGCCACCGGGTCGGTGCTGTCTGTCACGACAATGGGTAGATCGGGGCGGGCATCCAGCAGCGCTTGGCGGATTACCTCGCGATCGACCCCCATCAAGTAGGCTGCTGCCATATGCGGTGCGTGCTCGCGCACTAGCTCGGCAACATCCGCACCCTTGAGCTGGCCACCAGCAACCCAGTGCACTCCACTTTGGCCACGCAGTGCGGCATCCGCAGCGTGTGGATTGGTGGCCTTGGAATTATCAACAAAAGCCACCCCGTTATGTTCGTGTACCACCTGGCCACGGTGCCCGGAAACTTCAAAAGTATCCAATGCGCGGGCGATAGCCTGCGGTTCAACGCCCTGCGAACGCGCCAATGCCGCTGCCGCCAACGCATCGTACACGCCCGCCGGTCCTGCCGGGGAAATCCCCTCGGCGCTAGCTAGCACTCCTCCACCGAACGCACGGTCAACGAGCATCCCATCTTCCACACCGAGCTCGCCGTCCAGCGGAATGCCGCTACCAAAAGCGATAACGTCGCGGGCGCCAGCGACCCGCACCACCGCGGCGTCATCACGGGAAATAATCGCAACATCGCTATCAAGCAACTTGGCTTTGGCCAGCGCATAGGCATCGAAACTTCCGTGCCAATCGATGTGATCATCAGCCAAGTTCAACAGCACCCCAGCTGCCGGGTGGATCGTCGACGACCAGTGCAGCTGGAAACTGGACAGTTCCGCGACAATGACATCAATTCGGGGCTCCGCCAGCAGCGCATCGCTCACCGAGACCCCAATGTTGCCCACGGCCTCTGCTTTAAAGCCGCCCTCGGACAACATGGCTGCAGCCATCGCCGTGGTTGTGGTCTTTCCGTTGGTGCCGGTGATCGCCAACCACGTGCGGGGCGCACCACACGCACCGGCGGAATCCAGGCGCCACGCCAATTCGACGTCACCAATGACCTCAACGCCAGCCTCAGCAGCCGCCACCAGAACAGCCGAATCGGGCCGCCACCCCGGCGACGTCACCACCAAATCAACCGAATCCAAGGATTCGCGCAGCTGCGCGGTTGACCACGCTTCGACCTCCGTAGCCTCCTGCACGCGGAAACGCGCGGTCTCATTATCGTCGGCCACCCGAACATCCGCCCCAACGCGTGCAAGAAGACGGGCACACCCCGCGCCAGACACACCGGCACCCGCAACAACGACACGGCCCAGAGACTCAGCCGAAAACTCACACATCGGAACTCCTTACGCAGCAACCGGCCTAAACGCCAGCAGCCGTCAACCAATCCGTGTAGAACAACGCAATGCCGATCATGCAGGCCATCGCGGTAATCAACCAGAAACGAATAACCACCATGGTCTCCGCCCAGCCACCATTTTCAAAGTGGTGATGGAAGGGGGCCATGCGGAAAAAGCGCGTGCCCTTCGTGCGGAACACCACAACCTGAATCGCAACGGATGCAGCCTCGATCACGAACAGCGCACCCACGACAACCATCAGCAGCTCGGTGCGGGAAGCAATCGAAATACCTGCAACCAAACCGCCCAAAGCCAAGGAGCCCGTATCGCCCATGAAGATCTTCGCCGGGGCCGCGTTCCACCACAAAAAGCCCAAGCAGGCGCCCAGTCCAGCGGCGGTCAGTACAGCCAAATCAAGAGGGTCACGCACCGAGTAGCAACCAGGCACAGCAGCAACCGAGCAAGAATTACGGAATTGCCAGAAGGTCACAATCGAGTAAGTACCCAGCACCATCGCGGTGGACCCAGCAGCCAAACCGTCCAAACCATCAGTCAGGTTCACGGCATTCGACCACGCCGAAACCACAATGTAGATAAACAGCAAGAACAGCAGCAGGCCGATGATCTTCGGCCCGACGGCCAAAGTGAAAGTGCCGATATCACGCACAAAGCTAAGTTTCTCCGAGCCTGGCGTCAGGCCGTGTTCGTCGGGGAACTGCAGCAACGCCACGCCGAAGCCCAAAGACACAGCAAGTTGGCCAATCAGCTTGGCTTTCTTGTTCAGACCCAAGTTCCGGACCTTGACCAGCTTGATGTAGTCGTCAGCAAAACCCAGAGCACCCAGGCCCACGGTGAGCCCCAGCACCAGCAGACCCGAGGCGGTGAACCCACCGGTACCACGAATCATCGAGTAGAGGTTGGTGACCACATAGGCGAACACAATGCCCGTCAAAATCGCGATGCCACCCATGGTGGGGGTGCCGCGCTTGCGCAGGTGCGACTTGGGGCCTTCCTCGCGGATCTCCTGCCCCAGGCCTTCCGCGCTGAATCGACGGATCAGCACCGGAGTAAAGAAGATCGCCACCAGGAAGCTCAATGCCCCACTGATAATTATCTGAGTCACTATTAAATCTCCTGCTTAAAAACGGTGCGATCGAACGAGTAAGAAGTCTAGCCGGGTGCCTGCCCGCAACCGGGGAGGCTCAACCAGCGGCCACAATGTCAGCAACCGACCACAGTGCTTCCGACCGCGAAGCTTTCACAAGTATGACGTCGCGGGGCTCAATGTCGGCAGACACCGTCTGGGCGGCAGCCTGGGCGTCCGGCACTGCGCGTACCCACACACCCGCAGCCGTAGCGGCGTCAACAAGCGCACGCATGTTGGGGTTATCCCCCACTGCCACCACACGATCGATGTGCAATTGCTGCAGTGTGGCCACAATGTCGGCGTGCTCTGCTTCGGCGTCGTCGCCGAGCTCGCCCATCTGGCCCAGCACAGCCCAACTGCGCGCGTCCTCCCGCGCCGAGGCGGTGTAAGCCAGCGCGGCGAGCCCCGCCCGAACACTGTGGGGGTTGGAGTTGTAGGAATCGTTGATGATGGTCACACCATCGGGGCGGGTGGTGACCTCCATGCGGCGACCAGAGCGCGCGACGTGAGCATTCAACCCAGTCGCAACCTGTTCCAGCGTCAAACCGGCTTGAAGGCCGGCGGCAGCAGCGGCCAAAGCGTTGGACACCTGGTGCTCGCCGAAGACCTGCAAACGCACCGGCACTTTTACCCCGCCGGCGTGCAGAACAAACGATGGCCGGGCTACCTCGTCCAACACGATGTCGGTGGCGTACACATCCGCCTGCGAGCTCTGCGTGGAATAAAAAACGCACCGCGCGTTTGTCCGTTCGGCCATGGCGCGCACGGCGTCATCATCAAAATTCAACACGGCGACGCCATCATCCGGCAGGGCTTCCACCAACTCGCCCTTAGCGATGGCGATGTTTTCCCGCGAACCAAACTCACCCAGGTGAGCGCTGCCGACATTAAGCACGACCGAGATCCGGGGCGGCGCGATCTGCGTCAGCTTTGCGATATGACCGATGCCGCGCGCGGACATCTCCGCCACCAAAAACTGCGTCTGCGCATCGCAGCGCAGCACCGTGTACGGCATACCGAGCTCATTGTTGAAGCTTCCCGGTGGGGCCACAGTGGGGCCGGCTTGCTCAAGCACACTAGCGATGATGTCCTTCGTCGACGTCTTACCCGCCGAACCCGTCACCCCCACCACGGTCAGCTGCTCACAACGATCCACCAGTCCGCGCGCCAGCCGCGACAACCCCTGAATCACCGCCTGCGCATCGGGGTGTTCCAAACCCAAACCGGTGGTTTCGCCCGTCGCCGGCGGGCACAGCACGGCCGGGGCGTCCACATCATGTGCAGCCAGCACGCACACCGCGCCAGCCTCAATTGCTGACGCCGCGAAATCATGGCCGTCAACGTTTTCGCCCGGTAGCGCAATAAACAACGAACCCGGCTGGAGTTTGCGCGAATCAAACTCCGCGGGGGCAGTCACCCGCGCCTCCGCGATAGCCTCGGCCTGCTCATTCAAGCGGCCACCAACAATCTGTGCGATCTCCGCAACACTAAAATCCAGCATGACTACCGCTGCCTTTCCTCATCCAGCCGCGCCACAATCGCAGCTTCCAACTGCTCGCGGTCATCGAAATGGTGCGTCACTCCACCAATAATCTGGCCGGTTTCATGCCCTTTACCAGCGACAACAATGGCGTCACCCGGCTGTGCCCACGCAACGGCCTGTGCGATAGCCTGGGCGCGATCACCAATCTCTACTACCTCGGCGTTAGTCCCCTGCGTGCCCTCAAGCACAGCAGCGCGAATCAGCGCCGGATCCTCCGACCGAGGATTGTCATCGGTAACAACCACCAAGTCTGCGCAACGCGCGGCCTCACGCCCCATCAACGGACGCTTCGCCTGGTCACGATCCCCGCCCGCGCCAACAACCACCCCAATGCGGCCTTTCACCTGGCTCGACAACTCCTCCAGGATCGCCGCAATAGCCGCAGGCTTATGGGCGTAATCGACAACAGCCAAGAAATCTTGGCCGACATCCACACGTTGCATGCGCCCCGGCACAGCCACCTGTCCCAAAGCCTCCGCAGCGACAGCCACCCCATCCGGATCCACCACAGATACACAAGCCAACGCCATCGCAGCATTAGCCACATTAAATTCCCCCGGCAATGGAATGCTGACTTTCACAGGTTCGCCGCCCTCGCGGCGCCACACAAACGACTGGCTATTGTCCCCGGCCGTCACCCGCTGCGAGACCTCAACCCCCGCGGCGTCATGAAGCGACAGCGTCAACGCACCCGTGCGATCCGCAAGCGTGCGACCCCACTGGTCATCCACATTGACGATAAAAGTGCACTGATCATCCGGCACAAACCAGGCGGCCTTCGCCTCAAAGTACTCCTCCATCGAATGGTGGAAATCCAAATGATCCTGGCTCAGATTATTAAAAGCCTTCACAACAAAACGCGTACCAGCAACACGCCCCAAACTAATCGCATGCGAAGACACCTCCATCACCACATCCGTCACCCCCTGATCTCGCATTGACGCGAACAACTCCTGCAACTTAGGAGCCTCGGGCGTGGTCAACTTCGTCGGCACAGCGCGACCATCGATACGCGTACCCGTCGTGCCAATCAACCCCACCTTCTTACCCTGAGCCATCAGGGCCTTTTCCATCAAATAGCTCGTCGTAGTCTTACCCGACGTACCCGTAATACCGATGATGCGCAGCGACTGCGAAGGATTGCCATACACCGCGGAACTCACAGCACCCAACACTTCACGCACCTGATCAACAACAATCACAGGGACATCCAAACCAAGTTCATCGCGCACAATCGACAAACCCTGAGCATCAGTGAGCACCGCCGAAGCATCCGCCTGGCCGGCAAAGCGCGCGCCATGCGCATTCGACCCCGGCACAGCCGCAAACACACCACCCTGCGGCAACTCCTGAGCATTGATCCCAATCGCCTGAACCGTAACCCCCGCGACGTCAACAATCGAATCAATACGCCCACCAGCAATATCAGCCAACTGGGCTAGCGTCGGACACTCCACAACAGACATCTTTGATACTCCTTCGGCGACGCTACTGGGCCTGCAAAACAAGATCTTGCTCATTGGAACGCGACAACGGCACATTGTCACGCGTCAGCAACCACGACGCAATGTCATGGAACAAAGGAGCAGCCGACTGGCCACCCTCACCATGCACACCTCGCTGCGGCGCATCGAGCATAATAGCCACCACATAACGAGGATCATCCGCAGGGGCAATACCAGCAAACGTAATCCAATACTTACTGTTCGAATAGCACTGGCACGCCGGATCCACCTGCTGAGCAGTACCCGTCTTGCCACTAATCTGATAGCCCTCCACAGCAGCCTGCGGGCCCGTACCCTGCTGCACGCCCGTCGGATCGCTCTGAGCCACCGAACGGAACATGTTGCGCACAGTACGGGCCGTATCTTCACTCACCACACGCGTGCGTTCCGGCTGTGGCAGACGATCAACAGTGCCAGCCGCATTGGTCACGCGCTTGATAATGCGCGGCGTCACGCGCTCGCCATCGTTAGCGATCGCCTGATACACACCCGCCATCTGCAACAGAGTCAACGACATACCCTGACCAATCGGCAAATTTGCGAACGTACCACCAGACCACTGCTCGCGATCCGGCAACAAACCAGCAGATTCGCTAGGCAACTCCACGCCCGTCAGCTGGCCAATGCCAAACTTCTTCAGCATGTCAGCGAAGCGATCCTCCCCCACCCGCTGCGCCAACATCAAGGTGCCAACATTCGACGACTTACCGAACACGCCAGTGGTCGTGTACGGCATAACACCGTGCTCCCACGCATCGCGGACCGTCACACCCGCCATGTCAATGGAACCGGGAACCTGCAGCACCTCATCAGGGGTAGTCAGATTATTTTCAATGGCAGCCGACGCCGTGATGATCTTCGCTACAGAACCAGGCTCGAAAGGCGAGGTAATCGCCGAATTATCGAAGCTCTTGCCACGCTCCAACTGACGCTGAATATCCCCCATCGGATCCACCGTGTCACTGTTGGCCATTGCCAACACCTCACCGGTTTTCGCGTCAAGCACCACAGCCGACGCCTGCTCTGCACCAGAATTAACCTTGGCCTGCTGCACCTGCTGCTGCACATAGGTCTGGAGATCCAGGTCGATCGTGAGTTCAATCTGAGCACCATCGACGGCAGGATTCTGATCCCTCAACGTGCCCGGAATAGCTTGATCGTTGGTGGAAACTTCCTCAACTTTACGGCCGTCAATACCGGCTAGCTGCGCATCCGAGGAGGCCTCCAGACCGAACTGGCCGACACCATCGATAGAGGTCTTGCCCACAATGTTTTCAGCAATCGCACCATTGGGGTACTGGCGAATATCCTGCCGGTCTGCCGCAACCCCAGGGAAGCGAGCTGCGACCTCCGCAGCAATATCTGGATCAACGTTGCGCACCAAGACGGTGTAGTAGGAATCGGACTTCAACGCATCCAAAATTTCCTTGGAGTCAACGCGCGTCGCATCAGCCCCCGGCGCTCCACTGTTTTTGACCATCTTCGGGATTTCCTCCGACATGGTCTTGAGCGTCGTGGGCACATCATCGTAGCGGTCCGGCATCTGCTCGTGACGAGTCTTAATCTCGTCCCGCAGACGAATCGGGCTAACCGTCAACGAACGTGCCTGCATGGTAAATGCTAACTCTGCACCATTGCGGTCAACAATCTGACCGCGTTTAGCGGGGGTGACATACACACGCTCGCGTTGTTCCTGCGCCAAGGCAGAAAGGCTAGGACCCCACACCCCCTGAACCCAAGCCAGGCGTCCTACCAATACAGCTGCTAAGACAACGGCCAACGTCCGGACTAAAAACATCCGGCGACGGCTTAAATCCACATCAACACGCTGTCGCACTCGCACATCAGAAGACTTCACATCATCCGACACTACCGATCGACCGGGCCGGCCCCGATCCGGCTCGCCCCGACGCACCGAAGCCATAGCGACACTTACTCTCCGCCGACAGGCGCAACAGTAGATGCACCATCATCAACCGGAGCCGTCTGAGCAGGCGCAGGTTGCGCGGGGGCAGACTGCTCGCGCACAGGCTGAGCAGGCGCAGCCGCATCCTGCGCGGGCTGGCCTACAGCCGGAACCGACGCGACGTCAGCACCCCGAGAAGAATACGGAGCAACACCAGGAACCTGTTCAACCCGCGGCAACTGATCCAAAGAATCCGTCACAGCGCGAGTTTCTGCGGGGTTGGACGTCGCCGAGCTCGCACGAACCTTATTGCCGTTGACGTCAACCAACGGGCGAGTCTTCGCCGCATCCGACGCCAAGACCTCCGCAACCGGAGCCTCCGCACCATGGGAAACCTCCAGCACACCCGGCCGATCGGGGACAACAAACCCCATTTCGGAAGCGCGACGAGCGATCTCCGCAGATGAACGCACGCTTTCCAAATCGCGATGCAAAGACTCAAGCTCGTTATCCAGCTGAGTTTCCTGCGACTTCAGATCCTGGAGACTAAAGGTCTGTGACGTCGCGTGCGCCGACAGGAACATAACCGCACCCACCGAAGCCGACAGCAACGCAATGACGAACACCACGAAGCGAACGAAATGCGGATCGTTCTTGACCTGCGCGACGCGGCGGCCGCGCTCGACAATAACCTGCTTAGAGCCCAGCTCTTTTTGAAGACGACGGCCACGCTTCTTCGGCTGCGGCCGTAACGCCCGACCAGGATGAGGCTCGGTATAGCCAACCTCCCGCAAGGCATCGGCACGACGCTGCAGCAATGCCTCGTCCAGTTCGCGACGATGTGCACGACGCACAGCACCCCGTTCCAGCACAGTGACGCCCTGCTGGCGACGCTCACTAATGGTGGTTCGACGCTGCTGTGCCATCACAAAACTCCTCGGCTAGAACTGGAAAAACTACTGCTATCTGGCAGGGCGATACGCTCCACCGCTCGGACACGAACCGGTGCTGACCGCGGATTCTCCGCAATCTCCGCCTCGGAAGCTTTCTCAGCCCCACGAGTAATCAGACGGAATTGAGGAGCGGTACCAGGCAGGTCCATGGGCAACCCAGGTGGTGTCTTCGAGGTGCTCATGTCAACCAAGGCCTTCTTGACGATCTTGTCTTCAAGAGACTGGTAGCTCATGAACACCGCGCGTCCACCCACTGCTAGGCGATCAGTAATCACCGGGATCACTGCTGCCAAGGAATCGAGCTCTGCGTTTACCTCGACGCGCAAAGCCTGGAATGTGCGCTTAGCTGGGTGTCCACCGGTCTTGCGTGTGGCTGCCGGAATCGTGTCATAAAGCAACTCCACCAACCGCGCGGAAGTGGTGAAGGGCTGCTTTTCACGCTCCCTCACAATGGCAGACGCGATTTTGCCCGCGAAGCGCTCATCACCATAGGTACTCAAAATCCTCGCGATTTCCCCGTGCGAATAGGTATTCAAGATGTCGGCCGCGGTCTTGGTCTGGCTGGGATCCATGCGCATATCCAGCGGGGCGTCCATCCTGTAGGCAAATCCGCGCTCTACTTGATCAAGCTGCATCGAGGACACACCTAGGTCGAACAATGCGCCGGCTACGCCCTGCTCGCGCAAAGTGTCAAAAATTGGGCCCTCGGATTCGTCCGCTACGTCGGCGAAGTCATCAAACCTGGCTTGGATAGCCACGAAGCGATCACCAAAACGCGACAGACGTTCACGGGCCCCCGCTAGGGCGTGCGGGTCACGGTCAACCCCCAACACGCATGCTTTCTCGAAGGTTTCCAAGAAGTGCTCAGAGTGTCCGCCCGCACCCAACGTTGCGTCAACGATGACGGCATTGCTTCCTAGAGCGCTGACGCCGGGGGCTATGAGCTGCGCCATGCGATCGCGTAAGACCGGAATGTGGCCGTATTCGCCTTCCATATCGGCGCGCCCCCTTTCGAGCGTTCAAGGTGAGGATGTTGCGTGGCACGTCAGACGGCCGGTGAGCGACCGGTGCGCGTGGAGCCCTGCTCGAGCGGCTTTGCTGATGTTGGGGAAGTACATCAGCCGCTCACGCTCGAGCAGAGTTCCATCGCACGCCGATCAACGACTTACAACAGACCATCCAAAGCAACATCCTGGCCAGCAGAGAAAGCATCCTCCGTGGTCTCTTGGTACTGCTTCCACGCCTCGGCATCCCAGATTTCCAAGAAATCAACAGAGCCGATAACCACGCACTCCTTGCTCAGGCCCGCATACTCACGATGCCCGGGGGAAATGGTGATCCTGCCGTGCCCGTCAGGCCGCTGCTCATCCGCACTTGCTGCCAAGTTACGGATGAACGCACGCGCTTCCGGGTTCGACCGAGAAATAGCCGCAGCTTTTCTCGCCCGAGCAGCAAACTCCTCCCGCGGGTACACCGCAAGAGAGTGATCCTGGCCTTTTGTCACCATCAGGCCGCCGGCCAGTTCCTCACGAAACTTAGCCGGAAGGGTCAGTCGCCCCTTGTCATCGAGCTTCGGGTTATAGGTGCCCAAGAACATTGCGCACCCACCTTTCTTCTCGGCTGACGTCAGACACACGGGCTGCACTGTGGACGGTTATGTAGTTGTCAATCAGGGTGGAAAAGACACCAGTCCCAACCACTGCCCCCCACAATACCCCACTTTCCCCCACTTTCAACCCCAGCACACACATTCTGCAGGTTCACAGGCAACTTTCAGCAGAAGGACAGCCCCTGTAGACCCCGGTAAAAATCTAGCCACACCCCTTTTGAACAGGACTTTTAAAAAGAAAAAGGTAGTGCGGTGGGGCGCAGTGGGGCATTTTTCACACGGTGGGTGAAAAACCCCGGATCTACCCCCGTAGACCTCGCCAATCCGGGACTTTTTCCACGAATATGCCAATAAAAAGAGGCAAACAGCACGATGCTGTTTGCCTCTTTTCCCCACGATTGCTTACAAGTGGAGCAAAGTGGGAAAGCGCTAGCTGGGCCCGTCTAGTCGCGGTTGAAACGCTTGTAGAAATCTTCTTCTAAGGAGGAAGCCTTCTTGGATTTCGCAGGCTTGGAGGCGGAGTTCAACCGACGTTTCGATGTAGGGGTCGCCCCTCCCTGATTATTGGCCGACGATCCACGCACGAACCAAATCCCGGCAACGAACATGACGAGGAAACCGACTGCGCTCAAGATGAGGAAAAGTTGACTGGTTTTCACGAACGCGATACCGCCAACAAGCATGCACAAACCAAGAGCAAACAAGGCGATCGATCGCAAGGCAACCCCCGGCAGTGCCGGACCTTCGTCGATACGACCGAAATTGGGATCGTCTGCCATCAGCGACATTTCTATTTCACGAAGCGCCTGCTGCTCGCGGTCGGAAAGCGACACGATTCCTCCAAGTGAATCCAGGAACTAAATTTTTCTGGGATGGACGTGTGGCCCTCACAGGCCATCACACCCTTTTATACGCCTGTTTAACGTCCGACAGGCGGGTCAAGTTCCCGGAACCAACCTTCGTGACGTGTCTGCACAGCTTATGCAGCCACAGCCCACCCCACGGCGTTGTCAACATCGTCGACGAAGCTATCTACGGCTGCCAGCATCTCTGCCACAGCACTCTCGGTTAACTCCGGCCCCACCCCAAGGGTGGCACGCTTGCGGAGCACGCTAAAACGCTGGAATTCATCAGCCTGCTGAGCCTCGCACTCACCCAACAGGCGAAGCTGATCCCACGCATTTGTTGGCAGTCGCTTCTTGCGCGAGAGGGAACTGGCGGCAACCATAGCCCCAACGCATCGCAAGGCAGCTTGGTAAGCTAGTTCCACCGACATCTCGTAATTACCCAGGCCATGCTCTTTCTTGCCCTGACTCAGTAAGGTGTGAGCCTTCCACGCGAATAGTTCTGCGTCACTGAGCCGGCCGCTTCCGCGCACGCTTGCAGAAGCAACGCTGCTAGAGCTTTGACCTCGACAGCGCGCATGAGGCGTGACCATCGTCAACGTCGGCCCTTCAGATGCAGCGGACCGCCCCGGGAAAGTGTCGCTAGTGCCATTGGCGGTCTTTAGTGGTGCATTCATGTGACTGTCCCCTTTAACTAGGTGTTTAGCTTTAACTATGGGATGAATCTATAAAGTCCACCGGACAGTGGACAGCGAAAAACTTCGAACATTCGAACAGACCGAGGTGCTACGCCATAATAAAACGAGTTCACGTTCTCTTTCAGTAGCCCAGCAACTGTGCACAGCTGTTCTATTTTTCACTTTCCGTCGCGGCCACCGTCGCAAATTAGTACGCTCGGAAATGACACCCCCACAGCCCACGGAGCACCCATGCACTCACCCCAACGCCATCTAATCGACGGAACGGATTACTACTGGCGTTTCCTCCACCCCTCAGAATTCGCGGCCCACTGCGATGCACTCATCAGCATCTATAGCCAAGCAATGGGGTTGCCAGCCGAGAAATCCCGGCGCGCGTTCTGGCAACGATGCACCACTCATCCGGGGTTTTTGTCTGTCGCCGCGTTTTCGGAACAACACACCATCGGGGTGGCATTCGGATACCTGGCGGCTCCCACCGACAATTGGTACCGCCAAGTTCACTACGGATTAGTGGAACGCTCTGAGGCGCGACTAGATACGCAGCTGCGGTTCCCACAGTTATCCCATTACTTTGAACTGAGCGAAATCCACGTTCACCCTAAATACCAAGGCCACGGAGTGGGGCGCGCAATGCTGGTTGGTTTGTCCCAGAGGACTCAAGCTGAGGCAATCATGCTATCTACCCCAGAGGTCGAGGGCGAAAACAACAATGCCTTCGGACTCTACCGTCACCTGGGCTTTTACGATGTGCTTCGCGATTTCCACTTTCCCGGGGATCCACGCGCCTTCGCTATCCTTCGAGCGCAACTGCCGCTAAAGAGCGCAGCACCGGATAGCTGCTAGCGCACGGCGTCATGCCCCTGGTCCGGCCCCCAGGCCGGAGCCATGCCCAAATTGTGGAGGACCTCTTGTGTAGCCCGGGCGAAGTTGAGTGTCATGAAGTGCAGGTCCGGAGCTCCTTCGGAAATGAGCCTTTCAGCCATCTGCGTGGTTACCTCGATACCCACCTTGCGGACCTCTTCTGCTGCTTTGTCTGGATCACCTGCCGCTGCTCGCTCCAGCCGGCTTTCCAACCCCGCCGGCAGCTGCGCCCCTGACAGCTCCACCTGTCGACGCACCGAACGCAAACTCGTTATGGGCATCAACCCCGGAATCACCGGCTTCGAACCATGTTCCGGATCCGCTGCCGCCAAACGATCACGCAGGCGAAGGTAGTGCTCGACGTCGAAAAACATCTGCGTAATCGAATACTGCGCGCCAGCGCGTAATTTCGCGAGAGTATAGAAGGTGTCTTCCTCCAGGTCTTTCGCCCGGTAATGCCCCTCGGGGAAACTAGCGATACCCACCTCAAAGCGGGAGCATTCAGGTATCTGGCCAACAAGATCAATGAGCTCACTGGCGTAGCTCAATCCATCCTCGCAGGCCTGCCAATCACCCAGGGGATCCCCTGGCGGGTCCCCACGCAAAGCAAGCAAGTTTGTTAGCCCCTGCTCTGCGTATCCCTTGAGGATCTCCACCAATTCGTCAGTGCTGTGGTCAACGAGGGTCAGGTGCACCAACGTTGTGAGAGGTTGCTGCGTCAGCCTGTGTGCAATGCGGGCGGTCCGTTGGCGTGTGGATCCGCCCGCACCGTAAGTCACAGATACGAAGGCTGCTCCCAGGTCATGGAACGTTTCGGCGGCTCGCCACAGCCTGTTTTCCGCGGCGTCATCACGAGGGGGCATAAACTCTACAGAAAAAGGCACCCTACCCGGAGCCGGCAAGTTAATGGCCTGCAAGATGGGCAGCTGCAGCTGGGTTCGGGACTGACCGGAGGTCTGCTGGGCAAGGTTTTCGGACATAGCAAGTATGGTAGGAGGGAAAGAAGCGATGTACGTGAGCCACACCGACCAAGCTGTCTATAAAAACTAGCCCCCTTGGTCTGCTGCTTCGCGAGCGCCCACAGCTACCACACACCACACGTGCAGTCACGCCGAGTACGTCCACGAGGCCAAACTTAAAGGACAACACATGCGCACAACCCACAGCGACGACACAGCCACCCTGGTCGACACCATCAACAACGAACTACGAGCCTACCTCGACTCCAAAAACCAACAGCTCGGAAGCATCTCACCCCACGTCGCCAACTCCATCAACCTGCTCACACAATTCGCTACCAACGGTGGCAAACGCATCCGCCCACAATTTGCCTGGGCGGCCTACACGGGCCTCAAAAACACAACTGACGTCGCGCAAGAAGATGACGCCGCAGTATTGCGCGCCTTCACCGCACTCGAACTGATCCAAGCCTGCGCCCTCATCCACGACGACATCATCGACTCCTCCGACACCCGGCGCGGCAACCCAACCGTCCACAAAGCCGTCGAAACCAACCACCAAGACGCCCAACTACACGGATCTAGCCGCGCTTTCGGCGAAGCCGTCGCCATTCTAGTGGGCGACCTCGCACTCGCCTGGGCCGACGACATGCTCCGCGACTCCGGTGTCAGCGCCGATGGCCTATCGCGCATGTATCAGCCCTGGCAAGACATGCGATCAGAGGTTATCGCCGGGCAACTCCTAGATATCTGCCTAGAAGCCACCCGCGGAGAAGACGAGCGCGAATCGGAAAAAGTCAACCGCTACAAGACAGCTGCGTACACCATCGAACGTCCCCTGCATTTAGGGGCTGCGCTTGCCGGCGCTTCTGAGGAAGCCACCAGCAGGCTGCTGACATACGGGCGCGACATCGGCATCGCCTACCAGCTTCGAGACGACATGCTCGGTGTTTTTGGCGATCCCTCTGTCACTGGTAAGCCCGCCGGCGATGACTTACGCGAAGGCAAACGCACCGTGCTGTTTGCCAAAGCACTGTCGTGGGCAGACACGCACAATCCTGACGCCGCGTCACAACTGCGTGCAGGGCTCGGCACTGCCTCCACACCGGAAGACATCGCGCATTTGTCCGACCTCATCGCCTCCACCGATGCCGTGGAGCAAGTCGAGCAGCGGATCTCCGAGCTGACCACCAGTGGACTCAATGCCCTCGAATACCCAAGCATCCCCGAAGAACTACGCGCCACGTTGCGGGCACTAGCTAACCAAGCACTCGTGAGGAAGATGTAGTCCCCATGACCCCCGCCACTGATACTCGCTGGGAGCACCTCGCGCGCCTGCGCGATTCCATAAACCCCCGCACGCTCGGGCTCATCGGCGCCGTGGCTATCACCCTCGGCAGCTTCGGTGGCGGGGCTATTCGCTACCGCGGCGGAGTCCTCGACGCACTCGGCCTACGATTCTTCAGCTACGGGCACGGTGCAGGATTCTCCAACGTATTGTTTTTCATCGGTACTGCCGCGCTCATTGCCGCGTGGATCATCCTCGGGTATCGCATACGCACCACCAGCGTGGCGCTCCGCGAGATCAACCGCACCCTCGCCGCATGGGTTGCTCCGCTAGCGCTCGCCGCCCCCATGTTCAGCCGCGACGTCTACTCGTACCTCATGCAAGGGGCCATGCTGCGCGACGGCTTCGATCCGTACACCGAAGGCGCAGCTGTTAACCCCGGGCCACTGTTGCTCGAGGTCAGCCACGACTGGCGCAACACCACCACCCCCTACGGTCCTCTCCACCTGTGGCTGGGCGAAGGAATCACCAGCATCAGCGGCGACAACGTCACCCTTGGCGTCCTTCTATACAAAATTGTGTCTCTCGCGGGCTTTATCGCTATCTCCTGGTCCATCCCCAAAATCGCCCAACATCTGGGCGCTAATCCCACATGGGCGCAGTGGATCGGCGTGGCCAACCCCGTGATGATCTTCCACCTCGTCGGTGGCATGCACAACGAATCCGTGATGGTCGGGCTCGTCAGCATCACCATCTATCTTGCTCTACGCCGGCACACACCCGTCGTCCTGCTCGGCGCCGCCATCGCGCTCAAAGCAACCGCAATTATCGCCCTGCCCTTCCTCGTTTGGATCGAAACCCACCGACTATCCAACAAACACGGAATCCACCCCGTTGTCGCCTTCATCATCAGCGGCACCTGGATGACGGCCATCACCGTCGCCACCATAGCCATCATTACCCGCCTATCCGGCTCCTCATGGGGATGGGTCAGCCAACTATCCGGCAACTCAAAAGTGATTAACCCCCTAGCGCTACCCACACTAGCCGCCGACATCATCACCGCGAACGGCAAATACATAGACGAAAACATCCCCTACAACACGATCCTGTCCACCACTCGAACCATTGGCATGATCGCCATGCTCCTGGGCCTCGTCATCGTCTGGTGGCTAGCAAGAAAAACAGAACTAGGCGCCATCCGAGGCACCGCCGCAGCCTACACCGTAGCGGTGCTGTTCAACGCCGTCACCCTCCCCTGGTACTACGCCAGCCTCATCTCCCTCTACGGCGTCGTGAAACCCGGAGAAAAACTGCAACGCGTCATGATCGCGACGTCATTGTTTGTTGCGTGGGAATTCGCTGGAAGCGGCAACCACAAGCTCTACGACCTCCCCTGGGTCGCACTATCAATCGTACTATCGATCGCCGCAGTCAAGGTAGTTTACAGCGGGACTAGAAAGCCATCGCCTGTGCCCGCCGCATAACCTCCCGAGCCAAATGCCCATGCACAGCATCAATCGGGCGGCCCGGCAAAGAATCATCCTCCGTGAACAGAAACTCCAGGATTTCCTCCTCTGTGTATGAACCATCCAGGAGAAGCTTGATCACGCCTGGGACAAAGCGATTCAGCTGACCATCCTCATTGAAATAGCGCGCGGGCAGATAACGAACCCCATCTTTACGCACAGCGATCATGTCGCGATCACCCAAATGCGCCATCACGCGCGTCACCACAACCCCCATGCGCTCAGCGGCATCAGGGACGGTAATCACGGGCTCATCAACGGGAAGAACAGAAACATCAGGTGTAGAAGTCACAACGCACATACTACCCAGTCCACCCGCCGCATATACTTGAGCGCATGTCCACGCGAGAACAACTGTACCCAGGTGACCTCCTCGACGACCGCTACCGCATTGAAGCACCCATTGCCGCGGGAGGAATGTCCACCGTCTACCGGTGCGTTGACCTGCGCCTAGGCCGACACGTCGCCGCCAAAGTGATGCACGCGGACTACGCAGACAATCCCGTGTTCCGCAGCCGCTTCCGCCGCGAAGCCCGCTCCATGGCGCGACTATCCCACCCCAACCTGGTCAACGTCTACGACAGTGTCATGGGTGAACAAGACAGCGGCGAGCCCGTCTTCCTGGTCATGGAACTCATCACCGGCGGCACGCTACGCGAACTCCTCGACGAACGCGGCCCCATGCCACCTCATGCCGCGATGTCGGTCATGCGTAGTGTCCTCACCGGCCTGGCCGTCGCCCACGAGGCAGGCATGGTACACCGCGACATTAAACCCGACAACATCCTCATCAACGGCGACCACACCGTTAAACTAGCTGACTTCGGCCTCGTGCGCGCAGCCGACCACGCCGCCACTGAAATCATCGGCACCGTCTCCTACCTCTCCCCCGAGCAGGTAGAAGGGGCAGACATCGGCCCCGCCAGCGACGTCTACTCGGCCGGCATTGTCCTCTACGAACTACTCACCGGCGGCATCCCCTTCGACGAAGGCGACCCCACCGACCGCGCGTTCGCCCGCCTCAGCGAAGACGTCCCCGCCCCCTCTGGCCAGATCGCCGGTGTTCCGACCCTGATCGATGCGCTCGTAGCCACCGCAACCGCACGCGACGTCAGCAATCGATTCTCCGACGCGGGGGAATTCCTCGCTGCCATTAATGACGTCGCGGAGGAACTACAGCTGCCCGCATTTAACGTTCCCATTCCGGAACACGCCGCGGCGCATCGCTCATTCGAGCAAGCAGAAAACACCGATCTTCTGACCGGTGTACTCAACAACACCGGGGTTCTACCGGCCGTGCTTGCAGCACCCGTCCACGCGTCCAAACCCACCGACACGCAAGTCTGGGAGGGACCACTTGTTGCGCCACCGCCGCCTGCACACTACGAGCAGGACCACCAAGACGCACCCGTCGACACTTACGACGAGCAGTACGAACAGCAGAATTATGCTCCCGGCAAGCCCGTGTCCAACCGCTCTGGCTGGAAAATCGCACTGTGGTCAGGACTCATCACTGCACTCATCGCAGCTGTTGCACTCGGCGGTTGGTGGTTTGGATCCGGCCGCTACGGGGAAGTCCCGCAGATCATCGGCATGGGCCAAGCCCAAGCCGTGACAACCATCGAACAGGCTGGTTTTACCGCCACAACCAGCCAGGAATACAGCGACGACATACCCGCCGAGCAGATCATCGGCACTCAACCCCCCGGCGGCGAACGCATCCCGAAAGGCAGCAACGTCGCCATTCGTCAATCTCTAGGGCAACCTGCCGTCCCTGAGATCCCTGCCAGCGGCAGTGTTCAAGACTTTCGAGGCCTCGCCTCGGAGCGCACGCTAGGGCTTCGAGTTGGAGAAGAGGAATACTCCGACTCCGTGCCCGCCGGGCAGATTTCGAGCACCCAGCCAAGCCCTGGGACTGTTGTGGCTACGCACAGCACCGTCACAGTGCACCTCAGCAAGGGGCCAGCACCAATCAAAGTACCTAAGCTCGCAGGGCTCAGCCAAGATAAGGCCCGAGATGCGCTGGAAAAGGCTGGGCTCAGGGTTCGGAAGGTCATCCCCGAATTCGACCAGAAGATCAAGAAGGATCACGTTATCCGAACCAGCCCCGATTCCAATGCTGAACTGCGGCGCGGTGATGAAGTTGATCTCTACGTGTCGACAGCCCTGGAGGTTCCGGATCTCAAAGACAAGACCCTCGATGAGGCCCGACGCATACTCGGCGACGCCGGCCTGACCGTCGGCACGGTCACTACAGACGAGGAGGCAACGAGCCGCAACGGCCAGGCGGTTGTCAAAACTGCGCCAGCTGCCGGCAAACTTATTGATCCCGAGTTCAATACCGTCGACCTTGTGATGAACGGAAAGGTTATTGTCCCATCGCTCATGGGTAAAAAGGTCAGCGAAGCGGAAAGCACCCTACTGGACATGGGCTTGAACGTCGATATCGATGGTAAGGACAACGCCGTCGTGTATAGCCAGAGCCCGAAGGCAGGTTCGAAGGTCGCTGTCGGGACCACGGTGACTATCAAATCCATCGGTTAGCGCCAGAGCACCTTAGAAAGCACATCGCCCCACCTGTTCAATTTCAGGTGGGGCGATGTGCTTTGAGGGAAAAACCCTAGCGGTTGCGAAGCATCTCCGCAACCAAGAAGGACAGCTCCAGCGACTGCTGAGTGTTCAAACGGGGATCACACGCAGACTCGTAACGGCCGGGCAAATCAATATCAGTGATGTCTTCTGCACCACCCAAGCACTCGGTGACGTCTTCGCCAGTGAACTCGATGTGGATGCCACCAGGGTGGGTACCCAACGCACGGTGCACTTCGAAGAAGCCCTGAACCTCGTCAATGACCTTGTCGAAGTGGCGGGTCTTGTACCCGTTCGAGGACGTGTGGGTATTGCCGTGCATGGGATCAGACTGCCAAATCACCTTGTGTCCGGACGCCTCCACAGCCTCGACGATCGGGGGCAGAACGTCACGAACCTTGTCGTGGCCCATGCGGGCGACCATTGTCAGGCAGCCGGGCTCGAAATTCGGGTCGAGCTTGTCGGCGTAGGCGACGGCCTCTTCCGGGGTGCACGTCGGGCCAATCTTGATGCCGACCGGGTTGGAGATCAGTGCGGCCAGGTTGACGTGGAAGTCATCGATGCCACGAGTGCGCTCCCCTACCCACACTTGGTGGGCGGAGAGGTTGAATAGCTCAGTTTCGCCGACCTCATTCTGCGCAAGCCGCAGCATGGCACGTTCGTAGTCGACCAGGAGCGCCTCGTGGGAGCAGAAAATGTCAGCACGGCGCAGGTTGTGGTCTGCAACCCCGCAGGCCTCCATGAATTTCAGGCCTGCTTCGATTTCCTCTGCGAGGTTTTCGTAGCGGGCACCTGCGGGAGAGTTTGCAACGAACTCGCGGTTCCACTCGTTGAGGCGGTGGAGGTCCGCGGTGCCCGAACCCGTCAGTGCACGGACGAGGTTCATCGCTGCGGAAGAGTTCGCGTAGGCACGGACCATGCGTGCCGGATCGTGACGCCGCGATTCCGCATCGGGTTCCACACCGTTGACGATGTCGCCACGGTAATTCGGCAGACCGTTTTCGTCTAGGTCAGAGGAACGCGGCTTGGCGTACTGGCCGGCGATACGGGCCATCTTGACCACGGGGGTGGATGCACCGTAGGTCAAAACAACTGCCATCTGCAGCAGGGTTTTGATGTTGGCGCGAATGTGCGGTTCGGTGTTTGATTCGAAGGTTTCGGCGCAGTCGCCGCCTTGCAGCAAGAATGCTCGACCTAGCGCTACCTCTTTAAGCTGCTTTTTCAGCTCAAGGATTTCTGGCGCGACGACGATCGGCGGGACCGACTCTAGAATATTGCGGACAGTGTCTGCCTGCTTGCGATCCCAGCTGGGCTGCTGCTTGGCGTCACGTGCCACGACATCTTCGAAACGTTCCTGAATGCCACTGGGTAGTGGGGGAAGGTCCGGAAGCTCTTCAACGGGGATATCTACTGTCCAACTCACAGGTTATTTTTACCACAGGGCATATAATCTGCTGCCCTTAGGGCAGGTTGGGCACTGGGACTAAACCCACTTGGACTTCACACGGTTACGGGAGTCAAGGGGCATTGCGTTGTTGCAGGCTTGGAACTTCGCGAGATTATGTCGGGCATCGACGAGTGCGTCATGGTTGCCGTCGGGAATGGGCGGCAGTTCGGGTTTGCCTGCCATCTCCCATAGTTGCTTGAGCTCGCGTGTGTACCTCGGTAGTTGCTTGGGCAGGCCACGCATGTCCCCCCAGAGTTGTGCCAGCAACACGTGGTCGTAGGCCCCCACCCATGCCCACAGTTCGATGTGTTTGCCATCGTCGGCTGCGAGGAGGAATTCAAGCAGGCGTTCGCGGATGGCGTCGTTGTTCATCCAGCAGGATTCACTGGGGTTGGGCAGCTGGTTGAGGACGTGGGTTTTCACCCAGGAGTTTGCTTTGCTTGCGTCAAAATCCGTTGACACCGCGTAGAACTCTCGGTCGTCTTCGGCGACGACCCCAATGGACACAAGGTCGATGGTTTTGCCATCTTCGATAAATTCGGTGTCGTAGAAGTAGCGCACACCATCACTGTAGTTGAAGGGGCCTGGGTGTCGACCCAGTAGACTCTATGTTCATGAGGATTATTCCCCAGGCGTCGTATCGACGTGGCGCCATGGTTGTTTCTTTGGCTTTGGTGCTGTTATTCATGTTGCCCTTCACGTTGAATCTGACGGGCGATATGTCGGAGCATCTATTGAAGTACCACATCGATATTGATGTTTACCGCGAGGGCGCACGCTCTTTGCTGGCTGGGGAAAACATTTATACACGGGATTTCCAGGTTGGCGGCATCATGTTGCCGTTTACCTATCCCCCGTTGGCTGCGATGCTGTTTACTCCTCTGGTGTTGCTTCCGGTCAATATCGGCTCGGTAATCCTTAACGGGCTGACGTTGTTGGCCTTGTGGTGGTGCATGGTTGTCGTGTTGGGTGCGGCTACGCGCTTGCCTTTGTCTGATTGCCGTTTGCTTGCGCTCATGGTGCTTCCTGTGGCTATTGTGTGCGACCCGGTGCGTGAGACTTTGGGTTTCGCGCAGGTCAACGTGCTTCTTATGGCCTTGGTGATTGCTGACACTTTGCGTCCGCGCAGCCGTGTTCCCCGGGGGTTATTTATCGGTTTGGCTGCGGCCATCAAACTGACACCTGCGGTGTTCGGGCTATTTTTCTTGCTCAAGCGTGACTGGCGTTCGGCAATTCAGACAGCCGTGTTTGGTGTCGGTTTTACGGCGCTGGCCTGGCTTATACGCCCAGATGTATCGAAGGAATATTGGTTTAACACCTTGCGGGATCCGTCCCGTATTGGCGGGTTGGCTTATTCGACTAACCAATCTTTCCGCGGTTTGTTTGCGCGTTTGTTCCCGGGGGATGAGGACCTGCAGCAGACCTTGTGGAAGGTCGCGGTTGTCCTCACTATTTGCGCAGCATCCTTCGGGATGGTGCGTTTGCTGCGCGCGGGTAATGCTGTTGGTGCGCTGCTGGTCAATTCGTTTGTCGCGGCTCTGTGTTCGCCTGTGTCGTGGACGCACCACTGGACCTGGTTGATCCCTTTGGTGTTACTGCTTGTGGTGTCTGCTTTCCAGCCTGGAAGCGAGCGTGTACGCGGGTTAGCGGGCGGTTTCGCGGTGATCATTTTCTCGACGATGATTGTTGTTCCGTTCTTCGTCCTCCCCCACGCCAATGACCGCGAAATCTATTGGCCATTGAGCAGCCAGTTTATTGGCAGCGCCTACGTGTTCATCGCAATCGCTTTGGTGATCGTGGCGTGCACGTGCCCCACGGTGTTTGGCCGTGGGGCTGATGTGCCCGCCCGCCCCGAGTTGTTTTTCACCAATGACGTCGCGTCGCGCGTTGCCTCACGGGCGTTTGCTGTGTGCACGTGGCTGTTGGTTGTGTGCCTGCTGCGTCTTGTGTTGATCAAATCCGATAGCGCCGACAGTAGTTTCACCTTGGCCTACCAGACCTGGTTCCAGCAATTCCTGGGTGCCTCGCAACGGGTGTTCGCTGGTCTGCCGGTCTACGGCGGATATATTGAGCACGATTTTGTGCACTACGTCTACACCGTCACCCCCGCCGGCACTTTCGTGCTTGGTGTTCTTGCTCTTCTGGGAGAAACCGCAGCCACAGTTGTGTGGACAGCCGTCAGCGTTGCTTCCCTAGTCCTGGCCGCCTACGCCCTGCAACGCGGCGTCATTAATTCCTCCGAACCGGTGATTAACACAAGCGTCGGCTTTATCACGGCGATGATGCTCACGCTGATCCCCGTCCTCAACGCAGTCAATGACGGGCACATCGTGCTGCTGGTACTGGCAGCCGCGATATCGGACATCTACCTGCTGCGCACCAGTCGTTTTGGTGGCATCGCTACCGGTGTGGTGGCTGCGATGGCGGCGTGGCCAGCGGTGTTGATCATCGTGCTGCCCACGTGGGCGTCGAAAATGCGCGCCGCGATGGTAGCTGGTTTCGCCACCATCATTGCGCTGGCAATCGACCCCCAACTCACCCGCGACTGGATCCGTGCACTGGCACTACCCATGGATAACGCCAACACGCTCATCGGTGCCGGCGCAATGGTGGTATTCGTACTGCTCGCTGTGCTCCTTCGCAACAACGCAACACTACGCCCCCTAGTTCTGCTGGGGCTTCCCATGGCCCTGTTCGGTGGCTTTGCGGCCTGGCCTGCGCTACTAACCCTGTGGGCTCCGCTGGCTATCGTCGGCGTGCTGATGCTCGTGCGCTTCCTTATCGAAGCGTCCACCACTCCCGCGGCCACCGAGGCGCTCACGCAACCCAGCGACCTCATCCAATAGCTGCGGCGGCACCACAACCCAGCCCAGCACCGGAACCTTGGACCACAGCCACACAAAATACGAGCCCGCCGCGCACAGAACAAAACAAATGCACGACCACAACAGCGGGTTATCAGGATTATCCCGGTTCAACACATAAATGTCATAGCGATAAAACAGCGTGTTAAACACAAACGTCATCGCCAACGGGTGCCCCAGATAAATCACCAAAGTGTGACTGCCAACAAACTGCAAAGGTCGCGCCACCGCCGGAACCAACGACAATATACGGGCTACTGCAATGGCCAAAGGGATAATCAACAACTGGCTAAACAAGCGCCCAATGAGACCGCTAGCCAGAGGATCCGCCGCATAGTTCCATACAGCCCAATCGTGGTACGGCAAACCACTGTCGGTATGCCATACGCCATGGGTAAGCATCCAAAAACCCAGGGCCCCCAAGCCAACCGTCGGAACAATAGCCGTCCACCGGAACGTATGCTCCGACAACCACGTAAAAGCTGGTTTGATCCGCGCACCAGCCACAAACATCGGCAAAAACAACATGGTGTTGTACACGATCGGTGTTGATTGTTCGTGCACCATCAGCAAGCCAAGTGGGGCGAAAGACACGACCATCGCCAACCAAGCCGGCAGCCTGCGAGTGATCCACAAGATACAGGTGCAGATCACCAAACAGTACAAAAACCAGTACACACTATCGCCGGCGATAGCCATATGCGGGAGAGTTTCTAGATCTTTAGGATCCAGCCCGGGGTACTTCATCAGAATTTCGTTGCGCTTCAGCCGCGCTTCGAAAAGGGAGAAAAATGCATACGGCACTGCGAAAAACCACAGCCTGCGGAAGATCAGGTCACGCAGATTAAACCGTAGAAGCTTTACACCAAAGTAGCCACTAATGACAAAAAATAAAGGCAGCCGGATGGGGCCAAGATAATAGTTCAGCGCTGCTAGAAAAGTGTCCTTGCCTCCGGGCACGTCAATGCTGACGTACAAAATCACCAGGCCAAGGATGGCCACTCCCCTAGCAACGTCCGGCCAAACAAGACGCTGTCGTGCTGGGGTTGGCATAAAGCTAGAGCTCGGCTCCCTCAGGGTAGCCCTTGCCGGCCGCAAGGCTTTCCTTCACATCTGCGGCATACATATCAACGTATGCCCCTCCCGTAAGCTCCACCAGTCGCTGCATCACATAATCAGTGAGCACACGCGCGGCCTCATGGGACTCCGGATCCAGCCCCTTGGACTCCACATAAGCGCGCGGATCGATAGGTTCCCCCGCAATCACACCAACGCGAACCGGGCGGGGAATCCAGCTACCAATCAGATTAGCCTTCCGGCTACCAATCATCGCAATGGGAACAATCGGCACTCCGGTATCCAACGCAATATGGGCCATGCCCGTCTTGCCACGGTACAAACGGCCATCCGGGGAACGAGTGCCCTCGGGATAAATACCCAACAGATCCCCCTCGAGCACCACACGCTTGCCGGATTCCATCGCGGCACGCGCGGCGTCACCACTGGAACGATCAATCGGGACCTGACCAGCAGAGGTGAAAAACCAACGCTGGGCCTTACCAACCAGGCCGGTACCCGTGAAATATTCCTGCTTAGCCAAGAAAGTAATCTGGCGCTTGCACAACAACGGCAGGAAGAAAGAATCCATCACCGATTGATGATTCGAAGCAAGAATTGCACCACCGTGGTCTGGGATATTGTCCAACCCCCGAGAGTACGGACGGTTGTATACCCGAAGAGCGGGGCCGAAAAGGACGTTCTTGAAAACCCAGTACCACTTGTTATGCATAGTCATTGTTCCTTCAGCCCTGTTCCTTTAACCCTCGTGAACCCTCGTGCCGGCCGCCAAATGTGCGACCCCGATCATACCTGCCTCGGCGCCTAATTTTGCCGTTTTAACACTAGCGTGCGGACGGTGTGCGCTACCCACAGGGGTGCGCAAGTAGCGCTCGTACGCCCGGGAAAGGTAGAGCTCCGATCGGGTACTCACACCACCACTGAGCACGATCAACTCAGGGTCGATGACATCCCCGACGATGCCCAAACCAAGGCCCAACCAGTCCGCAAACTCGCCGACAGCGTGAACACCCAACGGGTCGCCGGCCTCCGCGGCGTCAAAAATGGTGTGCCCGGTGACTTGGCCGGGGGCACGCATACATGTTTGAGCCAGCGGACTGTCGAAGTTGGAGGCATTTTCCATCGCCGTGGTCACCAGTGCGGTGCCGGAACAATAACGCTCCAAGCAGCCGGTCTTTCCGCACGCACAGGGCCTACCGTTGGGCACCACTTGCAGGTGCCCATATTCTGGCGCGGTGCCGTACGCGCCGCGAAACAGGGTGCCGTCGATCATGATCGCACCACCGATGCCCGTGCCGAGCGAGAACAGAGACCATATGCGGGCCCCACGCGCCGCACCAAAGATGTATTCGCCCCACGCTGCCGAATTGGCGTCGTGTTCCAAGGTCACTGGCATATCGAGTGCCGCTTCGAGCACCTGCTTGACATTGCGATCACGCCACGGCAAATGGGGGGCAAAGCGCACCGTGCTGCATTCTGCATCGAGGAATCCCGCCACGGCAACACCAATGGCTTGCACATTGTGCTCGCGCTGTAGTTTTTGGGTGATGCTGATGATTCCTTGCTCAAGCCCCTCGGCTGTGCGCGGGGTCGGGATGGCGTGCATATCGATAATGTGCCCGTGGGCGTCTACCACCCCGCCGCGCAGGTTGGTGCCCCCAATGTCGAAGCCAATAGTGACGCTGCCTGTGTTCATTTTGTGCTGCTCCTGGGGTCGCTGGGCATGTGGAGGAATTGGCGAAAGGTGACTGCCCGTTGCTCCCATGACCATTGGTCTTCCATTGCTTCGCGGCCCGCACGTCCATACTGTGTGCGTAGCTCCGGGTCGTCCAGCAGTTGCCTCAGCCTGTTAATGACGTCGCGGGGGTCTCGGCCGTCAACCACGAATCCGGTGCGCCCGTGATCCACTGTTTCCGGTGCGCCGCCTGATTTACCTGCGATTGCGGGGATGCCGCAGGCCTGTGCTTCGAGGTATACGATACCCAGGCCTTCAACATCAAGACCTTTGCCACGCGTTCTGCATGGCATGGCGGCGACGGTTGAGGCCGCGAGTATCTCAACCATGTCACTAAAAGGCTGCCGGCCCAGCAACCGGATGTTGCTTTTGGCGCTGCTGGCCTCGCGGCGTCGTGACAGGTTTGATCCGTAAGGGCCTTCGCCGATGATGAGCAACTGAGCATCCGGGTGGGTTCGCACAATCTCTGGCCACACGTCTATGAGGATGTCTTGACCTTTGCGTTTCACCAAACGTGACACGCAGGTCACCAATGGAGCGTCGGGCGGAAGTCCGTGCTGCGCGCGTACTCTTAGGACGTCCTGTTTATCAAGCGGCCGGAAAGTGTGGAGGTCCACGCCTGAAGGCAAAGCACACCATTCGGGACCACCGAACGCGGTGTCAAGGCGCCCGCGGGTGTAGTTGGAAATGTAGCTCAAGGTATCGACGCTGCGGCCGATGCGCCTAAGGACCTGACGTGCGCCTGGCAGCATAGACCAACCGACTTCGTGCCCATGTGTGGAGGCGACAACTCTGCTTGCCCCTGCTGCCCGTGCCGCGGGCGCGAGGACAGCCAGAGGTGCTGCCGCAGGAAACCACACGGTGTCGATGTCGTACTCGGTGATAATCGACTGCATGCGCTTGCGCAGCCGTAAGGTCGGCAACATGACCCGTACTGGGTAGCGGATAGCGGTGATGTTCGCTGCTAGCTGCCGATCGTATTCTGCAGCTTCTTCGGCGTTTTGGGTTGAGGCCAGAACATAGACCTCTACCCCACTGCCATCGAGGGTTGCTAGGAAATCACGAACGTAGGACTGGATCCCGCCAACCGTGGGCGGGTAGTCGTTGGTGACGACAAGCAGCCGCATGGTTTAGTAGCGCCGCGCCCCGTAGAACGGCATGGAGTCCATGGGAACAACCTGCACGGGGATGCCGTAGTCGCTGGCATGCAGGATCATACCGTTGCCCGCGTAAATACCGACGTGTGTTGCACCCGGGTAGAAGCCGACGACGTCGCCGGGCTGCAGCTGGTCTCTACTGACGGGGATACCGCCGGACATTTGTGCTTGAGAGGTCCGGGGAACAGAAATACCCTGCTGGGCGTAGGACCAGACGACCAAACCGGAACAGTCGAATACGTTCGGGCCGGTAGCGCCCCAACCGTAGGGCGAGCCGATCTTGGTCATGCCCGCTTCCAACGCGGACATGCCTTGGGGGTTCGCCCCAACCAGGCCGGCCAGCGTGTAGTCGGCGGGGCCGTTCTTTTCGCGCCAGCGCTGACGGTCCTGGGGCGACAACGCATCGACGGCCTGCTTGATTTCTTCGGTGCGGGCCTTGAGCTCTTCTTGCTGCTTTTCCAAATCTTCACGACGCTTACGCAGTTCTGCGGCCTGGTATTCGGCTTCGGCAACGGCCGACGCGGCGTCATTGAGAGCATCAGCGTTTGCGCGTGCAGCATCGTGCAGCTGCGCAACGGTGTTTTCGGTTCGACGCTCTAGTGCGCTGATGTAGGCAGCGCGGTCAATAGCGTTCTGGGGGTTTTCCGCAGAGATCACATTAGTGATGGGGTCAATGGTTGCACCGCGGTATTTCACTTGCGCGATCTTGTTGACGTCGCCTTGATGCATCACGACCGCGTCCCGGGACTGTTCGGCGCGGGCGCGGGCCTCATCGACGTTGGCGTTGAGCACCTCGATGTCTTTTTCCTTGGCTTCGAGGTCGACCTCGAGCTGCTTAACCAATTCGGTCTTGGCTTCAGCGTCTCGGGAGATCTCTTCCATTTTGGAGATGAGCTCGTCTACCGGATCCGGGTCTGCCAAAGCTAAGGGGCTTGAGCTGAAGGCCAGTGCCAAAACTGAAACTGTGGCGACAGCACAGCGGCGGATCCTGCGCTTGGCGTCATGCGTGGCGTTTCCACTATTCACGATGCTACTGGTCTTTCTACGGAAGAACTTTTTAACCGTTTAACTATAGACCCGTTTACGCCGAGGGTTTTAAAAGCCCAGTAGGGGTGAAACGGCTGTGACAAATGTGAAAACCGGGACGTCCGCCAAAACGAATGTCCCGGTTGAAAGGATCTTTAACTATGCAGGCTTTTAGAAACGGACCGCAGAGTGGAAGGGCATGTAGTCCAGGGAAGACTCGGACAACGGGGTGCCCTCGTTGATCGCGTGGATAACTGTGCCGTGGCCGGTGTAGATGCCGACGTGGGATGCACCGGAGTAGAAGGCGACGATGTCACCGGGGCGAAGAGCCTCGCGGGACACCGGGGTGCCCTGCGCAGCCTGCGCGTAGGAGGTACGCGGGATGTGCTTGCCGACCTGAGCGTAGGCCCAGGAGGTGAGGCCGGAGCAGTCGAAGGCGTTGGGGCCCGTAGCGCCCCACACGTAGGGAGCACCGATCTTGGAGGCTGCGGCATTCACGATGGACTGGCCCGAACCGAGATCGGAGGAGCCGAGCGCAACGTAGGGAGCGGCAGCGGCCTGTCCCTGGAGGCCGGGGACGTACTGAGCAACGCCGGGAATGGCGGCGAGGTTCGGGACGTTTTCGAGGCCTGCAACCTCGAAGCGGATGTCGGTGTTAGGAACAACGACCTCTGCGGCCTGTGCGGGCTGGGTCAACGCTGCGGCAGCGCCGAGGGTGACGGCGGATGCGACAGCGGTACGACGCACCACGTTGTCATTGCGACGGCTATGCTTTCCCACGAATGAATCTCCAACTTCTCGAAAACTTCTTAAAGAGGCCCAACGGTTGAGCCCCACGTTTTTCGGTTATGTTTTATGTTTCTGTCTTGGGGGTTAACCCTGGGCCGGCGGGTGCCAGCCCGTGAAGGTCTCAATTAGGTTACGAAATTGCAACGGCCCGTGTCTAACGAAACGCCCAACCCCGGCCCGTTACCATCCCGTTACACTCCCGTGACGAACGGTTTATCAGCGTTTCTTAAGGTTTACAACGCACACCAACAGCATGAACAGTGCAAAATTTTTAAGGTCTGACCTGCACAGACGCCTAGGAGATAACTCTGAACACCCACCCCAAAAGACCTTCAAGTAAAGCTTTAAGAAAGCTATATTGTAACTTTCGTCACAATTGGTTTGCGGTGGCCTCATTTTGAGGGTTTTGCAGCACATAAACCTGATCTTCAGGCGATACATCTCGGTCGGGACTCCGACGAAAACCCAGCCGCCGAGCCAAGGTGACGGATGGGAGATTGTCGGGGCTAATGATCGCGATACATTCCTTACCCAGTTGTGCGCTCGCATCCAAAGCGGCTTTTACGGCTTCATACGCTAACCCCTTCCCCTGGGCCCCTGGACGAAAACGATAATAGGTATTTAAGACCGCGTCGCCTGCAAGAATGTAATGGCGGACCCCCGCGAACCCAACGATCTCCCCCTGGTAGCTCACCGCGTAGTATCCCCTCCCCTTTTGTTGCCAATCCTCCGTCCATTGATCACGCAGCTGGATGGCCTCGCTGCGTTGTTTCATGACTAAGTCGGGGCGGTGGCTGTAAGTCCGAGTATCCGAGTGGATCTCCCACAAGGCGTCTGTAAGTGCATTTACGTCGCGAAATTCGTTGACTGGGATCAAACTGAGGCGTTCGGTACTCAGAATCATGGTTCTAGAGTACCTAAGCGGTAGCGCTGTATATAAGGGCCTTATGTATAGACAGACGAAAGGGCGGGGTCTTTGAAAGACTCCCGCCCTTTCGTTTGAGCGCTAGTTGTGCGTAGTGACGCTAGTGGCTTTAGTGCTTGCCGTTTTCTTCGTCAGCTGCGCGGTTGGCCAATTGCAGGTTCTCGAACATCTCAACCTCTTCAGCGTGGTTAGCGTGCTCGATTTCTGCGGCCTTGTCGGCGATGTTCTCCGGGTCCGGGGTGAAATAGGAGCCGCGGCCGGGGTGGCCAGCGAAGCCAAGCTGATTCATCTGCTTCGGAACCGGGGCGCCGGCGTAGTCGAGGGCCTTCGGGTGGCCGTGCTCGTCAACGTCGTCGGTGAGCGGCTGGTGAACCTCGATGAAAGCACCGTTCGGCATCTGGTTGATCACGCCGGTTTCGATACCGTGCTCCAAGACCTCACGGTCGGACCGCTGCAAACCAAGGCAGATGCGGTAAGTGATGAAGTACGCGATCGGAGGCAGAACGATCAGACCGATACGGCCGAACCAGGTCATTGCGTTCAGCGAAACCTGGAAGTGCATAGCGAACAGGTCGTTACCACCGGACAGCGTCAGGATTCCGTAGAACACCAGAGCCATCATGCCGAGCGAGGTGCGGACGGGAACATCGCGCGGACGCTGCAGCAGGTTGTGGTGGGCGTCGTCGCCGGTCATCTTCCGCTCGATGAACGGGTAGGTGAACAGCAGAACAACGAGCACACCGAGCAGGATGGCTACCCAGAACACAGCGGGGATCGTGTGGCCGAAGGGGTACAGCTCCCACGCAGGCATAACACGAGCAGCACCGTCAGTCCACAGCATGTAGATGTCAGGCTGGGAGCCCGCAGACACCTGTGCCGGGTTGTAGGGGCCCAAGTTCCAGATTGCGTTGATCTGGAATGCGCCGGCCATGAAGGCGAGCACACCGAAGGTGATCAGACCGAAAGCGATGGACTTCACGGCGAAGACCGGCAGGATGCGGACGCCGACGACGTTGGTCTCGGTGCGACCAGGTCCGGGGAACTGAGTGTGCTTCTGGTACCAAACCAGAGCGAGGTGTGCGGCGATCAGTGCCAGCAGGATGCCGGGGATGAGCAGCACGTGTGCGATGTAGAAACGGTCCAGCATCAGCTCGGAGGGGAAGTCCCCACCGAAGATCAGCCAGTGCAGCCAGGTACCGATGATCGGAAGCGACAGCACAATGGCGGACATAATGCGCAGACCAACACCGGACAGCAGGTCGTCAGGCAGGGAGTAACCCATGAAGCCTTCGGCGACGCTCAGCAGAAGCAGGACGCAACCGATGATCCAGTTGGCTTCACGCGGGCGACGGAATGCACCGGTGAAGAAGATGCGGAACATGTGCACCATGATGGACACGGCGAACATGAGCGCTGCCCAGTGGTGCAGCTGGCGGATAAACAGGCCGCCACGCACCTCGAAGGAGATGTTGAGTGCGGTGGCGTATGCGTGCGACATTTCGACGCCGCGAAGCGGTTCGTATGCACCGTCGTAGATGACCTTCACGATGGAAGGATCGAAGAAGAGGGTGAGGTAGATACCCGACAGCAACAAGACGATGAAGCTGTAAAGGGCGATCTCACCGAGCATGAACGACCAGTGGGTCGGGAAGACCTTGTTGATCTGGCGTCGGATGCCCGCAGACATGGTGTAGCGGGAATCCATGTTGGTGCCCATCTGGGCTAGTTTATTGTTGCTCATGATTTACGCTCCCAGAAGGCCGGGCCAACAGGCTCAATAAAGTTGCCCTTGGCGACGAGGTAACCCTCTTCGTCCACGGTGATCGGTAGCTGAGGCAGAGCGCGAGCTGCAGGTCCGAAGACCGGCTTGCCGTACTGCAGCGCATCAAACTGCGACTGGTGGCAGGGGCAGAGGATACGGTTGGTCTGTGCCTCGTAGAGCGAGGTGGGGCAACCGATGTGAGTACAGATCTTGGAGTAGGCGTAGTAATCGCCGTAGTGGAAGTCTTCCTGGCCTTCGCGCTGGATCGCACGATCGGCATCTGCGGAACGCAGGCGGATAAGCATCACTGCGTTGCGGGTACCGTGGATGGAGTGCATCTGCTCTTCGTAGACGTCGCGGGTGGCGTCGTAGTTACCGCCATCGTTGACGAAGCCCTCGGGGAGGGGGAAGACAGTTTCCATACCAGCGGCTGCAAGATCCTCGGGACGCATACGGACCAGGCGGGAAATGCCCTGGGTAGTGTAGTGCTCCTCGTAACCTTCGCCGTGGGTTTGGGCAATTGCACCAGTGTCACGACCGAGGTAAACCTTGACGCCTTCGTCGACCAAGGTCCAGCCAGAGGTCCACAGGGTACCGTCACCCTGAACGTTCAGCGGGTGGGCAGGCTTCCAAGGGTTCTTAATCATGCCCATCAGCGGGCCGAACACAGCGAGGCCGCCAAGGACAGCACCGCTACCCATCAGACCCATCAGGACCTTGCGGCGGCCCAGAGTGGAGGTCTCCCAAGCATCGTTAAGCAGTGCAACGATGGTGCGCTGGTCGACTTCTTCCGAGGGGCCGTCATGGCGGCGCTGTACAGAAATCTCTTCCGGGATGAAGCGCTTAACGTATTCGACAGCACCGAAGCCCATAAAGAGAATGGACAGACCCATAGTGATACCGATGAGCGGGGTATAGAGCGTGTAGAGCCAGACACCCTGCTCGCCAAGGCCTTTGTACTGCCAAGGCCAGAAGATGTAAATGCCGAAGAAGGCAACAGCCATAACGATTCCGAGGAGGAACCAGAGGCCGACCAGGTTTACGGCGCGCTTTTCAGCTGGGTCGTTGGGAATCGGGAAGCGCTGCTTGCGGTATGCAACAGTAACTTCGTCGAGTTCGGTACCAAGACGCGCGAGCTCATCGTTGCTCATCGCGTTCAGTTCTTGAGAGGTGTATTTTTTCTGTTCTTTACTCATGAGCGCGATCCAATCCACAGAGCTGCAGCCACGCAGACTACAATTCCGACGAGCCACATCATCATGCCCTCGGTAACGGGGCCGATGCCGCCGAGTCCGTAGCCACCCTGGCTGGGAGTCTCTTTGGCGGCCTTGATGAAGGCGATGATGTCTTTCTTTTCGTCAGCGTTGAGCTGACGATCAGAGAACTTAGGCATGTTCTGCGGGCCGGTGAGCATAGCCTGGTAGATCTCTTGCTCATTTGCGTGATCCAGGTTAGGAGCAAACTTACCGCCCGACAGTGCGCCGCCACGACCGGTGAAGTTGTGGCAAGATGCGCAGTTCAAGCGGAAGAGCTCGCCACCGCGTGCGATGTCCTCGGGGGCAATGTTGCCGTCGTAATGGACGCCGCGGAGGGATTCCATAGCGATGCTGCCATCGTCGTTGCGGACGATGCCGGGGCCGCCACCGTTGGCGTTAACGTAAGCAGCCAACGCGAGGATCTGGTTTTCGTTGAACTTCGGAACCTTGCGGGTTGCCTGAGCTTCGTTACGGACCATCGGCATGCGGCCGGAGTGGACCTGGAAGTACACGGCGCCCTCGCCGACGCCGATCAGAGACGGGCCGCGATCTTTAATACCCTGAAGGTTTGCGCCATGGCAGGTGATACATGCCATGTCGTAGATGTCCTTACCCTGGGCGATCAGTGCCTGCTCATCAACATCTGCGGTTGCGACCTGTGCTGTAGGGGTGAGGGCACTTGCAAGAAGTCCCGCACCGGTCAGGCCGAGCGTCAAGGCAAGCGCACCCGCGAAGGTGCGGCGCACCTTGCGGCGGCTCTTGACCTTTTTAGCCGAGCTGGCTGCGGAGGCAACCGTCTCGGTGGTCTGGGGAGTTGTTTCCATCGTTTCCCTTTTAACTCGTGGTGGTCAAAGTGAAGGGCAGTAAGCCGGAGCCATGTTCCGGCATCCTACGGCCTACTTAATGAAGTAAATGGTGATGAACAGGCCGATCCAGACGACGTCGACGAAGTGCCAGTAGTAGGACACCACCATCGCTGCCGTTGCCTGAGCCGGCGTGAACTTCGACTTCGCGGTACGCAGAAGCACAACCACGAAAGCGAGAACACCTGCGAGAACGTGAGCAGCGTGGAAGCCGGTCGTGATGTAGAAGACCGAGCCGTAAATGCTGTTCTGAATCGTCAAGCCGTGTTCAACCAAGTGGAAGTACTCGTAGCCCTGACCGATGAGGAAGATGGTTCCCATCAGTGCGGACAGTGCGTACCAGCGACGAAGCTTGAATACATCGCCCCTTTCTGCGGCAAAGACGCCCGCCTGCGCAGTGAATGAGGACGCGACCAGGATGGTCGTGATCACCATTGCGTAGGGGACGTTGAGATGCGCTGCATCTTCATGCCACGTCGAATCCTGGCCATTTGCGCGAGATACGAAGTACATCGCGAAAAGACCAGCGAAGAACATTAATTCCTGCGACAGGAACACAATGGTTCCGACACTGACCATGTTCGGTCGGTTCAGTGCCGCAACACGTTGCGTTGCTGCCGATCCTGTGTTTCCAACTGCGCTCGTCACGTGTTCCAGTATGACGGGCTTGCCAGTGTTCGTCATGTAAACGCCCCCTTTGTTCCGCAGGCTTCGCGCAGCTTATTGCCAGCAGAATGCAAGAAAAACCCGATTAAAAATTTTCTTTGGGCGCCCGGGAACTTTTTTAATTCTTTTACGACGGCAGCCCTTGGCTGGGTTTACGCAGGTTAGGCGGAGATCGACGCGCAATGACGCCGCAACACCGTGTGCGTAAATAGATGTTGCGGTGGATGCCAGCCTGCGGCGCGCACTTTAGAACCAGTTCCCGACAGTGACGTATTTAACATTCGGCGATTGAGGCAAAAACCCAGGAATCAAACTTTCGATTCACCCCCCATCGCCTCCCCCCGTGTTTGGCTCCGACCTGCACTAACAGCTACCCAATAGAGGATCACTTTCTTGTCTGTTGCCGCACACAACAGGGACCGCTAAAAGGTAAGAAATCACAAAACCGCCCTTCCCCGAAGGCAGCTGGGGAAGGGCGGTTAAAGGTAGACCTTTAGTGCTTTTCCTTCGGCAGACCGTACTGCAGGTTCAAGGAGATGCCACCGAAGATGAGGACCACGGCGCCCAAAAGAAGCAACCAGTAGGCCATGAAGGCGATGCCGTACCCCATGATCGCAACACCGACGGTCATGACGAAGGGCCAGATTGAGCCGGGGCTGAAGAATCCGAGCATGCCAGCGCCATCTTCGACCTCTGCCTCTTCCCAGTCTTCAGGGAGGATGTCGATGCGACGCTCAGTGAAATGAAGGTAGCCGCCGAGCATCAAGGACAGCGCAGCAGCAAGCGCCAAACCCGTAGCGCCAGCCCATTCGAGGCCTTGGATGTTTCCGGAATCGTGAACCTTCTCAGTGGCGACGATGTAAATGACAGTCACCAGCGCCATGAAGACGGTGATGCCATAGAAGATCTTTGCTGAAGTCCTCATGAGTATTATTCTCCGTTTCTCAAAGAGCTTTAGCCGTTGAGCTCAACAGCGTTGGAGCCCTCTTCGACACCGCGGGTGTCGGTACGTCCGGTCTTGAAAGGCTTGGTGGTTTCTGCTGCGGCTTTCTGGCCGATAGCGGCCAGAGCCTGGCCGTTGCTTGCCTCGGGGTTGTCCATGCGGAATTCAATGTACTGCTTGAACAGTTCAGGGGAGACAGCGCGAACCTCGAAGTTCATCATTGCGTGGTAGGTACCACACATTTCTGCACAGCGACCGACGTATGCACCTTCGTCAACGCTTTCAACCTGGAACTTGCGCTCAGACTTATTGCGCTCGGGGTGTGGGAAAGCGTCGCGCTTGAACAAGAACTCCGGAACCCAGAAGGAGTGGACGACGTCAGCCGAAGCGAGGTCGAACTCGACCGGGGTGTTAGCGGGGATCACGAGAACCGGAACCTCATCGGAAGTGCCGAGGGTTTCGATCTTGTCGAAGTGAAGGTAGGACAGATCTGCGGCGGACTTGCCGTGGATCGGACCCTTGGCCTCGCCATGGTGAGCGGTGCCTTCTTCGCCGCGGGTGGTGTCGTCGAACTCACCGGCGCGGTCGACTGCTTCCTGGCGCTCCTTGTCGGTACCGACGTAGTTTTCACCATTCGGGGTGAACTCGCCATCGATGGAGCCGTAGCCGAACTTCCAGTTCCACTGGTATGCGGTCACGTCGACGGAGACCTTGGGGTCCTTATCGAGTGCGGTGACTTTATCCTGCGTCTGGACGGTGAAGAAGAACATGCCCATAACGATGATGATCGGAATAACCGTCAGCACCAGCTCGAGGCCAATGTTGTATCCGGTCTGGCGGGGGAATTCGCCCTTGCCCTGCTTTTCTGCGCGCTTGGCGGAGTATGCGAACAGGCACCACAACATGAGGCCCCACATAATCGCACCGAGAATCCAGGCTGCAACCCAGGTCCATACCCAGAAGTTGCCCATCGCGTGAGCCTCGGGGGTTACGCCCTCGGGCCAACCGAAGCGCAGTGCCTTACCCAGGGTTCCGCTGGGAGCATCGACGTCGCAACCTGCGAGGGTGAGCCCCGCCAGGCCAAATGCTCCGCCTAATGCGGCCTTGCGCTTGAATAGACGCTGTGTCTGCTGATCCACGTGTGTCTGCCTTCCTGTCCACACTTTGGCTAACGCGTTGAAGGTCTCCTCAACGCACATTTCTACATTGGGACAATATCCTAAAACGCCGCAAAATCCATCTCATTTCACGACGTTTAGGACAGACTTAGTGCAGCCTGTGGGGGTTTTAACCCCAATAAAGCGACCCTTATTCCGTGACAGTTTTCTACTTCTGGGCGCGCTTCTACAGGGGTTATGCCGCACCCCCGCCATCACCCCACCGTCTTCTGACAACTAGCCCCCATTGCACGGGCGAGACAAACCACCGTTGAATGTTATGCAACTCACAGCCCATCATCCATAAGTTTGCCCACATGAGGGGGTCTACACTCCCCCACCATTCCCCACCGCCCGGGCTGCGCCCTCCCCGCTCGACCAGACCGGGGCGGTATAGTTGCGCCGTCAACCCTTTTATTTCTATGGAGGCTTTTTATGTGCGGCCTGCTCGGCATGCTCACGTCCCACTGCAACGCGGCGTCGTTCGCTCCGGCAATTGAACATGCACTGCCCTGCATGCGCCACCGCGGCCCAGACGAGGCCGGCACCTGGCACGACGATCACGCGGTCTTCGGCTTTAACCGTCTGTCAATTATTGACCTCAAGCATTCCCACCAACCCCTGCAGTGGGGACCAGAGGATCAGCCCGACCGCTATGCCATGACTTTCAATGGCGAGATCTACAACTACATTGAGCTTCGCGAGGAGCTCAATACCCTGGGGTACCAGTTCAATACCTCCGGTGACGGCGAACCGATTGTTGTTGGTTTCCACCACTGGGGCCCAGATGTTGTCAAGCACCTGCGGGGAATGTTCGGTGTCGCGATTTGGGACAGCATCGAGCAAAAACTGTTCCTGGCCCGCGACCCCTTCGGCATCAAACCGCTGTACTACTCGACAACCGATGCCGGCACCGTATTCGCTTCTGAGAAAAAGTGCATCCTCGACATGGCTGGGGCGATCGACCTCGATCTAAGCCTCGACCACCGTGCTATCGAGCACTATGTCGACCTTCAATACACCCCTGAACCGGAGTCCCTGCACGCCGGTATCCGTCGCCTGGAATCAGGCACCTACGCATTCGTCACCCCGGGCGGCACCGTCGACTCCACCCGCTACTTCGAACCGAAGTTTAAGACCACCCCTGTCCCGAAGGACAAGGAACAAGACTTGTTCGACAGGATCGCTGCAGCGCTGGAGGATTCGGTCGCTAAGCACATGCGTGCCGATGTCACCGTGGGGTCCTTCCTGTCCGGCGGCATTGATTCCACCGCGATCGCTACCCTTGCCAAGCGGCACAATCCGAACCTGTTGACCTTCACCACCGGTTTCGAACGTGAGGGGTATTCGGAAGTTGACGTCGCGGCGGAATCTGCCGCAGCCATCGGCGCGGAACACATCGTCAAGGTTGTCTCCCCGGAGGAGTACGCAGACGCAGTGCCGAAGATCATGTGGTACCTGGATGATCCTGTAGCGGATCCCTCCCTAGTTCCGCTTTATTTTGTTGCTGCAGAAGCTCGCAAGCACGTCAAGGTGGTGCTCTCCGGCGAGGGCGCAGACGAACTCTTCGGCGGTTACACCATCTACAAGGAACCGTTGTCTCTCGCGCCGTTCGATAAGGTTCCCGCTCCCCTATTGAAGGGGCTCAACCGCTTGTCTCGCGTGCTGCGCGAAGGGATGAAGGGCAAGTCTCTGCTGGAACGCGGAACCACCCCGATGGAAAAGCGCTACTACGGCAATGCTCGCAGCTTCAATTACGAGCAGCTATCGCGAGTGCTCATCGATGCCCGCCCTGAGTGGGACCACACGGACGTCACCGCCCCGATTTACGCCAAATCGCGGGACATGGATCCGGTTGCGCGTATGCAGCACCTAGACCTGTTCACGTGGATGCGCGGCGACATTTTGGTCAAGGCCGACAAGATCACTATGGCCAACTCTTTGGAGTTGCGCGTGCCCTTCCTGGATCGGGAAGTCTTCGCCGTCGCAGAAACCATCCCCTATGACCTCAAAATCACCGAGGGCACCACGAAGTATGCCTTGCGTAAGGCGATGGAGCAGATCGTGCCTGCGCATGTTTTGCACCGCAAGAAGCTAGGCTTCCCCGTGCCCATGCGCCACTGGCTTGCCGGCGATGAGCTGCATGGTTGGGCTTTGGAGCAGATCACCGCTTCGGGCACAGAGCACATCTTCAACAAGCCCGCAGTGTTGGAAATGCTCGAAGAACACCGCCAGGGCGTGAGCGATCATTCGCGCCGACTGTGGACGGTACTGTCCTTCATGATCTGGCACGGCATCTTCGTCGAGCATCGCATTGACCCGGGTATCGAAGAGCGCGACTACCCCGTGGAACTGTAGCGCTGACTAGCGAGCTTTAGGCTTCGTTGTCTGGCACCAGCCAGCGGCGGTCGACGTCGATGATGTTGACCGCGTAAAGCACAACGCCCAAACGACCCGCGAGGATGCAGACCAACGATGGCTGACCTCCTTAGCCTTCGATGTTGTTCGTGATCTGGTTAATGCTGTTGGCAAAGCTCGCCCACTGCTGTTTCATCGCTGTTGCGTGTTGTTTTCCATGCTCCGTAAGGGTGAATATTTTTCGCCCCGGCCCAGAGTCGGCGTGTTCCCATTCGGAGTTGACGATGTTTTGCGCTTCGAGCTTGGCAAGAATCGGGTAGAGCGTTCCGCCTTTGACTTTGCCGATACTGGCTTCTTCAAGCGCTTGGCCGATTGCGTAGCCGTGCATGGGGGCGCTTGCTAGCACGCTGATGACGGCCAAGGGGGTAAGCCCTCGGAGCCACTCAGCCGGAAAGCTTGTTGCTTGTGTCGATGCCATAGCTACGCCTTAAAACAATCTAGTTAGATTATCTATCTATATGGCTAAAAATAATGACGCCGCGGTGCCCACCAGCATTCAGCGTGGTAGCGCACAACAACGCGACGTCATTAAATACGCGGACGTAAGCCCGCAACAGTCAGTACATCCGACTACACATCAGTTACACATCAGTTGAAGGAATCACCACAAGCGCAGGAGCTACCCGCATTGGGGTTATCAATCGTGAAACCCTGCGACTCAATGGTGTCAGCGAAATCGATGGTGGCACCAGACAGATACGGAACACTCATCTTGTCCACGACCAAACGAACGCCACCGACCACATCGACCTTGTCCCCATCGAGGTCACGATCATCGAAGTACAGCTGGTAGCGCAAACCAGCACAACCGCCCGGCTGCACAGCGATACGCAAGGACAGATCATCGCGACCCTCCTGGTCCAGCAAAGCCTTCGCCTTGGCAGCGGCCGCCTCGCTGAGGATCACCCCGGTGTTCGAAGTGGACGGGCCGGTTGCGGTCTCAGTATTGCTCATGAAAAATCTCCTAGAATCCTGCAGCGTCAGCGCACATAGCGCTCCCTAAGCATCCAAGGGTACAGCCCGACACCAAAACACGCCACAGCAGGCATCTAGTAACCTTGGACGGGTGAGTAAACAGCACGAAGAACACGTGGCACACGACACCGTCGCAGACGACGCAACCGACACCACCCAGCGCCCCAAGGGCTACACCCCACCCAAGGGCAAGCCCACCCCCAAACGCGACCGACCCCACCGCGGAAACACCACCCCACCCATGACCCGCGCAGAGGCCAAACAGCGCAAAAAGGAGCTCAAGGCCTCCATGTCCAAGGAGGAGTACAAGGCCCTCCAGCGTAAAGAACGCGAAGAAGCCAGTGCAGAACGCCGAAGGGTCCAAGAAGCCATGGCGCGCGGCGACGAACGCTACCTGCTGGAGCGCGACAAGGGCCCCGTGCGAGCCTACCTCCGTGACTGGGTTGACGCGCGCCGGTTCCTAGCCAACTTCCTCATGCCGGCTGCACTCGCGCTACTCGTGCTCATGCTTATCGCCAACTCGAACCCGAACGTAGCTGGCCCCATCAGCATGTTCACCATGGCGCTCATGCTCGCCTTCCTCATCGAAGGTGTCATTCTGGGACGCCGCGCGGTCAAGGCCGCCCGCGCGAAATTCGGCGACCTCGATGCCGGTGGATTCACCCTCGGCTACTACGCCTACTCCCGCGCCAACCAGCCCCGCCGCTGGCGCACCCCCATGCCGCGCGTAGAAATCGGCGACAAGGTTTAGCACCCGCCATGCGCACACTCGTCCTAGGCGGAGCCCGCTCCGGCAAATCGCTATTCGCCGAAGAGCTCGTGGCCGGACGTAGCTGCCTCTACATCGCGACAGCACGCCCCTGGCCCGGCGACACCGACTTCGCTGAGCGTATCAATCAACATGTCCAGCGCAGGCCACTGCACTGGGCCACTGAGGACCAACGCGACCTACTCGACGTCCTCGACGCCCTGGACGATCGTGACCAGGCCGACCCCCGCGGCGTCATTCTTGTCGATGACCTCGGAACATGGCTAACGCACCTCCTCGATTCCGCGGGAGCATGGGACCAGCCACGAGGCTCAATCTCAGAGCACACTAATCGGTTGCTCGATATACTGTCTACCTGCAAGCAGGACATAATCCTGGTCAGCCCAGAAGTAGGCATGGGCGTGATCCCGGAGTCCCGAGCAGGCAGGCTCTTCCGAGACGAGATCGGCACCCTCAACCAACGCATTGCAGACATCTGCGAGCGCGTCGTGCTCAGTATCGCTGGGCAGAGCATAATCATCAAAGACACCCCTGTTGACTAAAGGAGCCCACCAGTGGCCGCTGAACTTTTCCCCACCATCGACGCCCCCAGCGCCGACGCTCGAGCACAAGCAACCGCTCACCAAAACGTCCTGACCAAACCAGCGGGTTCCTTGGGGCGCCTCGAACAATTGGGCATCTGGTTGTCTGCTTGCCAGGGCGTGTGCCCACCCAAGAAGATCACCGACCCGCGCATCGTCGTATTCGCCGGCGATCACGGGGTCGCAGCCAACGGCGTATCCGCCTACCCCACCGAGGTATCGCTGCAGATGGCGGCGAACATCCGGGCAGGCGGGGCCGGCATCAACGCCATCGGTTCTGCTAGTGGCGCTACCGTCCGGGTGGTTGATGTTTCTCTTGATCATGACGCCGAAGGGCCCGAGCGTGTGCGTCGCAGTTGCGGTTCCATCGACCGCGAGGACGCCATGACGACGGAAGAAGCGATCGCCGCGTTCAAGGTTGGTATCGCCGTGGCTGACCAGGAAGTGGACTCCGGTGCTGATCTGCTGATCGCAGGCGACCTGGGTATTGGTAACACCACCCCCGCTGCGGCCATCATCGGTTCCTTGTGCGGTGCGGAACCCGTGAAGGTTGTTGGTCGAGGCACTGGAATTGATGACGCCGCGTGGCAGCGCAAGGTCGCAGCTGTTCGCGACGCGATGTTCCGCGCGCGGGAGAAGACCTCCGACCCCATCGCGTTCGCCCGCACCACGGCCTCCCCTGACCTGGCAGCTATGGCCGGCTTCTTGGCCCAAGCAGCGGTGCGCCGCACCCCCGTCATTCTCGACGGCGTGGTGGTCACCTCCGCAGCGTTGATCGCGGATCTCGCGGCACCCGGGGCGCGCGACTGGTGGGTTGCGGGCCACGCAGGCGCCGAACCAGCACACGCCATCGCATTGGAGCGTTTGGGGCTTGAGCCCATTGTCTCCCTCGGATTGCGGCTTGGTGAAGGTTCCGGAGCTGCCACTGCTTTGCCCTTGGTTAAGCTGAGCGCCAACATCCTGTGCGACATGGCCACATTCAGCTCTGCCGGTGTCTCTGAGGCCCACTAGTTAACAATGTCCGGCAAAGCAGGCCACGGCCACAATAGTGCCGCTCGTTGCGCGGCTACGCCCCGCTCCGATGAAGCCCCCTCCCGCGGACCTGCGCTTGTCGAGGGCGTGGGCACTGCAATCAGTTGGCTGAGCATCATCCCCTGCCGTGGGGCGCACTTTTTTGATCGCACCACTGGTGGGCGCGCCATGGCTACTATGCCCGTCGTCGGGTTGATTCTGGCCGCACCCACCGCTGCCCTGGTAGCGCTTGCTGCGGCTTATCCCGACTTGCGCTTGTTGGCCGCCGTCGCCGTTGTCAGCACATGGCAACTACTCACCCGAGGGATGCACGTCGACGGCCTCGCGGATGTTGGTGATGCTTTGGGTTCCTACGCCCCACCGCAACGCGCCCAGGAAATCCTCGCGGATCGTTACACCGGCGCACTGGGGGCTGCAACCATGGTCCTCACCCTTGCTGTGCAGACCGCGGCTGTGTATGTCCTCAGCGGCTGTGGCGCCGCGGGTGTTGCACTGATCTCCGCTCTGCCATTTGGGGCACGCATCGCTGCAACTTGGGGGGCAACCCATAGCCACCGCCCCCAGAAAACCACAGGCTTTGGGGGCTTAATTGTTGGCACTATTGCTCGTTGGATTCCGCTGCTGTGGGCTGCCGTAGCTACATGTGCACTGTGGGCCATCTTGTTCCCGATCGCGGGCAGCATGAGTCCGATCATTGCCGTGGCAACGCTAGTGGGGTTTGCCTTGCCAGCCGGGTTTTTGTGGCCAGTGTTTGATCGGCGCTTCGGTGGCCTCAATGGTGACTGCTTTGGGGCCGTAATAGAGCTGAGCACCGCTGCAGCTGCAACGGTGCTCAGTATTGTGTGCGTCGTGGCTGGGGTCTAGCCAACTAGAGTGGTCATCCACCCGTGGGTGTCTTCGACTGTGCCTCGCTGGATACCAGTGAGTTGCTCGCGAAGCTGCATGGTGATCGACCCGGTTGCCCTGCCGGCGATGTCAAAGTCACCGTGGGTGCTCTTGACCGTTCCGACTGGAGTAATCACAGCGGCGGTTCCGCATGCGAAGGCCTCTGTCATCTCACCGCTGGTCGCGGTGCGCTGCCATTCTTCGGTGCTGAACACGCGTTCTTCGGTGCTGTAGCCAAGGTCGCGAGCGACCTGCAACAGCGAGCGACGGGTAACGCCTGGAAGCAAAGAACCGGACAGTGCAGGGGTGACGATGGTCGCTCCACCGTCACCGGTTCCCTCGCCTAGGACGAAGAAGAGGTTCATGCCGCCCATTTCTTCCACGTTGCTGTGGGTGAGTGCATCGAGCCATACGACCTGGTCGCAGCCCTTTTCTGCGGCTTGCGCTTGAGCTAGCAGCGAGGCTGCGTAGTTGCCGGCAAACTTTGCGGCACCGGTTCCACCAGGGCATGCGCGCACGTAGTCCTCGCACAGCCACACGCTCACCGGGTTGATCCCGCCAGAGAAGTATGCGCCCGCGGGGGATGCGATGACCACAAACTTGTAGGCATTGGAGGGGTGGACGCCCAAGGAGGCCTCGGTGGAGATCATGAAGGGGCGCAGATAGAGCGATTCTTCGCCGCCTGCCGGCGGAACCCATGCTTGGTCGACGTCGACTAATACGCGCAGTGCTTCAACAAAGTCCTCAACCGGCAGCTCCGGCATGGCCAGGCGTCGGGCGGAACTGTTAAGGCGTTCGGCGTTAGCCTCGGGGCGGAAGGTCTTAATGCTTCCGTCCGCCTGACGATAAGCCTTCAGCCCCTCGAAGATGGCCTGGCCGTAGTGGAATACGCTGGTAGCGGGGTCGAGGCAGATGTTGTCGTAGCCGGTGACCTGGGCGTTGTGCCAGCCTTTGTCAGCGCTCCAGTCGATGGTGACCATGTGGTCGGTGAAGTATTTGCCAAAACCGGGGTTGTTGAGGATCTCCTCAAGTTGCTCGGCTGTGGTGGGGTTCGCGACGCGATTAATCTCAAAATTCAGTGGGGCCATGAGTACAAAAGTACACCTGTCTGCGCGTTTGTGGCGGCTGGGCTATGGTGGGGGCGTTGGCGGTGTGTCTGTGGCACCGAAGAGGTTGCGCTTTCACAGCCCGCACCGTTGCCGTACGTAGTCGAGCTCGATCCCCTGTGAAGGATAGTTGCATGTCTAGTTTTGTTGGTTCCTCCGCTGCCGATTCTTTAGAGGCAGTTCCCGTTCGTGGTCACCGCGCGGAGGTCAAGATCGTTGAGGCTTCTTCTGTCGCCCAACTTGGCGCGGATGCTGTTATGGTTCCGCTTTTTGCTCACAGTGAAGGCAGTGACTCTAACTATGCTAACGGTGCAGATTCCTTCAGCATCGGTGCACTCCCGTCCGAACTATCCATTGATGACGCCGCGTTGCTGCAGGCCTTGAATGCAGTCAATGCCAGCGGACGTCGCGGTAGCACCACTGTTGTCCCTGCTCCCCAGGGTGCAGCTGTTGCGCGCGTGGTCACCGTTGGCCTTGGTTCTGAAGATCTCAAACCCGCACAGGTTTCCGACGTTATCGCTGAAGCGGTCCGCAATCTGCGCGGCGTCAGCACCCTGGCTGTAGCAACGGGAGACCTTGATCTGGAGGCCGCCCTGTTGGGCGCCGGGTTGGGCAGCTACTTCTACGACGGCCTGAAAAATACTCCCTCAAATCCCTCGCCCGTCCAGCAGATTGCGGCCATTGTCGAGGTATCGGATGATTCCACTGACGCTGCCCTCAAGCGTGCGTCAATCCTGATTGATTCGATCTGCTTGGCTCGCGACTTGGTTAACTCCCCCTCCAACGCTCTCTACCCGGAAAAGTACGCCCTATTTGCCGCAGAGCAGGCACGCGAGGCTGGCTGCGAAGTCGAGGTTCTCGACTACGAGCAGCTCGTCGAACAAGGCTTCGGAGGCATCGTGGGCGTCGGTCGGGGTTCCGCTCGCAAGCCGCGTTTGGTCCGCATCAGCTGGAAGCCTGAAGCAGCTAAGAAGTATGTTGCGCTGGTCGGTAAGGGCATCACTTTCGACACGGGCGGAATTTCCATTAAGCCCAGCGCCAATATGCAAGCGATGATTTCTGACATGGGCGGCTCCGCTGCGATGATCGCCTCCGTGATCGCCGCAGCACGACTGGGCGTTCACACTCGAGTGACGGCCACCATCCCCATGGCTGAAAACATGCCCTCCGGCGATGCATACCGCCCCGGCGACACCCTCGTCCAATACGGCGGCAAGACCGTCGAGATCGTCAACACCGACGCCGAGGGCCGCCTGATCCTCGCCGATGCGATCGCACGCGCCTGCGAAGACAACCCCGACTACCTCATCGAAACCGCCACGCTTACTGGCGCTGCCCTAGTTGCCCTTGGCCGCCGAACCGGCGGCGTGATGGGTGAAGACTCCTTCCGCGACCGTATCGCTGAAATCGGACGCGAAGTGGGCGAGCCTGCTTGGGCGATGCCCATCCCGGACGAGGTCGCCGAAGGCATGAAGTCCAAGGTCGCCGACCTGGTGAACGCCGGCGCCCGCTGGGGCGGCATGCTGGCTGCAGGCTTCTTCCTCGGAGAATTCGTCTCTGAGGGAACCCCCTGGGCGCACATTGACGTTGCAGGTCCTGCATGGAACGAGGCTAGCCCCTACGGTGTTAACCCGGCCCGCGCGACCGGCGCTCCGGTGCGCACAGTCGTTGCCGCAATCGAGGAGCTTGGATCCGCTACTTAGTCCTGCTCTAGTCCTGTTGACGCTGAGCCCGCCGCTGCGCTTGCTCGGCCCGCTTGCGCAAGATGTGATCACGTTCGATTCGATCTCGCATACGTTGCGGGTATCCGGTCTCCTCTACGTCATACACGGGCACGCCCAATTGGTTGGCTATGACATCGATGCCCTTAGGGCCGCCAATCGGCCGACGAATGTGTTCCCCATCGGTGTCTACCAAAACAACCGACATTTCGTTGACGATGGTTTCTGGCTCGACAAAAGCCTCCACCAGAGGCCTTCCTGCGCACCAACGCATCAGCTCGTCTAAGTCGTGCTGGCGAATAGTTTCCCCCGGTGCGCGCGGTGGTTTCAGAGAGGACTTGGCTGCACGATTCCGACCAAAAATGTTGAACACAAGCCCCCATCATAGGGGGTTTTCCTGGGTTGTCGGGGGGACTTCAACATTACGGAGGCGGAAAAGGTAGTCTCTAAATGTTAAGACGTTAATCTCCAACACGACCTTCAAGGAGTCTGACACAATGGCGTTCTCTGTCGAGATGCCCGAGCTCGGTGAATCTGTCACCGAAGGCACCATCACCCGCTGGCTGAAAAAGGTTGGTGACACTGTCGCCGCCGATGAACCCTTGCTGGAGGTCTCCACCGACAAGGTCGATACCGAGATCCCCTCCCCTGCTGCTGGCGTTCTGCTTAAGATCCTCGCTAATGAGGACGAAACTGTTGATGTCGGCGCCGTCATCGCTGAACTTGGCGAAGAAGGCGAAGAGGCAGCAGCTGAAGAGCCCAAGGAAGAAAAAACCAAGGCCGAGGAGCCCAAGGCTGAGGCTAAGGAAGAGCCCAAGCAGGACGATGCTGCAAACGCATCGGGCGAGGCAACCGACGTTGAAATGCCCGAACTCGGTGAATCCGTCACCGAAGGCACCATCACCCGCTGGCTGAAGAAGGTCGGCGACACCGTCGCAGTCGACGAACCTCTCCTCGAAGTGTCCACCGACAAGGTCGACACCGAAGTTCCCTCCCCCGTGGCAGGCACCATCGTCGAAATCCTCGCTGAAGAAGACGACACCGTCGACGTCGGCGCCGTCATCGTCCGCATCGGCGACGGCAACGCCAAGCCCGCAGCCAAGGAAGAACCCAAGGCCGAAGAGCCCAAGGAAGAGCCCAAGGCCGAGGCTAAGGAAGAGCCCAAGCAAGACGATGCTGCGAACGCATCGGGCGACGCAACCGACGTTGAAATGCCCGAACTCGGTGAATCCGTCACCGAAGGCACCATCACCCGCTGGCTGAAGAAGGTCGGCGACACCGTCGCAGTCGACGAACCTCTCCTCGAAGTGTCCACCGACAAGGTCGACACCGAAGTTCCCTCCCCCGTGGCAGGCACCATCGTCGAAATCCTCGCTGAAGAAGACGACACCGTCGACGTCGGCGCCGTCATCGTCCGCATCGGCGACGGCAACGCCAAGCCCGCAGCCAAGGAAGAACCCAAGGCTGAGGCTGCTGAGGCTAAGGAAGAGCCCAAGGCTTCTTCCGAGTCCAAGGTCAATGACGGCGATGACGTTCCCTACGTCACTCCGCTTGTCCGCAAGCTTGCCGACAAGCACGGCGTAGATCTGCGCACTGTTAAGGGCACCGGAGTTGGTGGCCGCATCCGCAAGCAGGACGTCTTGGCAGCAGCCAAGGGCGAAGGAGAGTCCGCTACAGCCGAAGCCAAGAAGTCCGGTTCTGCGATCTCCACAAAGTCCGTTGACCCGGAGAAGGCAAAGCTGCGCGGCACCACTCAGCGCGTCAACCGCATCCGCGAGCTGACCGCAAAGAAGACCCTTGAGTCCCTCCATGGCGCTGCACAGCTCACCCAGCTGCACGAGGTCGACATGACCAAGGTTGCAGAGCTGCGCAAGGCTAACAAGCAGGCCTTCAAGGACAAGCACGGCGTCAACCTGACCTACCTGCCCTTCTTCGCGAAGGCTATGGTCGAGGCACTGGTCAGCCACCCGAACGTCAACGCTTCCTACAACGCTGAGACCAAGGAAATGACCTACCACGACCAGGTCAACCTCGGTATCGCGGTGGACACCCCTGCGGGTCTGCTATCCCCGGTTATCCACAATGCCCAGGACATGACGCTTGTTGAGCTAGCTAAGGCCATCGTCGACATCGCCGACCGTGCCCGCAACAACAAGCTCAAGCCCTCTGACCTGTCCGACGGCACCTTCACCATCACCAACATCGGATCCGAAGGCGCACTGTCCGACACCCCCATCCTGGTGCCCCCGCAGGCCGCCATGGTTGGCACCGGCGCAATCACCAAGCGCCCCGTCGTTGTGACTGAAGAAGGCACCGACGCTATCGGCATCCGCCAGATGGTCTTCTTGCCGATGACCTACGATCACCAGATCGTCGACGGCGCCGACGCCGGACGCTTCATGACCACCGTCCGCGACCGCCTGGAGACCGCAGACTTCGAGTACGATCTCGACCTCTAAACACCTCTCCTACGCACCAGCCCCGTCGTCTCTTAGGCCTTTCATGGCCGGAGGCGGTGGGGCTGTTGTCTGTTCATCCCCGGGCACTACACTGGATCACATTATGATCCGCGCACCATTTATGGCCCCCAACCAACCCATCCGCGATCTCACACACAAACTAGAGTTTCGCCACCTAGGCGAAGTTGACTACATGGAGGCATGGGACCTTCAGGCCGAATTAGCGGCACAGAGGGCCGCAGGCGACATTAACGACACCGTCCTGCTGCTCACCCACCCCAGCACCTTCACCGCCGGCAAACGTACACAACCAGAAGACCGCCCCACTACCAACACAATCCCCTGCATTGACGTCGACCGCGGCGGCCGCATCACCTGGCATGGCCCAGGGCAACTAGTGGCCTACCCCATCATCAAACTGGTCACCCCGATCGACGTTGTCGACTACGTCCGTCGCATCGAAGAAGCCCTCATCCACACCATCCGCCAACTAGGCCTGCCAAACGCTGGTCGTATCGATGGCCGCTCCGGCGTTTGGATCCCCACCGATGACCACCGCCCCGACCGCAAAGTAGCAGCCCTAGGCATACGGGTCACCCAAGGTGTCACCATGCATGGGCTTTCGCTCAATTGCAACAACAGCCTCGATCCCTACAACCTGGTTGTTCCTTGCGGAATCAGCGATGCGGGCGTAACCACCCTGTCCGAGGAACTAGGACGCGACGTCACTACCGAAGAACCCATCGACGTGCTGAGCGATAGTCTTGAAAAAGCGCTCTCAGGTGAAATGACGGTGGCCGACCACACCTTCGCCACCGCAGAAAACCCAACGAAATAAGAAACAATAGAAACACGCATCACCGCAGGTTAAAACCACCTGTGGCCCTGTTTTAACAACACATGTAGGGTAGACACCGTGACTGTAGCACCCAACGGACGCAAAATGCTTCGCATCGAAGCTCGCAACTCCCAGACCCCCATCGAAAGCAAACCTCGATGGATCCGGACCACGGCAAAAACCGGCCCGGAATTTAAAGACATGAAGAAGCGAGTCGCGGGTGCATCCCTCCACACCGTCTGCCAAGAAGCAGGCTGCCCCAACGTGCACGAATGCTGGGAATCCCGCGAAGCAACCTTCCTCATCGGCGGCTCCCAATGCTCCCGCCGCTGCGACTTCTGCCAGATCGACTCCGGCAAACCCGAACCCCTCGACCGCGATGAGCCCCGCCGCGTCGCCGAATCCGTGCGTGAAATGGGACTCAACTATGCCACCATCACTGGCGTCACGCGCGATGATCTCGACGACGAAGGCGCCTGGCTGTACGCAGAAGTAGTGCGCCAAATCCACGAGCTCAACCCCAACACCGGGGTGGAAAACCTCGTGCCCGATTTCTCCGGCAAACCAGACCTCTTGCAGGAAGTCTTCGAAGCACGCCCCGAGGTCTTCGCTCACAACATTGAAACTGTGCCCCGCATCTTTAAACGGATCCGTCCGGCATTCCGCTATGATCGCTCCCTCGACGTCATCCGACAGGCACGCGACTTCGGTCTAGTCACCAAGTCCAACCTGATCCTTGGCATGGGCGAAACCCCCGAAGAGGTCCACGATGCAATGCAGGACCTCGCTGACGCAGGCTGCGACATCCTCACCATCACCCAGTACCTGCGGCCCGGCCCCATGTACCACCCCATCGAACGCTGGGTGAAGCCCGAAGAGTTCGTCGAGCACTCCGAGGCCGCTAAGGAGATGGGATTCTCCGGTGTAATGAGTGGCCCCCTCGTGCGGTCCTCCTACCGCGCCGGACGCCTGTACGCCCAAACCATTGCGGCTCGCGGTCAACAGTTGCCGGAAAACCTAGCCCACTTGGCGGAAACCACCGAAGGCTCCACTGCCCAAGAGGCATCGTCCTTACTCGAGCGTTACGGCGCATCCGAGGACACCCCCGTGGCTGCCCGCTAAACGTCGACCGCTCGTGGAACAAGCTACAGCACCCTAAGGGGCACCGTTGGGCCGCGTGCCCTATTGTTGTAGTCATGTCTGACGCGAAAAAGGAAGCACGGGCCGCGAAACGCGCCCAGAGGAAACAGCAGTACCGCCAGTTCTGGCAAGCGTTCAACATGCAACGCAAACAAGACAAGGCGCTGCTTCCCATCATGCTCGCAACGGTCGTTGGAGTTGCCCTGGCGTTCTTCCTTATTGGACTGTTGTGGGGCGGCGAATGGTTCATGCTGATCATCGGCATCATGTTCGGCATCCTCGCAGCATTGTGGGTATTTACACGCCGCATGGAACGCAATGTCTACGCACAAGCGGAAGGACAGCCTGGCGCTGCTGCGTGGGCGGTAGAAAACCTGCGCTCCGGCCCAGGTATGGTCTGGCGCTCCACCCCCAACGTGGAAGTAACCCACCAGCTTGACGCCGTTCACCGTGTCGTTGGACTGTGCGGTGTCGTCCTGATCTCCGAGGGTGATCCCCACCGCGTCAAGTCCTTGCTGGCTAAGCAGCGCAAGCGCATCTCCAAGATCGTCGGCAACACCCCGGTCTACGAAATCCATACTGGTACCGGCGAAGGCGAAGTGCCACTCGCTAAGCTCCAGCGCCAGTTGGTGAAGCTCCCCCGCAACATCAAGAAGAACGAAGTGCACTCCCTGTCCACTCGCCTTGAATCCATCGACAGGACCATGGGCGCTGGTGCGGCTCTTCCGAAGGGCCCCATCCCCAAGGGCGCTCGTGTGTCGGGGATGAACCGCAGGATGAAGCGCGCCCAAAAGCACTAAACTTAGTGCATTGTTGATAGGCAGTCGCCGGTGACTAACCGAGGATGACTGCAGTGCCGGTGGCCCGGTCGTGAAGACCTCGGCCATCGGCATCAACGATAATTGGGGGGAAAATAAACACGGTCAGCGCAGCACGGACAACCGAACGCCACAGCCCTACTCGCTCTTGGGCGTCAATCCTGGCAACACCCATGCGCAGCATCATGTGCCCGGGCGTACGAGCGAACAGAGCCACGCTAACGATGCTGATAATCACAAAGATCCCCAGCGTGAGGCTCGGTGCGTAGAACTGCCCATTGCCACTGAGCTGTCCGATGATGATCGCGATGAACATCGCAAAAAACCAGTCGATGGTGATGCCACCGACCCGTCGCATCACGGACGCCAAAGAGCCTTCACCGTGTTCCGGCAGGCCCAGTTTTTCGCCCGGCCACCTTGAGGGCGCGCCGTCATCATCGAATTGGGATGGGATTTCTGGGCCGCTAAGCCAGCTGCGTTTCTCCATGTTTACTGAGGATAGGGCCTTGCACCTTAACGGGGCTACTTCCACACCGGTGGGGTATATGGTCGATCGACAGATATTCGCTAAGCTTAAGCCAGCACTAGCATCGATCCCCGCGAGGAGAAACCATGGCCTTCGAGACAACCGAAGATGTCGTCAAGTACATCAAGGACAACGACGTCGAGTATGTCGACATGCGATTTACCGACGTTCCCGGCACCGAGCAGCGCATGACCATCCCTGCTCATACCTTCACTGAGGAGGCAGCCGAGGAAGGCTTCGCCTTCGACGGTTCTTCGGTCATCGGATTCACATCCATTGACGAATCCGACATGAATCTTCACCCTGACGTCGCGACGGCTTATGTTGATCCCTTCCGTCGCGCCAAGACGTTGAACATGAAGTTCTTCGTCCACGATCCTTTCACCCGCGAGCCCTTCAGCCGTGACCCCCGCAACGTTGCCCGCAAGGCGGAGGAGTACCTGGCATCCACCGGCATCGCTGACACCTGCTTCTTCGGCGCCGAGGCCGAGTTCTACCTCTTCGACAAGGTCAGCTTCACCGCTGATGCGCACACCGCGCACTACGACATTGACTCCGACACCGGGTGGTGGAACCGCGGCGAGGATGTCAACCTCGACGGCAGCCTCAACAAGGCCTACAAGACCCGTTTCAAGGGCGGCTACGGCCAGGCCTCCCCCATGGACCAGTACCAGGACTTGCGCGACGAGATGTGCTCATTGCTGCGTGGTGTCGGCTTCGATATCGAACGCCAGCACCCCGAGGTCGGCACCGGCACGCAACAGGAAATCAACTACAAGTTCAACACCCTGTTGGCCGCAGCTGATGACTTGCAGACCTTCAAGTACTTCGTGAAGAACGCCGCTTTCCGCGCGGGCAAGACTGCCACCTTCATGCCGAAGCCCCTAGCCGGAGACAATGGCTCTGGTATGCACGCCCACCAGTCGCTGTGGATGGACGGCACCCCCTTGTTCCACGACGAGGCTGGCTACGCTGGCTTGTCTGACATGGCCCGCTACTACATTGGCGGAATCCTGCACCACGCGGGCGCTGTGTTGGCGTTCACCAACCCCACGTTGAACTCCTACCACCGCCTAGTTCCGGGCTACGAGGCACCGATCAACTTGGTGTACTCGCAGCGTAACCGTTCTGCGGCTGTGCGTATCCCGATCACCGGTTCCAACCCGAAGGCTAAGCGCATTGAGTTCCGTGCTCCGGACCCGTCGGGCAACCCCTACTTCGGTTTTGCTGCGATGATGCTCGCTGGCTTGGATGGCATCAAGAACCGCATCGAGCCCCATGCACCGGTGGATAAGGATCTCTACGAGTTGCCCCCGGAGGAGGCCGCGTCGATTCCTCAGGCTCCGACTTCTTTGGAGGCTTCCCTGGCCGCGTTGGCTGAAGACCATGACTTCCTCACCGAAGGCGATGTGTTCAGCGAGGACTTGATCGATACCTACATCAAGCTCAAGTACGACAATGAGATCACCCCGTCGCGCATGCGCCCGACTCCGCTGGAGTTCGAGCTGTACTACGACTGCTAGGCAGTGGGCCACGAGCACGAACTTCTCCAGTACTACAGCGGCTACTACCGTGATGCGTGGAACAAATATTCCAAGAACGTTAACCGCTTTGATCTGCGCTTCCTAGAGGATCCGACCACCGGCATTTTGTCCTTCGTCGACGCTTCTAGTTACTGCTTCCAGCCCGGCGATATCGTTCACACTCTTCAGCGATACGACTTCCGTGGTGCTGTGGAGGCAAACTACGCCAAGACGGCCTACGGCCAGAACGGCACCTGTGCCGCACCTAGGACGTCGAAGGTAGCTGGGGTGACTGTAAAAACACCTACTACCTGCCGTTGGATTGGATGAAGCACAACGGCGAACTGGTGCCGGAGTACAACAGCCCCGAACCCCACCCCGGAAGTACCGGTCAAGGGCGTACCGAAGACCGAGCCCCCCACCAAGGGTCTGCCTAAGGATCCGGCGCCCCAACCGGCCGAGCACCCTGCAGCACATCACGCAACGCTTCCCGAGTCTCGGTCGGAGTCAGATCAACATCAATGAAGGGAACCATAAGGCCCTAGTGTATTGGCCACTATTGATACCCTTAAGCCCATGAAGTTTCCTCCCACGCCCGCAGTACCCACGATCGTCGCAGCGACAGCCCTGTGCTTCATCGGACTCACCGCGTGCTCGATCCACCGGGAGGAAACACCACCCCCTGCCAGCACCACCACATCGACACCATCGTCTACAGCAGCGCCGGCGACTCCCAGCACCAAAGAGCTTCCGCCTCTAGCGGACAAGCCCGTACCGGTTGATTTTGGGCGCTTCGAAATGGACGGGCCTGCCGCTATCCACGACGCCCAATATGCGTCGATGCCCTATGTCATCCCCCTCAACCCTGCCGGGCCTCAAGCCACAATGGTGCGATGGGTCGACGGCTGGGGTGTCAACCCCGATCACGCCGCCGACGGCACGATGTACGTCCTGGGCCACGCATGGGGCCAACAGCGCCTAGTATTCAATCCCTTCTCCGAAGTCGTCACCGCAGCAGTGGATCTGTCTGCACCTGCACAGCGCGTGCCCGCCGTCGGTGGGGGAACTGTGGGCCGATACGCAAGCGACATCCTCAATGGATCATTGATCACCATGACCGGTACCGATGGCGCGATACGGCGCTGGGAAGTCGACAACTCCTGGTTGGTGGACAAATACGAAGCCATTGACGATTCCGAACTTGTGGACGAGCACGCCCCTGGGCGCATCGTATTGATTGCATGCAGCGTCGATGGCAGCGACGACCTAGGCTTCAACGTCATCGTCTCTGGCCACTTGGTCGATGAACAGCTGCCTAAGGCTAAGACCGAAGCACAGCCCCAGCCGGGCGGGGAGAACGCCTAAACGTGAGTACCCCAGAGAAGGTCACCACCCGTGCGCTGGTGGTGTGGGCCGCGGCCGTCGCTGTCTACATCGCTGCGGTCACCGGGCGCACCTCCATGGGTGTGGCCGGCACTGCGGCAATTGATCATTTTGGTATTGACGCCTCCCGGCTGGCTGTGTTCACGTCAGTCCAGGTGGGCGTGTACGCTCTTGCGCAGATTCCCACAGGCGTGGCGATTGACCGCTTCGGCCCCAGGAAGCTTCTGTTTGTTGGTTCAGTCATTATGGCTACCGGCCAGATCATTTTGGGACTAAAAAGTAGCTATGGGGTTGCTATCGCCGCCCGCGTACTCATTGGTGCTGGAGATGCCACCGCATTTTTATCCGTGATGCGCATCCTGCCCGCCTGGTTTCCTTTACGTAAGACCCCCGTTTTTACACAGCTGACGGCTGCGTTGGGTCAGCTAGGCCAATTCTTGTCTGCGGTTCCTTTCATGGCCGTATTGCATGCCCAAGGATGGATGCCAGCTTTCGTCAGCCTGGGCACGTCAATCGCTGTGTTGGCAGTGGTCACGGGCCTACTTATTGCAAATGCTCCCCATGCACCCCTGCATACCCCCGGCGCAGATTTGCCGTTGCGCAGCAAACTCGGCTTGGTTGTCCGCAGCCCCGTGTGCTGGGAGGGATTTTTCAGCCACTGGATCGGACTCATGCCGAACCTGATGTTTCTTTTGCTCTGGGGCGTTCCATTGATCACTCTTGGGTTGGGTTTGTCCCCCGCTTATGCTGGCGCGGCGCTCGTTGCGAATAGCGTGGTGCAGGTGTTTGTCTCCCCCATCCACGGGTTTATTAGTTCACGGCTTGGCCCCCAGCGCGTATGGGCGGTGGTTACTGGAGCGTTCATCGTGGCGGGTACCGCTGGATGGTTTTTCACCCACAAGTCCTCGGTGATGGTGTTGAGCCTCGTATTGGGTGTGATGTCCCTTCTGTCCAACTATGGCTTCGACATGGTGCGGGAAAACATTGATCGCCGTGTGCTTGCCACGGGCACAGGGTTAGCGAATATGGGCGGCTTCGTTTCCGGCATGATCACGGCGCAGGCGTTCGGCGTTCTTCTAGACGTGTCCGCACGCAAAGCAAGCCACCCAGGAATCTACCGGTGGGAAGATTTCCAGGTGGCCTCATGGTCAATAGCCGTGATGCTGGGGCTCGGCCTAGTGGGTCTTGTTACTTCGCGAGTGCTTTCTCGATACCGTTAAAGAGGTTGAGGTTGAACAGGAACGCTTCGGCAGCCTCATTGAGCAGACGCTCGCGGTCTTCTTCAGACAGCGGCAGTGCATCGAGCGCTGCGCGGTAGTTGTCCTTGTAGGGCTTGACCTTCGGGATGTCGGTGAAGTGGTAAAAGGTCACGGCGTCTTCGCTTACCCCATAGTGGCGTTGCATCATGCGGCCAATAACCTGGCCACCCGAAAGGTCACCGAGGTAACGCACGTAGTGGTGGGCGATCAGACGAGCGGCGTCTTTGCTTTCGCCGATTTCTTGGAGGCGTCGTACGTAGGCCTCGGTAGCGGGCAGCATGGTGACGTTGTCGCGCCAGTCGGTCGATCCGTGAAGTGCATCGAGGTCGGATTCCAAGGAAGGAACGCGTTCGAGGGCGGGGTCAACAATGTCGGCGGCGATGGGGTCTTGTGCAACGGCGCGGGCAGCTTCTTCAAGCGCACTGTAGAACAACCAGCTCTGCTCCTGGAGGACAATGAATTCTTCTACCCCAAGGTTGCCCTTGAGGAGCTCGTCCATGAAAGTGGAGTGCTCAGCTTGTTCGTGGGCGGCTGCAGTTGAGGTTCGCAAAGCCTGGGACAGGGGTGCAGTCAGGGTGGCAGTCATGAGTAAATCATAACTTAGGCAAGGCTCGCAGCATATCAACCTTTTGGTGGATTTTAGGCCTCCACCAATGTCAACCCATCGGCCCCAATTCGAAGCCGGAAGAGCCCCAAAATACCTCATCAACCACCGCTCGAGCCTTACGCGTAAGCTTCAGATAATTCTCTAAAAACTCCTGGTAGTTGGCATGATCCCAGCCAGCTGCGGCAGCCACCGTAGCTAACTGTGACCCTGGGGAAGGCAATTGGTCAGTGCGCTTGCCCTTGACCAATACGAGTGCATTGCGTGCACGCGTCGCAGCCAACCAGGCAACCTTTAATGTTTCGGCTTGCTGCGGCCGGATAATTGCTTGATCACGAATGACGTCGAGGGCCTCAAGGGTGGAGGGTGTGTGCAGCTGTTCAACATCACTGTGCATCAAGGTGAGTAGTTGAACGGTCCATTCAATGTCGGTCAACGCACCGCGTCCGAGCTTGGTGTGAGTGTTCCTGTCAGCACCCCGCGGCAGCCGCTCATTATCCACCCGGGCTTTCATGCGGCGAACTTCGCGCACCACGTCCTCCCCTACTCCTTCTTCGGGATAGCGCAGGGGGTTGATCATGTCGATGAAGCGCTGCCCAAGCTCCGGGCTGCCTGCGACAACAGCTGCGCGCAGCAGGGCCTGAATCTCCCAGGTCTCACCCCACCGCTCGTAGTAAGCACGATAGGACTCTAAGGTGCGAACAACCGGTCCCGAACGCCCCTCCGGTCTGAGACCCAGGTCGACCTCAAGCGAGGGATCTTTGCTGGGTTTGCTCAACCTGCGGCGCATACGATCACACACGCCAATCGACCACTTCACAGCGTCGGTCTCATCGACACCAGGCAAGGGATCACATACGAACATCACGTCCGCGTCAGATCCGTAACCCAGCTCCGCACCACCCAAACGGCCCATGCCGATCACCGTGATGGTTGCTAGTGGCTCGTCGGATGCTGCAATTTCCGCCCGCAGTGCAGCCTCCAGAACCGCGTCCCACACCAGTGACAGGCTGCGACAAACCTCTTTGACATCCATCATTCCGAGCAGGTCTGCAGCGGCGATGCGGGCTAGTTCTGCACGACGCAAACCACGCGCCACCGCAATAGCCGCATCCGGGTTGGTCTTGCGGCACGCCGCCGCCACCAAGGACTTCGACACAGTTTCCGGATGCGGGTTGACCAGCTTCGGACCAGAAGCACCGTCCCCTAGCAGCTTGAGTGTTTCCGGAGTATCGATGATCAACTGGGATACGTAAGGGGAATTACCCAGGATCTTCATCAGGCGTTGCCCGACGATGCCCTCGTCACGCAACAGCCGCAGGAACCACTGTCGCTCCTCGCACTCCTCAGACAATTTACGGTAATTCAACAACCCAGCATCCGGGTCGGAAGTTCGGCTGAGCCACTCCATCAACGTCGGCAACAACATGGCTTGGATCTTGGCTTTTCGGGAGCCACCGGAAGCCAAGGCACTCAAGTGCTCATAGGCACGACCCGGGAACACGTAGCCAAGTGCGGCAAGCTGCCGCTGGGCGGCATCCGGGGACAACCGCAGCGTGCCCACATCCAGGTTGACCACAGAGTTGAGCAAAGGGCGGAAGAACAGCTTGGCGTGGAGCTGACTAATTTGCCTAAGCACCGCTCGATATTCAGCGCCTAGCTCCCCCTCGCGGACCCCGGAGGTGCGTGCCAACCAGCGCAACGCGACGTCATCAGCCAAATCGGGCATCATGTGGGTGCGCTTAACCCTCTGCAACTGCAAACGATGCTCCAGCAACCGCAAAAACTCATAGGCCTCGATGAAATGGTAGCCGTCCTCGCGACCGACATAACCACCCTCGATCAAAGCCTCGAGCGCATCGATAGTGTTGGTGACGCGCAAAGCATCATCGCTGCGACCATGCACCAACTGCAGCAATTGGACAGCAAATTCGACGTCGCGTAGGCCCCCGCGCCCAAGTTTCAACTCGCGTTCACGCAACTCTGCGGGCACATTGTCCAATACCCTGCTGCGCATCGCCTGCACGTCTTCGACGAAGCTTTCGCGCTCGCTGGCGGTCCACACCATGGGGCTCAAACTCTCGATGTAGGCATCCCCCAGGGCCCTATCACCGGTCATGGGTCGGGCTTTAAGCAAAGCTTGGAACTCCCAGGTATGCGCCCACCGAGTGTAATAAGCGACATGGGATTCCAAGGTGCGCACCAACACGCCACGTTTTCCTTCAGGGCGCAACGCCGCATCTACTTCAAAGAAGCACTGGGAACCGATGCGGATAAACTCGCCCGCCAGGCGCGTGATCTTCGTGTCCGCCGGCTCGCTCACAAAGATGACGTCGACGTCAGAAATGTAGTTAAGCTCGCGTGCACCACACTTGCCCATGGCGATGACCGCTAGCCGTCCCTCCATGGGTTTGTCTTTGAACACTTGGGCGACGGCTACCGACAATGCTGCGGTGAGTGCGGCATCAGCTAGGTCGCTGAGCTCTCCCACCACTTTGCGAAACGGTACCGTGGGCTGCCCGGCGCGCCGCGGGGATTCGGGGTAGGTGCCGGCCAGGTCGTGCGCGGCAATGCGCATTAGGAGCGTTCGGTAGGTGTTTTTGAGTGCGGTCTGCGCCTCTGGGCCGGTGATGGCGGCGCGATACGTGCCTGCGGTGGACAGGTAGGGGTTGGCGGGGTCGCCTTCGATTCCTTCGGGTGTTGCCTCGACGCTGCCGAGCATGGCCTGCATCATTTCGGAGAATGTGGGGGCCTCGTCGGCCAGTTCGGACCATAGTTCTGGGTGTGCGACGAGGTGGTCGCCCAGGGCTGTGGAGCCGCCGATGAGTGACAGTAGTCGGACGCGGATGGCTGGGTCCTTGCGGATGGCGCGATCAAGGGCGTCGTAGTCCTCACCGAGGGCTGATTTGAGCCGGACTGCGGTGTTGAGGGCGAGGTCTACGTCGCCAGCCCCCGATAGTGCCCAGAGTATGTCGAGGGAGTGTTCGTTGAGCCAGCCGAGGGATTCGAGGTCTGCGGTGGCTGTGGGGCTGGTCAGTCCGAGGGCCGCGTTGGTGGGCAGTGTTCGGCGGGTGGTGCGTGAAGAGTACATGCGGTGCCTAGTAATGCAGGTTGGTTTTCAGTTCCCATTGGGTGATTTGCGACTGGTAGTCGTTGATTTCACGCCATTTGTTACGCAGGAAGTATTCGAAGACGTGCTCCCCTAGGGTGTCGGCGACCAATTCGGATTGTTCCATGAGTCGGAGGGCTTGGTCGAGGGAGGTTGGTAGTTCGGTGTATCCCAGTGCGAAGCGTTCACGGCGGCTCAGCGCTGATACGTCACCTTCCGCGGGTTCGGGCAGGGTGTAACCCTCGGTGATTCCTTTAAGGCCTGCGGCGAGCAGGACGGAGAACGCGAGATAGGGGTTGCAGCCACTGTCGGGGCTTCGGACTTCAACGCGTCGGGATTCGACCTTGCCGGGGCGGTAGGTCGGCACACGCACCATGGCAGATCGGTTGGACACACCCCATGTTGCTGCTGGGGGTGCTTCGTTACCGAACATCAGGCGCTTGTAGGAGTTGACCCATTGGTTGGTGATGGCCGAGATTTCTGGGGCGTGGTGGAGGATGCCTGCGATGAAGTGTCGTGCGGTCGAAGAGATGTTGTATTCGTCGTCAGGGTCGTGGAAGGCGTTGATGTCGCCTTCGAACAGCGATATGTGGGTGTGGATGCCGGAGCCTGCGTATTCGGCGAAGGGTTTGGGCATGAAGGTGGCGGCTACCCCGTTGGCGATGGCGACCTGTTTGATCAGGAATCGGAAGGTCATGATGTGGTCGGCCATGGTCAGCACGTCGGCGTGGCGCAGGTCGATTTCTTGTTGGCCGGGGGCTGTTTCGTGGTGGGAGAATTCGACGCTGATGCCCATCGATTCGAGGGCTTGGATAGCTTGCCTGCGGAACTGTGGGGCCAGGTCGTTGACGGATTGGTCGAAGTATCCGCCGTTGTCGGTGGGTTCTGGGCGTAGGCCACCAGTGTTGAGTGTTTTGAGTAGGTAGAACTCGATTTCGGGGTGGACATAGCAGGTGAAGCCTTCGTTGGCGGCTGCGCGTACTTGGCGGCGCAACACTTGCCGGGGGTCGGCCCAGGATGGTTGCCCGTCGGGCATAGCGATGTCGCAGAACATGCGGGCGGTGTGTGGCTCGGTGCTGCTGGGCATCAGTTGGAAGGTAGAGGGGTCGGGCAGCGCGATGGTGTCCGCTTCGCTGATACGCGAGTAGCCTTCGATTGCTGAGCCGTCGAAACCGATGCCTTCCCCGAAGGCGCTTTCTAGCTCTGCCGGGGCGACGGCCACGGATTTGAGTGTGCCGAGAATGTCTGTGAACCACAGTCGGACGAAGCTGATGTCTTGTTCTTCAACGGTGCGGAGCACGTATTCCTGTTGGCTATCCATGGGTACTAATCTATCTCTATACTGGCTGCTGTGGGGGTCGGCCTGATCTTTTGGGGTTTTTTAATGTCTGTTGATTTTTATCGTTCTGGTCGTTTGTTTTTGCCTGATGGCTCGTGTTTGTCGGAGTTTTTATCCTCCGAGCTTTGGAGTTGTTTGGTGACTTTTGTGCGCCGGGGCGGGTGGACTGCTGGGGATTTCTCTCATGTTTTTGGCGCGAAGGGCCAGTTCATTGCTTTGGTGTGGTTTGATGACGTCGCGTCGGCGTGCGGTAGCGCTGCTGTGGTTGCCGACTGGCGTCGGGGCTTGCAGTGGTCGCGGGTGCTTGATAAGTCGGGGCAGCGGGCTGTGCTGAAGGGTGGGGAGAAAGCGTGGTGGGCGTTGGCTGATCGTCTGCGTCGTACGTGGCCTCTTCACGAGTGGGAGGTGCAGGATCAGTTGGCTGCGGATCCTAGTGTGTCGAAGGTTCGCGATCGGGTGTTGAGTTTGTTGCGTAAGGCGGAGTCGACGACGTTTGCGGCGGAGGCTGAGGCTTTGGTGGCGAAGGCTCAGCAGTTACAGCAGCAGTATGTTTTGGATGGGCTGGTTGCTGAGGGTTCGTCTGCGGAAACGATTCGCACACATCGGGTGTGTATTAGTGGGCCGTATATTAAGCATCGTTTCCGCTTGTTGGGGGGTGTGGCTCGGGCGAATGGGTGTCGGGCGATTTTGGTGCACCCGTTGGGTTTAGTGTCGGTTGTTGGTGAGCCAGAGTCGTGCGCTCATACGGCGCAGATGTATGAGTCTTTGCAGGTGCAGTGCGATTACTACATGTCAAAGGATCCTCGGGCGGAGCAGGCGCGTATGGATAAGCAGCTTGCGCCGTTCAAGCGTAGTTTTTTGTTGGCTTATGCTGCTCGGATTTCTACCTTATTGTCTGAGGTCAATGAGCATGCGTTACCTGAGGATGAGGTTGCGCGTGCGTCAGCGGAGAAGGCGTTGGCGTTGCGTGGCACGGCGGTGGATCAGAAAGTGGAGGACTTGTATAGCAATCTTCGTTCCTCAAGCTTGGCGGTCAACAATTGGTCTGGTTATTCGGCGGGTGTTGACGCCGCGGAGCGTTCCCGGTTGGGCGGGGCTGAGATTGATGTCCAGAAATCTCTAGAGTCGAGCACCTAGCTGCCCGGTGTTGCGCCAGTGCCTGGTAGAACGGGTGGTATGAGTGTCGAGTCGAACCTTGAGGTCGAGTTAAAGTTTTCTCCGGGGGATGCCGAAGTTCCGGATTTTTCTGCCGCGGCTGCCATTGATGCTGTGTCCGGGCCTGTGATTCGGCATTTGTCTGCTCTGTATTTCGATACGGCCGATGCGGTGTTGTCGCGCAATAAAATTACGTTGCGGCGCCGTACAGGCGGTAAAGACGACGGGTGGCATGTGAAGCTGCCTGGTAATGGTGGTCGCGTGGAGTTGCATAGCCCTGCCTCCCAGGGCGAGCAATCCCCTCCTGCCCAGCTGCTTGCCCATGTCGCTGATCTGGTGGGTGACAGTGAGCTTGTGGAGGTCGCGCGCATCGATAATGAGCGCCACGAGTATGTGCTGATCTCTGGGGATTGTCCGGTGGTGGAGTTTGTTGATGACCACGTCACCGGCTACCACCAGGGCCGCAGCCGTTCGTGGCGGGAGTGGGAATGCGAGCGCATCGGGAATTCACCCGCGGCGATAACGGCCTTTGATCAGGCTTGCAGTGTTGTTCGTTCCGCGGGTGTTCCTGAGTCTTCGAACCCATCGAAATTAGCCCAGGCCCTCGCAATCTAGCCTGTTCAGGCTATTTTTCCCAGGATGCTGGCTTACCCCAGTTGTCGCCTTGCTCATCGTATTCGTCAGCGGCTTCAGTGCGTGCCTGTGCGGTTTCTAATGCCTCGCGGGCTGCCTGCTCGCTGTCGTAGGGGCCCATTCGGTGGGTTGCGTCGAATTCTAGGCCTTGTGCTACTTCGCCGGTTTGGGGGTTGAAGTACCACTTGTTGTCGAGGTCGTCCACGAGGGTGCCTTTCTGTTGTTCGTTGTACCCAGCTGTGTGGGCTGCCGTAAATCATTGTAGTCGCCGCAGTTACTATGTAGGGATGGAGCGAGTCAACCAGATGGAGATCGTGGCCTCAGCGCCGGCGACGTTTAATGTCATCGGCGAGCACACTGATGCTGTTGGTGGGGTTGTGTTGATGGGTGTGGCGTTGCCGCGGGTTCGGGTTGCGGTGACGCGCACGACCAGCGGCGTGGTTGAGGTGTCTAGCAGCATCGATGGGATTGAGGATTGCTCTGCCCGGTGGGCGGAGTTGCCGATTACTGCTGCGGGGGCTGTCAGCGAGCACGCTGGCCCTCAGACCAACCTTGCGGCGCGTTTCGGTTCAATTGCGAACATGTTGATCAACAAGCAGTTGATCACTCGCGAGCACAACGGGTATGTCGTTGAGGTTTCTTCGGAGTTCCCTTTGGGCGTTGGCTTAGGCGTGGTCGAGGCCCTGGAGTGTGCGTTTGCGTTGGCGATTGTTCGCCCCCATGTTGATGATGACGACGCTCCCCTGCGCGCCAAGCTTGCGGAGGCGCTGGTAGACACAGCCACGTTGTTGCGTAAGCAATGTGATGACGCCGCATTGGTTGCGGCGTCATCGGATCCTCGCGAGCATGCGTCGGTACAACGTGTGCGCTACGAGGTTGCTTTGCGTAGCCCGGGCGGGGTGTCGGTGTTGGATTATCGGGATAAGTCGTTGACCACTGCCCCGCCGTTGGGTGATGTGGTTCCTGTTGTGGTCAATGCGTCGAAGCCACCTCAGCCCAGTGCCGAGTTGTCGCAGATGTGCCGCTTCCTTTTTGATGCCGCCCATGCCTATGGGGTGTCGGAGATTCGCCATGTTCCGGATGCTTCTCCGCGGGTGATTGAGTGGTTGACGGCTGTGCATTCGGTCAAGCCGGATTCTTCGGCTCCTGCTGTTCCTGTGGCTCAGCGGTGGTTGGATTTTCTTGATGGTGAGACGCAGCGTGCGCAGCAAACGGTTGCGTTGTTGCGTTCTCGGCGTCAGCGGGAGGCCGCCGATGTGTTGCAGCAGAGCCATTGTGCGGTGGCTGAGGAGTTTTCCTTCCCAACGGCGGCAGATGCTGTGGGGCTGCTCGCTGCGGAGCGCGGTGCGGTGGCATACCGCGCAGCCCACGGTGGGCATAGTTGTGCGGTGATCGCGTATGTGCCTTCGGCTAGCGTTGATCGTTTTATTGCCGATGCAGAAGCCGGGTTGAGCGTGCTTGCCTTGGATCCTGGGTCTCGGGCTGAGGTCGAGCACTGCGCTGTCTGCTAGCGCCACTGGGTTCTGCCCCTGGGGGTTACTAGGGCGAATGAGTTAGCCGATAAGCCGGATTTTGTTCCCGTCAGCATACGTAGTGCTGACGGTGGCGAACATCCATCTAGGGCCGGCATGCGGCCTCGAGCGGCTCACCCATGGATACGGTAGACGAGCAGCCTGATCCATGCAGGCACACCGCGGTGGTGCGCCCTTTAGCCTTGCTCCCGGTGGGGTTTACCTAGCCACCTCAGTCACCTGAGGTGCTGGTGCGCTCTTACCGCACCTTTTCACCCTTACCCACGTGTTTCCACCGTGGGCGGTTTGTTTTCTGTGGCACTGTCCCGCAGGTCACCCTGGGTCACCGTTAGTGACCACCGTGCTCTGTGGAGTCCGGACTTTCCTCGAGTAAACACGCCGTCTGCGGGATACCCCGAAGGGGCACCTCGCAGGGGTACGTGACTCGCGTTCGCCCTGGCTAACTCATTCGCGCTTCCACTATAGGGCTGCGGGTGGGGTGTGACAAACGGCTCGTGGGATGTCACGGGTGGATTTCTCTACTTTAAGGCCGGGTGTTCATTGCTCGGAGGCAGGTGGGGCCGTCGGCGTAGAACTCGATGATGGTCAGCGAGGATAGGTCGATCTGCGTGCGGTAGTAGATCGCGGGGGCTGCGTCGAGGGCTAGTTTGATGAGTGCCTTGATGGGGGTGGCATGGGTGACGACAACGATGTTGGCTGCCCCGTGGGTCTCGGTGAGTTCAGCTAAAACACCTTTGATGCGTCGGGACACCTGGTTGAGGGATTCGCCGCCGGGGGGCGCGATGGCTGGGTCGCTGAGCCAGGTGGTGTGCAGCTCGGGGTCTTTGTCGTGGGCTTGGCCAAATGTCAGCCCTTCCCAGGTTCCAAAGTCCATTTCGTGAAGGCCATCGATGACTGTGTAGTCGTCGGTAAGTATCTGGGCGGTTTGTTGCGCGCGCCGTGCCGGGGAGGATACGACAGCATCAATTCCGCCGATCTTCTTCAGGTAGTCGGCGGTGCGTTGTGCTTGTTGGCGTCCGCGTTCTGTCAGTTCGGGCCCATCGCTTCCGGTGTCGCCGCTGTATCGGCCGTTGACTGATGCGTCGGTTTCTCCGTGGCGCCAGCAGATCAGGCGGGTGGGTGCTGACGTCGCGGGGGCCTGCGTTGCGGCCTGTGTTGCGGTAGCCTTGTCGATTTGGTTGTCGGTGCTGTCTTCGCCGGCTTCACCGATGTCGCGGCTGACGAATCCGACGGGGGCTCCTTTAGCTCCGGCGTCCATGGCTTGGTTGGCTAGTGCGTCGGCGGCTTTGTTTTTGGCGCGCGGCACCCAGGTGTAGCTGATGGAATCGAAGGTGGCGGCTAGTTTTTGTGCTTTGAGCGCCAGCTCCTTCATGTCGGGATGCTTGACCTTCCAGCGCCCTGACATTTGTTCGATGACGAGTTTGGAGTCCATGAACACCTCGACGGCGGTGGCGCCGAGCTCGCGTGCGGCTTCCAGGCCGTTGATCAGGCTTGAGTATTCGGCGACATTGTTGGTGGTTTTTCCACCGTAGTAGGCGATCGATCCTAGAACTCGTTCGCTGGGTACCTCGATGAGGACGGTGCCGGAGCCTGCGACACCGGGGTTGCCGCGGGATCCACCGTCGGCTTCGATGCGGATGCGCATTAGGTCCTCACCAGGTAGGTGCCGCATTCGGGGCAGGTGGGTAGTTCGTCGGCGGGTGCGTGGCGCAGTGCGCTGATGGTGGCTGGGGGCAGGATGAGGTTGCAGCCGTGGCAGCTGCGCCCTTGCAGTCGAGCGGCTCCGATGCCGGTGTCTTCGCGTTGTTGGTCGTAGGCGGCGAGAACATCGGGGTGGGTGTTGGAGAGGGTGCTGCGCAGTGCGTTGATTTGTTGGAGCCGTTGTTCGGCGTGTTCCTCTTGTGCGCGTTGTGCGGCTTCGAGTGCGCGGGTGGCTGCGGCGATTTTGTCGTCGAGTTCGCTGTGGTGGGCCCCGTTGTGTTGGGCATTGAGCCTTTGGGCGTCGCAGCGTTTCAGTAGTTCATCTTTTTCGGCGAGTTTGTTGTCGATGCGGCGTTGTGTTTGTTCGAGGTCGCGGTGGAGTTCGCGGCGAAGGCCTGGGTCTTCGGGGTGGCGTGCTAGCTCGTCGGCGTCGGCTTGTTGGCGCTTGCTGAGTTTTTTGAGGTCTTCGTCGATGGTGTGGATGCGCCGTTGGATGTCTTGGACGCTCATTGATGACGCCGCGGCGCCGTCGCGCAGTTCGGTGCTTTGCGCGCGCAGGTTCTCGAGGGCTGCGCGTTCGGGTAGTTCGGCGGGGTCGATGCGTGCGGCGAGTTCGAGGTCTGCGAGTTCGAGCAGGAGGTGTTGCTCGCTGGCGGTCATCTTCATGGTGTGTTCCTACTGGGGTGGTTTTATTTGGTCGCTTGTTTGGCGGCGAGGTTCCACGGGTCGGTTCGGATATCGATCATGTGACACTCTAGTCCGAGTGTGTCGTGGATGAGTTGTTGTGCTTGGGTGAGCCAGGGGGATTCGCTGGCCCAGTGTGCTGTGTCGATGATGGAGGGGCCACCGGCGCGGAGGTATTCGTCGACTGGGTGGTGGCGTAGGTCTGAGGTGAGGTAGGCGTCGATGGGGGTGGTGTCGGATAGTTCGATGATGGTGTCGAGGAAGCTGTCGCCTGCGCCTGATGCGACGGCGACGGTGGTGATGGTGGCGTCGGGGTCACCGGCGGCGCGTACGCCCCATTCTGTGGTGGGGAGTCGGTCGGCGACGCGTTGGACGAATTCGGCTAGCGGCATGGGGGTGTCGAGGGTGCCGATGCGCCCGAGGCCGAGTTCCGGGTTGTTTTTGTTGGGGGAGATAGGCTGCCCGGGGGTTATTCCGAGGATTTCGGCGAGTTGGTCGCTCACTCCGGGGCGGGCGGAGTCGGCGTTGGTGTGGGCTGCGAATAGCGCGACGTCGCCTTTGATGAGGGTGGTGACGGTGGCGCCTTTGGGGGTGTTGGTGGCGACGCTGTGGACTCCGCGTAGCAGCAGCGGGTGGTGGGTAATGAGCATGTCGATGTCGGCGTCGACTGCTGCTTGGGCGACGGCGTTGGTGCAGTCGAGGGCGAAGCCGACGCGGCGTACGGGTGCGTCGGGGTCTCCGCAGATCAGGCCTACTTTGTCCCAGCTTTCTGCGAGTTCTGGCGGGTAGGCTTGCTCCATGACTGCGATGACATCTGCGACAGTGGCTGTGCTGGTTGTACTGGCAGTGCTGGCTGTGGTGGTGGGTGCTGTGTTTCCTGCGTGTGCTGTGTTGTTGCTGTTCATGTGTCTAGTCTTCCATGGTTGCGCGGGTGTCTCTACGGCTGGGTGTGGGCGTTGTTGAGTGCCTGCGTGAGGACGTCGATGAATGCGTCGGTGGTTGCGGGGTTGCGGACGGCTAGGCGCCACCAGCTCGCGTCGAGCCCTGGGAAGGTGTCGCATCGGCGGATGCTGATGTGTTGTGCTGCGAGTTGTTGCCGAATGTTTTCGGCTGTGTGTGGGCCCCAAGGGGTGCGGGTGAGGATGTAGGGTGCGTGTCCTTCGATGGTGTCGAAGCCCAGGGGTGTGAGTGCGCCGATGAGGTGCTCCTTATGCACAATGACGTCGCGTTGGATCTGTTCGCGGTGTTGTTTTGCTTGCTCGTGGGTGGGGCTTGAGGGGTTGTATATGGCGTCGAGGGCGACTAGTTGCAGTGTGCCCATCGGCCAGTGGGGGCGCAGGTGGGTGAGTTGTTCAATCAGGTCGGGGTGTGCGACGGCGTATCCGCATCGGAGGCCGGCCAGTCCGTAGGTTTTGGTTGCGCTGCGGAACACGATCGTGTTGGTTGTGGTGGCGGCGCGATGCACGAGGCTGTGTTGTGTTTGGAGTTGGGGCGGGAGCGTGTCTATGAATGCCTCGTCGGCAACAAGGGTGCTGTCGAGGTCGGCGAGTTGTTCGGCCAGGGGTGCTAGGTCGTGGAGTTGTCCTGTGGGGTTGGTGGGGTTGCCGATGACCCACAGCTGGCGCGGGCCTGGCGCGCTGTCAGCATCTTGTTCACGGGGTGCCTCGAGTTCGAACGGGGGTTGCAGGGTCTGCGTGCTGACGGGGATGCGTGCGCGGCGCAGTACCCATTCTGGTTCTGTGAATCCTGGGTGCGGGATGACTGCTGTGCGTAGGCCGGCTGTGCTGAACAGTTGTGGGAGGAAGGAAAATCCTTCGGCTACGCCGGCAAGTGGCAGCACGCAGCGTGCGTCGATGCCGTGGTGGGTCGCGATCCCTTCTTTGACGCGCTGGTAGAGCTGTTTAGAAGGGTAGCTGTGCAGGTGTGGGATGTGTTCGGCAATGACGTCGCGGAGCCACTGCGGTGGCGTGTTGTCGACGACGTTGACCGACAGGTCGATGCGTGCGTCGGCTTGCGCGGCGTCAATATCTCCGTGGTGGCGGAGGTAGCTGTAGTCCTTGTTGGGCTGTTTGGTGACGTTGTTCATGTGAGATGTCTTTTAGCCTTCGCCGAGTGCGAGGGTGATGATCAGCAGCTCGGCTTGGGTGGCTGGGCTGGAAAGGTCGATTCCGCAGACTTTGTTGATGCGGTCTATGCGGCTGCGCAGTGTGTGCCGGTGGACGCCGAGGACGTCCGCGGCGTCACTGAGCTGGAATCCGCTGCGGGCATAGACCTCTGCTGTGCGTGCGAGTTCGGTGGCGTTTATCCGGTCGTATTCGCGCAGCGCCCCGAGGGTTTGATCGGCGCGGGCGGTCAGCAATTTGCGGACGGTGTCGTTGTGCAGCCACTGCAGTGCGACGTCTTCGCCTGCGACGCTGCGGCCCAGCTCGGCGGATTGGGCGGCGGTGCGCAGCAGGTCAATATCAGCCATGGAGAGTTTTGACCACAGGGTGGGTTCGCCGATGGCTAGGCGAATGCGCTGGAATGTGGGGCCGCTGCAATAACTGCGCACGTTGGTGTGGGTTCGGTTGCCGCGGAACAGTACCACAACCGTGTTGTCGTCGAGGGGGACGGAAAACAGGGCTCGGGATTGTTGTTCGAGACGCTCGTCGACAACACGGAGCGCTGGCGCTAGTGCTTCGGGGTCGTCGGCGTAGAGCACGGCGGGCCGGACTCGGCCGTAGGCGTCGGTGGCATTGGAGATCAGTTGGGACAGTGTGCGTTGCCCACCTTCGATTCCAAGCAACAGAGCTAGGGCAAGTGAATTGAGTTCGCTGCGGGCTTTGCGCAGTGTGCGGGGGCGCTGGAGCACAATGTCCGCCAGGCCCATGCAGTGGGTGATGGCTGAGAGCTCCGAGCGGCTAAACCCCTGCTCGCGGACTAATTTCAGCACGTGGTAGCGCTCCCCTTGTGAGCCTAGGACGTGCGTCATCTCGCACACGAGGTCTCCGTCATCGAGGGCTCGCCAACGTGCAGAACTTGCGCTGGGCCCCTTGCCTGCGGGCAGCTGGCTTAAGTCTGTGATGATCAACCGCTTAGCCAACCCCTCGCCTTGGTAGACAACACGGCCATCGTTATCGGCCAATGCGACGTCTGCGCGTAGGTCTTTGGCGAGCACGTCCAGCAATTGTGCGATTCCGCCGTCGATGGCGGCGCGGTTGAGTTGATCCTGCTGACGGGTCAGGGCCCGATAGTCCTGTTGCAGGCGTCGGTTTTGTTCCGCATGGACCGCGTGCACGATGCTCTGGAAGGACACCGCACGGGGCACCGCGAACACTTCCAAACCGGCGGCCTTTGCCCCCTTAATGAGGGGAGCAGGTACGTCATCAAATTCGACGCCAATTCCGAATCCGATGCCGGTTGCCCCTGCCGCAGCAAGCTTCGAGGCATAGGCCTTGAGCCCCGCGACGTCATCCTCAAACGATAGACCAAGGGTGAGCACCAGGGTTCCTGCTGTGATGAACTCCGGCTCGGCCATCTCGCTGACCTGCACATATTCGAAACTACCCTGTTGGCTGTGCACAGGTACGAGGCCAAGAGATTTTTGGTCATAGAGCCAGCTAAACGCGATATCGGTGGCGGCTACGGGGGCTGCTGGACGGGTCACTCTTAATAATCTATACGATGTGGCGAATCTTTAGCGCACTCATTCGCCCAAACGTCTAGCTCCTGCAATCCGGTTATCAGTCCCATAATTTGTGTGACCCCTAACGCACACCGTTGATTGACGAAGGAGACCCCCATGAAGGACTTCACTTACCGCATCCCCCAGCAGCGCAACCTGGTGACCGAACTGCCCGGCCCCAAGAGCGCAGCCCTTGACGCCCGCCGCGAAAACAGCTGTGCCCGCGCCCTCGCCCCTGGCCTGCCCGGCTACGTTGCGGACGCCGACGGCGGCATCCTCCTCGACATCGACGGCAACAGCTTCATCGACTTCGCATCAGGCATCGCCGTTACCTCCGTCGGCGGCTCCAACCCCGAAGTCGCCAAGGCCACCGCCGAGGCAGCCAGCCACAACACCCACACCTGCTTCATGGTCTCCCCCTACGAGTCCTACGTGGCTGTCGCTGAAAAGCTCGCAGAGGTCACTCCCGGTGACCACGCCAAGAAATCCGTACTGCTCAACTCCGGTGCGGAAGCCGTCGAAAACGCTGTCAAGATCGCCCGCGCCCACACCGGCCGCAACGCCGTCGCCGTCTTCGACTACGCCTACCACGGCCGCACCAACCTCACCATGGCGATGACCGCCAAGAACATGCCCTACAAGACCGGCTTCGGCCCCTTTGCCGCTGAGATCTACCGCGTTCCCATGTCCTACCCGGTGCGCGACGGCTTGAGCGGCCAGGAAGCAGCCGACCGCGCCATCCACGTGATGGAAAAAGAAATCGGCGTCGAAAACCTCGCCTGCGTTGTCATCGAACCCATCCAGGGCGAGGGCGGCTTCATCGTTCCCGCCGAGGGCTTCCTGCCCGCAATCTCCAAGTGGTGCACCGACAACGGTGTTGTTTTCGTCGCTGACGAAATCCAGGCAGGCTTCTGCCGCACCGGCGACTGGTTCGCAGTCAACAACGAAGGCGTCGTACCCGACCTGGTCACCCTCGCAAAGGGCATCGCCGGCGGCCTGCCGCTGTCCGCAGTCACCGGCCGCGCCGACATCATGGACGCGCCTGTCGTCGGCGGCCTGGGCGGCACCTACGGCGGCAACCCCGTTGCTTGTGCAGCAGCACTGGCCGCGATCGGTGAAATGGAAACCCACGACCTTGCCGGCCGTGCGAAGGAAATCGAAGCCATCATTCGCGAAGAATTCGCTAGCATCGCTGACGAGCCCTACGTCGCAGAAATCCGCGGCCGCGGCGCCATGATTGCTATCGAGTTGCTCAAGGACGGCAAACCCGCCGGCAACGAGACCAAGGCTGTCGCAGCCGCTTGTAAGGAAGAGGGCGTACTGATCCTCACCTGCGGCATGGACTACAACGTTATCCGCCTGCTGCCCTCGCTCGTGATCTCCGAAGAGGTCCTGCGCGATGGCATGCGCGTCCTGGTCAACAACATTAAGAAGGTGTTCGCATAAATGACTCGCGCAACTGTTTCCGGTGTCTCCGTCCCCACCCAGATTCTCCTGGCAGGTAAGGGCGTTGATTCCTCCGACGAGGCAACCTTCGACGTCCACGACCCCGCCACCGAAGAGGTAATTGCCACCATCGCGGACGCCACCGTCGACGATGGCGTACGCGCCCTCGACAAGGCGGTTGAAGCCCAGGAGCAGTGGGCAGAGTTCACCCCTCGCCAAAAGGCAGAGGTACTCCGCGCAATCTTCGACGAAGTAACCAAGCGCACCGACGACTTTGCCCGCGTCATGACCACCGAAATGGGCAAGCCTTTCGCCGAAGCGCAAGGCGAAGTTGCCTACGGTACCGAATACTTCCGCTGGTTTTCTGAGGAAGCCGTGCGCTTCCCCGGCCGTTTCGGCGGGGCACCCGCGGGCGTAGGCACCATCGCTGTCACCCGCCGCCCTGTCGGCCCCGTTCTGGCAATCACGCCGTGGAACTTCCCGCTGGCGATGGCCACCCGCAAGATCGCCCCGGCGCTGGCTGCAGGCTGCCCGATCGTGGTCAAGCCCGCCCACGAAACCCCGTTGACCATGCTGCTTCTCGGCGAGGTCATCGCAGAGGTATTCGATCGTTTCAACGCCCCCCAAGGCCTTGTATCAATTGTTCCGACCACCCACGCCTCGGACATGTCTAGCACCCTGATGGCAGACTCACGCCTGCGCAAGGTCACCTTCACCGGTTCGACCCCCGTTGGCAAGGTTTTGGTCAAGCAGTCTGCCGACAACCTCCTGCGCACCTCCATGGAGCTCGGCGGCAACGCCCCCTTCGTGATCGCAGCAGACGCGGATCTCGACCTGGTGCTCACCTGCGCCATGCAGGCAAAGATGCGCAACGGTGGCGAGGCCTGCATCGCAGCCAACCGCTTCCTCGTTGACAGCTCCATCGCCGAAGAGTTCACCCGTCGCCTCACCGAAGCCATGGAAGGCGTCGTCATGGGCCACGGCTTGGAAGAAGGCACCACCCTCGGTCCCGTCATCACCGCCAAGCAGCGCGATCGCATCGCCGAGCTGGTCAAGGACGCCCTCGACCGTGGCGCTGTCGCCACCGTCGGCGGCGAAGTACCGGAAGGTCCCGGCTACTTCTACCCCGCCACCGTCCTCAAGGACGTACCTGCCGACGCCAAGATCCTCACCGAGGAAATCTTCGGCCCCGTGGCTACAGTGAGCGTCTTTGATGACCTCGACGAAGGCATCCGCCGCGCCAACGACACCCCGTTCGGCCTGGCTGCTTACGGCTTCTCCTCCAACACCGACACCGCCCGTAAACTCGCCCAAGGTTTGCGCGCCGGAATGATCGGCATCAACCGTGGAGCTATTTCCGATCCCGCGGCCCCCTTCGGAGGAATCAAGCAGTCTGGTTTCGGCCGCGAGGGTGGCACCGAAGGTATCGAGGAATACCTCGATACCGTCTACCTCGCGCTGCAGTAACACATCCTGGGGCCTAGCCCCGGGATGCACCTGCCAACCCTGTTGAACTAGCCAGCGACGCCCCGAAACCGCCCGGGTTTTCAGCGGTCATCGGGGCGTCGTTTGCGCGTAGCCACAACCAAACTTCACACAAAGGAATATGTTCATGAATACCACCACTAAAAATCTCGAACACGAGCTGCTGGGCAGCAGTCATAAACTCACGGTCGCCCAAGGCGTCGCCTTGATCTTCGGCACCAACATCGGCGCAGGCATCTTGAGCTTGCCCTACGCCGGCAAAAACGGTGGCTTCCTCGCCCTCGTCATCGCCCTGCTCATCGCCGGTACACTCACCACCATCTCTATGCTCTATGTGGCCGAGGTCAGCCTGCGCACCAAGCAGCCGCTCCAGCTGTCCGGTCTAGCGGAGAAATACCTCGGACAGTGGGGCCGCTGGCTTGTGTTCATCGCGGTGATCGTCAACGGCGTCGGCGCACTCATCGCCTACGCTGCGGGCTCCGGCAACCTGCTCAACAAACTGCTTGGCCTCAACCCCGTCGTCGGTACTCTGCTGTTCTTCACCTTCGGCACCTACGTCATGTGGAAGGGCCTGCACGCCACCGGCGTCGTCGAGGGAGCCATCACCACCGGTATGGCACTCATCATCCTCGTTTTGTGCGGCTGGACGTTTATCGGCCCTGGTATTGAAGCTGCAAACCTCATCATTTTGCGCCCCTTCTACATCGTGCCGATCATGAACCTCGCGGTGTTTACATTCCTCGCCCAGTACGTCGTGCCCGAGCTCACCCGTGGCCTGGAAGAAGACAACCCCCGCGCCATCCCGAAGGCCATCATCGCCGGCATGTGCATCACTGGCTTCACCCTCGCGCTGGTGCCTTTTGCCGCACTGGGCCTGTTGGGCGACAACGTCACCGAGGTCGTCACCATCGCCTGGGGCGAGTCCCTCGGCAACACCGCGTTCATCATGGCGAATCTCTTTGCTCTGCTGGCTATGCTGACCTCCTTCCTCGCCATCGGTTTCACGACCATGCGTAACATTCTGGACATTTTGCACTGGGGCGACCAAGGCCGTCTTCGTCTCATCGCCGTGCTGCTCACGGTTATCCCTCCACTGGCTATCTCCCTCGCCGGCTGGGGCGGTTTCGTCGACGCCCTCGGCTACGCAGGTGGCTTCGCGGGCGCGGTCATGTCGGTGATCCCTGTGATGCTGCTGCGCGCAGCACGCAACAATGGTGACCGCCAGCCAGCATGGAATGTCACCTGGCAGGGCAATCCCGTCATCCAGGTGACCATCATCGTGGTCTACGGCATCGCGTTCATCTACTCGCTGCTATCCATCGTTGGCCTTCTGCCCCACGGCTGGTAAACCTGATTCACCCCTAAAAGTGGGCAGAACATAAAAATCAGCGTCGGTAATGCGTATCCTTTTCTAATGGATTATAACCAGCGCCTAGATACGCTCCGCTTTGGTAAACCACATCAAAAACTCCTCTTCCGCTCCGGCATCGGCTGGGCACTCGACGCCATGGATGTTGGCCTGATCAGCTACATCATGGCCGCCCTCGCCGCGGAATGGGGACTGACTAAAGGCCAGCTCTCCGGGCTGGCCTCAGCCGGTTTTATAGGCATGATGATCGGCGCAACACTCGGGGGATTGCTCGCCGATAAAATCGGGCGCCGCTCTGTCTTCGCCCTCACACTGCTGATCTACGGTATCGCCACCGGAGCCTCAGCTTTCGCCGGCGGCCTCGCCGTCCTCATCGTCTTGCGCTTTATCGTCGGTGTCGGCCTCGGCGCAGAACTTCCCGTGGCATCCACCCTCGTCTCTGAATTCTCACCCCGCCACATCCGTGGCCGCATGGTTGTAGCCCTCGAAAGTTTCTGGGCCTTGGGCTGGATTGGCGCGGCACTACTGGGCTACTTCGTAGTCCCCCACACCTTCGCCAACTGGCCCGGCTGGCGCTGGGCACTATTGGTGGGAATCGTCCCCGCCGCCTACGCGCTCGTCGTCCGCCGCGGACTGCCCGAATCCGTGCGATACCTCGTAGACAAAGGCCGACTGACAGAAGCCGAGGCCGCCGTCGCGCACTTTGAAGACAGCAACGCTGTCCACACCAGCGACGCACGCGACGTCACCACCCCCACAGCCCCCGCCGCGACCACAGCAGAAGAACAAGCCACCTCGATCTTCGCCCCCGCCCTACGCGCCCGCACCGCGGGGCTGTGGTCCATCTGGTTCTTCCTCAACCTCGCCTACTACGGCGCATTCATCTGGCTGCCCACACTGCTCGTCCTCCAGGGCCACGGGCTGGTGAAATCCTTCGAATACACCCTGATCATCACGCTTGCCCAGCTGCCTGGCTACGCGGTAGCGGCCTGGCTCATCGAAGTATGGGGGCGTAAAGCAACCCTGGCGACCTTCCTCGCCGGCTCCGCAGTCGCAGCAGCATTCTTCGGAATGCAGCACAGCCCCACAGGCATCATCGTCGCCGGCTGCCTGCTGAGCTTCTTCAACCTCGGCGCCTGGGGAGCCCTCTACGCCATCGGCCCAGAGCTCTACCCCACCCACATCCGCGGCACCGGAACAGGAAGCGCAGCCGCCGTCGGACGCGTGGCCGGCATCCTCGCACCCTTCATGGTGCCACTCGTTCCCGGCACCGGCGCACTGTTCGCAGTCTTCGGCCTCGCCTTCGCGATCGCCGCAGCATCCACCTTCGCCCTGCCCGAACAACGCAACCAAACACTCCTCGGCTAACATCGTGTGGTGTGAACGAGCGCACGCAATCCCTATACGTTGTTTTCGTCTGCACCGGCAACATCTGCCGCTCCCCCATGGCGGATGTCATGTTCAGCGCCGCAATCGAAGATGCCAGCCTCTCCAATGACGTACTAGTGAAATCCTGCGGCATCGGCGGCTGGCACATCGGCGATCCAGCCGACCGGCGCGCCGTGGCCTCCCTGGCCGCAGCAGGACACGACGGCAGCAACCACCGGGCCGCCCAATTCGGACCCGAGCACGCCGACGCCACATTATTTGTAGCCATGGCTGAAGGCCACGTGCGCGAGCTCCAGGCCTTGGGCGTCGACCGCCACAAAATCCGCCTGCTGCGCTCCTTCGATCCAGATTCCCCCGCCGGCGCCATCGTCGCTGATCCCTACTACGGTGATGACGCACGATTCGACCGCACCCGGGCAGAAATCGCAGCCTCCATCCCGGGGCTGATCACCTGGGTGCGCGAGCACCTCGCATCATCCTCGGAGCGCTGACATGTCGCGCATCCCTTCTACCCGCGTATCTGGAAGCACCTCCGCCAAGTCCCTGGCGTTGGCTTTCCTCAAACCCGGCTGGGTGATAACAGCTGTAGCGGTTATCGCCTTCGCCTACCTCGCGTTCACCGTGCTGGCTCCATGGCAATTGGGTAAAAACGAAAAAACCTCCGCCCGTAACCACCAAGTTTCGGCGGCATTCGACGCGGACCCCGTTGCCTACAGTTCCGTTTTTACCCAAGGCTCCATCCCAGCAGATAAGGAATGGACTCGGGTGACGCTGACCGGGCACTACCTGAACAACCAGGCGGTGTTGCGGATGCGACCAGTTAACTCTGAACCCGCCTACCAATTCCTCACCCCGTTCGAAACCACTACCGGGGAAACCTTCCTGGTCAACCGTGGTTTTGAAAGCGCCGGCGATAGTCCTTCTGCGAACACACCACCCAGTGCGGTCACCACTATCATCGGCTATGCCCGTTTGGACGAAGACCCACCAGCCAACGCCCCACTGACCAACGTGGATCCCGTGCAGGTTAGCGGCATCAACACCGAGCAGATTGGTCACGAGCTTGGAGTGCACTTAGCCCACGACTGGATCGAACTAGCAGAAGGCCAGCCCGGGGAAGTCACAGCGATCCCCCTACCGAAGCTCGATTCCGGCCCCTACCTGTCCTACGGGGTGCAGTGGATTGCCTTCGGCATCATGGCACCCCTGGGCCTAGCGTATTTTGTGTGGGCTGAGATCAAGGAACGACGCCGCGAGGATCGCGACCGCACGCAGCTATCTGCCCCCAGCACTGCAAGCTTTGAAAGATCCGAAGAACCCACCGACACGAGCGCCGAGCACAACGAAGCCGAGCACGCCAGCAACCCCACTACCCCAGCGCGCCGACAGCGTAGCCGATACGGCGGCACCCGCTCGGATCACTGGGGCAAGCTGGCAGAGAAAAACGAAGAACGCTTCTAACGCCCACGCCAAGCGAACACGACGGCGCCAACCGCTAGGGCTGCAACTGTTTGAGTCCACTGCGACAGGCGGACACTCCCCCGCAATGCTTCTTCCCCAGGCGCGGCGCCGTGCCCCAGCTCAGGACGGTGCTCCACCCCGTAGTCATACACTGTGCGGCCACCCAACTGCACACCGAGGGCAGCTGCCGCTGTCGCCTCCACTGGGCCCGCATTGGGGCTTGGATGCTTAGGTGCGTCATCACGCCACGCGCTCATCGCCGCCCGCAAGCCCTCCAAGCCTGCCGGTCGAGCGCACGCAGCATACACCGTGTTGCTCAGCGCATTCATGCGTGCAGGCAGGTAGGCCGCGACGTCATCAATAACAGCGCTGCACCAGCCAAAGCGCTCATATCTGGGGCTCCGGTAGCCCACCATTGCATCCAGCGTGTTTACACAGCGGTGGAATACCACCCCGGGTGCGCCCAGCAGCGACCACACCAACGGCGCGGTCACCGCATCAGAGGTGTTTTCCGCCAGCGACTCCACTGCCGCGCGCGTCATGCCCTGAGCATCGAGCTGCTGAGGATCGCGGGAGCACAACCACGGCACCCACGTGCGTGCGCGCTCAATATCAGCATCGACATAGAGGTCGCGGTGAATACTCCGCCCCACCCAGCGCAACGTATGCCCGCCAAGGGAGGCCCACACAGCAAGGCCCAGCAAGCCTTCCCGCGCGATGGTTTGGGCACGCGACGTCGGCAATCGGCGGGAAGCCCTCTGCAACGCAACCGCCCCTGCCACCGGTGGAGCGACTGCCGCAACCCAATAGATGACGCCGGCGGTGCGTGTGTCGCGATACAGTGCGCGTTCCAACCATGTGGCGTAATGCCCAAACCATGCCACTGGGTGGTGGCGCTTGGGGTCACCAAACACACTGTCGGCGGCGATCCCCGCAACCAGGCCCCATGGAAAACCCACTGGCACGCGCACCTTAATCCTCAAGCCCGAAAGCACTACGCAAGAAGCTGATCACTTGCACCCGACTGTCCACACTGGCCTGGCCATTGGTCACGCTATGCCCGCCGAGAGCAATGCGATAGCCGTAGGCGTTCATAGTCTTCTGCGCGGGCAGCCCCGGGAAGTAGAAAGGATAACCAACATTGTGACCCGCACCTTTAGCGACGTAGCGGAAAACCTCCACATCTGAAGCACGTAATTGCAGCGTGAGCGACATGCTGGCACTGTCCCAGACGGCGTCCTCGCTGCCAGCTGTGAGCAACAACGGCCCGCTCATTTTTTCCACCTCGATGGCGGCGGCCTCAATGTCCTTGGTGTGCTCGCGGGCGGAATCATAATAGGCGCGCAGGCGCCAGGGCTGGCCTTTGAGCTTGGGCTGAATAAACGCGTGCCAATCAGCCGCAACATCCTGCTTACCGGGGGCTTTGATGGTGACCTTCGGCAAACCGGAACCGACGAACACATCAGGCTGAGAATCCTTATCGGGCCAAGCGCTCAACACATCCGTTGGGGAATGGGCCACCACGGCGCCAACGAGGTTCGGCTCGAGGCTGGCGATCAGGAGTGCGAGCTCCGCACCGCGGCCGGTTCCACACAGCGCTACCGGCAGGCTGGAATCGATCTCCGGGAGGAGACGGATGCCCCGGAGCATGCGCCGAACGGCATCAACATCAACCACTCCCCCCTTTTTCCTTGGGAAATAGTCGTAACTAAACACCGCGACCCCATGATGGGCAAGCACCGCGGCACTGGCGGAATCTACCCCGCCGCCGGCGCCGCCGAACAACACCACCAAGGGGAATGGGCCCGGTTCATCCGGACAAAAGGCCCGTCCCTTACAAGACACCGGCAGCGGGGTGATCTCCCTAGCCCTACGCGAAATCGTGCGGGTGACATGGGTGCCTTTTCCTTTTTCCCCCTCCACCCGAGCTTGAACCTCCACGCGCATGGGGTTGAGCCCATCCACAGCAAAGGTGGCATCCTTACCGTCCTGGGCCATCATCTTCCACAGCACACCAAGGCTGCTGGGAGTCACCCAGCCTGCGTCCTGCGGAAGATGCTTCGATGTGTCCACCACGCCATCACTGTTGGCTTTAAACACAGTGGTGGAACTAAACAACCGATTGGCGGCGTCCACCGTCTTTACTTTCAGTTCCAGGTTGGCCCCTGGCGCAAGCCCACTGACCACAATGGGCATCGGCGAATTAATGCCGCTAATTGGCGTGACCTGCAGATCCATACCTTCAAGCCTAGGCTCACTAGCCGCCAAGGGCCAAAGTTGCCTCGCGGCTATCTAGCCCCAGCTAGACCACGGCGCTCCAACAGGGCGGTGACGTCCTTAGCGCGACCACGCAAGGTAGTAAAAGCCTCCTCATAGTCTCGCGAACCACCCGCAGAAAGCACCAGTTCACGGAAGCGCGCGCCGGCCGCACGTGCCGCGACGTCATCACTAGAGTGCCCTGCAGCACCAGTTTCCTTGAACCATTCGAAACCATCGGCATCCAGGGCCTCTGCCCACAGGTAGGAGTAGTAGCCTGCAGAATAACCGCCACCAAAAATATGGTTGAAGAAGCGCGACTTGTAGCGAGCGTGAAGATTGTCGACCTCCAGGCCTGCATCTGCAAGGGCCGCGCGTTCAAAAGCATCAATATCGTCGACGGCGGCGGCTTGCTCGGGTGTCAGCGTGTGCCACGCCATGTCAATGATCGACGCCGCGAGGTATTCACTGGTCGCGAACCCCTGGCCGAATTTGGAGGCCGCGTCAACGGCGGCAATCAGCTCGTCTGTGATGACCTCACCAGTGTCAACATGGCGGGCATAATTACGCACCACAGCCGGGTCAAACGCCCAGTTTTCGTTGATCTGCGAGGGGAATTCGACGTAGTCACGGGGGACGTTGGTGCCCGAGAACGTCGGGTATCGAACATCCGAAAGCAGACCGTGCAAGGCGTGCCCAAACTCGTGGAAGAGGGTATGTACCTCATCAATACTGAGCAACGGTTGGCTGCCATCAGCAGGCTTGGTGATGTTCATGACGTTGACTACCACCGGTTTACTGTCCAGTAGGCGGGATTGATCGACAAAACTCGACATCCAAGCCCCGCCGCGCTTGGACGGGCGCGCGAAGTAGTCAGTGAGGAACAACCCGATGCTGGAACCGTCCGCATCCTTGACTTCGTAGACGGCGACTTCCGGGTGGTAGCCCTGCAGATCATCGCGAGGCTCCACGGTGATGCCATACAAACGATTGGCAGCATAAAACACGCCATCACGCAGAACCTGGTCCAGTGGGAAGTACTTTTTCAGCTCTGCTTCGTTCAGGCTGTAGTCGCGCTGCTTAACCTTGGACTCCCAGTAGGACCAATCGGCGTCACGCACCGTGGCGGTCGGATCAGCCGCCTGTGCCTCCTCCACCAGCAGCTTGTACTCCCCTGCTGCGTTGGCGGAGGCTGCCGGGGAAAGGTCACGCAGCAGCTGCATCACGGCATCTGTACTGCCCGCAGTTTCTTCTTCCAGCACATAGTCGGCATGGGTGTCGTAGCCGAGCAGCCGCGCACGCTGTGCACGCAGTGCGGCGATTTCGGTGAGCACGGCACCATTGTCGCCCCCAATGACGCCGCGTTTCAGCGATGCCGCCATGAGCGCCTTGCGGGCCGCAGGGTTGTCGAGGTCGGTTTGATCGGGCTGTACCGCTGGCAAACCCAAAGGCACCACATATTCAAAGGACGCTAATTGCGGATTGTCCTTATAATCTTCCGCAGTTTTACGGGCGGCGTTTTTGCGTGCCTCGTCCCAGCCCGCGACGTCATCCTCCGTTAAGCCAACGGCTAAAGCTGCGGTGGATTCCCGAAGGTTCTTTCCGAATTGTTCGCTCAGCACAGCAAGTCGGCTGTTGAGTTCACTCAAACGTTTTTTGCCTGTGGCATCCAACTCGGCACCGCGGCGGCGGAAGGATCGCAACAACTTGTCCTTCAGGCGCTGCCCTTCCCCATCATCTGCTGGCGGGGTGGCCTGCTGAAGACGCTGGTAGAGCACCTCGTTCTGGTAGAGGGCATCACTGTGTTCAGACAGTTTCGGGATAATCTGCTCGGCGATGGCGTCCATTTCGGGGGAAGAATCGGTGCCGTGCAGGTTGAAAAACACCGCGCTGACGCGCTCGAGTGCGCGGCCCGAGGCCTCCAAGGCTTCCACGGTGTTAGCCCATGTTGCCGGCTCGGGGTTGTTAACGATGGCGTTAATTTCCGCTTCATGGTCAAGCAGGGCGGTGTCGAATGCCGGCAGGAAATGCTCGATCTTTATATCCGCAAAAGGCGGCAGCTGGAAAGGAAGCTCACTAGGAGCGATAAGGGGGTTAGAAAAATTGTCGGTGTCGCGATGGGCATCTATCTGAGTGGTCACATCCGCCATGCTAGCGAAAAAACCACCACCCACGCGATGGTGGGTGGTGGCTTTCATTTGGTGCGCCCTGACGGGCTCGAACCGCCGACCTGCTGGGTGTAAACCAGCTGCTCTTCCAGCTGAGCTAAAGGCGCGCAACGGATAGCAACTTTAGCACGCTATCCAAGGCGATGTACAAAACAGCACCATAAGGCGGCTAAGACTAGGTAAAAACAGCTATCCGCGGACGTTCTTGCCGCCACGAACCAAGCAGGAACCTTGCCAAGAGTTCAACCGCTCGTTGCGGGTCTGCACCAAGCCTGCCAACTGCGCCGACTCAGCAACCTCGCCTGGCTGCAAGGCATTCGACTGCGATGCCCCGGGGGACAACACCCAGATACAACCGCTCTCATCCAGGTTGCGCAGGGCATCGACCAAAGCGTCGACCAAGTCCCCGTCGCCGTTGCGCCACCACAGCACAACCACGTCACAAATTTCGAGGGAGTCCTCCCCCAGTAGATCATCATCAATAGCGTCTTCAATCGCGACACTAATGTCGCTGTCGCAATCTTCGTCCCAACCGATCTCTTGGATCAGCTGACCGGGGCGCACCCCTAGGATGTTGGCTACCTTCTGGGCTGCCGCTTCGGCACTGCCCACGCGAGTTTCCTCCTCAGTTTTAGGCCTCATGGTTTAACTACTTTACTGTAGTAACCCGGCAAATGTGCGAAAAAGTGCCCCTCAGCGAGGGGATATGTCGCCCCCGATGGTTAACCCCGTATCCTAGGGGTTAGCGATTATTTTGTTTAACGATTTCCACACAGGAGGAATTCATGGCTGACAAGCCACTCGACGACACCAACTTCGCGATGATCCGCGACGGCGTGGCGTCCTACCTCAACGACTCCGACCCCGAAGAGACCCGGGAGTGGATGGAGTCCCTTGATGGCCTCCTGGAAGAAGCATCCCCTGACCGCGCCCGCTTCCTCATGCTGCGACTGCTCGAACGAGCAACCGCTAAGCGCGTGCCGCTTCCTCCACTGACCTCCACCGACTACGTCAACACCATCCCCACGACAATGGAGCCCGATTTCCCCGGCGACGAGGACATCGAAAAGCGTTACCGCAAGTGGATCCGCTGGAACGCAGCCATCATGGTTCACCGCGCCCAGCGCCCTGGTGTTGGTGTCGGCGGCCACATTTCTACGTACGCCTCCTCCGCACCGCTGTACGAAGTGGGCATGAACCACTTCTTCCGCGGTAAGGACCACCCGGGCGGTGGCGACCAGATCTTCTTCCAGGGCCACGCATCGCCCGGCATGTATGCTCGCGCGTTCCTGGAAGGCCGCCTCAGTGAAGACGACATGGATGGGTTCCGTCAGGAAGTCTCCCGCGAACAGGGCGGCATGCCTTCCTACCCGCACCCCAAGTGCATGCCTGAATTCTGGGAGTTCCCGACCGTGTCCATGGGCCTTGGCCCGATGGATGCGATTTACCAGGCACGGTTCAACCGCTACCTACACAACCGCGGCATCAAAGACACCTCTCAGCAGCATGTCTGGGCGTTCCTTGGTGACGGCGAAATGGACGAGCCGGAGTCTCGCGGCCTCATCCAACAGGCTGCTCTCAACAACCTCGACAACCTGACCTTCGTCATCAACTGCAACCTGCAGCGCCTCGACGGCCCTGTGCGTGGTAACACCAAGATCATCCAGGAACTGGAGTCCTTCTTCCGCGGTGCCGGCTGGTCCGTCATCAAGGTCGTCTGGGGCCGCGAGTGGGATGAATTGTTCGAGAAGGACAAGGACGGCGCCCTCGTTGATCTGATGAACAACACCTCCGACGGTGACTTCCAGACCTTCAAGGCAAATGACGGCGCCTACGTGCGCGAGCACTTCTTCAACCGCGATCCTCGCACGGCCAAGCTGGTTGAGGATATGACCGATGAAGAAATCTGGCGTCTGCCCCGCGGTGGCCATGACTACCGCAAGATTTACGCAGCTTTCAAGCGCGCTATGGAAACCAAGGATCGACCCACCGTCATCCTTGCGCACACCATTAAGGGCTACGGTCTCGGCCACAACTTCGAGGGCCGCAATGCGACCCACCAAATGAAGAAGCTCACCCTCGAAGACTTGAAGCTCTTCCGCGACAAGCAGCAGATTCCGATCTCCGATGAGGTTCTCGAGAAGGATCCTTACCTACCTCCGTACTACAACCCCGGTAAGGATTCCGAGGAGATCAAGTACATGCTCGAGCGCCGTAAGGATCTCGGCGGCTGGGTACCCGAGCGCCGCACGTCCTACAAGCCTTTGTCCGTCCCGAGCATGGACGATCTGAAGATCATGCGTAAGGATTCCGGCAAGCAGCAGGTTGCTACGACCATGGCTGTGGTTCGTACCTTCAAGGAACTCATGCGGGATAAGGAACTGGGCAAGCGCTTCGTTCCGATCATCCCTGATGAGGCACGTACCTTCGGTATGGACTCCTGGTTCCCGACGCTGAAGATTTACAACAGCCACGGCCAGAACTACACCCCGGTCGACCATGACCTCATGCTGTCCTACCGTGAGGCTGTTGACGGCCAGATCATGCACGAGGGCATCAACGAGGCCGGTTCCATGGCCGAGTTCATCGCAGCTGGTACCTCCTACGCCACTCACGGCGAGGCGATGATTCCGCTGTACATCTTCTACTCGATGTTCGGTTTCCAGCGCACCGGTGACTCCGTGTGGGCTGCCGCTGACCAGATGGCCCGCGGCTTCCTCCTCGGCGCTACTGCTGGCCGCACTACCCTGACTGGTGAAGGTCTGCAGCACATGGATGGCCACTCCCCCATCCTGGCTGGTACGAACCCCGCAGTGATTTCCTACGACCCGGCTTTCGCCTACGAGGTCGCGCACATCATTCGCGAGGGCATCGACCGCATGTACGGTGAAGGTCGCGGCGAAGACGTCATCTACTACCTGACGGTCTACAACGAGCCCACTCACCAGCCCGCAGAGCCCGAAAACCTCGACGTTGAAGGTCTGCACAAGGGTATTTACCTGTACTCCCCGGCTTCCGGCGATGGCCACGAAGTCAGCCTGCTGGCTTCCGGTATCGGTATGCAAGCAGCACTCCAGGCCAAGGAGATTCTGGCGGAGCAGTTCGGTGTCAAGGCCAACATCTTCTCGGTCACTTCCTGGAACGAACTGGCTCGCGAAGGCCACGAGCTCGAACGCGAGCAACTGCGCCACCCGGATCGCGAGGTCACGGAGCCTTTCGTCGCCAAGCAGCTGTCGAAGGCTTCTGGCCCGTTCGTTGCTGTGTCGGACTTCGCGACCGCACTGCCGGAGCAGATCCGCAAGTGGGTCCCGGGCGATTACACCACGTTGGGTGCGGATGGTTTCGGTTTCTCCGACACCCGCCCCGCCGCACGCCGCTTCTTCAATATTGACGCCGAGTCCGTCGTTGTCGCAGCACTGTCCGGCCTGGCACGTGAAGGCAAGATTGACAAGTCTGTCGCAGCCCAGGCTGCTAAGGACTTCAACCTGTCCGATCCGACTGCTGTCTAACACCCGCCGCTAGCGACCTAACTAGGGGGGGGCTTTCCACTGACTGTGGGAAGCCCCCCTTTTTTGTCTGCCAAGCCCCGGCTGTGACGATGCCGAGAAAGACTGTCAGCATCCTGAAAATCCTGAAAAATCAAGCCCTTTAACCTTCGAGCGCTGAAAGGATTCTCCTAAGAACGCACCACCTATACCCAAGTGTTTTGCCAAGTTGAGGGTCTTCAATAGTAGTTAACCCCGCACCGCGGGGACCTACTACACAGCAAGGATCTTCTTTCATGAACCTCCCTCAGCTTTTCCTCGACGCCCTATCCATCGGCGTCCTCGTTTTCGCGGTCAGGCCCCCGGGGCCTGACCGCGAAAACCCGGGTGTCCACCGAGTTTCACACCGGTGTGCCGGACGCACTGCCGCAGGCGGATTGGGCGGCCGCACAGCTACAGCGTGTCGGTGTTGACGCCGCGGTCAGCCCAACGCTGCACGGTGGATACCGTCGCTGCTGCCTGCTCACTGACAATGGTCGAGCAACCATCGACAGCGGACTGTTCTGGATTGGGCTTCGCTCCTACTCCGACAGCACCGTCAGCACCAGCGACGCAGAGTGCCCGCGCCTGGATGCCCCAGAGATGGTGATCATCGAGACCAAGTCTGGGGCCCAGCCCGGCGCGATCGACCGCCTGCTGTGGCGCAACGGTATACGGCCTTGTCGGATCTCCAAGTACGCAACAGGCATGGCAGCGGTCTACCCGCACTTGCCGAGTAATCGGTGGCATTCGACGCTCACGCATCATTTTGATCTTCCTGCCGCAGCCTGACGCTGCGTATCTACTCGAACCCCTTACTGCACTTTGAAGGATGTAATTTTCATGACTAAACGTTCAAGCCTTGCTTCCCTCGCCCTGGCGGCGACCCTTCCCGTAGCCCTAACCGCGTGCGCGCACGCCGATGATGGTGCGCCCCTGGACGCCAGCAGTACCGCAGCGATTGCGGCACATAACACTGCAACAACAAGCACCGTAACTAACGAACAAAGCAGCAGCCCCTCTGCCGAGAACATTGTGGAGTCCGAAGTTAAAACCCCAAAGTTGGTGGAAGATTCCCCTGACGTCGCGTCGGCCACTGTCTACGACGGCGGAACCATCACGAAGGCCGGAACCTACCGCATCAGCGGTGAGCAGGGCGACGTCATCGTGGACGCGGGTGATGCGAACGTGGTTCTGATACTGGACAACGCCACCATTGCTGGGCAGATCAACGTTGTGAGCGCCGATAAGGTGCAGGTGCATGCGGTGGGTTCTTCGACGGTGACGGCGACGGCCCCTGATTCGGCGGCGATCTACTCTCATGCGGATCTTGTGCTCAGCGGTGACGGGACGGTCACCGTGCACTCTGAGGGTGAGGGCGCCGATGGCATTGCTTCCTCGGATGATCTAGCGCTCTACAGCGGCACGTGGAAGGTGACGGCCGCAGACGATGCTTTCCGGGGGAAGGATTCGGCCAGTGTGCTCGGCGGCCACCTTGATGCCACCGCCGGCGATGACGGTGTGCGCAGCGATGTCGCCGTGCACCTTAGCGGCGGCACCGTTGATGTCAATGCGGGCGGCGATGGGGTGCACTCTGATGTTGCCCTGCTTATCGACGGCGGGGATGTCACCGTCGCGTCCTCCACCGAAGGTTTGGAAGCCGGGCTGTTAAGCATCAGCGATGGCACTGTGGACTTAACTTCCAGTGACGATGGAATTAACGGCTCCGGGGCCACCAGCGTCGATGCCACAACGGAGCAAGAGCAGCAGGAGCAGTCAGAAGAAGCTGCAGGACCACAACCACCGGAAGGTATGCCAGAGCCACCCCAAGGCATGCAAGAGCCGCCCCAAGGTATGCAGCAGCCGCAGGAGGGCATGCAACCTCCGCAGCAGGGTGGCGCCTCTGGTGGGCAACCCGGGGCAGGCATGGAACAATCCACAGGAGAGCAGATTGTGATCAGTGGTGGCACAGTGAAGGTTAATGCGGCCGGCGATGGAATCGATTCCAATGGAGACCTACGCATTAATGGCGGGACCGTGCTGGTGTTCGGCCCGAGCGACGGCGCTAACGGAACCTTCGATTACGCGGGTAGCTTCAGCATCGATGGCGGCACCGTCATCGGGTTGGGTTCTGCGGGTATGCCCGCTGATCCGACCGGCGGCACCCAAAGCTTCATCAGCGCCCATCTTGATAGCTCGGTGACCGGTGGTGCCATCACCATCGAGGATTCCTCCGGCACGGTGATCGCCACAATCGAGGCGGGCGAGAGGCCCTTCGCACTGGTGCAGTACTCCTCTGACAAGATCAGCGCAGGCCAGAGCTACACGGTCAAGGCTGGCGCTAGTTCTGTGTCTGTTGTTGCGGGGTCGCGCGCCGAATCATCTGCTCCAACGCGCCGTTAACAATTTCTGGCGCCTCGAGGATGACCATGTGCCCCACATCAGCTAATCGGTACAGGGTTGATTTGCCCCAGGCGTCGGCGATGACCTCTGATTGGCTGGGTGGGGTGAAGTGGTCTTCCTCCCCCACAATCACCACACCTGGTACCTCGTTGAGCTTGTCGATCGCTTCGAGCTCCTCGTGGTGCTGCAGGTCGTCGAAGAAACCAACCATTGTTTTCAGCGGGGTGTTTTGAATCATCGCCGCGTGGAATTGCACCAGGTCGTAGGCGACTCCATCGCGGTAGAACACTGTCGCTGCCAGCGCTGGGGCCAGCAGTGCCGCCACTTCTGTGCGGAAGGCTTGGGCTTCCTTCAGGGAGGCCTCTACCGCGTTGTGTATTTTCTCCGCCGCCGGCAATGCCAGCACTTGGGGTACGCCTTGGCTGGACAATGATTCCACCGCGGTGGAAATCAAAATGACGCCGCGCACCCTAGCCGCCAAGTCACGATAGCGTCGCAGAAAGTTCAGAGCGGTCATCCCGCCGAGGGAATGCCCGACGATGACGAGCGGGCCTGTAGGTGCCGCAGTGCGGATAGCTGACGCGACGTCATCAGCCGTGGCATCCAACGTGCACAGTTCTGGCTCGATTTCACCGCTGTCGCCGTGCCCCCGTAGATCCAGCAATAGGCAGCTGACTTCCGGGTAGCGGTAGTGCAAAAAGTCCACCTGCTGGAAATACGACTGTGCTGTAAGGGTGAACCCGTGGATGAACACCACTGTCACGGGGCCACTGCCCTGACTGTGGTAGTAGCGCACCGGCAGGTCACCGCACCAGCCGGGCGTGAGGTCGGTCCGCTTGTTCGACTGCATGTTTGTAGAGACTACTCTGGAAGCTATGTCTGATTCTTTTACACCCCGTGTCGTCAACATCATCAGCGATGCCACGGGGCTTGATGCGCCGATGATTACCCCTGAGTCGACCATCGATGGTTTGGGGATCGATTCGCTGTCTCTCATCGATATCTGCGTCCGTTGCGAAGACGAATTCGGTGTGCGCATCACCGATGAGGACGCGCTGGGGTGGCGAACCATCGCCGACATGGTGGATTTTGTCGACGGCCACAGCAGCCGTTAGCTCAGGCAGGCGCTGAATCCGTGCTGCTGCGCTAGCTGAGTCAGTGCGTCGGCGAAGTCGGCTAGTTCGTCGGTGACAGCGTCGATGCGTTGGGTGCAGCCGATGGTTGCCGGCAGGTGGGACCGGCGCCATAAGGTGCACGGGTCTGGGTAGTCGCATGATGACGCCGCGGGGGTTGGCAGGCTCTGCAGCATCAACTGTTCCACGTGCCGGCGTAGTGAGCGCGGCATATTGGTTATTTCTAGCAGTGCGGTGGTGTGGGTGGGTTCGATCGTTGGTGTTGCTGTGGTTGTTTCCTGTTTCACGGGTGGGGTCTTTCGCTTCGGTTCGACAGTCGTCTTCCCCAACGTTGTCGCGTTCGAAGCCTGCGGACTTGTGTGCCCGCGCTACAGCCTCAAAGGTAGGCAACTATAACCCCACCAGCAACTCTAAACCACAACTTTAACCAGCATATGGGGGTGTTAATGCGCCACTGAGCTCGTCGTTGAACTCCGCCCACAGCGGTTTAGCCCAGGGGCCAAACGCCCGATCCGTCAGCACCACACAACCTCGCTCGGCTTGCGGATCAACCCACATGAAGGTGCCCGATTGTCCGAAGTGCCCGACAGTGCGCGCCGGCAGGCGCGTGCCTGTCCAATGCTCCCTGCCTGCCGTTCCCTTGCTGCCTTTGACCTCGAAGCCCAGCCCCCACGGGCACGGGGTAAACGATCCATAGCCGGGAACCACACCTGCCAGCTCCGGGTACTGGATACTCAGCATCTCCTTTAGCGTGCTGGGGTGAATGAGGCTCGGCTGCAGAACTTCCTTAACAAACGTCATGACGTCGCGCAGGCTTGCGGTCACCCCATGGCCTGCGGATCCATCCAGCGTGGCGCCTAACCCCAAGGGCTCGCAGAGGGCTTGGCGGAAGTACTCGGGGAAGGCGATACCCGTTTCCGCTTCGACTGCGTCTGCGAGCAGCTCAAAACCAGCGCTGGAATAGATGCGCCGCTGCCCCACTGGTTTCTGGGGCTCAGGGGTATCGAAGCCAACCCCTGATGCGTGGGCAAGCAAGTGCCGGACTGTGGATCCTTCCGGCCCGCAGGCAGTATCCCACTCGAAGACACCCTCTTCGACGGCAACCGCAACCGCATAGGCCACTAAAGGTTTGGTGACGCTCGCCAGCGGGAATCGATAGTCAGTATCGACGGTACCGGCGTAGTAGGTCTTGCCTTGATCGATGAGTCCAGCGGCGACCGAGTCCACCGGCCAGTCATCAACCTGGGCGAGCGTGCGGGCAAGGGGGTCTGTGTGGGGAGGTTGCTGCATGCCCCTAATGCTAAATTGATCCCCTGCGCTGGAGGAAACTGCTATCGACATGCTCTGCTTCCGTCATCTCTCTTGCTGCTGATGTCCCACGCCGACGACAAAACGATCAACAATGTCGACACCATGGTCCTGGGTGCCGCCTGGCAGCAGATGGGCGCTGACGTCACCATCAACGAAGCCCCTCGGAGCCACTAGTGGCTGCTCTGCAGGCGGGGCACGAGTACATGGTGTTTCGCAGTGATGCTTTGATCGTCGATTGGTTCAATCGCTCCCTGCGCGAGGAGGATCGCTAACTATCCTCCTCGCGCCCCGTGACGTCGCGGTCTGCGTCTCCGGTGTCTGCGGGCGTGTCATTCGTGCCCTCTGGCGTCGTGTCGGCAGTTGCTTCCGCGTGGCCTATACCTGCATCGTGGAGGCTCTCAGCGAGCTTCTCAGCGAAATCCTCACGCACATCCTCCGAGATGTGCAGAGCATCCTCCCACATCTGCCGCTCCTGGGCGATGCCCTGCTCACGCCCCTGTGCACGCGCGCTCTTGAGCTTCTGTCCGAACTGCCGAGCAGTCATATTCACCGGCGCCCAATCCGGATTAGTTGGCAGAACCCACCCACGCCAATAGGCCAAAATCGCAGATCCCGCGCCCACCGTCGTGGCGACAAGCATCCCCGCGGCGTCATGACCCATCATGTGGAACAAAACCATCACCGCACTACCCAACAAAGCGGGTGTCGCATACAGTTTATTGCCCCCAAAAATTGCGGGCACGCTCCCCGTTGCGATGTCGCGAATCATGCCGCCACCAACAGCGGTCAGAACACCCATGAACAATGCACTGGCCAAAGGCATCCCGTAGGTCAGGGCTTTAGTCGAACCGGTAACCGCCCACACACCCAAAATCACCGCATCAGCATGGGCCTCAAACAACTCCCACGCCCGGCCACGCAGATGGATGAGCATCGCCAACAGGCCACCCAAAATCGCGAAACCCATATACATCGGCTCAGCAATCGCCGCTGGTGTACCCCGCTGCATCAACGTGTCACGCAACATGCCGCCCCCGAGGGCAGAAAACAACGCCAAGAAGCTAAAACCGATGATGTCGAAGCCACGCTGCCGCGCGATCGTGCCGCCAATGGCGCCATTAAGCACAACGCCAATCAAGTCCAAGCTGCGATACAAAGCGAGAATGGTGGGATCTACAGTGGGCATGAGAGATAACTTACATACGACAAAACCCCCGACACAACGTTAGTAACGTGTCGGGGGTGAAACGCTCCCCCAACTGGACTCGAACCAGTAACCCTTCGATTAACAGTCGAATGCTCTGCCAATTGAGCTATGGGGGAATACTTGCGCTTGAACAACCGCTAAGGGTGCTCGCTGCAACGAGATAAGACTATATAACCCTCGCTGGGATTGGTGCAAATCTGCACCTCATAACCCACCTCGACAGCTTCTTTCTCCACGGCTTTTACCCCTGAGCGGCCCCGCCTCTATACTGATTGAGTTGCCTCGCTACCCGCGGGGTGACGGTTGGGGCTATAGCTCAGTCGGTTAGAGCCGCGGACTCATAATCCGTTGGTCCCGGGTTCGAGCCCCGGTGGCCCCACAGACAACACAGAAACACACCCCAGCAGAGCGCCTCTAGCTGGGGTTTTTCTCTGTTTTGCCCACCCACCAGCCTAAATATCGCTACAGTAGTTGGGGCACAAAGAAGCACAAAGGAGAATCCATGATTCAGTTCGTCGTCGGCGCCGCCGCAGGCTACGTATTCGGCACCAAAGCCGGCCGCAAGCGCTACGAGCAAATCAAAAAAGGCTATCTCGCAACCGTCAACTCCCCCGTCACTCAAAAAGCAGTCACCGTGACACGCAAAGCTCTCGCCGACAAGCTCGACCCTCAACCGCGCATGAAGGAAGTCCGCAACCTGCGCACGGAAGACGGACACACCGTCCTCGAACCAGACGAAGGCTAACGCACCTGGGGTTTGATCGCCCGGTCAAGCAGCTGCCTGCGCACCTGTTCCAAAGCCACCAGATCTGCGAACAAAGAGTTGTAGGCTGCAGAATCATCGCCGGGGCGCATGCGCTGCAGCTGCCCCTTCAACTGGGCAATCTGATTGCCCACCCGGACTTCCTGCAAACGAGCCAAGACACTATCCGCGTAGGCTTCCAAAGAGTCGTCGCTGACATGCATCGACTCCACCGCGAGTTCAGCGATCAGCGACTGTGCCACCAAATCATTGACCTTGCTGGAGACCTCCGGAACCCACTGCTTTGCACTCATCGTCGCACCCGTGGCACTACCGCCGGCATCAATAATCGCCTGCCTGACGGCCTGATACGCGGGGTTGCTAAAGCACCCTTGTTCAAGCCCGTCGAAGAAGCTGCCCGCTAACGATGGGTACTGCAAAGCAACTTTGAGTGCTTCCCTCTCGCACCACAACCGTGGGTTCTTTGGATCAGGCAGCACCAAGGTCGAAGCCGGTGCCGTATCAACGGGGGCGGAGGTGGCCTGCGCGAAGCGACGCGCGCGCAAGGGCTTCGTAGCGGGCTTGGGGGCAGCTTTAGCCGCCCGAACCTGTGCCACGATCTCCGCCGGGTCGCCCCACCCAGTCCAGCCTGCTAGCTGGCGGGCGTACTCGTTGCGCAAGGCTTCGTCGCGAATCCCAGCCACTACCGGCACAGCCCGTCGGATCGCTTGCACCCTGCCGTCAACGCTGTCCAAGGAATAGCTTTCCACCAACGAGCGAATAACAAACTCGAACATGGGCACGCGACTAGCCACCAAGTCGCGCACCGCAGCATCGCCCTTCTGCAGGCGAAGATCACAAGGATCCATCCCATCCGGGGCAACAGCCACATAGGACTGCCCCGTGAACTGTTGTTCGCCTTCAAATGCGCGCATCGCTGCCTTCTGCCCGGCTTCGTCGCCGTCGAAGGTGTAGATCAGTTCGCCGCGGAAGAAGTTGTCATCCAGCATCAACCTGCGCAGCATCTGCAGGTGTTCCTCTCCGAATGCGGTACCGCATGCTGCGACAGCGGTGGTAATTCCCGCAGCGTGGCAGGCCATCACGTCCGTATACCCCTCGACCACCACAGCTTGGTGCCCCGCCGCAATGGACTTTTTAGCCATATCCAAGCCGAACAACACCTTCGACTTCTTGTACAGCATCGTCTCTGGGGTGTTCATGTACTTGCCCAGTTTGTCATCATCAAACAACTTCCGGGCACCGAAACCGATGACGTCGCCCGCCAAGTTTCGGATCGGCCACAGCAGGCGCCGGTGAAAACGATCAATCGGACCCCTACGCCCCATCGTCGACAACCCTGCGGCCTCGAGCTCCTTAAAATCAAAGCCCTTGCGCATGAGATGCTTGGTCAACGTATCCCAGCCCGCCGGCGCATAACCGCAGCCAAATTCATGGGCATGCTCGGCGGTGAAACCGCGATCAGTCAAGAATGCGCGAGCCGTCGCGGCGTCATCAGTTTCGAGCTGTTGCCTGTAAAACTCGTGAGCAGCTTTATTGGCTGCCACTAAACGCTGGCGTGTACCTGGCTCCTCCCTGCGCCCAGGCCCACCGCCCTCATAGTTGATCTGATAACCGATTTTTTCCGCGCACACTTCCACGGCTTCGGGGAAACTGATGTGCTCCATCTCCATGAGAAAACTGAACACATCACCACCCTTACCTGTGGAAAAACAGTGGTAATAGCCACGTGAGGGACGAACGTGAAAGGAGGGAGTCTTTTCGTCTTTAAACGGCGACAGGCCTTTCAGTGAGTCGCTGCCCCCCGGCTTCAACTGGACGTACTCACCGACGATCTCTTCAATCGCTGTGCGTTCACGGATAGCTTGAATATCGCTTTCCGGAATCCTTCCTTTGCCCATAAGGCTAAACATTACGTGCTTAAACAACTCCGCGCCACGGCCTACTAAGCTAACGGCTATGTCTAGTCCGAATGGGCCGTACAAAAAGGTCGCTGGTGCGGCTGCAGCCGTCGCTGTAGCCGCCGTCGCCGCATGGTTTGGTGTGGATTCTCCTGCGCGGGATGACGCGCGCCCTGAGTCGACCCGCAGCACCGCATCCACGCCCAGCACCACACCCAAATCCAGCACCGCACCCACATCCAGCAAGCGCGCAAAAGACACCCAAGAAGATGTGTGCCCGCTATCGTCCCTGCCGCCCGAGGCCGAGGAAGTCGTCGACGACATTTTGAACGGCGGCCCCTTCGCCCACCCCGACAACGATGGGGTGCGCTTTGGAAACTACGAGCACGTCCTGCCACAGCAATCACGCAATTACTACCGCGAATACACCGTGGACACACCTGGTGTGAAGCACCGCGGCGCCCGACGCATTGTGGTGGGCGGCGGCTCTAAAACCGACCCCGATGTGTGGTTCTACACCGACGACCATTACGAGAGTTTCTGCGAGATCCCCGATGCCGAACAATAATCTCCACCCCAATTCTTGCCCACCGTCGGGCCACGTATTCTCCATGACAGCGCAAGGTGTTGTGCGTGTTGACGCCGCGTTGACCGACCGCCGCGCATTAGCACAGGCCCTCATGGGGTGTGCGGGCAATCTGGATGCGCTGGCCGACTGGCTCAGAGACGCCCTGGCAGCTGGCGTGCGCTGCGTGTATTCGCCGGCTTGGCAGGGCACGTTGAAAGAGACCGTGCTGGTCGCGGAGGTATTTAAAGACTCCGGCGTCGCATGGCGCCTACGCTAGCCGCCCCCTAACCATAAAAACCGGATACGCCTGCTGCGAGGTGGGCCAGGCGTTCCAACCTGGATTCGGTGAGGCTGGCGATCTGGTCGATGATGACGCGGCGTCGTTGCTGATCACTATCTGCCTGCATGTACCAATGCGCAAAGCTTGGGTCCAGGGAGCCCGGCGCGCCCATGCTCAAGTAGTCGAATACCCTGTAGATGCGTTCGCGTTGGCGGTCTTGGCGGCGCAGGTGGACGGGTTCATCCATCACGTAGAGCACCGCGATGGTTTTCAGCAGGGTGACTTCTGCAGCTACGTCTGGCGGGACCACTAACTGACCGTTGTGGCGGCCCAGGGCTTCACCGTTGTTTTTTCGGGTGGCAGTGATGATTGCGCCGACGAATCGGCCGACGAGTTCCGAGGTCAAGGCTTTGAGCCCAACAAGCGATGGGAAGGTTGCGTCGTAGTCGGCGGCGCGGCTGACAACGTCGAGTTGTCGGAGCCTGTCTGCGGCTTCCACGAGTTCGTCAGGGTTTCCGCCAAAAGCGCGTGCGCCTTTTTCTGCCAGTGCTGCGAGCTCGACGAGGTCCCACATGACTTTGAGGTCGATGCGGCCGGCGAGGATGCCGTCTTCAACGTCATGTACGGAGTACGCCACATCATCGGAGATGTCCATCACTTGGCCCTCGATGGGGGGCTTGAGGTGGGTGTCGCTGCCGCTGCGGATCCACTCGAGGATGTGGGCGTCTTCGTCGTAGCAGCCGTATTTTTTGGTGTTTTTTGCTTCAGCTTGGCTGCGTGTCCATGGGTATTTGCAGGCGGCATCTAGTGCTGCGCGGGTGAGGTTGAGTCCGAAGGAGGTTTCGACGTCGCAAACCTTGGGCTCGAGTAGGGTGAGGATCCTTAAGCTTTGGGCGTTACCTTCGAAGCCGATGTCGCCGGCAAGTTCGTTGAGCGCCACTTCCCCATTATGTCCGTAGGGTGGGTGGCCGATGTCGTGGCACAGGCCGGCGAGTTCGCACAGGTCGGGGTCAGCACCAACGCCTGCTCCAATGCCGCGGGCGATTTGCGCGACTTCGAGGCTGTGGGTCAGGCGTGTGCGTGGGGTGTCGCCGTCACGGGGACCAACCACTTGGGTTTTGTCTGCCAGTCGCCGCAGCGCTGCGGAGTGGAGCACGCGGGCGCGGTCTCGTACGAACGCTCGCCTGGTGTCAGGCAGGGTGCCGCTGACGGTCGAACCTTTGGCTTCTTCGGGGTGGCGGCGTTGTTCATCGAGCGAGCTGTACTGGTAGTGCACAGGTTTACTGTAGCTAATGCTGTGGGCTCTGTTTGCGATTGAGCGGACGGGTTTGTGTGGATAACACGCGTAGGATCTAGGGCATGTCTAAGTTTTCGCGTCGCGCTCGTGTTGCTGTGTTCGCTGTTGTTTCTTCTGCTTGCGTTGCTGGAGTGGGTGTTCTGGCGCCCACTGGGGCGTTGGCTGCCCCCAGCCCTGTGTTGTTGGCTCAGTCGGGTGGGGGTGCTGTGCAGTTGACTGGTTCGGTGACGGACACCTCTGGTGTGTTCTCCAGTGACGAGGTTTCTCGTTTGAGGGATCAGATTAATGACGTCGCGAAATCCACCGGCGTCAACATGCGCGTGGTATTCGTGCCGACGTTTGAGGGGCAGACCGCTAAAGAGTTCGCTACGAATCTGTATGACGCTTATGGTGGGCAGAGAGGCGTGATTTTTGCTGTGGCCACCCAGCAGCGGGATTACACCACGGTGTATGGTCCGGGTGTTGACCCGGAGGTATCGAAACAGATCACGAAGGCCGCGACGTCATTGTTGTCTGATGAGAAGTGGTTTGATGCCGCTTCTGCAGCGATTTCGGCGGTAAAAGACACCGAAGGCGGTAGCTCTGTGTCTTCCGCTGATGGGGGCGGTATTGATGCCGGTGGTGCTGCGTTGGCCGGTGGTGGTGCTCTAGCGGTCGCCGGTGGTGCGGTGGCTTATGCGCGCCGTCGGAGGAAGAAGGACGATGAGCAACGCCTCGAAGCTGCGCGTTCGATGGATCCTGCCGATACCCGTGGGTTGCAGCAGCAGGATCTTGCCACTTTGCGCACCTTGGCGGCGGAGGAGTTGGTGTCTACCGACGAGTCCATCCGTCGCGCATCTGAAGAGCTCGAGCGTGCCCGCGAAGAGTTCGGGCCGGCGCGGGTTGCTCAGTTCACCCAGGCCTTGGAGTCGTCAAAGGTGACGCTGGCACGGGCGTTTGCGTTAAAGCAGGCGATGACGCCTCAGGACGAGCACGCCACCTTAGTGCAGATCGTGTCGATGTGCGGCATGGCTGATGATGTACTTGATGCTCAGGCCGAAGAGTTTGCGCAGATGCGCAGTGTTTTGCTGACTGCCCCTGAAACGTTGGATTCTTTGACCCGCAAGATTGTTGATGGCCGCTCGCGCGTTCCTGCTGCCGCGGCGGCGTTGGACAAGCTCATTGAGGCCTACGGCCGCGAATCGGTCGCCTCGGTGGTCGATAACGTTGAGCTTGCTTCTAGCCACTTGAATGACGCCGACCGGGTACTGGAGCACGCGCGCACTGTAGCTGCGAAACCCGCCGGCCAGCAGCAGGGTTTGGTGGACGATATCCGCGCTGTGGAAACGACGCTGCAGCAGGTGGACATGTTGCTATCTGGTGTGGAGCATGCTGATGACACCATCCGTCGCGCCCATGCTGACCTGCCGCAGTTGACGGCCTCCGTGCGCGCCAACGTTGCGGATGCTCGCGCGTTGAAGCAGTCCTCCCCGGAGGTGGATTTGTCGGATATTGACGCCGCGGTGGATCAGGCAACGCAGGCACTGGCGGTCGCTGATGGTGGCGCGGATCCTTTGGCTTCCTACACGGGTTTGTTGGAGGCAAGCACTCAGCTGGCTTCGGCTCTGGCGCAGGCTCGCTCGACTGCTGCGGACTACAGTGTGCAGCGTCAGGTCTTTGATCAGACGATGGCTAACGCGCACACCCAATTGCAAGCTGCGACCGACATCATCAACACCCGCGGTTCCATGGTGGGCTCTGCTGCACGCACCAGTCTGGCCACGGCGAAGCAGCACTGGTCTGAGGCCGAGCACCTGACAGACAGCAACAGCATCGATGCGGGTATCACGCATGCGCGCTCGGCGGCGATGTGGGGCAAGCAAGCTCTCGATGAGGCCACTCGCGATGTGCGCCGATACCAAAATCAAAACATGTCCGGCTTTGGTGGCGGCGGCAATGGTCTTGTCACCGGCCTGATCCTCGGAAACATCCTCAGCTCCTCCTTCCGCGGCGGCTTTGGCGGCGGATTCGGAGGAGACTTCGGCGGAGGTTTCGGAGGGGACGTTGGTGGTGGCGACTGGGGTTTTGACAGCGGCAGTTTCTAAGCGCGCTACATCAAAAACACGAGGATAATAAACGGGGTGAGGGCGATAAGCGACCACATCAAAATAGTGGTCGTTCCCACCAGGCGCTGCTCCACCACTGTGCGGGCCAGCCAGGCCAGATAGATTTCCTCCAACGGAGTGATCGTTGGCAGGGCAGCCTGCTCGGCAAGCGCTTCGGGGGTCTCCAACGGCTGGCCTTGCTCATCCGCCTGACCGAATTGGATGAGCATATTGCGCACATCATCACCAGTGAACTGCGCGACAAAGTTACCTTCGTGCAGGATCACCCATTCTTTCTTCCGCTCGTTGAGCAACTGGTACTCCCCACCCGACAAGGTGGTAGTGACCTGCTTAGCCTTCTTCAGCGAGCCTTTGTCTGCGACGGCAGAAAACGCGGCGTCATCACCAGAAAACGATCCAGTGGAGGCATCAAGGGTGTACACCTGCTCGCCGATGGTGGCGGAGGTATCCGTGAAAGAAGCCAGGTGCTCCGGGGTTTGATCCAGGCGGGTGGTGCCTCGGTGCAGCTCCGTGCGACCGCTCCACTCTAGGTAGTGCATGGTGTTAGCAGCCGATCAGACGCTGGGCTAGGTAGGCCTCGAGCTCGTCGATCTTGACGCGCTCCTGCTCCATGGTGTCGCGCTCGCGCACGGTCACCGCGCCGTCCTCCAGAGTGTCGAAGTCGACAGTCACACAGAAGGGAGTGCCGATTTCGTCCTGGCGGCGGTAGCGTCGGCCAATCGCACCGGAGGTGTCGTATTCGATGTTCCAGTGCTGACGGAGAGTTTCCGCGACCTTTTCCGCAGTGGGGGTCAACGTGTCCTTCTTGCTCAGCGGCAGGACGGCAACCTTGACAGGCGCCAGGCGACGGTCGAGTTTAAGCACGACGCGCTTGTCCACGCCACCCTTAGCGTTGGGGGCTTCGTCCTCATGGTAAGCATCCACCAGGAAGGCCATCATGGAGCGACCAAGACCCGCTGCAGGTTCGATGACGTACGGGATCCAACGCTCGCCGGTCTCCTGGTCGAAGTAGGACAGGTCCTCACCAGAGCCCTTGGCGTGCACAGACAGGTCGTAATCGGTGCGGTTGGCAACGCCCTCGAGCTCGCCCCACTTGGAGCCAACGAAGTTGAAAGCGTATTCCACGTCGACGGTGCGCTTGGAGTAGTGAGATAGCTTTTCCTGCGGGTGCTCGTACAGGCGCAGGTTATCGGGGTTGATGCCGAGGTCGACGTACCAATTGTAACGATGGTCAATCCAGTACTGGTGCCACTGCTCGTCGGTGCCGGGCTTGACGAAGAACTCCATCTCCATCTGCTCGAACTCGCGAGTGCGGAAGATGAAGTTACCCGGGGTGATCTCGTTGCGGAAGGACTTACCGATTTGGGCGATACCAAACGGAGGCTTCATACGCGCGGAGGTCATGACGTTCTTGAAGTTCACGAAAATGCCCTGCGCGGTTTCGGGGCGCAGGTAGTGCAAGCCTTCTTCGTCGTCGACGGGGCCAAGGAAGGTCTTGAGCATCCCGGAGAATTCGCGGGGCTCGGTCCAGTTGCCGGGCTGGCCGGTTTCCGGATCGGGAATGTCAGCCAGTCCGTTTGCTGGCGGGTGGCCGTGCTTTTCCTCGTAGGCCTCCAGCAGGTGGTCGGCGCGGTAACGCTTGTGGGTGTGCAAGGACTCCACTAGTGGGTCGGTGAAGACCTCCAGGTGGCCGGAAGACACCCAGGTCTGGCGAGGGAGAATAACGGAAGAGTCGAGGCCCACGACATCCATGCGGGAGGTCACCATGGAACGCCACCACTGCTTTTTAATGTTTTCTTTCAGCTCGACGCCGAGCGGGCCGTAATCCCATGCGGAACGGGTGCCGCCATAGATTTCACCGCACGGGTAGACCAGACCGCGTCGCTTGCACAGATTGACAACGGTGTCGATTACAGAAGCCACGATTCTCCCAAGGTTGGATGACAGGTATAGACCTAGGAGTCTAATAGATCACCGCCCCCTGCCCCACCCTGGGGTGCGCTTGAACAATTGCCCGCGTGGATGCCACCCAATGCGCGCCCCTACCGGTGCTTTGTGACAGAACACTCATAACACTTCCCACAGCCCTACCGTCACATGAAAGCACATGACTTACGCCACAACAGCTTCCAAAAATGCCTCCGCACGGCAGATAACTAACATTTTTCACTTTCATTTGGTGGTCATATCGACAAAAATCAGACTTTACCTGCGTTGTTAGTATGTGTTGGGTTACAAGCCTTCTGTACACCAATCGGGTCTCAATTCTAAGAAACGCTTAAACGCGCTTAGTATCAAAATGGTCCCCAAACAAGCACGATCCAAGAAAAGCAGACACAATCGGGCGAGCCACCCCGTTTGATTGCGATGTACTGTGTCTGTTTTGTGTTGTGTTTGGTTCGCACATTTCGCACTTTTCAACATGGAGGATAACTGTGGCACAAACCCGCACTGTCAAAAACATAAGCAAGGACAAGAAGAGCCCGCCCATGCCGAAGCTGGGCGCGCGCAGCACCCGCCAGCGTGCAGCTGTGGTCACGGTCCTTCGAGATCTCGAAAACTTCTACTCTGCCCGCTACATCCACGATGAGCTGATCGTCCGCGGCGAAAGCGTTGGTCTGACCACCGTGTACCGCACCCTGCAATCCCTCGCAGAAATCAACGCCGTCGACGTGCTGCACATGCACACCGGCGAAACCCTGTACCGCCACTGCGCTAGCAGCCACCATCACCACCACGTGGTCTGCACCAACTGCGGCAAGACCACGGAAATCGACGGTGGTCCCGTCGAGCAGTGGGCTGCAGAGCAAGCAGTCGAGCACGGTTACCGCTTGACCAACCACACCGCCGAGGTCTTCGGCCTGTGCCCTAAGTGCCAGGAAAAGGCAGACGCCGAAAACAAGTAAGCCACGCGCTGACACACATGTGGGGCATCCCTTTTTCACAAAGGGATGCCCCACTTTTTTAGCTAGTAGCTTGTGCAGCTCTACCCGAACAGGGAGCCTATGCCGTAGGTGGTGGCCGCAGCAGCTAGACCGATCGCAAGTTGCCGTAATGCTTTGAGCATCGGTGAAGTACCGGATAGTAAGCCGACGGTGGCTCCGGTGGTCAGTAGCGCCACGCTGACGATCACGGTGGAAGCAACCGCTGCCGTGTTCGTGGGCAAGTTAAGGATGAAGGGGATGATGGGCAACAGTGCCCCAGTGGCGAAGAAAAAGAATGACGATAACGCAGCCTGGGTGGGGCTTCCGGCAGCATCCAGGTTGCTGTCGTTGGTCAGGGAGTCCACCGGCTGATTATCTCGAATACTGCGCAGTGTTTGCTGGGCCTTGTGATCAGCGGTTGCGGCGTCCATCCCGCGCGCACGGTAGACAAGTGCCAGCTCGTTGGCGTTGACGTCCAACTGCGGCAACAGTGTGTTGGTCTTGGGATGGGGTGTGCTGGCTTCAAGCAGCTCCCGTTGGGACGCCACAGAGATGTATTCGCCGGCAGCCATGGACAAGGCGCCGGCGAGCAAGCCGGATAAACCCGTCAGCAGAATCGTGTGGTTACTTGCTCCACTGGCGAAAATACCCAGCACCAAGGCAAGGTTGGACACGAGCCCGTCGTTGGCACCAAAGATGGCCGCGCGGAATCCACCCGAAAGCTGTTGGCGGCCGCGTTGGGCAAGCCCGCGAACGACTTCTGCGTGAATGCGCTCATCGGCCGTCATCTGTTCGGTGGCGTCAGCGTCCTTGGAATAAGGCGTGCGGCTTTCCGCCGATTGCATCAATGCCAGGGTGAAAACACTGCCGAAGCGTCGCGCCAGAAACGCCATGGTGCGGGTACCCATGGATGGCCTACGTGGCATACCAAGGTCATTGCCAAGTTTGTTGCGCCAGTATTGCTCGTGGCGGTCTTCGGCTTCCGCCAACTTGAGCAGGATGTCGCGTTCTTCCCCATCAGCGGTGCGCGCAAGCTCGCGGTAGACAACTGCCTCTGCACGCTCGTTGGCCAGGTATTTTTGCCACCGCCGTATTTGTTTTTTATCGGGCGTCATTTGGTGCCACCGAACCGCCGGTCACGTTGGGCGTATTCATAAATCGCGTCATAGAGGTCTTCGGGTGTGTAGTCGGGAAAGAGCTTGTCCTGGAAGACCATCTCTGCATACGCCGATTGCCACAGCAGGAAATTACTGGTGCGCTGCTCGCCGCTGGGGCGCAAGAACAGGTCAACATCGGGCATGTCGGGGTCATTAAGGTAGCCACGCAAGCTGTTTTCGGTCAGCTGGTGGGGTTTGACGGTGCCGTTAGCTACGTCTTCGGCGAATGCGCGCGCGGCGTCAACAATTTCGGCGCGGCCACCGTAGTTGATGCACATCGCGAGTGTCATGCGCGTGTTGTTTTTTGTTAATTCTTCGGCTTCCTGGAGTTCTTTGATGACGCTGCGCCATAGGCGTGATCGTCGCCCCACCCATTTAATTTTGACGCCGCGTTCGTTAAGGCTGTCGCGTCGGGTGCGCAGCACATGGCGGTTAAAGTTCATCAGGAAGCGGACTTCCTCGGGGCTGCGCCGCCAATTTTCGGTGGAAAATGCGTAAGCCGATAGGTAGGGTATGCCCAGCTCTAGGCAGGTGTCGACCATGGTGTCGAGGACTTGCTCGCCGCGTTTGTGCCCTTCGGTGCGTTTCATGCCGCGTTGTTGTGCCCATCGGCCGTTGCCGTCCATCACAAGCGCGATGTGTTGCGGCAGGAATTGGGGGTCGAGTTGCTGCGCTGGGTGGTTCACGCTGTCTATTGTTCCACAGTGCGTAGGCTGCGCAAACGTTGCTCGGTATGCCAGTGGAAGTAGTCGAGAGTCAGGTTGTGTGCGGTGTGGATGTCCACCGAGTTGGCTGCGGCTGCAAGTTCGGTGTGGCCTGCGAGGATCCACCAGAGGATGCGGAGGCTTTCGCCTGGCGCTGGGGTTGCTGCGGGTGGTCGGCAATCTTCGCACACTGCACCACCCGATGCTGGGTGGAAGTGATGGTGGGGCCCCGGTTTTTCGCAGTTTGCGCAGTTGTACAGGGTGGGTTCCCATCCGTTGTGCCTCATGGTGGTGAGGATGAATGCGTCGATGGCGATGGTCGGGTGCACAGGGATGCACTCGAGTGCACGGGTGGCCTGGTCAAAAGTGTAAGGGTCGCCCGGTGGGGTGTGCAGCGTGAGCTTTTGGGCGGCCTCTAGGATGATGGCGCCAGCAGTGTAGTGGTCGTAGTCGTCGATCAGTTTGCCGTAGTGGCGGATGGTGTCGGCTTGCGTGAGAGTGGCGAGGTTGCGCCCGGGGTACAGATTGACGTCGATCAGGTTGAATTGCTGCACTCGGGCGCCGAAACGGCTGTTGGTTCGGCGGATCCCTTTGGCGACGGCGCGTACAACCCCGTGGTTGCGTGTGAGTAGGGTGACGATGCGGTCGGCTTCGCCAAAGTCGTAGGTGCGGGTGACGAGCGCTTGGTCTCTGAAACTACGCACGGTGTGCCCCGTTAGCTTTTAAAAACCTAGGCGGCCCAGGGCTTTGGGGTCGGACTGCCAGTTTTTCAAGATTTTGATGCGTAGGTCTAGGTAGACGTTGCAGCCGAGCAGCTCGATGATTTCTTTTCGCGCGGTGTGCACGATGCGGGACAGTCGGCGCCCGTCGCGTCCGGCGATGATGGTTTTCTGGCCGGGCCGCTCAAGGTACATGATGGCGTGAATGTTGAGCTTGTCGGGGTTGTTGTCGTCGGGGATGATCTCATCAATTTCCACAGCCACGGAGTGCGGTAGCTCATCGCGCAGACCGGAGAGTGCCGCTTCGCGAATGAGCTCTGAGATGCGGGTGTCGCGGTCTTCGTCAGTGGTGTGATCTTCCGGGTAGAACTTAGGCCCTTCCGGAAGATATGTGGTGATGACGTCGAGGAGGGTGTCTGTTTGCTCGCCCGCTGTGGCGCTCACGGGCACGACGTCTGACCCACCGATCATGTCGTAAACGGCGACGAGCTGTTCTGCGATCTGGTCTCGGCTGGCTTTGTCCGTCTTGGTGACGATGCCGACGATGGGGGTTTTGGGCGTTGCCTTCTTGACGGCGTCGAGGATCCAGCGGTCACCGGGGCCGATTTTTTCATCTGCGGGGATGCACAGGCCGATGACGTCAACATCGGTGTAGGTGTCTTTAACGATGTCATTAAGGCGCTCGCCCAGCAGGGTGCGGGGCTTGTGCAGGCCGGGGGTGTCGACGATGATGATCTGTGCGTCCTCGCGGTGGACGATCCCGCGGATCGGCCGACGCGTGGTCTCTGGTTGGTTCGCCGTGATTGCGATTTTTTCGCCCACGAGGGCATTCGTCAGTGTAGATTTGCCGGTGTTGGGGCGGCCCACGAAGCTTACGAAGCCAGAGCGAAAAACGTCAGTCACGTGTTTCAGGGTACCTCAATGACAACAGCAGTCGTGCGCAGGCGGCCGCGGCGGTCTCTAGTGCCCTCACTGGTCAGTTTCAGCCCATTGCTTTCCACCGTCACACCGGGAAGAGGTACACGCCCTAACTCGTAGGCGAGCAAACCACCAATGGTGTCAACCTGGTCCAGAGTGTCCTCGGGAAACTCAATGTCCAACAATTCGGCCACGTCATCCAGGCTCAGGCGTGCGACGACACGGTAGCGTCCATCGCCTAGTTCCTCTGTGGTCGCCTGCTCCGCGACGTCATACTCATCGGCAATGTCGCCAACGATTTCTTCCAAAATGTCTTCGATCGAGATCAGTCCGGCGACGCCACCGTATTCGTCGATCAAGATGGCAATGTGGTTGCGGTGCAGCTGCATGTCATGGAGCAGGTCATCCAGCGGCTTGGAATCCGGCACGAAGGTTGCCGGGCGCATGATATCTTTGACCTTCACGCTATGGCCTCCGTCTGTGGCGTGATAGGTCTGCTGCACCAAGTCCTTCAGATAGACAATTCCCTGAATATCATCGACTGTCTCGCCCACCACGGGGATACGAGAATGCCCGCTTCGCACGCACAATGCTGTGGCTTGACCAGCAGTTTTTTTGTCTTCAATCCAAATCATCTCCGGGCGAGGCACCATGACGCTGCGGGCGGTGGTGTCGGCCAGATCGAAGACATTTTGGATCATCTGGCGCTCTTCGCTTTCCACCACGCCACTATCTTGGGCGAGGTCCACCATTTCGCGAAGTTCGACTTCCGTGGCGAACGGGCCGTCTTCGAAGCCCGGGCCGGGTGCCAACTTTCCACCGATCCACACGAGGATTTTGGTGATGGGGCCCAGCACGAAAGCCAGGGCAGACAACACTAGCGCCGCCTGGATGGAGACCGTGTAGGGGTTGCGGCGGCCGACGGTGCGGGAGAACACACCGGCGATCACGTAGGTGATAGTGGCGACCACCGCAACGGCGGCGGCTATGGCCCAACTGCGGCTGCCGATGAGTTCTAGGGCAAGTGCGCCCCCGACAACAGCGGCTGTGGTGTCCAAAAGAGTGCGCAACAAGATCAACAGGTTGATGTTGTCACTGCGATGGTTAAGGACCTTTAACAGTGCCGCAGCGCCCTGGCGTTCTTCCTTTACTAGCTCTTCGACGCGTGCGCGGGATAGTGCCGTGACCGCTGACTCGACTGTGCCAAGAACAGCGGACAGCAGTGCCGCTAGGGCGACTACCAGCAGTTCGATCATGTACGGTCAGCCGCCGTGGGAAACGCTTCGGGCGTGTTGGGTTTGGGCTGGTAGTTCACCCCACGCTGCTTGCAGTCGTCGTACCACAAGCGCAGCAGCTCATTTTGCAAAGAGAACATGTGCTGCTCTTCGCTGGGTTCAATGTGGTCGTAGCCCAGCAAGTGCAGGCAGCCGTGAACGGTCAGTAGGGCTAGCTCGTGGGCTAGGCTATGCCCCGCCTTCTTTGCTTGCTTCGCAGCAAAGCTAGGGCACAGCACAATGTCACCCAGCATCGCGGGACCGGGTTCGTTCGCATCCGGCCGCCCACCGGGGGTGAGCTCGTCCATTGGAAAGCTCATCACGTCGGTAGGCCCTTCCAGATCGAGCCACTGGACGTGCAGGTCAGCGATGGTGTCTTCGTCGACGATGTAGATGTTGAGCTCGGCTTCAGAGTGCACGTCCATGCGCGACAAAGCGAAGGAAGCCACATCGATCAGCGCTTCCTCGTTAACGCCATCCACAGCATCTGCAGCGTCCACAGCATCTACGGTGTCTGTAGCGTCTTGGGTGCCATAGGTGGGGTCTTCGTTAAAAACCTCGATGTGCATTACTGCCCCTGTGTCTCTGTGTCGACGGCGTGCCCCGCGCCATTCTCGCGGGCGCTTTTATTGTCGTAATTATCGTAAGCGTCGACGATGCGTCCGACCAGTTGGTGGCGCACGACGTCTTCGCTACCGAGTTCGCTGAAGTGCACTCCGTCGATTCCTTTGAGGATGTGGCGCACGACCTTCAGTCCGCTGTGCTGGCCACCAGGCAGGTCAACCTGGCTGATGTCACCGGTAACGACCATTTTGGAGCCGAACCCTAGGCGGGTGAGGAACATCTTCATCTGCGCGGGGGTGGTGTTTTGGGCCTCGTCCAAAATGACGAAAGCGTCGTTGAGGGTTCGCCCGCGCATGTAGGCCAGCGGGGCGACTTCTACGATTCCGGATTCCATCATTTTGGGGATGGATTCTGCCTCTACCATGTCGCGCAGTGCATCGTGCAGGGGGCGCAGGTAGGGGTCGATCTTCTCATTCAGTGTGCCGGGGAGGAATCCCAGCTTCTCCCCTGCTTCGACCGCCGGGCGGGTCAAGATGATGCGGCTAACTTCCTTATTATTAAGCGCCTGCACAGCCTTGGCCATCGCCAGATAGGTCTTGCCGGAACCCGCGGGGCCTATGCCGAAGACGATGGTGTTCTCATCGATGGCTTCCACGTATGCTTTCTGGCCTGTGGTTTTGGGGCGCACTACTTTGCCGCGGCGGGCGATGATGTCGTCGGCGACGATCTGACGGACGCTGTGCACCGCCCGGGTGGTGTGTTTGACGGAGTCGGGGCTCAGCGCGTAGCCACGGCGTGCCATGGATTCGAGGTCCCTTAAGACCTTCACGGCCTGTGCGACGTTGTGGTCTTCGCCGTTGATGGTGACCCTGGTGCCGCGCACAAAAATGTCGCAATCCAGGTATTTTTCCATCGCTTTGAGGTTGGCATCGTTGGTACCGAGCACTGTTTGTGCGTGGGATGCGTCAAGCTCGAACTCTTGGGTGATCATAGTAGCCAATCAGTGTAGCAAGGTGGGGTACGTGTGTTGGTCTCGTCGGTGGGCTTTACCAGCGGGTGAGCGCACCGATTCCGGCGAGTGCGGCGAAGCCTGCTGTAGCGGTCCTCAAAATTTCGGGGCCGAGTTTTGCAGCACGGCCGCCCGCGCGGGTGAATGCCTCGTACTCTTCGGGGGAAATACCCCCTTCTGGGCCGACGATCAGCATGATGTCGCCGCGTAGATCCATGCTGCGCAGAGGCTGGTCGGCGGTTTCGTGTAACACGAGTACGGGGCCTCTGCCCTGCTCAATGTGTTGTTCGATCAGGGTGATGACGTCGCGGGTGCGATGCAGCTGTGCGACTTCGGGCCACCAGGCACGCCGGCATTGCTTGGCTGCTGCGGTGACGGTCTTTTCCCATTTTGCGTGCGCTTTGGCTTCTTTACCGGCCCATTTCGCGATACTGCGGCTGGCTTGCCAGGGGATGATGGTGTCGGCGCCTGCCTGGGTCAGTAGGTCGACGGTCAGTTCGCTGCGTTCGGATTTCGGCAGAGCTTGGACAACGGTGATGTGTTGGGCGCGCTCCACCGTGTCAATGTGTTCAACGTCGACTTCGACGGCGTCCTTAGACACCGCGGTGACTGTGCAAGTGGCGCTGCGGCCCTGGCCGTCAACCAGCACAATCTTCTCGCCCACGGTGATGCGCTTGACCTGCACGTGGTGTGCTTCGGCGCCGCGCAGCCCGTCGAGCGTTGAGGAATAGAAAACGGGAAGCGTCATGAGCGCCGGAACTTGTTTCGCAATCGGTCAAACAATCGACCGTTTTCTTGGTTGACTGCCGTGTTTTCCCCTCTGTGTTCCCGCAACTGCTCGAGCAGCGAGCGGCTGGTGCCATCGAGGTCAGTGGGGACGGTGACATCGACGTGGATGAGCAGGTCACCAAATTCTTCGGAGCGCAGTCGCGGCATGCCTTTTCCAGCCTCGCGCAGTGCGGTGCCGGGCTGGGTGCCGTTGGCGATGGTAACGGTGATCGGCTCGCCCACCAGGCTGTCGAGTGTGAGCGTGGTGCCCAACGCGGCGTCAACCATAGGAACGGTCGCGCTGACGTGCAGGTTGTCGCCGTCTCGGGTGTATATCGGGTGGGGTTCAGTATGGACCTCGACATAGAGGTCCCCTGCCGGGCCGCCGCCGTGGCCGACCTCGCCTTGACCTGCCATGCGAATGCGCATTCCGTCGCGAATTCCTGGGGGAATGTTGACCACCAGGTCTCGGCGGCTCAGGCTGCGTCCGTCGCCGTGGCAGTTGTTGCATGGGTTTTCGATGACGTCGCCGTAGCCCTGGCAAGTGGGGCATGGGCGTGAGGTCATGACGTTGCCAAGGAAACTGCGCTGTACCTGTTGGATTTCGCCCGCACCACCGCAGCTAGAGCAGGTAACCGGCTTGGATTTGGTGGCGCTGCCGGTGCCTTCGCAGGCGCTACACAGCACAGCGGTGTCAACCGTGATGTCTTTCTTGGCACCCAAGTAGGCTTCGGCCAGTGTGATGGTGGTGCGCAGTAGTGCGTCGTTGCCGGGTTCGGTGCGTGGGCGGGGGCCGCGGCCTTGTGCCCCGCCGAAGAATGCGTCGAAAATGTCGCCGAATCCGCCGTAGCCTGCGTTGCCACCGCCGCCTTGGGCTTGTTCCATGGGGTCGCCGCCAGCGTCGACGATGCGGCGTTTATTGGGGTCACTGAGTACTTCTTGCGCGAGGGAAATCTCGCGGAATTTCTCGGCGGCTTCCTCCGTGTCGTTGACATCGGGGTGGTATTTGCGGGCCAGTTTACGGTAGGCCTTTTTGATCTCGGAGTCGCTCGCATCGCGCTCCACGCCGAGGATCCCGTAGTAATCTCGTGCCACGGTGTTTTTCACGGTCCTTTCTGTTAGTTGCCGCCCAGGACACGGCTCACGTACTGTGCAACGACCGAAACCTTAGAAATTGTTCCCGCGTAGTCCATGTATGTGGGGCCAACCACGCCCATGCTACCGAATGGGGTGTCTGGCCCATAGCCGGTGGCCACTATTGATGCGCCGTGGAGTTCGTCTCCGATGTGTACGCGCACGTGGCCGAGTTCTTGCGCTTCGGCTAGCAGTCTGAGCACCACCACTTGCTCCTCGAGCGCTTCGAGAACTGGCGGCAGCCCCTCGGGGAATTCTCCGCGGATCAGGTGGGAGGCTCCGGCGAGGATGAGTTTGTCGCTGGGCGCTTCGACGAGTGTTTCGATGAGCACAGTGGCACATCGGATGACGACGTCGCGGATGTCGCTGGGCGCTTCCTCGGCAAGCTCTGCGATGGACACGCTGGCGTCGGAGAGTGTTTTGCCGGCGAGCGCCCGGTTGAATAGTTCGCGCAGTCGGCTGGCGGTGCCTGGGCTGCACGGGTTGGCTATGTCGACGTTGCGTTGCTCCACGCGCCCTGTGTCGGTGATCAGCACGAGCAGCAGGCGGTAGGGGGTGAGTTCAACGACTTCGCAGTGTCGCACGCGGGAGACGTTGAGTGTGGGAATTTGCACGACGGCTGCTTGGCGGGTCAATTGGCTGAGCAGTTGGACGGAGCGGCGCAGGACGTCTTCGAGGTCCACTCCCCCTTCGAGAAAGCTGGATATCGCCCGGCGTTCGGCAACAGACAGGGGTTTGATTTCGTCGAGGGTATCGACGAAGAGTCGGTAGGCCTTGTCTGTTGGGATGCGGCCGGAGCTTGCGTGTTGGCTGACGATGTAGCCTTCTTTTTCCAGCGCGACCATGTCGTTGCGGATGGTGGCGCTGGATACACCCAGTTGGTGGCGTTCGAGTAGCGTTTTGGAGCCGACGGGTTCGTGGGAGGCGATGTAGTCGGCGACGATGGCACGTAGGACTGCTGCGCGGCGTTGTTGTGCGGCTTTGCTCATCATTGTCCTTCCGCTACGAGAATGTCGGCAATGATTCCGTCTGCAAGGAGCCTCCCTGCGTCTGTGACGTGCAGCCTACCGTGTGTGCGTGCTAGGAGTCCACGGTTGATGTAATCAGCAATGACGTCACGGGCGCCGGCGCCGATGATCTCCTCGCGGATGCCTTCGCGCAGGCGTAGCCCGAGCATGAGTGCTTCGGTGTGGCGGTCGTGTGGTGTCAGTTCCTCGCTGCCGGCTTGCGGTTGGGTAGCTTGTGCGGCGTAAGTGGCGGGATGTTTGACGTTGTAGAAGCGGGTGTTTCCGATGTGCGAGTGTGCGCCGGGGCCTGCCCCGTAGTAGTCGTGGTCGCGCCAGTAGCCCAGGTTGTGCAGGCATTGCCCGCCGGGTTTGGCCCAGTTGGACACTTCGTACCAGTCGAAGCCTGCTGTGGACAGCGCCTGGTCGATCATGGCGTAGCGGTCGGCGTAGGTGTCTTCGTCCGGTTGAGGGATGATCCCTTTGCGTACTTTGCGGGCCATGGCGGTGCCGTCTTCGACAATGAGCGAGTAGGCGCTGACGTGGTCGACAGGGGCGTCGAGAACCGCGTCGAGCGTGGCGCGCAGGTCGTCATCGCTTTCGCCGGGGGTGCCGTAGATGACGTCAAGGTTGAGGTGTTCGAAGCCTGTGGCGTGTGCTTCCGCAATGGCTTGGAATGCACGCCCCGGGGTGTGGCGCCGCTCGAGGATGCGTAGCACGGTGGGGCTGGCTGATTGCATGCCGAGGGAGACACGGTTGTACCCGACAGCCCGGATGTGGTCGAAGAATTCCTGCGAGGTGGACTCTGGGTTGGCTTCGGTGGTGATTTCCGCGTGTGCAGCGACACCGAAGCTGTTACGCACCGCCCGAAGAACGCGCTCAAGGCCTGCCGCACCGATCAGCGAAGGTGTTCCGCCGCCGATAAATACGGTGTCTGCTGGCCCTAGAGGATAGGTCTGCGCTGCGGCGTCGAGTTCTTTTTCCAGCGCATCAAGATAGCTGTCGGGGCTGGATCCCCCTAGCTCGCTGGGGGTATAGGTGTTGAAATCGCAGTAGCCGCAGCGGGAGGAGCAAAACGGCACGTGCACGTAGACCCCGAAGGTCACGCTCCACCTGCCTGCTGGAGGGCACGCTGGACGCGGGCGACGACGGCGTCAATACGCGCGCGTTCGCCAAGGAAGGTGGGCGGGTTGGATCCGCGCATCGCTTGGGCGTAGGACGGGTCAAGCAAGACGACGCAATCGATCCACGCGTGCGCGCAGTCTTCCACTAGGGCTTTGGTGCGGCCGTAGAGCATGGGCAGGCTGATCGCGCTTAGGTCTGCGGCGGCGACGGCTGTTTGGTCGAGGACCCATTCGACGACGCGTTCACAATGTTTGACGACGGCGCGGGTGCGGGCGTCCAGCGCGGTGAAATGCTGCTCCACCCCTACCGGGCCGTCGAGCGGGAACCATTCGCACAAGGTGTCGGCACCCAAGGGATTGGGGCGCTGCACTGTCGGTTCGCGGCGTTCCCGGCTGACACCGACAGTGCCGCCGCGGATACCGGAGGATAATGCTTGGCGCACGCCATAGAGTTCAGCGGATACAACGCGGGAATCGTTGCGGGCATCAGTGATGATTTCATCGAATTCGATGAGGCAGTCGCGGACGAGGTGAACGTCCCAGTCGGCCACCGCCTCGGCGAGGTTTTCAATATAGGCGGCTACCTCATCGCCGATGTTGTAGACCTCTTGGGTGAGTTCACGGTGGCGCAGCTGGGCGTCTGCACGGTGCACGGCTGCTCCTTTTCCCACGAGTTAACTTGATCGGAGCACAACTCTAGACGGCGACAGGCCACGAGTTGTGGTGCCTCGCCGCTAGCGCTTGTAGAGGAAGTCGATTTCTTCCGAGAAGCGTCGTACGACGACGTTGCGCTTGATCTTCATCGTGGGTGTCAGTTCGTTTTCCTCTTCGCTCAAGTCACGGTCGAGGATGTAGAACTTCTTAATGGCTTCTGCGTGGCTGACCAGCGAATTTGTTTCGTTGATGGCGTCTTGAATTTCGGCGCGCAGCATGGGGTCTACTGCTAGGTCGGACACCGTCTTGGATGCTGGAATGTTGTGGTCAAGCTTCCACCGGTTAAATGCTTCTTCATCAAGCGAGACCAGCACGCCGACGAAGGGCTTACCGTCGCCGACCACAAGCGCCTGGGAGATCAGCGGGTGGCTGCGCAAACGGTCCTCCAGCGGGCCAGGGGAAACATTTTTACCACCGGCGGTGACGATGAGGTCTTTCTTGCGACCGGTGATCGCGATGTGCCCACTGTCGAGCACTTCGCCTAGGTCGCCGGTGTTGAACCAGCCGTCCTCCATGGACTCTGCGGTGGCCTCGTCATTATTCCAATATCCGGCAAAAAGGCTTTCGCCCTTGAGTAGGATTTCGCCCTCCTCGTTGATCTTCACGGACATGCCACCCACGGGGCGTCCGACGGTGCCAATAATGTTGGTGTCGCCGAAGTTCACTGCGGCTGCGGCTGCGGTTTCGGTCAGTCCGTAGCCCTCATAGATGGTCACGCCCAGTCCGCGGAAGAAGTGCAGCAGCTCAGGGTTCATCGCCGAGCCACCGGAGATGCAGTACTTCACGGACGATCCCATGGCGGCACGGATCTTGGAGTAGATCAGTTTGTCGAAGGTTGCGTGCTTGAGCTTCAGTGAACGGCTGGGGCCCTCTTCGCTATCCAATGCGCGGGAGTAAGCACGCGCAACTTGTTCTGCTTTGGCGAACATGGTGGCTTGCACGGGGCCTTTTTCTTTTGCGTTGGCCATCGCACCGGCATGGACCTTTTCGAAGACTCGGGGCACGCCGAGGATGAGGTTGGGCCGTGCACGCTGGAATTCCACGGACAGTGACGAGGTGTCGGACCAGTGGGACTGAGTGGCGCCACCGATGGCGACTGCCAGGGACACTGCGCGGGCAAGCACGTGCGCCAAGGGCAGGAAGGTCAGCACGCGTGTGCCTGGGATGGCGATCGCACCAATGGGGTGGGTCAGCAGTGCGCGTACTTCAGCAAGCCAGTTGTGGTGGGTGAGTTTGCAGCCTTTGGGGCGGCCGGTTGTGCCAGAGGTGTACACCAGCGAGGCGAGGTCCTCCGAGGTGGTGGCATCGATGCGGGCCTGGACTTCTTCGTCGCTGATGCTGCGTCCCTCAAACTTGAGGGTGGTGATGGCCGAGCTGTTGATCTCCAGGATGCGGCGCAGCTGCGAGGTGGAGTCTTTAAGGGCGGGGTTGCCCTCAGAGTCGAGCTCCAAGTGCTTCATCAGGTCCGTGTGGTCGGGGGTTTCGGAGATGGCGAAGACCGCACCAGAATCTTCAATAATCCAGCGCACCTGTGACACTGATGAGCTACCGTAGATCGGCACGCTTACAGCTCCGGCTGCCCAGATGGCGTAGTCGAGGAGGGACCATTCGTAGCGGGTTTCGCTGAGCAGGGCGACGCGGTCGCCTTTTTGCACGCCGTTGGCGATGAGGCCTTTGGCTACTTCGAATACTTCGTCTGCGAATTCTCTGGCTGTGACGTTGACCCATTCAAAGCTTTTCGGGCGAGTGAACATCACGCCGTAGGGGCGGGCGTGCGCCATGGCGAGCATGGCGGTCAGGCAGGTTTCTTTGCGTCCGATGGTGTATTCGGCTGGCGTGCTGTATTCGGTTTCCACAAATATCTCCTCGTTTTTGTTCACGTCTAGGCTACCTGCTTGGCCTGACTAAGATGTTGAGGTGTGAGCACTTTTGATGAGCAGTTGCGTGGTTTGGCCGATTCTTATGGGATTGCGACGCAGTTCTATTCCTATACCGGCGAACACGTCCAAGTTTCTACGGATACGCTGCTCAAGACGCTGCATGCGCTGGGGGTTGATCTTGCTGAGCACACTGAAGAGGCTATCGAGGGGGCCTATCGACGCCGCGAGGATGCGCGATGGTCGCGCCTGTTGCCTCCCTGCGTAGTGACCAAGCAGGGCGACCAGCCCCGAGTGGATGTCCATGTTGATGATGGCGCCCCCGTCGAGGTGTGGATTACCTGCGAGGATGGCAGCCGTCGCGAGGCTTTTCAGGTGGATAATTTCAATCCTCCCCGCGAGGTTGAGGGGATTTTGCGGGGGGAGGCCACGTTTGGGCTGCCAGAGGACCTGCCTTTGGGGTGGCACCGTTTGCACGCGCGCTCGACGGGTTCAGAGGAAGTTGTCGATTTGATTGTGACGCCGCGTCGCTTGTCGACTGCGGATGCTTTTGTTGCCCAGCCTGCCTCGGGTGTGATGGTGCAGGTTTATTCGGTGCGCTCCTCAGATAGTTGGGGCATGGGCGATTTTCATGACGTCGCTACTTTGGCCGACATGGTGGCGCGAGAAGCCGGCGCTGATTTTCTGCTGATCAATCCTTTGCACGCTGCCGAGCCTGCCCCGCCTGTTGAGGATTCGCCCTACTTGCCAACCACCAGGCGTTTCGTCAATCCGCTGTATCTGCGTATTGAGGATGTGCCCGAGTACAATCACGTCACTTTTACGGATGCACAGCGCGAGGTGTTTGCCCAGCTTAAGGCTTTGAGCTCCAGCGGCGGTTTGATTGACCGCAACCGAATTTACGAGGCAAAGCTGGCTGCCTTAATACAAATGTTTGAGGCTCGCCTGCCGGAGCGCGAAGCTGCTTTTGATGCGTTTGTGGCGCACGAGGGCGAAGGACTTGAGCTCTTTGCCCGATGGTGTGCTGCAACCACTGGCGTGGATCCCGTGTTTTATATGTGGCTGCAGTTCCTGTGTGATGAGCAATTGGCTGCAGCACAGGCCGCAGCTAAAGATGCGGGAATGCGGATCGGCATCATGGCTGATCTTGCTGTGGGCGTGCATCCTGGCGGTTCCGATGCTCACAACTTGTCTGCGGTGCTCGCTTCCGAAGCCTCTGTTGGCGCCCCGCCGGATGGTTACAACCAGCTGGGTCAGGATTGGTCGCAGCCCCCGTGGCACCCGGTAGCTTTAGCAGAGGCCGGTTACCGTCCTTGGCGCGACATGCTACGCACGGTACTCAAGCATGCCGGCGGTATTCGCGTTGACCACGTGCTCGGCTTGTTCCGCCTGTGGTGGATCCCCCGGATGCAGCCGGCGACCACGGGCACCTACGTCTACTACGACCATGAGGCCCTCGTGGGGATCTTGGCACTAGAGGCCGAGCGTGCGGGCGCGGTCGTCATTGGTGAAGACCTTGGCACCTTTGAGCCGTGGGTGCAGGATGCTTTGGCCGAGCGTGGCATCATGGGCACCTCAATTTTGTGGTTCGAGTCCGAGGGCGATCAACCTAAACATGCTGGCCATTACCGCCCCTTGGCGCTGTCCTCGGTGACCACGCATGATCTTCCTCCGACGGCTGGCTTCCTAGCCGGCACTCACATCCGCTTGCGTGACGAGCTCGGCCTGTTTGAACGCCCCATCGAGGTCGAGGAAGCTGAGGACGTCGCGTGGCAAAACCGGGTGCTGTCACAGGTTGCGGAGTATGGCTTCTGTCCGCCGTTGGAAAGCGACAAGCGCGGCCAACGCGGCGACACTCTAGAACTCGTAGCCGGCTTGCACCGCTATGTGGCCTCTACCCCCTCGGCGTTGGCATGTACCTCTTTGGTGGACATGGTCGGCGATGTGCAGGCCCAAAACCAGCCGGGCACCACCAAAGACCTGTACCCCAACTGGTGCCAGCCTTTACGGGATGAAACCGGTGCTGTGGTGCTTCTCGAAGAGCTCACGCGCCACCCCTGGTTTCGCGTTATTGCGGAAGCTGGCAGGCGCCCCAACGGCTAGTTGTCCACGCCCTACTTGTTACATGCCGAGAAGCCAGGCGACGATCACGATAATGATCAGCAGGATCAGCACCTGCTTGACGCGCGAAGTGCCGAAAGGCTTCTTCGGCTTGTTGGGTTGTGTTGGCTGCGACATAGGCTCCAACCTTAACACTCGCAGCTTGGCGTTGAGGTTATCGACGCCCCACACCATCGCGTAGGCCAGTGGGGCACACACAGCGATAACACCGATGAACACCAGGGGAACCTGCAACCACAGGGGGGCTGTGGTCAGGAATTGTCCGAAACCGTCGATGGCGCTCATGCATTCAACAGTAGCGCCAGCCGCCTCAATTCTCCCCTCGTCGTTCCCCCGCATCACTAGACTGGCTAGACGTGCAGCACATTCACGATCAGGTCTATAGCATCGCGGAGCCTTTCGGCATTGCTGTTGCGGCAGATGACAGCAACAACACTTCCCCAGCTGCGGCTGGAAGCCAAACGTTAAGCATCGTCGGCCCCCGCCTTCGCCCGGGCGCGGATGCCCCGGTGCGCGTCGTCGTCGGCAACAGTCCAGCCGCACCTTCGGATGAGGATCTGCTGGTGCGGGTGCATTATCGGGGTGGTTTCGAAGGTTTCTTGCGCTTTCACACTGACGAGCCGCACCGTTTCCGCGGCGTCGACGATTGCGTGTTGGCTTTGGAGTGGGTGCAGAAAAACATTGAGCGTTTCGGGGGCGACCCCACCCAGGTAACCCTGGTGGCTAGCGGGGTGGATGCTGCAGTCGCGTTGTGGTTGTGCCGCCGGGACCACTACCGGGGTGCTTTTCGCCGAGTCGATCTGCGCGAGCCCCGCTTTGCTCGAGCAACCCTGGATAAACGCAAGTGGCTGCTGCGTGGTTTCGTCGGCCCCGTCCTCCCGGCGCGTATAGCCTGGGTGCAACGCGAGCATCCCAGGCGTTTGGAACGGGCGCGGCGGGCCTATCGCCTGCTGTACCGGGTTCCTTTCGGCCCTGGGCCGCATGATGAACAGATGGTGTCGACGATGATTGGTGGGCTATGAGCGCTGCAAACTGGTGTGAAAACGCAGTGTTTTATGAGGTGCTTGTGCGCACTTTCCAGGATTCCAACGGCGACGGTGTCGGCGATTTCGAGGGTTTGGAATCCCGCCTTGATTATCTGCAGTGGTTGGGTGTTGATTGTTTGTGGCTGCCCCCATTTTTCGCCTCCCCTTTGGACGATGGGGGTTATGACGTCGCGGATTTCTTGTCGACTCACCCGGATTTCGGTTCCGTCGAGCAGCTGTCGCATCTGCTTGACGCCGCCCACGCCCGCGGCATGCGGGTGATTGCGGATTTGCCGCTTAACCACACAAGTATCGCCCACCAGTGGTGGCGTGAAGAGCTGGAGGCCTTGCGTGCGATCGATGCGGGAACCTTGGATGCTGCAGACTTCACCCCGTGCTACGTGTGGTCCACGACCGGCGAGGAATACGCCGATGCCCGGGTGATTTTTGAAGACACCGAGACCTCCAACTGGACCTTCGAACCCAGCGTGGGCCGCTTTTATTGGCACCGCTTTTTCTCCCACCAACCGGACTTGAATTACGACAATCCTGCAGTGCAAGAAGACATGCTGGATGTGTTGCGCTTCTGGCTGAGCAAGGGGCTTGATGGTTTCCGGCTAGATGCTGTCCCCTACCTCTACGAACGCCACGGCACTAATGGTGAAAACCTTCCCGAAACGCACGACTATTTGGCACGCGTGCGCGCCATGGTCGATGAGGAATTTCCCGGCTGTGTGCTGATTGCTGAAGCAAACCAGTGGCCCCGCGACGTCGTTGATTATTTCGGTTCCGATGAGGCACCGGAATGCCACATGTGTTTCCATTTCCCGCTGATGCCTAGGATTTTTCTTTCCTTCGCGCGCGGTGAGGCCTCGTCGATCGACCGGATTCTGGCGGACACGCCACAGCTGCCAGCGGGTGCGGTGTGGGGTACCTTCCTGCGCAACCACGACGAACTCACCCTGGAGATGGTTGATGATGTCGAGCGCGCGGACCTCTATGCCCGCTACGCCCCGGAGCCGCGTATGCGGGCGAATGTGGGGATCCGCCGGCGCCTGCTGCCGCTGCTGGGTTCTGCGGAGGCCGTGGAATGCGCGGTGGCGATGTTGTTGTCCATGCCCGGCGCGCCGTTTTTGTATTACGGGGACGAAATTGGGATGGCCGACGACATTTGGTTGGTCGATCGCGATGGTGTGCGCACGCCGATGCAGTGGGATGGGTCGACCAATGCGGGTTTTTCGCCCCAGTCATCTTATCCTCCGGTGTTGTCGACGGTGCCGAATGTGCAGGCAGCGTTGGCGGATCCTACCTCGCTGTTGTATGCCCACAGGCGATTGATTGCGCAGCGTAAGGCGGTTTTTGATGCCTCTGATGATTGGCGCGTTGTTGCTTCCACTAAGGTCTTTGCGTTCGAGCGCGCAGGGGTGTTGTGTGCTTTTAATGTCACGGCTGAGCCGCAGTCGGTGACGGTTGCGGGTATCGAGGTGTACCTGCCTGGCTATGGCTACGCGTGGGTGCCGTTGGTGGATCGAGTGTTGCCGCATCTGGTGGGCCAGCGTTTCTATGGCGGTAGTGCGGATTCTTCCGCGGTGCGGATTGTTCGCGCGGAGCCGTGGCAGTTCGGTGGGGTGTGGTTGACGGTTGAGTCTGCGGGCGCGCTGTACCGCACGTTGGTTGATGCCACCGGTCGGGATCTGTTGGCGCAGTATGCTGCCGAAGGTGATGACGCCGCGGGGGCTGGGGTTGGTGTGGATGTTGTCGGCTATGTGCGTGCTTTGTTGGCTGAGCGCGGGCACACGTTGGTCGGTGATGTGCAGGCGCAGCGCGTGGGCGGCGAGCAGTCCAACACGTCTTTTGTTGTGGGCTCGTGGGTGGTGAAGTTCCAGCGTCGCTTGGCTGAGGGGGTGAATCCGGAGGTCCTGGTGGCGGAAGCGTTGGCTGATTGCCCGCATGCGGCACACGTGGTGGCGCATGATGAGGGTGCTTGTGTGGCCACCGTGGTGCCGTTAGTTGATGGCGCTCGCGATGGCTGGGAGTTAGCCCTAGAGCGTGGACTGGTCGGCGATGATAGCGGCGAGGGTATTGACGTCGCGGGGCTTGGGGTAGCAATCGCGCGCGTTCATACCGCGTTGGATGAAGGCCACGTGCAGCGGCGCGAGAATCTGCTCGATAGTCTTCGCGAGCGGATGATTCGCACTGGCACGCAGGCGGGCTTGGGTGATGCGCTGAGCTCAGGGTTGATTGAGGTTCTTTCCAACACTGGAGCCGGGTCTGATCAGGTGCCGGTGCAGCATGTGCATGGTGATCTCCATTTGGGCCAGGTGCTGTGGGATTCTTCCCGCTGGGTGCTCATTGATTTCGAGGGTGAGCCCGCCGCCACCCCGGCGGAGCGTGCTGCGGAGCATTCCCCGATGAAGGACCTCGCCGGGATGATTCGTTCCTTTGACTACGCCACCCAGGTGCGCGCACGCGAAAACGCAGCCAGTAGCAGCACTGCAGCCGACGCCGGTGCCAGTGCCGGCGCCGGCGTTGTCGAGCAGGCTACTCAGGCGCTGCTGGATGGTTACCGGCAGGCAGGCGGCACGGTCGATGAGGCACTGTTGCAGGCTTATCTGTTGGACAAGGTGCTCTATGAGTACGACTATGAGCTGCACTACCGCCCGGATTTTCGCTACATTCCGGCCAGGGCTCTGAGAGCGCTGGGGATCGCCACGCCCGAGTGATCCTGGGGTAGCTGCTGGGTGATCTGCTCGATTTGCTCCACCATCCAGGGGCTCAGCAGCTGGGGCATGCTGCGGGCACTGTGCGCCAGTGCTGCCGGGTCGACCCACGCGTAGTCCATGACCTCCGCCGGGTTGGGCTCGAGGGAGCCATCGATGCGTGCGGCATGCACGGGGCAGAATTCGTATTCGACAATCCCACTGGCGTCGACGGCGCGGTAGGAAAAACTCGGCAAAATGGTGATGACGTCGGCTACCCTGGTGCCCAGCTCGACCTGCGCGCGGCGAGCGATCGCGGCGTCAAAACTTTCACCGGGGGCGGGATGGCCGCAGAAAGAGTTGGTCCACACGCCGGGCCAGGTTTTCTTCTCCAGGGCGCGGCGTGTGATAAGTAGCTCACCTTTGTCGTTGTAGAGGTAGCAAGAAAACGCTAGGTGCAGCTGGGTGTCCGTGGTGTGGACGTGCTGTTTGTCTGCATGCCCGATGGGATTGTTGTCGGAATCCAGCAACACTACGAGTTCGGCCATGGGCACAGCCTACCGAAGATGCGACAATGTCTTGCATGTGTGCTTTTCCACTGAAGGACTACTACTCGATGTCTGCGGGTGCCGCCAGCAAGGTGATTGGCGCTTATTCGACGAGTTTTTCGCTCGCTTCCCGGTTGCTGCCGCGGCGTATCCGCTCGGATATCGCGAACCTGTATGCGGTGGTGCGCATTGCCGATGAGATTGTGGATGGCACGGCGGAGGCCGCTGGGTTAGACGCTGCAGCGATCCGCGCCGAGTTGGACGGGTTTGAGGCAGAAATCTACCGTGCGATTGACTCTGGTTTTTCCACCAACCCTGCGGTGCAGGCGTTTGCGATGACCGCCCGCCGCGCGGGGATTAAACGCGATCATATCGAGGCGTTCTTCCATTCGATGCGCGCGGATATTGACACTCCCGGGGGAGATAAGACTTCCGGTGATACGGCCACGAGTGAGCGGCAGCTGCACGTGTATTCCCCGGAGCAACTGCGTTCTTATATTTATGGCTCGGCCGAGGTGATCGGTTTGATGTGCCTGGATATTTTCCTAAGTGACAATCCGCTGCGTCCGGCTCATTATGCCCAGGCGCAGCGCGGTGCCCGGGCCTTGGGCGCGGCTTTTCAAAAAGTGAATTTTTTGAGGGATTACGCGCATGATCGCAACACTTTGGGGCGGGTGTATTTTGCCCAGTCTGAGGGCGGGATGACGGATGCGATTCGTGATGAAATCATTGTCGACATCGCGCACGATTTGGACGTCGCCCGGTCGACTGTGGATTTTCTGCCCCGCGGCCCGCGCGCGGCTGTCACCGCTGCCCTGCTGTTGTTTCAAGAGCTCAACCAGCGTCTAGCTACCGCTGATGTGGAGACCGAGCGGGTGCGGGTGCCGGATGCTCTGAAGGTTCGTCTGTTAGCGCAGGCGGTTGCCACAACAGCATTCAAACGCGACCCCGCTGGCGCTGCGGAGTCAGCTGCGGGGTGGAAGGATGACGTCGCGGGGGATCCAGCTGCGGATAGCGCGCAGCCGGCACAGAAAGCTGTGGTCATCGGCGGGGGTATCGCGGGTCTTGCCAGCGCGGCCTTTTTGGCGCGCGAGGGGTTCGAGACGACTGTGTACGAGAAAAATGACACCATCGGTGGCCGCGCCGGCCTGCTTGAAGATCAGGGTTTTACGTGGGACACCGGCCCCAGTTGGTACTTGATGCCCGAGGCCTTTGAGCATTTCTTCGAGCAGTTCGGCACCTCCGCGCAGGAGCTGTTGGATTTGCGCCAGCTCTCCCCCGCGTACCGGGTGTTTTCTTCTGGTTTCGAGCCCGTGGATGTCCACAGTGGTGTCGAGCAGGTTACGGAGCTTTTTGAATCCATCGAGCCGGGCGCGGGAGCAAAAATCCGCGAGTATTTGAAGGTCGCTACGCAGACCTACCATTTCGCGATCGATCGCTTTTTGTACACCACCTTTAGTTCTTTTTCGGACTTCGTTAACAAAGCGACCATGGCTCATGTGGTGCTGTTGGCCAAGCTGCTCAGTACTCCTTTGAGCACGTGGGTGGGGCGCGATTTTTCTGATATTCGTCTGCGCCACATTCTGGAATACCCGGCGGTGTTTTTGTCCTGCGAGCCCACCCGCACTCCCGCGATGTATCACTTGCTCAGCCACACTGACCTGGTTGAGGGCGTACGCTACCCCATGGGTGGTTTTAGCAAGATCATTGATGCGGTGGCCGATGTAGCGACTGCGCAGGGTGCGAGGATTGTCACCGGACGCGCGGTTGAGGGCATCGAGGTGGTTGACGGGCGTGCCCGCGGCGTCCGGCTGGCAGCTTCCACTCCAGGCGGTGAGCCTAAGCGGGTGGATGCGGATGTTGTTGTTGGCGCTGCTGATGTCAACCACCTAGCGGGCCTGCTGGGCAGGAAGGACAAAGAGGTCGATCCTGGTATCGGCGTGGTGTTAGGGTTTGTTGGTGTGCGCGGCGCGCTTCCGGAGTTAAGCCACCACCAGTTGTTCCTGGAGCGCGAGTGGGAACGCGATTTCGAGGCGATCTTCCCCAAGGATGGTGCCACCGTACAGCCGGGTGTGTCACAGTCGATCTACGTGTGTAAGCCTTCCGAGACTGATCCTTCCGTGGCGCCTGAGGGCTGCGAGAACTTGTTTATTTTGATCCCCACCCTGGCCGATGAGGGCTTGTTGGGTGATGACGCCGCGGTGGCCCGGCAGGCTGCCGAGGCCCTGGTCGACAAGACGATTGAGGCGATCGGCCAGCGCGCAGGCGTCCCGGATCTTGGCCAACGTGTGATTGTTCGCCACGCTATGGGGCCAAAGGATTTTGCGTCACGTTTCAACGCATACAAGGGCAATGCTTTGGGCTATGCCCACACGCTGGGCCAATCGGCGTTTTTGCGCGGCACGCAGCAGGATCCGGAAGTATCTGGACTGTTGTATGCCGGGGCAACCACGACCCCCGGTGTTGGCCTGCCGATGTGTTTGATTAGCGCGGAAAACCTCCTGGAGTGCCTGGACTAGTCCCTTTTGCGCTGCGCTACCCCGCGCACCCCGCTGATGCCCGCCACCAGTGGTGCGGCCGCCGCAGAGGCTGCCTTGGAACCACTGGCGGTGTTCTGCGGGTTGTGGGGTGTGCTGATTGTTCCGGTTGCCCGCAGCTGTTCGAGCACCGTGGGGTTGGCAATGGTTCTGGATCGGCTGGACGCGCCTCCGCGTACTGAACCGACTCCTCCGACGATCAATCCTGCGGCGCTCATTGCCATGGTCCGCCCCGCCCCGGAAAGACCCGATGGCGGGGTCGCTGTGCTGGAGGTCTTCACGCCTAGCTGTTCTGGGGTGGGTGCGGCGGCTGCGGCGTGTGTTGCAGCCGCGTGGCTCTGTAGCCCGCCGATTCCACCGAGGGAATACAGCTCGAGGTTGTTGGCGCCGCCCCGGGCCTTGCCAAGCCCGTCGATAACCCCCAGCATGTCGCCCTTGGGTGGGGTGACTCCGGCGAGGATGGCCGGCAGGTCAACGGTGTAGAACTTGTCCACCGCTTCGCTTTCGGCGGCTTGTGCGGCGGCCGCTGCAGCAGCCGCGTTGTCGCTGCCGGTACCTTCCTGCGCTGCGATTTTCGCGATGTCCTCTTCGTATCCGGACAGCACCGCGTCGGCCTTGTCTAGGGCGTCGTTGAGCTTGCGGCTCCACGCACTCATCGCTCCGGCGTTGTCGGATAGGTGCTGCGCGATCTGTGTGGTTTCCGCTAGTGATTCACAGGCTTGGGTGATGACGTCGCCGTGGTTGCTGCCTGCCAGTTCCTGGGCTGCTTTGTCCAGCTGGCTGGCGGCTTCTGCGCATTGCTGTTGGATGCGTGTCCAGTGTTCGCTTGCCTGCTGGGCTAGTTCGCGTCTGCTGGTTGCGATGAGGATGCGGATCCCAGCGATCGTGCCGCCACCACAGCTGCAGGTGGGCGTGTGGAAGGCGGTGTGTGCTGGGTGGATGGCGGGTTTGGGTGGGAAGACGACCGATTGGTTGGGGCCGGGCACGGAGTCTAGGTCCAAACCGTAGGCGTTGAGGAGGTTTTGTCCGCTCAGTGCCTCAATGGATGCGCCGAGCGCCTGGGCTAGCCAGGTGACGCGTTCACCTAATTGTTCTTGTGCCCCGTGTGCGCTGGTGAGCGCTGCGCTGTGTAGCTGCGCGAGATCGCTTAAACCGCTGAGTCCTGTGTAGGAGTTCAGCCCGGGTGGCGGTGTGGGTGTGCGGTAGGCCTGGGTGATGGTGGTGATGACGCTGTCGATGCTTCGCAGGTCTAGTTGGATATCCAAGGGGTCCCCCTTTCTTGTCGTGTGTCCCCTTACGACAGTGTTAGACGCCGCGCACCCACCCACGGTTCCATCACGTGACATGATTCACACAACGCGGCGTCATTACCCCCGATACCCACCCATGACACCAGTGGGCTAAATGTTCAGCGAACCCTTGAAAATAACGTTGCCCACCTGCAGCTCAGCAGCATTAACGTTGCCGACTGTGGTGTTAAAAGCGAAGTCCAAGTTGGTTGTCGCACCACTACCCAAGGGCAGATCCAAACCGGACTGAACACCAGACTGACCCTCCCCCAACGGCTCAATGTTGGTGGACTGGCCGTTGTAGCCGGTGGTCTTGAGCGTCGCCTTGACCACGTCGGTCGGCAGGGCGCTTTCGTTGAGGTTCTTGACATCCACGTGCACCACAATGCCCCCGATCGGGGCGGCACTAACCCCGCGGAGGGTCCAATCCACGTTCAGGCCGGGGTCGTGGATTGGCTCGTAGAGGGTCGGCGCGACAATCGGCTCAACCTGCTGCGCTACAAACGGCGCGGGGTCGGGGTTATCCGGGTTGGTCGGCTGAGCGGTGACCACCAGGGTGTCCGAGGTGTCTTGCGAATCATCACCACACGCGACAAGGCACGTCGCGGCGATGGTCCCGCTAATCACGACCATAACTTTTGAAAGCTTACGGTTGAGCACCCTTTCAGTTTAAGGTAAATGCATGACTTTCCCCACCCTCACCGAACTTGCAGCCCGCGGAACCGAGAAATGGCGGGCGTATTCACCCGACGTCCTGCCCATGTTCGTTGCCGAATCCGACTTCGCTACGTGCCCGGAGGTCAAGCAGGCAATCGCCGATGCTGTGGAGCGGGAGATGTTCGGCTACGCCTACCCCGATGAGCGCCTAGGGCAAGCCGTATCGGAGTTTTACGCGCAGAGTTATGGGTGGCGCCCCAACCCCGAGTGGATCCGCGCGGTTCCTGACGTCGTCCGGGGTGTCTGCCTGTCCATCAGCCACCTGACGCGCGAGGATTCCGCAGTCATCGTCCCGGTGCCCAGTTACATGCCGTTCTTCCAGATTCCTGGCGTGACCGGCCGCGACATTGTGCACGTTCCGGTTGAGGACCTCACCGGTGATCTACGCGAAACGGAGGCAGCGCTCAAGGCCGGCGCAGGGTCGATCATTCTGGTCAACCCCTACAACCCCTTGGGCATGGTGTTCGAGCAGGAGACCTTGCAGCAGATCTGCGACTTGGCGCGCGACTACGATGCCCGCGTGATTGTTGATGAAATCCACGCTCCGCTGGTGCTTAACCCCCAGTGCCGCCACCATGTTGCAGCCGCCGTCGCCCCGGACGTGTGTATCACCATCACCGCTGGTTCCAAGGCCTGGAATGTGGCGGGGCTTAAGTGCGCGCAGATCATTTTCTCCAATGACAATGACGTCGTGACCTGGGACGCACTGCCCAGCGTGACGCGCGGCGGCGTGTCGATCTTGGGCCAAGAGGCCGCCATCGCCTGCTACAGCGCTTGCCAGTCGTTCATTCAAGACCAAGCCGCCTACCTGTGGGAGACGGTCAATTGGTTGAGGGAGGAACTCCCGGCGCGCATCCCCGGTATCCGCATTGCAGGGGCGTGTGATGCGACCTATCTGATGTGGCTGGATTTCAGCGGCACGTCTATCGCGAAGGTCACTAATAGGCCTGCGGAGTACCTGTTGGAGCATGCCAAGGTGGCGTTGAATGAGGGCACGGCGTTTTCCCCCGAGGACCAGTGTTTGGGCGACCACCATGCGCGGCTGAACTTTGCGTGCAGCCGCGACATTCTTGCGGCGGCCATTGACCGTATCGCGGCCGCCCTGCCCCAGTAGTTTCCCGGTGGGTTCTTAGTAGCCCTTGGAGGGATCAACCTCGGTAGGCATGGTCTCGCGGGCGACCAACGCTCGGTAGTTGGCGGCGACCACCGGCGCCAGCAGCCGGTCCATGGAGTTCATGGTGTTGGCGGTGTGCGGGGTGATGATGACGTTGCTCATAGACCACAGGGGGTGCTCGTCGGGTAGGGGCTCGGGGTCGGTGACGTCCAGGCCGATGTCGATCTTCATACCCCCACCATAGGGGATAGATAGGGTGACGTCGAACACCTTGATTTAGTGTCTATATTCATGAATCGCATCAAAAAAGTTGCGGCAGTCATGCTGTGCTTAGCGGGGGTCTTAAGTTCCTGTTCAGCAGGACACACCGCTATCCACACAGCCTCTGGCTCCCATTCGGGGGGAGTAGTTGTAGCGCTAGCTGCGGCTCCCGCTTCACTGGACTTCACCACGACCTCCGGCGCCGCCATCCCGCAAGCAATGATGGCCAATATTTACGAAGGCCTCGTGCGCATCAACCAACAGGGCGAGATCGAACCCCTTCTGGCCAATGATTGGACGATCAGCGAGGACGGTAAAAACTACCGCTTCAACCTGCGAAAGGGTGTCACTTTCTCCAACGGATCGCCTTTTAATGCCCAGGCCGCGAAGTTTTCCATCGAGCGCGTCCAATCCGATGCCTGGACTAACGGCCTCAAAGCACAAATGGATCCGGTCGAGTCGGTAACAGCTGTTGACGACTACACCCTGGAAGTCGCACTCAAGCAGCGCTCCAACAACTGGCTGTGGAACATGGGCACTTTCGTTGGTGCCATGTTCAGCCCCGACGGTGTGGATAATCTTGCCGAAAATCCCATCGGCACCGGCCCCTATGTTCTCGACAAGTGGAATGTGGGCCAGTCGTTGGAGTTTGTCGCCCGCGAGGATTATTGGGGCGAGGCTCCGAAAAACAACCGCGCTGCCCTGCGTTACTTCGGCGATGCCGTCGCTGCGACCAACGCGTTGCAGTCCGGCGATGTCGACGTGGTCTACTCCATGCAGTCGCCGGAATTATTGGAGACAATCAACGCTCGCGGCGAGTACAGCGTGGAGGTCGGCACCACCAATGGCGAGGTCGTGCTGTCGATGAATCCCCGCCGGGCGCCCTTCGACAATCCCAATGTGCGCAAGGCGGTGATGTATGCAATCAACCGCCAGGACGTCATCAATACTGCATGGGATGGCTATGGCACCGACACCGGCGCAGTTCCGGCATCCCCCGCCGACCCATGGTATTTCGTGTCCGACCAGTACCCCTACGACCCGGACAAGGCTCGGGAGCTGTTGGCCGATGTAGACAAGCCCATCCCTGTAACCATTTCCGTTCCCTCCCTGCCGTACGCGCAGGCGGCGTCAGAAATGGTTGTGAGCCAGCTGCGGGATGTCGGCTTCGATGTGAAGATCGAATCCACGGAATTCCCGGCGGTGTGGTTGGCGAAGGTCTACAAGGGCCACGATTTTGACATGTCGATCATCAGCCACGTCGAGGCCCGGGATATTCCCAACATGTTCGGCAACCCCGACTACTACATCGGTTTCGGAAGTGACGAAATCCAGCAGCTGCTCAGCGAGGCCGATACTGGGCCGAAGGATCAGCAGGACGCCACGATGCGCAAAGCAATCCAAACAATTCTTGATGACGCCGCGGCGGACACACTGTTCAATTTGCCGAACATTGTTGTCTCGGATCCAGCTATTTCCGGCGTACCAGTCAATAGTGTGACCCAGGCGCTTCCCTTGGCGCCGATTAGCCGGGAAGGGGGCAAAGACTAATGAATAGGGTTGTTGGAATTACTGTCCGCTACGTGTTGACCCTGTGGGTTGCCAGTGTTGCGGTATTTGCTCTGCTGCGTGTGGTGCCGGGAGACCCGGCAGAAATCGCCCTGGGTGTGACGGCCACGCCCGAGCTCGTGGCAGAAAAGCGTGCGGCTTTGGGTATTGACCAGCCGCTGCTCACCCAGTATGGCCAGTGGGTTAAAGGCATGTTGACGGGCGACTTTGGCCTATCGATGACCAGCGGTAAGGATATTTCCGAGTTGGTTCTTGACCGCCTGCAGGTGTCGCTGATTTTGGTGGTGTGCGCGATTATTGTGTCGCTGGCTATCGCCATCCCCATGGGGTCATGGGCTGCGCGTCGCCACCGCCATGCGGATGGAATTGCGATCACGGCCACCAGCCAGGTGGGCATCGCTATCCCCAGCTTCTTGGCCGGTATTGTCCTGGTGACGGTGTTCGCGGTCAAGCTTGGGTGGGTGCCTGCCAACGGGTGGGTGCCGCCGAATGTGAGCTTCACCGGCTTCCTGTCTCGTCTGTTTTTGCCGGTGATGGCGTTGGCAGCTGTGCAGTCTGCAATTATGACCCGCTACGTGCGCAGCGCGGTGCTCAATATTTTGAGTGAAGACTTCATCCGCACTGCGCGGGCCAAGGGGCTAACCACCAAGCAGGCCCTGCGCCGCCACGGTCTGCGCAACGCTGCCCTGCCGGTTGTCACCGTCACCGGCCTGCAGCTTGCGACCGTCGTCGTGGGTGCCGTGGTGATTGAAAAGGTGTTCGTTTTGCCCGGCATCGGCACAATGTTGCTTGATGCGGTGACCACGCGCGACCTTCTGACTGTCCAGACAATTGTGATGCTGCTGGGTGCCTTCACCATCATCGTTAACTTGGTCGTCGATCTGCTCTATGTTGTTCTCGACCCACGGATCAGGAGCTAAGCCATGAACCGCACGTTGAAAATTGGCGCCACGATCGTGGGCATTGTTTTTATTACCGCGCTGCTGAGCTTTGTGTGGACGCCCTACGACCCCATCCACGCTATTGCCGCTGACCGTCTCCAAGGACCGTCGCTCAAGCATCTGTTGGGCACGGATCGTTACGGTCGCGATGTGCTGTCTGCGCTGATGGTGGGCTCGCGCATCACCCTGTATGTTGGCTTGATTTCAGTGGGTATTGGTGCCACCTTGGGTACTCCCTTGGGTGTGCTGGCCGCTGTTCGCGGGGGATGGTTGGAGCAGGTCATTATGCGCGGTTCAGACCTGTTGCTGGCGTTTCCTGCGTTGCTGATGGCTATTGTCACCGGCGCGATGTTCGGGGCGTCGACGGCGTCTGCGATGGCCGCGATCGGCATTGCTACTATCCCTGGTTTCGCCCGGGTGGCTCGCGCCGGTACCTTGCAGGTGCTCAGCCGCGACTACATCCTTGCGGCAAAACTCAGTAAAGTTTCCGGCCCGGCTATCGCTTTCAAGCACGTATTGCCGAACATTTCCGGAATGTTGATCGTGCAGTGCTCTGTATCTTTCGCCCTGGCGATTTTGGCGGAGGCCGCGTTGAGCTTCCTCGGTTTGGGTACTCCCCCGCCGAATCCCAGTTGGGGGCGGATGCTGCACAGCGCGCAGGCGTCTTTGTCCTCGGCACCAGAGTTGGCTTTGTGGCCAGGTCTAGCTATTGCCCTCACCGTGTTGGGTTTCAACCTGCTAGGTGATGGTTTGCGCGACTACTTCGACCCGAAAACCAAGGAGCGAGCATGAGCACGCTAGCGATTGATTCACTCACCATTGCGGCCAGCGAGCCTTTATTGGAGCAGCTCGAATTAACTATTAGTGGCGGCCAGCGCCTGGGGCTCATCGGCGAGTCCGGTTCCGGTAAATCCATCACTGCCCTATCGATCATGGGGTTGCTTCCCGAAAACCTGCGTGCGTCTGGCAGCATCGATTTCGAGGGCCAGCAGTTGCTCGGTATGGACGAAAAGCGCCTGTGTGCTCTGCGCGGCAAGCGTATTTCGATGGTGTTCCAGGAACCCATGACGGCGCTGAATCCGTTGATGCGGGTCAATAAGCAGCTGGCGGAGGTCATTTCTCTGCATGGTGGTAACCCATCGAAGGATCGCTTGAAGCAGATGGCCGCCGAGGTTGGCCTGGCCGAAGAGCTGTTGGGCCGTTATCCCCACCAGTTGTCAGGTGGCCAGCGCCAGCGCGTGTTGATCGCTATGGCGTTGGCTAATGACCCGGATGTGTTGATCTGTGACGAGCCCACCACTGCGTTGGATGTGACGGTGCAAAAAGACATCGTCGAGTTGATTTCTGCTTTGGTTGCCGAACGCGGCACTGCTCTGTTGTTCATCACCCACGATCTTGGTTTGGTCGCCCAGACCTGCGATAACATCGCGGTGCTGAAAGACGGTGTTTTGGTGGAGACCGGTCCTGTGGATCAGGTGTTGCGCGATCCTCAGCACGACTACACCAAGGGGTTGCTCGCGGCGTCTGATTTGTCTGCTCGCGATGCTGATGGTCATTTGTATACGGTGGCCTCCTCCCAGTTGGCGGGCTATGCGCCGGGGGTGGCTCAGGCCCGACCGCAGTGGCGGGAGGTATCGCGCACGGATGATGACGTCGTGTTGCGCGCGGATCGCATTTCAAAGGCGTACGGTCGCACGTTGTTCGGCCGCTCGAAGCAGTACACGGCATTGCATCCGATGGACTTGAACCTCTACCGCCATCAGCGCTTGGGTGTTGTGGGTGGTTCCGGTTCGGGCAAGACCACGTTGCTCAAACTGCTGGCGGGGCTCAGCGAGCCCACTGCGGGTTCTGTGACTGCCAAGGGCACGGTGCAGGCTGTGTTCCAGGATCCTTTTGATTCTTTGGATCCGCGGATGACCATTGGCGATGCTGTTGCCGAGCCACTGCGCGCCCAGGGTATTAATGACCCGGCGCGTGTGTCTGAGGTGTTGGAAGAGGTCGGTATTGATCCGGCCTTGGCCAGCCGTTATCCGCACGAGTTTTCGGGCGGACAGCGCCAGCGCATTTCTATTGCGCGTGCGTTGAGTGTGCGCCCGGATGTTTTGTTAGCGGACGAGCCCGTCAGTGCCCTCGACGTGTCCGTGCGTGCACAGGTAATGAACTTGCTGACGGATTTGTGCATCGATTATGGCCTGTCGATGGTGTTTGTGAGCCACGACCTAGGCGTGGTGCGCGAATTGTGCCAGGATGTCATCGTGTTGGATGAGGGCTCGATTGTGGAGCAAGGCCCGGTAAGCCGCGTGCTGCATAACCCTGATTCTCCGTACACCCAGCGATTGTTGGACGCTATCCCCCGCATCACCGAAGTCTAAAAATCTGTTACTAGGAGTTGATCGTATGGTCGCGCGTGGAGGGTAAAAACGGTGGTCGCTACCGGGTGGGTGACTACATCATTCAGGGCAGCACGGAGCGCGCCTATGTCACCCACGTTGATAAGCCCGGCTCGGCGCTGATCACCCCTTCGGAGATACTCTTAAGCTCTGAGCAAAACGGCTAGCGCTAGCGTGTTTCGATCACAGCGATCGCTTCGGTGACGAGTTCCCAGAAGCGGCCGTGATCGAGCTTGACTGCCACCTGTGTGTGGCAGTCTTCGGGGGCGGGCCCACGGAAGTCAGCCACCGTCATGCCGGTGGTGAGTGCTCCGCTGAGCTCCACGTCGACGGGGACTTTTCGGGTGCTGACGACGCTCGGGTCAATCAGGTAGGCAATGGTGCAGGGGTCGTGCACCGGCGGGTCGACGAAGTCTTGGTTGGCTTGGTAGGCCTTGCGGAAAAAGCCCATGAGGCCGACGACAAATTCGCTGGCCTCTGTGCCCAGGGCCTTGATTTTTTCTTCCACCTCAGGGGTACACAGGGCCTGGTGGGTGAGGTCGAGGCCCACCATGGTCACCGGCCAGGGCTCGTTGAACACGATGTGTGCGGCCTCTGGGTCGACCTTGATGTTGAACTCCGCCACGGCTGACCAGTTGCCTTCGTGGTAGCCGCCGCCCATAAGCACGACTTCGCGAACGCGCTCAACAATGCGGGGTTCTTTGCGGGCGGCCATCGCAATGTTGGTCAGCGGACCGGTGGGCACGAGCGTGATGGTGCCGGGTTCGCTATTCATGACGGTGTCGATGATGAAGTCCACCGCATGGGTGTCTTCCGGGCCGTGAGTGGGCTCGGGCAGCTCCACTCCGTCGAGGCCACTGTCGCCGTGAATGTCTTCGGCGACCTCCACGCTGCGGACCAGGGGGCGATCGCAACCGGGGTAGACCGCGACGTCATCAAGCCTGGCGACCCGCAAGGTAGCGAGTGCGTTTCGGGTGACCTTCGGCAGGGTCTGGTTGCCGCCGACAGTGGTGACACCCAGCAGATTGATGGCGGGATTGCCGCCGGCGAGGATGATGGCGACGGCGTCGTCGTGTCCGGGGTCGCAGTCGAGGATGATGTCACGCATGGGTTTTGGTCTCTTTCCTAGCGTTCAACAGTGGTGTTAGTTGCTGTCTTCGGTGCGTGCGGGCGCGGGGATCAGCGTGGAGGTTGCGGCCGCGAGCAACAAAATGACGGCACCCGCAAAGATACCCGCGCTGGGGCTTGCCGCGGTGGACACGGCGAACAGGATCGCGAAGCTCAAGCCCGCACCCAGGTTGAAGGCGCCGGCGTTCATGCCCGGCAGGTAGCCCTGGTTGTCCGCGGGCGATAGCACGATGCCCAGGCCGTTGAGCATGATGTTGGACATGCCCGCATAGGTGATGCCGATAAACAGCGACAGCAGAAGCAATGCTGTGCGGCTGATTCCGTCACTGAGCAGCCACAATACTGCCAGGCCGGCGACGGTGCCGACCAGACCGATTTGCAGGACGAGCTTGTAGCCCAGCTTGGCGGCGAGCTTGCCGGTGATAGGCCCCATGGCTAGGCCGGCGAGGGCGTAGGGGGTCAGTGTCCACCAGGAGACGACGTCGGCGTTGATGCCTCCGGCTTGGGCAATGTTGGGCACCAGGCCGTTCATCACGGCGAACACACCAGTCATGGTCAACAGGGTGGTCGACAGCAGAGCCCAGGTGCGGCGCTGAAGCATATACTCGGTGGTCACCAACGGGTGCGGGCTGCGCTTTTCGACGTTCCAGAATGCGACGAAACCAATAATGCCGACGACGATGAGCACCGCCACCAGCCACCAGCGGGCGTCGGCGAGTTTGCCGGCCTCATTAAAGGCGATCAGTACCGAACCCAGAGCGATGACAAGTGGTGCAACACCTACCCAGTCCATGGGTTGGGTGACGGCCGCTTTAGTTTCCCCGGTGCGCAGGAACACGGCGATGACGGCGACGGCGCAGATCAAGGCCATCACCCAGAAGATGCTGCGGAAACCATAGTGTTGGGCTAGCCACCCACCGGCCAGCGCGTCCACACCGGCGATACCACCGTTGACGGAGGTGAGGATCGCCATGAGCAGTGCGTATTGCTTGTCATTGGGCACGTGTGCGCGCAGCATGATCAGGCACATGGGGACGGTGGGGCCGGCAACGCCTTGGATCACGCGGCCAACAAACAGGGTGCCCACCCCGGGGGCTAGTGCGCTAACGACGCAGCCGATGGCGGTAGCCAGCAGCATGCCCAGCAGCACTTTGCGGCGGCCAATCAAGTCACCCCAGCGCGGGAGGAAGAGGGAAAAGAGTGCGGCTGCGGTGAAGAAGGCGGTTTGTGTCAGACCGATTTGGGCGTCGGTGGCGTCAAGTTCCCGGCTCATGGTTGCGAGTGCCGGCGACAGCATGGATGCGTTGAGTTGGAAGGCGAACACTGCAGCCAAGAGCGCAAGCAGTAGGGGTACTGCTTGGGAGTTGGGAACTCTGGTGGTCGGTGTAGTCATGGGGACTATTATCCATGACGCCGCGTTGCCCATCCTGTGAGGCAAGGTTCACTGCGGTGGGTTGAACACGGGGTGTGAAACATGCGGCGGGGCAACCGGTTTTTTACTCAGCTGCGGGTAAGAATGTCTGCGTGAATGTTCAGCCCCGCGATCTGCCTGACAACGTTGATGTTGTTGTCACCTTTGAGGGTCAGACGCGCCTGACAACCGGTTCTTTCCCCCAGCAGTCGGCACCGGCATCCGAGCAGCAGCAGCAGGCGTGGCCTGCTCACAATATTGATGATGACGCCGCGATGGCCAATGCGCCTGCGGATAGTAATGCTGAGCAGCCTGTGTGGGAAAAACCCGAGCAGATTCTCCCCCGCCGCGCGCCACGCATACACTCCGATCCGGAGGGCAACAAGGGTATTAGCGTGGCGGAGTTGTTGGCACGCGAAGGCCGCACTCCCCGCCGCAGGACCACAGATGAGGCACTCTCACAACCTGAACCCCGATCAGAGGAGACCCCCACCGCGCATTTTGCCCGCGTGCACGGGGTAAGTGCCTATGCTGCTGCTGTCGCGACGGAGACTAAAGCGGAGGAAGAGTCCGCGCTGCGGGCAATGCTCCGCCACAGCGACGAAGAAGATTCGGCGCACACCCCTAACACTGTCGACACTATCGACAGGATTGAACCGGCAGACTCGGCAGACACGGCAGACACAGCGGACACGGTTGTTGCCACGCAGGCTGCTGGACAACTGGGGGCTACTGAACCGGCTGGACTGTTCTTTGGAGAAGAGTTCTTGGAGCGCCCGCGGGTAAGCACCCTTCCCGCGGGCTTCGAGCCGCACCTGATGTGGCCCTCGGCGTTGGCCAATTTGAACCGGTGGCGCTGGGCGATGGCCGCGAGCTTCGTTGAAGCGTGCGCAGGCACCGCCATGATGGGCATGCACGCGTTGGGCTTGGGCGAATCCGCAGTGTATTCGAACGGCATGGGTCTTGCGGGCATCGCTTTAGTGGCGGGTTCCATCACCCAGGCGTGTGCTGCGGAACTGTTGTTCCGTCCCGTCGTTCCCGATGAGCTCCCCTACCCGATCGACCACACAGCAGAGCACCCACACGGCGATGTTTTCGCTGATCAGGATGCACATTTTGGGGAGGAACAATGGAACTAGCGTTGCTTGGCGCCAGCGGCTTGGTGTGCCTGCTACTTCTAATCCGATGCGTACAGGTGTTCCACCTGCACTCCAGCGCGTTGGTGGAGGTAGACGCGGGCCACGGCGGCGTCATCACCCGCGTGGCTAACCCTGTGGAATACGCCGCTCGTGCCAGGCGTTGGCGGGGTGCGGCCTACGGGTGGGTTGTGGTGACCGCGCTTGCCGTTGTGTTGGGTGTGGTGGGCTCCCATGGCTGGTTTATTCCGGCGTTGGTGGGTTTGGTGGCTGCCACCTACTGTGTGCAGATCAGCCGCCGCCTGTCGGAGTTTACTTTCTAACAACCATCCGGGTTGCCCTACAACCCCAGCTGCTCCCGAGCCACTGGGTTTGCCTCGTAGACGGGGCTTGAATGTGGCAACCAACCTGCTGCAGGCGCACCCGAACGTGAAGGCTATTTTCGCTGAGAATGACGAGATGGCGTTGGGCGCACTCGAGGCCCTCGGTGCGCGCGCCGGTAGCGACGTCATGGTTGTTGGTTTCGACGGCACCGCTGATGGTTTGAAGGCTGTGGAGTCCGGCCTCATGGTGGCCACCATTGCTCAGCAGCCCGGTGAGCTGGGCGCGAAGGCCGTTGAGCAGGCCGCAAAGCTGGCTAAGGGTGAGCCGGTTAAGGCCGAGGTTCCGGTCGAGGTTGTTACCGTCGCCAAGGACAATGTCGCCGACTTCAAGTAAAGCTCGTTCACTGTTTGTTTGACCTGTGTGAGAGTGTCTAAGTATGTCTAGTTCTGTTTCGCCAAAGACCGCTGCCCCGTCTGTTGATGTTGTGGTGGTTGGTTCGATCAACGCCGATCAGGTTGTGCGTGTGCCCCGCCACCCGAAGCCCGGGGAGACCCTGTTGGGTTCTTCTCTGACGCATACGGCTGGCGGTAAGGGCGCGAATCAGGCTGTTGCTGCGGCGTTGCAGGGCGCGCGGGTGGCGTTTGTTGGCGCCTATGGTTGCGACGCATACGCCGATGTCGCGCTGGAGTTTTTGCGTTCCAGCGGCGTCTATTTGGCCGCCACTCGCGAGTTGGACACGAATACTGGTTTTGCTGCTATCCAGGTGTCGGATGACGGGGAGAACTCGATTGTGGTGATCCCCGGAGCGAACGAGCAGGTGGACGCCGCGTTTGTCTCCGACAATGGTTCCGTGATTGATGACGCCGCGATGGTTCTGTTGCAGGGCGAGGTTCCGGCTTCTGGTTTTGCCCAGGCTGTAGACATGGCTGTGGCGGCGGGCCGGCGCGTGGTGGTTAATCTTGCTCCGGTGATTGAGGTGGATCGTGAGGCCTTGTTGGCTGCGGATCCGTTGATGGTCAATGAGCATGAGGGCGGTTTGGTGCTTGAGCAGCTTGGCCTGCCGGTGCCGGCGGGCGATGCTGCTCGTGTGGCTGCCCTGCTGGAGGCTGGTTTCGCGTCGGTTGTGATGACTCTTGGTGCCCGCGGTGCGCTGGTTGCGTCTGCAGATGCCCCTGAGCCTGTTGCTGTTGCGAGCCCCAAGGTCACCGCCGTGGATACAACAGGCGCCGGTGATTGCTTCGCTGGTGCTTTCGTGGCGCATATGGCGGCGCATCCGGATCAGTGTGATCTGGTGGCTGCGGCGGAGCATGCGGTCCGGGTGGCGGCTTTCTCGGTGCAGCATCCTGGTGCGCAGGTCTCTTACCCAGATAAGGAGGCTGAACTGCCGTGTTAAAGCAAGGATTAATCAACCGTGATCTGCTGGCCTATGCCGCCGAGCTTGGGCACACTGATTCGTTTGTGATTGCAGATTGTGGACTGCCTATCCCGGAGCATGTGCCGGTGGTGGATGTGAGCGTGGAGTTCGGATACCCCGAGTTCTTCGATGTGACCGGCCGCCTGTTGCCGCATATTGTGGCGGAGTCTGTGGTGGTGGCGAAGGAAGCCCCCGCTGCGTTTGGTGAGGAACTTGCGCTCTATGTTGCGGATGCCCAGCAAGAGGTTGTTAGTCATGAGGAGTTAAAACGCCTGGTTGCGGACGCGAAATTCGTGGTACGCACTGGTTCCGTGGTGCCGTATTCGAATGTGGTCGTCCGCTGCGGGGTGCCCTTCTAGTTTCCTCGCTACCTGGCGCCAGTCGGTACGGCCGGGCGCTGCCGGGCGAAAACGTGCACCATGATCTGGAATATCGTTGGTATCGCCGTAATTTTCTTCATTCTGTCGCCGGTTTCCTACTACCTCAGCACCGACAGGCGCCTGCTGAAGCTGGCTCGTGAATCAAAGTCGGAGAATCGCGAGGGCTTCACAAACCTCGTGCTCGACACCCAGTGTGCTGGTTGACGGGTTAATCAAAACCGTAAGTAGGCGGCTAAATCGCTGGCGGCCCGCGTTTCATAAGGGGCCGCCAGTTTTTGTGTGTGCGGCTAGCGCTGCTCGGCGCGAAGCCTGCGGGCTGCGCGGAAATAGCGCACGGCCACAACCAGCACCACCAAGGAGAACACCAAGCGGATTGTTGCGACTAGGCCGTTCTGCGGCAGCATAGCCAGAGCGAACATCAGGCCTAGGGCGTAGTAGAGGACATTGTCCTGATAGAGCTTTGCGGCAGGGCTCTTCGCGCGCGGGCCGAACACCGCCAGGGTTTGAATGACGTAGACCATCAGGGACACACCGAGGTGCAGGTAATTGCTGGGACTATCCGCGAAGCTGCCGGTGGTAAATGAGACGACGATGACGGCGAGCAAGACGGCCCACCAGGCGCCTGCCCAGGCGATGCAGTAGTTGGTGGAGGTGTAGTCGGTGGCGGCGCGGCGCTTGTGGTGGCTGGGGGTGTCACTCATGGTTTCTAGGTTACCTGCCGGGATGAACACGAGTCTTCCTGGTTCGAGCATCACCAGTAACATGGTGCACCGTTACTGCTGTGGGAGTAGAAGGGATGGTCACTGATGGGCATTGAACGCTTACGTGCTGCTACTGCCTCACTGCGCTCGGCGCGTGCCCCGGAGGATTACCCGGCACTGTTGGATGTGTGGGCGCGGAGTGTGGCAGGCACGCACGATTTCCTTAAGCCTGAGCATTTCGATGTCTTGCGGGCCCAACTCGTGACTAGTTTCTTCCCCCACGTCACGTTGACGGTTGCGGTGGTTGATGGCAAGCTTGTGGGTTTTTCAGGTGTTGCTGGCGACGGACTCGAGATGTTGTTCGTGGACCCCGACTGGATGGGCTGTGGCGTCGGGACTCTTTTGCTTGATGACGCCGTGGGGCGTCAGGGGGCACGTCGGGTGGACGTTAATGAGCAGAATGAGTCCGCGTGGCGTTTTTTACGAGTCGAAGGGTTTTCACGTGGTCGCCCGCAGCGACCGGGACGGCCAGGGATGGGACTATCCAATTGTGCACCTAGAAAGGTAGCTTCGGATAGTACTACCGCTGGCGTCGCACCCGCGGTGCGACGTTGATGAATGCTGCGGCGATGAGGATACCGAGCATCGCTGCGGGTGGGTAGATAAAGGACAGTGCAAAGCCTGCTGCTTTAATCAGCAGGTCCGCTGCTAGCCAACCATTTCGACTATTCGTAAGGTGCTCGAACTCAAGATTGTCGGGGTTGGCTTTAACCAAAGACCGGTTGAGTGCGATGGTGCTGATCGTGACCAAAATAGCCACGAGCCCGTAGAGGGCTTGCGGGACGGTTGCGTAGAACTCCTCGTTGACCCAACTGGTGGTGTAGGGAAACCATGCTGCGAAAAACAGCGTCAGCATTGATAGTCGCACGACTGCCGCATCGATGTGTTTGATGTGATGCCACATGTCGTGCTGGTGGATCCACAGTGAACCCAGCCAGAAAAACGATAGGGTGAAGGCAAAATATTCGCGGTAGAGTCCAGTGAAAGCTCCCCAGGTGGGCTCGGCAGGCTTCGGCAGTTCTAGCACCAAGATGGTGATGATGATTGCGAGGACTGCATCAAAGAATGCTGTTAGCCGTTCTTTCCCCATGGTGTTTTTTGGCTGGGTATGTGGTGTCACAGGTCTAGGCGCCTTTCAGAGAGCATGCGTACCATCGCGGGGTCCCGGTGGTCGAAGAATTGGGATGTTGGCTGGTCCAACTCCGCGATGGCTTTCATGTCTTCAGCATTCAGTTCGAAGTCAAAAATGTCAAAGTTAGCTTCGATCCTTGATGGAGTTGCCGACTTGGGAATCGCGACGATATCTCGTTGCAGCAGCCATCGAAGCACAACTTGAGCTGTTGTTTTGCCGTAGCTTTCGCCGATTGCAGCGAGTACGGGGTTGGTGAATAGCCCGTTTTTGCCTTCGGCGAAAGGTGCCCACGCTTCGTGTGTCACTCCCAGTTCTTCCATGGTGAAGTGGGCTTGTGCTTGTTGGTGGAAGGGATGTGTCTCGACCTGGTTGACTGCGGGGAGTACCTGGTTGTGTAGTGCTAGGTCCACTAGTCGGTCGGGCGCGAAGTTGGATACGCCAATTGCTCGGACTACGCCTTGTTGGTTCAGTTCTTCGAGTGCTCGCCAGGATCCGTAGTAGTCACCGTAGGGCTGGTGGATGAGGTAGAGGTCGATGTAGTCGACGTCGAGGAGTTTGAGGGATCGTTCAACGGCCGCTTGGGCGTTGTCGTAGCCTTGGTCGTCAACCCACAGTTTTGTGGTGATGAAAACGTCTTTGCGCGCGACGTCACTGGTGCGGATGGCTTCTCCGACGGCGTCTTCATTTTGATATGAGGCTGCGGTGTCGATGAGTCGATAACCCGTTTTCAGTGCAGTTTGTACGGAGTTGATACATAGGTCACGGTCGTCGACTTGGAAGACTCCGAAGCCGAGCATGGGCATTTCTACGTTGGGGGCGATGGTTTTGGTGAGCATGGCTGCCGCCTTTCTGCTTTTCTTCAGCCGGCGGGCGTGTGGTGGGGGCCTGCAGGCTAGGACACTTGTCACGCTAAAGGGTTCGAGTGGCTCGAAGGCAAATTGTGGTTGGGCCGGCTTATCCTGTTGCTATGGATCTGACTATCAAGGATGTTGCCGACCGAACGGGCCTGAGTGCTCACACGATTCGCTATTACTGCGATCAGGGGCTTGGTCCCTTCGGTTCAGAGGGACAGCAACAATCAGAGACTGTTTAATGAGGATTGTTTGGGCTGGCTAGAGGGGGTGAAGGTACTCCGCGAGTGCGGTATGAGCATTGCGGATGTTCGGGCGTATGTGCAGCAATGCCTTAGGGGCGATGAGACACTGTCGGAGCGTATGGGCCTGATTGAAAAGTATGCGCATATCGCTGATGCTCGGTTGCTTGAGGCGCAGGCGCGTGCGGATTACTTGCGAAAAAAGTTGGCTTATTATGCGCAGATTCGGGATGGCCTCGTGCCGGACACGACTGATATCAGCCGGTGGGGTCGCCGCTAGTTGGCGGTGCCGGCGGAATACTCGCACTGCTGGCTGCGTTGGTGTGGGTGAAAGCTAGGTATCGATTTTTCGTCTAGAAGGAGCCTTGTGATGAGTACTTCCCCTACCCCTGTGACGTTGTATTTTGATGTATCTTGCCCGTTTTGTTGGGTGACTTCCCGTTGGATTAAGGAGGTGGAGAAGGTTCGTGACGTCGCGGTGACTTTCGCTCCGATGAGTCTTGCGGTTCTTAATGAGGGTCGCGAGGAGTTACCGGAGGATTATAAGGCGAAGATGCAGGCTAACTGGGGCCCGGCGCGTGTGTTCGCGAAGGTGGCGTTGGAGCGGCCGGAGAAGGTTGACGAGTTGTATACGGCGATGGGCACGTTGATTCATAACGGTGGCCAGGGCGGCAAGCAGGGTTTCGGCGCGTATAACGGGGTTATTGCGCAGGCGTTGGAGCAGGTGGGGTTGCCTGCGTCGTTTGCTGACGTCGCGGATACTGATGAGGTTGATGGTCACTTGCGGGAGTTCCAGGCTCGGGCGATGGAGCGTGTGGGCAATGATGTTGGTACGCCTGTGATTGAGCTTGGGGATCGCGCGTTCTTTGGTCCGGTGTTAACGCGTATCCCGCGCGGTGAGCAGGCGGGTGAGTTGTTTGATGCTGCGGTGGCTTTGGGTACGTATCCGCATTTCTTTGAGTTGAAGCGCGGCCGGGACGAGTCCCCCACCTTCGACTAGACCCTAGCCAGCCCCTCAAAAAAACGAAAACCCAAAGTGCTAACAAAATCTGCTTTTCTACCAACATGAACGATAGAAAAGTAGATTTTTCGTTATCCTAGTGGCATAAAGTTACTGGAATCTCTACGAGCACTGTGCAGCATTGCGTACGTTCAGAATGGAATGTTTACCGCTACCCAGGCTGCTAATGATGGCATTGATGCTAACACTCTTGGACGACTGTCGGCGGAAAACCTGATCTACCGCTTACGACGCGGCGTCTATATCCACGCCGCAGTAGCCGAGACTCCCCACACAGACCTAGCTGCGGCATGGCTAGCGGCTAGGCCCGCCATTTCTGCCCCCGACCGTTTTGTGGAGTGCGACCCCGTGGCGGCGTCGCACGAGTCTGCAGCCTACGTGTGGGGCTTAGGTGATGTAATTCCAGCGAAACACACGTTTACTTGCTCGGTCCGGAAGCAGACCTCCGCCAGCGACGTCTCGTGGGTGATATCAAGCGCACTGGTTGGCTCGTCGAGGAGCAGGATCTTCGGCTCTTGAGCCAACGCCCTGGCAAGGCTTGTCAGCTGCTGCTGGCCACCGGAGGTAGCCCGCACAGGCATGTCTGCCCAGACGCTCGCGGTGCAGCTAGGCCACCCCATCATCCCTTTACAGTGCCCATTCCTCCAGCTCAGCCGTGGTCTTCCATAGGCGGGCATACACGCCCCCGCGGTCGAGCAGTTCCCTGTGCGTGCCGGTCTCGGCGATCCGCCCCGCGTCAAGCACCACGATGCGGTCGGCGGCCTGGATGGTCGCCAGCTTGTGCGCGACAACGATCGTCGTCCGGCCCTGGCATAGGGATTGAATACCGCGGTGCACGGCAGCTTCGTTGACGGGGTCTAGAGCCGACGTCGCCTCGTCGAGGAGCACGATGGGTGCGTCCTTCAGCGCTGCTCGTGCGATGGACAACCGCTGCCGTTGCCCGCCCGACAGTCCGGCTCCGTCTTCGCCGAGGACCGTATCGTAGCCGTTGGGAAGCACGGCGATGAATTCGTCGGCGCAGGCGATGCGAGCGGCGCGCTCGATGTCGCCACGGCTGGCACCGGGGCGAGCGGCGGCGATATTGTCCGCGATGGTGCCGGGGAAGAGATGGACGTCCTGGAACACAACGGTCACCAAATCGCTGCGGTCGCCGGCGGCGATGTCTTTCAGGTTGACGCCGCCGATCCGGATGCTGCCGGAGGTTGGGTCATCAAAGCGAGAAATCAAGCTCAGCACCGTGGACTTGCCGGAGCCCGACGGCCCGACGATCGCAGTCATCTCCCCGGCGCGGGCGTGCAGGCTCACCCCGCTCAGCGCCTCAGTCCCGCGTGCTTTGCCGGAAGCTTGCGCCTGCGAGGGATAAACGTAGTTAACATTGCTCAGCTCAACGTCGAACTGCCTCGGGGGCTGCACCGGGTTCTCCGGCTCCGGCAGTGCGGGGATGTCGGAGATGTCCTGCACCCTTCGCAGCGCCGCCTGCGCCATCTGCCACGATTCGTTCGTCGACAGTAGCCCCTGCACCGGCTGATAGACGCTCAATACGATGACTAGGACCACTCCGACCAAGGCCGCGGAGGCGGCCGACTCGGATACCGACCAACCGCCGGTGGCGGCAACGAGAGGAATGCCGAGCATAAGGATGAGGCCGGCCAGGCTCGAAGGAACGATGAGCCGGTGGACCATCTCCACCGAGATGGCGCGGAACTCCTCCACGGCCTGGTTGTACCACTTTTCGGTGCGCTCGCGGGTTGAATAGACCCGCAGCGCAGGCATCGCGGTCACGAGGTCAATCATGCGTGCCGAGGCACCTGCTTGCGCTGCTTGCCGCCGGTCCGCCAGCGCAGCCAACTTCTTACTCGACCACGACATCACCGGCACCATCGCGAGGATCGGCAGTGCCAACGCACCCGCCAGAGTGAGATCATTAAGGCCCACCGCGACGATCACCAGCAGTGGAATTCCCAAGGCCTGGCCGAGTCGGGGCATTCCCTCCGCGAGGAAGTCCTCGATGAGCTGCAGATCCGTGCTGAGAAGAGCCGCGATGTCCCCGCGCGAGCGTCGCCCGAGCGCATTGACGGGGATCACCCGGAGGTGCTGTAAAAGTGCCAGGCGCATGTTCGCCACGGCTCGGTACGAAGCCAGCCACGACAGTCGTGCCGCGACCCATCCTGCAGCCAGCTGGATAAGCAGTGACGCGGCGCAAGCAAGGGCGGTACGCAGTGCGGTGTCGTGATCAACCTGTTCGCCGTTAATGATGCGGGCAACCAGCCGCATTGCGGAGCCAAATGCAATGCCAAGGGCGAGCGACTGCACGAGGCGCATGAGTACTCCGCCTAGGACGGCTCGGCGGGCGGTGCCAAGCAGGCGGAACATCGTCACTAGTTGCTTCATCGCGTTTCGTCCTCCACTGTTTCGTTGCTTTCTGCTGCGGCGGTGCCATTCCACAGGCGCCAGTAGTACCCATTGAGCGCCAGGAGTTCCTCATGCGTTCCGCACTCGACGATCCTGCCTGCTTCCATCACATTGATGCAGTCAGCGTGCCGGATTGTTCCCAGCCGATGCGCGATGACGATGACTGTCCTGCCTTGGGTCAGGCGAGCCAACCCCTGCTGGATGAGTTCCTCGTTTTCTGGATCCGTTGCCGCAGTGGCCTCGTCGAGGATTAGGATCGGTCGGTCCGCGACGAAGGCGCGTGCGATCGCCAGTCGCTGTCGCTGTCCGCCGGATAGACCCGATCCGCCTTCGCCGAGAACAGTGTCCACTCCCTCGGGTAATTCGTCGACGAAGGCGTCAGCTGCTGCGGCGCGCAAGGCTTCGCGCAGCTCCTCGTCCGACGCATCGGGCCGAGCAAGTGCGACGTTTTCTCGGATGGTCCCTGCCATGAGGTGTGGCTTCTGGAATACGGCCGCGACCTGCCCGTAGAGTTCCGCGTCGCTCAGCTCCGAGATGTCAACGCCGCCGATGCTAACTCGACCCGTATCTGGGGTATAGAAACCGGCAATGAGCTCGCCGACGGTCGATTTTCCGGCGCCGCTCGGCCCCACCAGCGCAGTCACTTTTCCTGCTTCAGCGGTGAAGGAGACGTCGTCAAGCGCGAGGTTTCCAGGCCCATAGGAAAAGCTCACGTGCTCGATTCGCACTTCGCTTGCCGACGCCTCTAAAGCTTCCGCCCCCCGGTAAGCGTCGCTCGAACCCCTGTCCCGGGCCAACCCGGTGTCAGGAATAGCCGACAGCTGTCGCTCGATTTCCACAGCGCCGTTAGAAAGCAACGGCAGCGCCACGAGCCGGTAGAACATCGTCACTAGGGGCACGGGGTAGGTCGGTCCCAGGATCAGGAAGAGTAAGACGGTGGGCACGTCGACGGCATCAATAGCCAGAAGCCACGTCGCCACCGGGGCAATGATCGCAATCGCGCTGGCCACCAGAGTGGAAAAGGGTGCGCCCCACGCAACGAAGGCCCGCCCCCACGAGGATTGGAGCTCTGCGTTCCGACGAACGGCGTCGCTGGTGCGTTGATGCTCCTGACCGGTGCGGTTGAACACCCGAATGACCGGCATCGCCGTGAGGAAATCGAGGATGGCCGCGCCCATGTCGTCTTTGGCCGCAACCCACTGCCCCATTCGATGCCCGTTGGACCGCATGGCGTGAACAATCGTGGCAAAGGCGATGGGGACCAGCACGATCGTCGCGGTTGCCAGGCGCCAGTCCACAATGAACAGCCAGACGGTGACGCTCAACCACACAGTGAGCGCCGCGGCAGCCTCGGGCACAGCGTGGGCGATGAACAGCTCTAGCTTCTCGCAGTGATCGAGCGCCACCGTCTTCGCTCGCGCGGAGTGGATCCGCGCCACGGACCCCACGCTCATCGCATTCCAGGTCCTTCCCAAGCGCAGACGAATCTCGGCAATAACGTCGAAGGCGACAAGGTGCGCCAGACCAGTGGAGACGGCGAAGAAGGTCGATTTGACGACCACCGCCGCAAGGCAAACCAGCGCCATCAGCAACACGGTCCGCGCAGCCCCCTCGCCCGACGTACGCGCGCCCTCAGCTATAGAAGTCACGGCTTTCCACATCGCCCATGCGGGTGTCACTTCCGCGATTCCAGCCACGATGCCGCAGCCAATCGCCAGTGCGAGCAATGGGCCGCGCCCGTTGAGGTGCGCCCACAACAAGCGGGGAGCAGAAGCATAGTCAGGCCTGCTCTGTGCCTGATTCGACTCTTGTTTTGTCATTTCCTGTCCCCCATCGTGGATTCAATGGTGTCGAGCATTTCCACTAATCTCTCCGAAATTCCGCTCAAGCCCGGCTCCGACAACACCGTGTAGTGGTGTCCTGGCACCACTACCACCGTCGTCTCCTCGGGCAAATTCGATCCCCATCCCAAAAACTCATCGTCAACCGCATCGTCGACGCCCATTCCAACTCCCGAGTTGGCGGGACTTCGCTGGCCAGCCACGGCTAGGAGCGTTGGCACGTTGGCCAATGGCTGTGCCGTTAGGCGGGCTAAGCCGGCGAGATGCCGAGTGAATACGCCGAGGCGATTATCGATGTCTCCCATGTCGAGTCCCTGCCGAGTGAGTACTTCAGACACCGCCTCAACGGGATCTCCCGCAGCGATCGCCGAATCCTCAATAGCCAGACGACTAAAGGCCTGAAGGGAACGTACGTACCGGCGGGCAAACTCTGCGTCGACTTCTGTCTCTGCCAACCCCGTCAGCTCTCTGATGCGATCTGGTGAGTTGGAATCCACGAGCAGCAGGCCGCGAACATCGATCCCGCGCTCAATCAAGGTGCGAGCCAGCAATTGCGCCACGGTACCACCCATAGACCACCCGCCGAGGAACAACCCGTAGCCGAATCCATGCAGCCCGTGGCGTCCTTCGTGACCTAGCTTTGCACGATGCGCGACAATGACATCACCATAGCAGCGGGCCACGGATTCTAGATCGACGGGCATCGGCGTTCCATCCAGCCCTGGGTCAGCCAAGGCATAAACCGGACGAGGCGCGATTGCACGCGCAAGCGCCATGTAACACAGCACATCGCCTCCCGACGGATGCAGCAGGTACAACGGCTCTCCCGTTCCATCGCTCAGTGGCAAGACGTGCACGTCTGGGTCTAGTTGTGGGCGTGCCACCGCGGCGACACCTGAGGGAGTGGGCTGTGCTAGGAACTCTTCTGGGGTGATGGACAATCCGTGGCGGGAACGCAATCCAGCAATCACGCGCACCATCGACAGCGAATCGCCTCCGGCTTCATAGAAATGAGCAGTGTCATCGACATCGTGGCTTAGGGCACGCGAAAATTCTTGTGTGACCGCATCCAGCGAAACTGGAGAGCAGACTTTCTTACTCCAAGGAAGCGCATCTAACGCGTCGTTTCGTTCCGTCTTTGCTGGCGCCGCCAAGGAGGAATCAAGCACCACTTGTGGCGAACGGTTATCGATAAATGCATCAACATGCTCGACAACAAAGGCGAGCAATGACGCGGTGGCATCTTCTGCAAACGCGCCCATTGGCGAATCGAGATTGATGGCGATGGAACCGTTTTCCATCGATGCCTGCAGATCGAGCAGAACCTGCGGGGTGACTACTCGTTCATAGACATCGCTCTCATCAATTCTTGCAGTCGTTGCGTCTTTGGCGCCGTCGCCAAACCCCAGCGTTGACGTGTAAACCACCGGAGAAACAACCTCTTGGCTTCCGCGATGGCGTGAGAGCATTCGCGCTACCTCCACTCCAGTTATTGCAGAGTGCGCCAACGTGATTGCCAACTGTTCGGCAAATCCTTCGTAGAGGGCGTCCCCCCAGCTTCTCGGGTTGCAGTGCACCAGGGAAGTTGTCGCGAAAGGGCCCAAGACGCGATCGATGTCCTCGGCAAGCGGACGACGATTGAAGTAGAGCACAGTCATCAGCAGCTCTTCACAACCGGATAGCTCACAGACCGCCTGAGCCCAAGCTCCTCCAATAACCGCAGTGGGCGTGGTCTCCTCCTCTCGGCACCGTTGGAAGAATTCCTCTGCACGTTTCGCGCTGACGCGCGCGCAGTCACGACGCATTCCCCTTCCTTCGGTCCCTTGGAGGGGAAGCTGCACTGGGGGCGGAAGGAGATCAAGCCGTTCGCGCCACCAAGCGGCATCGTGCTCCCTTTTCTCCTGTTCCTCTTGCGCCACGCTTACCTGGTAGTCAGCAAAGGTCAAAGAAGGCGCCGGGATGACCATATTGGGGTTGTCGGCGAAAGCGAAGAGCTGATCGAAGAAAAGGTAGAACGACCACCCGTCGACGAATAGCAGGCTGGCCTGCACGTGCACACGTGCGCCACCGTGGGGAAGCATCTGCGCGAGTATACGGAAGTTGGGCCATTGGTGAGGATCGATAGGCTCATGTGGCCAGGTGCGGCGGATATCCTCTATCGCCTCCTCGACAGCTTCCTCAGAATGCTGCGAAAGGTCTTCTACCGAAATCGGAAGATTCGCCAGCGCGAGGTCGTCCTCATGAAGAATGACCTGTTGTCCATCATCAGTAATGACTGCACGGAGCATCGGCTGATGCCGGATGAGTGCGGCAACGGCGCGAGTGAGGCTCTCCCCAGTGGCGTCTGGGTCATAGTAGTCAACATAGAAGTGGGCCGAGTCATGCGAGAAGGACCAACCGCCTTGGGAGCCCACGAGATACGCCTGCTGCAACGGTGTCAGCGGGAAAGGCTCGCCTTCTGCGTGGCGCACTAACTCAAAGCTACGCTTGCTTATTGTTCGTCCAGCCAGCGCTGCTGGCGTGATACCGCCTAGAATCTCGTCAATGTCACTGGCGATCCCCTCCCGGCGTAGCGCCGCAACCACTCGGATCGCGTCGAGAGAATCACCCCCCAATGCGCTCCAAGTGCTGTTTGGTTCAATGTCAACGTCGCCGAGGATCCCTCTCCACACGCTGCAGATTTCTTCCGCAGTGCTCTGAGAGACATCCGTGATGGAAGGCATCGAGTCAACTCCCGCATCAGCTTCCATCTCTTGCTCGGGGAGCAGTGCGCGCAGGTGTTTCTTGTAGGACGAGACGAATGCGTTCATTCCTTCGACGCCAAAGATGGAGTTCGCCCCGTCAAACTGCGCCACGAGGCGTCCGCGCCACTGATAGACCTGGTGGTCTAGGCTCACCTGCGGAGTCTGGCTCGCACCCCACACTAGGTCCCCGAGTCGATATTCGCTTTCCCCTCCGTCAACCTGCGTACCCAGAGTCGAGGTAAAAACTACCGGTAGGCGGAACGGTTCACCGTCGTAGGCGCTGCGCTTTGAAACAATCTCGGGGCCAGCGACGGTGGTGTGATCGAGAACCTCAAAGAGGCTTTCGCCGATGCCACGAATGTCTTCATCAGGGTGCTCTCCTACGTGCAAAGCACACGGAACCAGCGTGGTGAAATCACCGATCACCTGTTCAAATCCCTGCGGACGGTCAAAAACAGTCAGCATCACAGTCATGTCTTCTGCACCCACATGTTCGGCCAACGTACGTGCGTATGCGGTCAAGAACAGCACGGTTGGTGTGACCTTGAGCGCTCTGGCACGAGAGTGAATCTGGCTGTCTAGTTCTTCATCGAGCCTCCAGGTAACCCGATCAAACGTCTCGTTGTTCACGGGCAAGGCTCCGAGGTTCGGTGCCAGTGGCAGCATCTGGGCTCGCTCCTCCCAGAATTGGCGATCAGTCGGGCTCACCCGCTGTCCATCGGCGACAGCGCGACAATGCTCAGCGAAGTTTCGTGTTGGCGCCGCAGGCAGGGGTATTCCGGCGTATGCCTTGGATAGCTCGTCGAAGAAGAGACCAAAGCTTGAGGCATCACATACGAGAACATCTATAGAGAATCCAAGATGCACCCCGTCCGGGGCGATGGCGGCCGCGACCGTGACCAGTGGCCACTGGCTGGCAGGAGCGGTCCGCGTCGAATACCGTGCTCGCCACCTTCCCAACGCCTGCTCGGGGTCTGCATGGTTCCGGCAGTCAACCACGGGGACGACATACGGATCAGGATTGATGGCTCGATGGCCGTCTTCGGTGACGATCGCACGCAACATGGGGTGTCGACTGATGACGGTGGTCATTGCCTGTCCAAGGCGGTCAACATCGACTGCGTCGATGAGTGTCTCCACGAAGCTGTGGCACGGGTTAGAGTTCGCGCCGAAACTGTGTTGACGACCAATCAGATACGCTCTTTGCACTGGAGTCAGCGGCCATTGTTCTGGCTCGGCTGGCGTCTTGATATCGAGGCTATCAGCGGTTTTATCCTCGGAGGGTGGGGCGTATTTCGCCTCGGGTACTACCCGGCTAAGCATTCCCGAGAAGCTTGGGTCCGCCAGCAGATCGCGCAGGCGCATGTCAATCCCGCATTCACGGCGGACCTCCGCCAGCAATCGCGTTGCCTGCAGGGAGCTTCCCCCTAGCGAGAAGAAGTCAGCCGTATCCACATCAATGTCCTCTATACCCAGCGTCTGCTTCCACAAAGAGCGCAAGCGGGCGGAGAGGTCAGAATTTTGTTCGCTTGCCATCGAAGACTCTGCCGAAGAAGAATCAGGTCTAGTTGCGCGACGTAATGAAGCGATGTCCTTGCGAGTGAGCAAGGTCGTCCCTTCAACGGGAGCTGACAGCAATTTGGAGACACATTCGACAGCCTCGTGCTCTTCAAGCGCATTGTCGAGAAGTCGGTTGCCAAAGGAATTGACCCGTCCGGTTTGCCAGCCATCGCTGGCAACTGTCATCCAGGCGGTGTGAGTTTTTGGCGGGGTCACGCACTCTGCAGCGCGATTGGATGCTGCGTAGGCGGCGAGTCCCACTCCCCCAACGTGTGCGGCCATTGAGGACATGACTAACACGCGACCCGGTGCATCCCCTTCCATACGCGTGCAGGCCTCGGAGACAGCAGCGACGACGTCAGTCTTCGCTTCGAAATGACTTGTCACAGTGTCAAAGTCCGTGAGCTGGGACTCCGCAAAAGCTTTCTCGCCAACGACCCCCGTGGCGACGATCACTGCGCCACGCCGACCGCAACCACTTTCTCGAAGCAATCGCTCAATGTCGATGGCACTGGTTGGAGTGACATGACCCGGCCCTTCCTGCCGAGTGCCGACGACGACCTTGATCCCCTTCTTCTCAAAATGGCGCGACAGCGCCTGCCCAACTCGTCCGCTACCTCCTAGGATGACAACGGTGTCTGGATCTGGCCAAGACGAAGATCCAGCCAAGGAAACGGGGAAAGGTTGCTCTACGTAGGCGCCGGTCGCATCTCCTCGCACGGCCGTCGCCGACTGGGCGGCAGCGCTGACTATGTCGTGATGGGAGACATCACCGCAGTAGGCTACCGCACGGATTCCCGTTTCAGCCGTCACCGAGTAGATGGCAGCGCCGCACACTTTGGCAATATCCCAATTCGGACAGTGGACGGCGACGATCCCCTTTGGCTCCGTGTTTGAGGAAAGCCAGGAAATCATTTCGTGAACTGCGTTCCGCGCGGCACGGTGAATGGCTGCTTCGGTGGAAGAACTGCACGATAGTTCAACTACTGTGAGTTCCTCAACTGCTGCAGTTGTGGAAGGAGCCAAGCGCAGCTCATGCAACCGATGAGTCAGTTCCATTTCTTGCCGGGTGGCCTGACGGGGTGATTGTTTGGGCCAAAAATGACGGCGGTCAAATGGATACGGTGGCAGGGCCACCCGACGAGGAGAATCCGGCTCTGGACTCTGGCAAGGTACCCCGCTAGCTGAGACCTCTGCGACCGCGGCAAGCATCGAGGATTCGCTAATGTTCCCTCGGTCATCGGCCACGGTCACTGTAGCAGTGATTGCAGGCAGACCAGCCTCGCGGGCAAGGGCCGACATCGATGCACCGGGGCCAACATTCACCACGACCACCGAATCTGAGCAGTACTCCACAGCGCTCGTGAGCGTCTGATGAAACTGCACGGGACGTCGCACGTGTTTCGCCCAGAAATCCTGGCTCGACAGATCGTTACGACTGACCTGGCGGCCCAATGATGGCGAAAACACTGGAGTCTCTGGCTCTCGAGCAGCCAGAGACTCCGCCGCTTGGGAAACAATGGGAACGACCTCGTCGACGAAGGAGGAGTGCGCGGCGACGGCGACTGGAACGATTGTGGCATCATCACCCAGTTCCTGCGCGATATGGTTCACGGTCTGATGATCTGCGGAAACCACTGTTGAGCGTGGCGAGTTATAGGCTGAGATCTCGGCGTTTCGATGGCGTGATAGTACTGCCGATACTCTTTCCTGATTGCCTCGAATTCGTATCATGGCGCCGGGAACCGCGTGGGCAAGAGCACGAGACCTAGCGGCAATGATAGGTGCAACATTTTCCAATCCCAAGGAGCCGGAGATAACTGCTGCAGCGTACTCACCCGTAGAGTGCCCAAGCATGGCGTCGGGACGCACTCCGGCAGCGATCAGTACTCTTGCACACACGATTTCGGCGGCGACAAGCGCGGGCAGCCCGAGTTCAGGGTCATCGGCAGCGACTGAATCAAGACCATAAAACTCGGGGGCACATATGGATCGAATGTCTCCGCTTACGTGCTTGCCAAACTCTTCGGCAATGTCATCGAGCAGCTGTCGACAAGTCTCATTGCGCTCGACCAGCGCTTGCAGCATGCCAGCCCGTTGCGCACCTCCGCCGGGGAAGGCAAAGATGAGCCCCGCTGGCTTTGTTGCGGTGCGTGGGGGCGCTACTTCTATCGTTTCACCGTCCGCGCTGACTGCAAGTGCCGCTCGCCAGGGCATCTGCTTACGGCCATGTGTGAGGGTCCAGGCTGCGTCGTCAAGAAACTCGGAGTTTTCACGCGCCCACGCGCTCATTGCCTTCGTCATAGCGAGGGCTGACTTCTTCGTCGCAGCGCTGAGGTTCAAAACGGCGGGGGTGGCCCTCCTGTGTGAATTCGGCAGGGACATCTGTGGCGCCTCTTCGACGATGACGTGACAATTCGTGCCCCCGAAACCCAATGAAGAGATTCCGGCGATCCGGCGCCCGTTAATCCCCTGCCAGGCCATGGTCTCGTGGGCGAGCTGGAGTGAGCTTCCGTGCAAATCAATGGCCGATGACGGCTTTCGGCTTCCCACCGTCCCAGGAATGCGTCGATGACGGAGGGAGCCAATAACAGCCATCAAGCTGGCAATGCCGGCAGCTGCTTCTGTATGCCCAAGAACAGATTTACATGAGCCCACAGTGCACCAAGGAGTGGCGGAGTGTCCGAATACCTCCACCATCGCAGAAATCTCAAGGGGGTCACCGACCTTTGTCCCTGTGCCGTGTCCTTCAAGGTAGCTAATGTCTTGTGGCTCGACGTCCGCCATGGCCTGAGCCTGATGGATGACTTCCGCGTGTGCCGCCGCGGAGGGAGCTACCAGCCCGGCGGACCGCCCCCCATCATTGTTGACTGCAGATCCGCGAATGATCGCAAGAATGGGATCGCCATCGGCCACTGCGTCGTGAGCTCGGCGCAGTGCTACAACACCGGCGCCCTGTGTGAACACCGCTCCTGAAGCAGACTCAGAATAAGGGCATGTCAGGCCGTCCTCCGAGAATGGTCCGTCTGGGACGTAGGTGTAGCCGCTTTCTTGTGGCGTATGCACCGTTGCCCCGCCGACAAGCACCATGTCTGACTCTTGAGCCAGCAATTGGCTGATTCCTAGGTGGACTGCGACCAATGACGTTGAACACGCGGTCTGCACCGTGAAGGCAGGACCTGTCAGGCTAAGGCGGTGTGCTACCGAGTTCGCGAGATAATCCAAGTAGGTGCCCAAAGAGACTTCCATCGTCTCCACCGGATTTGCGCCGCCAAGTGGCGCAAAGTCTGGAAAGAGCGCGTGGAGGAAGGCTGAGTGCGTCCCGCCGAGGATCACCCCAACGTTATCGATGCCACGTCCAAATCCGTGGCCAGCAGAGTCCAGAGCTTGCAGGCAAAGTTCATGGAGGACCCGCGCCTGCGGATCCAATAGCTCCGCCTCACGAGTGGACATTCCAAATACGTCAGGGTCGAACATTTCGATGTCATCGAGCTTCGACCCCACCGGAACGAAGTCTGGGTCTTTATCGGCCGCATTCGCTGTGTGTGCTAAGTCATGATGGGTAACTGGCTCGCCGGCGCACAGTCGTTCATGGAGCTGATCGATGTTGTTGATGCCCGGGAACCTACACTCGGCCGCAACGACAGCGATATCCGTCGGGGCCAGACCGTTTCGTGCCTCTTGAGTTGCTATCGTCACCTAGATTTCTCCCATCGTTGCCAGCGCAGTACGGCGCCGATTCCTACCTCGAGCGCGTGCCGAGGAATGCGCACGAGTCGAGTTTTCTTCGTTGTTTTTCGCCAGCTTGATGCTGGATGCAGCGTTGCCTTCGACCAGCTCCTCGCCGCCCACACCGCTACTCAGATACGCCGCCAAAGCACTGATGGAGGGGTGTGTAAACACGTCCAAGAGAGTTAGCGCATTTCCTTCACTAACTAGTTGGTTCCTCATTGCAATAAGATCCACGGAGTTGGCCCCGAGATCGAAAAAGCCCCGGTCGTAGTCTGCTGGGCTTACATGCGTTCCCGCCGCTTGCCCCAGTGCTCGAGCAATGTGTTGCTTCATCGCGTCGGCTGTAGTCTTCCCAGCCCCGCTCGCCACCTTGCGCGTTCTTGCCTCGCTTGTCAACGAACCGCCTACGCTCGATGGTCCACGCTCAGAGGATTCCTGCGGATTGTGTGGCGAAAAGGCGTGCCACGACACCGAAACAGGTGTCAGCATTTCGGCAAGTTCGGCTACGGTGGCGTCTCCGAGTGCCCTCGAATCGGAAAGATCGTGGGTGGGGTCTGCGATGTAGCGGAGAAGGCTCGACAGCGCCGTCATCAATCCATGAGCTGTTCCTTCTTGCAACGCATCCACCGCATGATCGATGACTATTGCGTAGCCGTCCTGATGACGGAAGAACTGAACATCGATGAGTACCTGGGGCGTCGAGGAAATTGCGTCCACGGTAGTCCCGAATGCGCCAAGCAGTTCTGACTGGTCACCGCCAGACCCCAGCCCGGAAGAGTACACGATTGGCGGAATCATCGTTGCGGCAGGAGCATGGTGGCGCCCCCGCATCGCGTCGTCAGCAGCATTGATTAGCACGTGCATTGCGGCAACGGCACGATCTGGGTAGGAGGCGCTGCCGCCGTCGACGATAGCGGTGGTGGTGTATTCGCCAATGGTTCGCTCATGTCCGCGGGGACGCGCGAGAACCGTAGCGACAATTGGCTGTGGTTCCGATCCGGTGATAGCCCCTACGCTCGTCGAAATTGCGGCAGCAATCACGGAGTCAACGGTTGCTCCCAATTCCGCCGCCCGTTGCTCAATTCCGCGCGCGATATGCCCCTCGATGGTCGTTCGATGCCGCTTGAACCGGCCAGAGGTCGACCTGGACAACGGCAAGACGACGGGTGCGGAATCCTGGGTTTTCTGTTTCTGCTGGATGACCTTGGTGGCGCCGTTTTCCGCGATACGATTTGCGAATTCAAGGAAGCTTCCCTCCGGTGTGGATAAAGCCTTGCCGTGATATGCCGAGAGCAGATCCTCCACGAGCACCTGGGCGCCGATGACATCACAAAAGAGCATGTCAATGGCAAGGAACAGACGCTTGGCCCCCTGACTCGGCGCTACCACCTCAATGCTGAGCCACGGTTGTCCACTTGGATCCGCAGCTCCCGTTCGCATCCGCTCTCGGACGCGCCGTAGCTCGGTTTCGAACTCTTCGGTGGTCGTAGTCCGGTGGCACACGATTCCGGGGCGGCAGTTTGGATCCGTGCCCTGAATGCCATCCTTCAGGACGGTCAACTCCATTTCCGGGTGAATATCACAGACCGCGTCCAAAGCGCGTTGTAGCCGTTGAATGTCGAGATCAACGATGTCGACTTCGGTGAAATAGTGCGGTGCAACCGATTGTCCCAGCCAGGTATCGGCGCGTCCGACCAAGTATCCAACTTGAAGCGGGGTCAGAGCAGCGCGGTGTGTGAGAGGCTGGTCGGCATTTCGAGTGCTTTCGATACTCCCTTCTACAGATTGGGGCGAGTCGATTGTGAGATCACACAAGTTGACCCCGCTAGCTGTAGCCTCCAGGCGGGCGCTTTCGGGCAAGTTTTGACGAAGAGTGCGAAGCCATTGTCCTGCCTTTAGGAACTGTTCCTCAAGCGGCTCCTCTGTTTCGGGCAAGGAAGCACGGAAGCTCATCCCCAACTCAATTCCGGACAGAAGCAGATCGTGTGAGCTGGCTACGTCAGTTTGCGGAGTTGGCATTGTAACCGGTGCTTCGACCGGAGTGTCTGATTCTTTCTGTTCCGTGTGCTCATGCTTGGTCGCCAGAGCAAGGGTCTTCTCCCAAGGATCAGAAAGGACGTCGGAAAGCAGTGGCCGGGAACCGGTGGCATCTTCAATTCGATTAATCGTGCGAACGATATCAAGAGAGCTAATACCCAGTTCAGTAGGGGTCAATGCGGAACCCGAGGCAGCAGGCAACGCTTGAGTTTCCGCAGACATACCTGCATGCGTCGTTGCTGCGGGGGACTCTTCGGATTCCGTATCCGAGGGAGTCACGGAATCATCCGCCTGCCATGGATTCGGCAGCGCCTTGTGATCCACCTTGCCGTTTCCATTCATTGGCAGCTGCGAATGGATCACGAAACGAGAGGGAACCATGTAACTCGGAAGAAGCGAATGCAGGTGCTCGCGCAGAAGCTGATCATCGAAGCTTTCTGCATTCGCAGGTACCACGTGGGCCACGAGACGTCGGCGACCGTTTTGGTCGGTTGGTGCAGCACAGACAGCCGACTTGACGTCAGCGCAGCGTGCCAGTGCCGCATCGATCTCCCCCAGCTCAATGCGGTAACCATTGATTTTCACCTGGCGATCCACTCGCCCGAGGAAGCGGATATCCCCGTTGGGAAGCCACATTCCCATGTCCCCCGTGTTATAGAGCCGCTCACCTAACACGTCATGGATGGCGAAGCGTTCCGCTGTCTTTTGCGGATCTCCGAGGTAGCCGCGCGCGACGCCCTCACCACCGATGTACAGATACCCCGGAGTCCGCACTGGTGCGGGGTTTCCAGACTCGTCAAGGATTCTGAACCACTGATTTCCCAAGGCTTTTCCATAAGGAATTGATGGTTCGAATTCGTCATCAGGCGTTATCCGATGATGAATCGACCAAATCGATGCCTCAGTTGCACCCCCCAGGCTGTACACAACGGCGTTTGGAGCCAGCTGCCGCAATCGCCGCGGCAGGGTTACTGGAATCCAGTCACCTGAGAGCATCACCAAGCGTAGGGATTTCAGACTGCGTTGAGCTCTTACCGGGTCTATTTCCGCATAGTCGACGAGCATCTCAAGCAATGGTGGCGCAGAATTCCATACCGTCACTCCGCGGGACTCGATGAGTTCGAGCCAATAGGAGGGATCGCGCAGGCGGGATTCGTCGGGTAGGACGAGAGTACCGCCCGCCCCGAGAACACCAAAAACATCCCACACTGACAAGTCGAAGCTCAAGGCCGATACGCCTAGAGCAACATCATGAGAGTTCAGCGAGAATCGCTCGTTGACGTCATCGATTGTGGTTCGTGCTTGGCGATGCTCGATGGCCACACCCTTTGGCTCTCCTGTCGATCCAGAAGTGAAGATGACATAGGCCAGATCACTTGGGTCCACCTCTGGTGCGGGGACTTGCCTAGACGGGTCATCTGCCGGGTGGCTCGTGCACACGGGACGTGGCACAACTCGAGTAAGGTCTTCGGGAAAGCCAACCCCCTCGTCCGCGATGCACAGTTGAGCCTGTGAGCGTCGAACAATCGCTTCCATCCGCTCAATCGGCCACGAGGGATCTACGGGGATATATGCTCCACCGGCGCGCACTACTCCCACTATGGCAGCGATCTGTTCGCAGGACTTCCGCATAATCACCAAAACCGGCTCATCCCCCGCCAGCTCCCCGACAGCTGCCGAATATGCCTCGGCTCGTTTCTGCAGATCACCGCGACTATATTTGCCATCGACGGCAATGATCGCCGTCGCGTCACGGTCGGCTTCGGCTTGACTCCTCAGCGGCGCATCAATGGTGGAATCCATGTGTTCGCCGGGTTGGGGGAGCTTTTCCGAAGCGGCCGAAGGCGTTGTCTTTCTCATCCATGGATCCGAGCAGCGCGCCGGATCGGCCCATGCAGACTCCTCGGAAAGCTCGATGATGGCGGCTTCCGCAATTGTGATGGCGGAATCTGCGAAATCTGCGGGAAGTGCGGCGTCAATACAGTCCCAGGCAAGAACCAGCTTTCCCGCCTCCTCCCAATGCAACAGATCCATCACTACCTGTGGGGTTTGGCTTACGCCAAAGCTCATGGGAATATCCCAGCCACCCTTCGCAGCGCGGTGGCCAACAGCAGAGGTAAAGACCACCGGATACTCGACGGGGAAGTCTCTTTGTTGCTCAGGGGAGCGCATCTTCACGATCTCGGCCGAGGTAACACTGGCATGGTCGAGCGCCGCCCACAGCCCCTCGGTCGCTTCAACCGCCTGTTCAGAGAAGCTGCGTGAACCCCGCGGCACCGCAACGATTCCGGTACGCGTGTAATCACCCACTGGCGAGTGGTCCAAGGTGGTGCCGTCGAAGAACGTCGTCGCAACGCCGAATTCCGCAGGGCAGCCAACAGCGCGCAGCGCGTGCGCAGCCACGGCCATTAATGCTCCCGAGGGGCTCGCGCCGAAGCGGAAGGCGTTGGCGCAGAAAGCCTGCCAATGAGCTTGGCTAAGGATCTTTTGGTGGCGAACGAACTCCACCGTGCCGGCCTGTGCGAGTTCCATTGCAGTTGTTACCCATGATGCGGGGAGTGGCCCTGCAGGAAGATTGGGGGCCTTTCTCTGCCAAAACTCAAGGTCCTTGGAGGTGTTTTTCTCCAGCATAGAAACCATTCGGGGAAAGTTTTGCTCGATGACTCCTGCGTCATCTGGTGTGTCCTGCTCATTCTCCGGGTTCCCGCCTCGAAGGAACCGAGCGATGTCATCGAGCACGCGCATGATTCCGGGGAAGTCGATGAGGACTACTTCGAAACCGAAATGCACGGTCAGCACACCTGGGCTCGATTCAGTTTCGGGGTCGCAGGTGATCTCAACATCGTGGACGGGCCACTGATCCAGATCCGGCACTCGACGCACCAAACGCTTTCGGACCTGTTCAACCGATGTCTCATTGACAGGCACAGCATGAACGACGACCTCAGGGTGAATGTGCTGAATTCCGTTGCGATCGACTGTGGCCCGCAACATGCCGTGACGATTGACGGCGCGATTCCATGCTTCTTGGAAGCTTGCCACGAGCGCTTCTTTGCTGTTCGCCAGGCTTGCATCTCCGCCGAAGGGGATCTCGTATTCCGCATAGAACCGTGTGGAGTATCCGCCGAGCGGGTAGTCGCTTTGTCGACCTACCCAATACATCGCCTGGGTTGGAGTCAATGGCCCACTCAGAACCTCTTCAGCCACCGAAATGTCGGATTCTTCCGGCCGGGCCGGCTCCGGAGCAACAGGGATCTCCGATGCATTTAGGCTATCTGCGAGACTCTGGACGGTTGCTTCCCCCAAGAAATCCACGAGGGGCAAGCGAACACCGAGCGCTGCTGCGATAGCTGTTTGAAGACGAACCGCGGTGATGGAGTCAAGACCGTGATGCGTCAGTACTTGGCTATCATCCGTGACATCGATGTACTGCGTGACAATGCCCAATATTTCTTCGGTACTTGCATGATTTCGCAATTGACAATTGCTTCTATCTGTGACCATAATTAGTAGAGGATAAGCGCATTCAAGTTATGTTTTCAACCCTCGAGAATTGCCCGTTGACCGCAACTGCCAGAAGATACGTCGTTGATATGACACCTTCGCCAGCGTGACTGGAGCTCTTCAGGTGCGCCACCGCAAACCCCAAGAATCCATTAACACTGCTGCAAAAGAATGAGCATTGTCACTAATAAATGAAAGAGTATTAATGTTACCCAGGGAAAACTACGAAGTAGTTGTCATTGGTGCTGGCCCAGCTGGGCTAGAGGCCGCTTTGGTGTTGGGGCGACAACGACGCAAGGTCTTGGTGCTCGATTCCAGCGCATACCGCAATGCCGCTTCGGATGCTGCCCACATGCTCTTAGGGCAGGAAGGAACTGCCCCCGCCCTCCTCCGCTCGCGCACCTTGGAGTCACTCAAGGATCTCCCCTACGTGGATTATGCGCTGGACACGGCCAAAACAGCAGAGGTTACCTGCCACGATCAGCGGGAGCACGTAACCATTCACACTGCTGCTGGGCACACCATCGTAGCCCGCCGCCTCATTATCGCCACCGGACAGCGCGATGTCTGCGAGCAGGTGGACGGACTAGCAGAAGCGTTTGGGCGCTATGCATTTCACTGCCCGTACTGCCATGGTTTCGAGGCCTCGGGAAAGGACATCCTGGTCCTAGCCATCCCCGGTGTGCCCATAGCGAAGGCCATCTTCCAGGCGCTGTACTTGAAGAATCGGTTTTCTTCCTCAGTCAGGCTTCTCGCACCTGAAAGAGATATCACCGGGGATTTCGCCAAGCTACTCGCCACCTCCAGCATCGATGTGCTTGACGGCGAGGCGAAAACAGTCACCGGCTCGCTTGGCGAGGTTTCGGTAATAACAAAGGATGAAACGACACTTCGCTGTGAGTTGGCCTTTGCCACACCTCCGACAGAATCCGCGGCGAAAGAGTTGATCGAGTCCCTTGACCTGAACACTCGCGGGGCCTGCATCATGACGGACGACCATGGCAGAACCTCATGCCACCTCGTGTTTGCAGCCGGTGACGTTGCTGTTTCGCCAGAGGAACAAGAACCGATGACTTTCGTGAGCCAAGCCGTGGCTGAAGGCCAACGTACGGCGGTGTGGGTCGATCAAGACTTGTTCATGGAATCTCTGGGAATGACAGATCCCCCGCAGATTGCACCGTCAGATGAGAGCTGATGGGCCGACAACGCCCGACAAGCTAGTAATTTCCACCAATCGAACAATCGAAAACACAAGAAGGACTATTCATGCACCGTAGAGGCTTCCTCAAGTTCATCGCCGCCGCCACCACCGTCGCGGCTGCCTCCCCAATCATCTCGGCCTGCTCCTCTTCCTCTGATTCGGAGGGAGCGTCAGAAAGCAAGGCAAGCGGGAAGGCGCTGGACACGCTGCGCATCGCAGCCATCGGCAGCCCGGGCGAGAACCTCAACATTTCCGAGGCGCTGTCTACCGCGACGTGGGCAGCCCTGTACGCGGTCTACGAATCCCTCGTCATCGCAGGTTCCGCCAAGCCCGCCTTGCAGCTCGCCAGCAGCGCCAAGCCCAACGACGATGCATCTGTATGGACCATCACGCTCCGCGAGGGTGCCACCTTCTCCGACGGCACGCCGGTGACCGCGAACGATGTGCTCGCCTCCGTGAAGCATATCGCAGGAAACCCAATGCACGGGATGTCCTACGCAGACGTCGACGTCGCTGCGTCCAAGGCTGTCAACGACACCACGGTGGACATTGTGCTTTCCCGACCCCGCGCAGATTTTGTCGACTCCGTCCTCGCGCTCAACAGCCTGGTTTACAAGGGCGGCGACCCTGCCAACGGCATTGGCTCCGGCCCGTATGTCATCGACTCCGGGGACTCCGGCCAGGGGTGGAAGCTCACCGCCAACGAGCACTACCCCACCGACATGCGCGTTTCTAAGTCGCTGGAGATTCAGGTCATCGCAGACGCCCAGGCGCGACTGCGCGCTGTTGAATCCGGCGCCGTTGACCTGGCCATGGATCTTCCGGCTACCGCCCGGCGCAGCCTGCACTCAGCGGAGGTGTGGAGTCCGGGCGCCGTCGATTCCAAGGGCCTGCTGTTTATCCTCAACACCAAGGTTGCGCCCTTCAATGATGTTGAGGTGCGCCGCGCCATGAAGATTGCGCTGGACCGTTCCGCGCTCGTTGACGCTGCACTTGACGGCACCGGCACCTCGGGTACCGACGTACCGGGTCTGGGGTTTGCCGATTATCCATCCGACCTTTCCGAGCCGAAGATGGACAAGGATGCCGCCCGCAAGATCTTCGAGGACAAGGGGGTAAAGAAGCTGACCCTGGTCACCGCCGACTTCACCCCGGGAATGAACGACGGCGCGGATGTGCTCGCGCGCCAGCTCAAGGACTTGGGAGTTGAGGTCGAGGTGGAAAAGCGCGACCCAGCAACCTACTACTCCGACATGGAAGCATTGAAGAAGCTGCCTTTCTTCGCCTCCTACTTCGTCAACCGCCCGCTTTTGTCCGCGCTGCCGTTCATGACCGGCTCGAAGGCGATGTTCAACCTCTCCGGGTTCGGTACCGAGGGAGACTGGGACAAGCGCCTAGAGAAGCTGCAGGCGGAGACCGACGCCGACGCGCGCGCCAAGCAGCTTGCAGAGCTCGCCCGCACCATGCAGGAAGATGGTGGCGAGTTGCTGTGGGCCTACGCCAACGAAATCCATGGCCGCGCCGCAGGGGTGCCCGACTTGCCGGTCTCCCAGTCCGTTCCGATTGCCACCAGGCTGCCAGCTGCGAAGAACTAAGTGCAAAGGAGCAGGTCCACGAGGATGAACATCGCCAAAGTGAGGTCGACTTCAGCGGATTCCACGACTCCAGTCGCGGTACGCGTCGTGAAGCGAACTGCTCGATGGGCGGCAGTGCTGTTGTGCGCGGCGGTGGGTAGCTTCATCGTGATGGACCTGCTCCCCGGGGACGCGGCGACGGTGATTGCTCGCACCTCCGATCAGGCCCGCATCGACGCCATCCGCGCGGACCTGGGCCTTGACCGCCCGCTGTCGGTTCGGCTGTGGGAGTGGTTTTCTGGTCTCTTCTTTTTCGGCGATGGCGGCACGCTTTTTGCTTCGCAACGATCGGTCTGGGAGGCCTCTGCTTTTGCCGCCCGAAATTCGGCATACCTGATTGCGATCGCGCTTCCGCTGCTGCTTGTGATCGGTGTGGGAACGGGTGTGTTTGCTGGGCTTGCGCCCTCGAGCTGGCGCGACAGGCTCACCTGCCTTGGCGCTCAGTCGACTCTTGCCACCCCGGATTTTGCCGTCACCGCATTGTTGCTGGCTGTCCTTGCGGGCGCACTCAAGCTTGCGCCCGCAGTGTCCCTGGTACCGCCGGGCGGCACCCCGGCCGACAACCCGGGTGCACTCATCATCCCCTCCCTGGCCATCGCGCTGGTTGGCGGGGCGTGGTTGCAACGATTGGTGCGTGCTGCGGTTGTCGATGCGCAGGCGTTGCCGCACGTGCGCGCCGCTCACCTATCAGGCATGCACCCGCTGTCGGTCTTGAGGCTGCACACCCTACCGGCTGCCTTCGGGCAGATCGCGCAGGCCAGCGCGGCGACCATCCCCTACGTAGTGGCGGGCACCGTGGTGGTGGAAAACGTAGTGGGCTACCCCGGTATTGGCACCACGGTCACCCACTTCGTTGTTTTCCGCGAGACCGTCGCGGTGGCGACCCTCACCACCGTCTTCGCCGCAGTAACCGTCGCGTCCTTCGCCCTCGCCGATGTCATTGGGAGACACCGATGATTCTCCAACACCGCAGCGTTTCTGCGGTACTGACGGTCGCCGCGTTCGCCCTGTGGACGGCGGTTATCCTCGCAGCACTTGCCGGCCCGGCCCTCAGCGCGGCATTGGGGTTGCCGGATCCCACCGCGCCGATGTCTCGGTCCTTCGACCCTCCGTCAAGGGCACATCTCCTGGGCACCGATCACTTGGGGCGCGATGTTGCGGCGCGCATGCTAGTCGGCAACGCCGCATTGGTCGTGCCGCCCGCTCTCGTCGCCGCGGCTGCAAGCACCGTGGGCGTGTTGCTGGCCGTGTGGTCTGTCACTTCCCGTCGTGCTTGTGCGATCATCCGCTTCATCGGCGACACAATTTTAGTGGTGCCCCCGATTCTCATCATCTTGGCCACGGTCACGGCCGTCCCCGAAGGCTACGTCGCGGCGGCGGTAGCGGCCTTTGCGCTGTCGGTGCCGATGTCGATCCGCTACTTCTACCCCACCGTGGCCCAAGCGCTGGGTTCGGGATACGTGGAGTATGCACGCGTCACGGGAGCCAGCTGGCGAACAATCGCCGTCTGGGACATTTTTCCCGCCGTGCGCCGATCGCTCATCGCCGACTTCAGCATCCGCTTCGTGGCAGTAGTCTTCCTCATCGCGACCGCGAGTTTCCTCACCGGAACCAGCAGCGGAGCAGATTCGACGTGGGCGGCGATGGTCGGTGCCGAGTTGGGCGGAGTGGACCTTAATCCGTGGGCCGTGGTGAGCCCGACGCTGGCGATCATCATACTAACGGCGTGCCCCGCCCTGTTGTTGGAACTACGCATGGGAGGCAAGCGATGACCGCTGGCGTGGACATTGATGTCGATCGGCTAAGCATCAGCACGGTCGCGGGGCCAGGCCAGGCAGGGTGCGCGGTTGTGTCCGACATCAACCTGCAAGTGGCGGAAGGTGAGTCGATTGCTGTGACCGGTGCGTCCGGCGCGGGCAAGACCACTCTGGTCAAGGCGCTCATCGGCGAGGTCGGCACGGGGCTGCGCGTCACCGGCGGCAGCGTTTCCGTCGCAGGACAGCACCCCTTGTTGCTGCGCGGCCCGGGGCTGCGGGCCTTCCGGCGCGCATGCGCCTTCGTGGATCAGGATCCGGGCGCGGCCTTGCCACCGCGCTGGAGCGTGCGCCGGATCATCCGCCAGCGCGCCAAGGCCGGGCGGATTGCCGGGCGGATCTCGGACGAAGTGATCCTTAACCTCCTCGACGACTTCGGGCTCGGCGGCATCGAGGACATCCTAGAGCGCACCCCACGCCAGCTCTCCGGCGGGCAGCGGCGCCGACTGGGCATCGCCGCCGGCATCGCTGGACACCCGAAGCTGTTGCTTATCGACGAGCCCACCGCCGGCGTCGACCGTGCAACAGCACGGCTCATGCTCGACAGCCTGAAGGTCGCGCGAGATCGATCGGGAGCGACGTGCGTGGTCATCACCCACGACCCGAGTGTTGCCGCGGAGCTAGCCGACCGCGTGCTCAGCGTCGGGGACACCCCCTCTGTGCTCCCCACAGCGACGGACAAAGCCGCCTCGACGCCAGCGGGCGAACCAGCGGGCGCCCAAGACGCCCCTGCTAGACCCGCTCAACGCTCCCACGAGGCCGACACGATCCTGCGCGTCGATGGCCTAACGCTGTCCCACGGCGCTCACGATGTTCTCACCGGGTTCGACCTCAGCGTCGACCGCGGTGCGATCGTGGGGATCTCGGGACCGTCGGGCCGCGGAAAGACTACCCTGTTGCGCGCCATCGCGGGCCTGCACGCTCCGGTGCGCGGAAAAATTGATGGTCCGCACCCCAGCAGCGTGGGCTGGATCCCTCAGGAATCGGAGCTTTCCCTCAACCCGGCCGTGCCGGTTGCGACCATCCTGCGACGCGCCGCGGGTCGCCACGCCGACGATTCGGCCATCGCCGAGGTCCTCGACCTGCTGGATCTGCCGGATTTCCTCCGCTCCCCGCGCACGCGCGGCCGCCTGCACCACAGCAAACGGACCCGCCCCGACGAGCTCTCCGGCGGGCAACGCCAGCGTGTCAGCGTAGCTCGGGCCTTGCTGTCGCAGCCGACGCTCTTGCTTGCCGACGAGCCCACCTCCGCCCTCGACGGCGCAAACGCCCAGCGCGTGATCAACGCGATTCGAGCAGGCAAGTCCGCGCGCGCAACCATCATCGTCAGCCACGATCCGGCAGTGCTGGCGGCCTGCGACCGCGTTGTTTGCTTGTAGCGTGCGCCCGCCTACCACCTTTCTTAAGCTCCTTGGCTTGTATGCACGCTTGTCGACGCCTACGGTCGCCGCCCTTGACGGCGGAGATGCTGGCGAAGGCCCGGGCAGCTGACGGAGTCGGCGGCGTTGTCGGTGACGATCAGGAGGCTCTGGTGGCGTAAGGAATCCTGTTCCGTCAGCGGTCAGTTCATCGCTGAGTCAGCCGCTGGCGGATACACCACTCAAAAGGACTTGACCGCTTCGACATGCACAACATTGTGCCAGCGCAAAGCCATGGGTGGTTAAACAGCGAGAGCTCCAGGGGTACCCGAACTTCTGGCGGCCTAGCGCTCCAGGATCATCTCCCGCAAGCGGCCCACAATGCCCGCACCATCCTGGCCAATGCCATCATGCTGGAACTGATTAGTCACCCACGGGCGCAGATCCCGCCACTGATCAGCCGTCGCCATCGACAAAGAAAACGGCACAAAAATATCATCCAGATACACCGCAGCAGCCGCCACCGGGGCGCGATCCTTCAGCGTCGCGGCGTCATAAAGCGAAGTCCACTGATCAAACGCAGCTAGCTCCTCCGCAGCCTGCTTATGCTCACGCAAAGCCGGATCCTCATCAAACTGCCACGGGAAAATATGCTCACCCGTCAAGTAGAACTTGCCCGCCGTGCGGGGGTCGGCCTGCTCCTCGAAACCCTCCACCTGCTCGCGCACCCGATGCGCCGACCACGCAGTCGCACCCGGCACCGTGCCGCCATAAATCGCCTCATGCACCAACGCATACAACGGATGCCCCGCAAAACTCACCCGGGCGCCCACATCCACCAAAAAATCCTGGCGCAAACGCTTCTCGCCCCCAACCACAACAAACGGGTCCTCCAACAAATAACCCAACGTATCGAAACCCGTGCCGCGGCCCAACGCAATGCCAATCGTGCGGAAACGACGCGAAGACAAACGCTCACCCGTCGGCAACAACTCCTCAGCATTATCCAGATGGTGGCACACCTCGCGGATGGCGACCTCCGCAAAGGGGAACTGGGCATAAAACTGCTCACTACGCGCCGCAACCTGCGCAAACGTACGTCTATAGACCTCGTCCACACCCGCAGAGATATCCGGCAGACCGCCGGTGAGCATCGCATGCGAAATGCTCTCCGGATGGCGAGAGGAATAGGTGTTAATACAGAAGCCACCAAAACTCTGGCCAAACAACGCCCACTGATCCACCCCCAACTCGCGACGCACAGCCTCCGCATCCTCCACAATCTGATCCGCCCGCAACAGCTTGAGATGCTGCGCATCCAACACCTGCGCATTAGAACGCCCTGTACCCCGCTGATCCAACAACACCACACGGTAATGCTTCAACAACTCCCCCACCCAACCACTCGCCCCCACCGGCCGCGGCGCAGGAAAACCCGGACCACCCTGCAAATACAACACACACGGGGCGTCCTCGTTACCATCCGCCACAATCTCGCGCGCGAACACACTGAGCACCTGCTGCTCACCGGAAGCGAAATGATCCCACGGAACCTCCACCGTGTGATTGATAACAGTATGGCCAAAACGACGGATAGACACAGTAGAGTTCATGCAACAATACTATCCACCCACGCCAGGAGACACCATGACCACCACGACAGTCCCCGAACGCACCGGCACACACCGAGCCCAACGGGCCCAACGCCCAGGACGCATCACCGGCCTAGACCTCGCCCGAGCACTAGCCATCCTCGGCATGATGTTCGCCCACATCCTCTACTACAGCACCATCGACCCCCTGAAATTCCTCACCAACGGCTACCCCAGCACACTGTTCGCCGTACTCAGCGGCATCTCCCTATCCCTCATGCTCGCCCACGGCAACGAACACGGCGGCCCCACACTGTCACGCGCACGCCACAGCGTACTCATACGCGCCGCCATCATCTTCGGCATCGGCATCGTACTCGACTACGTCCAGCACCAGATAGCCGTCGTGCTCATGGCAATCGCCACCAACCTCATCCTGCTCACCCCCATCACTCGACTACGCACCCGATGGGTAGCCGCCACAACAGCCCTCACGCTGTTCATCGCCCCCTTCATCAGCATCGGCGGCCAATACCCCATCGGCGCCTGGCTCACCTACGGACTCATCGGCATACTCACCTACCGCACCATCACCACCGCACGACTACGCACAACCGCAACCGTCGCGGCGTCAACAATCATCATCGCTGCACTCACCGGCTGGATACGCATCCAGCAACACTACGACTGGATACGCACCGCCGCCAGCCTCGGCTGGGAACGACCCGGCTACTTCACCCTCGACGGCGCATACCTAACCACCTGGGCACACACAGGCGGCATCGGAGACATCATCGCCACCGGCAGCGCCTCCGCCGCCCTCATACTCCTCTGCGTGCTCATCTGCCGCCTGCGCTGGGCTAGCATCCTCACCTACCCACTACGAGCCCTCGGGATGATGGCACTAACCACCTACACCATCCACGTGATCCTCACCGGAGCAATTGCACCCGCCATCGGCTACATCGACATGCACCACTCACAATTCGGCTACGACACCTACTTCCCCAACGACATGGGACCCATCTACGGCATCGAAGAAGCCGGCGCCATGGGCATCGCAGCCGAACTAGGAATCGAACCCCAAGACCTCGCAGACCCCAACGTCGACATCTCTGGCTACTACCTCGGCGACTGGCAACCCTGGCGCGACCGCATCGCCAACACCACCACCTGGAGCGAAGCCGAAGACATCTGGAACGAAGCCCACCTAGCCCCCTTCAAAGAAGACGGCACGTTCAACAGCTCCCCTGCTGACCCCGGCCCACAGCCCTACGGCGAGGACTACTACGACCCCTCGGCGGACCGTGCTGAAGAACAACGAGGCTGGAGTCCCCGCGAACTACTAGGGTTCGCACCCCAAAGCGCGCTGATCATCCTCCTTGCCAGCACCTGGATGTTCTTCTTCCGCCGCGGCCCCCTGGAATGGCTCATCCACCTGGCATGCTCCCGCGGCAGCCGCACAGACCTTCCGCCACTCACGCGGGATTAGGTGTGCACGCCCCCTTTCGCAGAAAATCAAAAACAGCGGCAGGAACTTACCCATAAAACCGCCGCCCTGCTTATCCTTCGAGGCCGCGCGCCTGTGCTTACTGCCCCCAGCTGAACCTGCGGCACTCACGCTGTCACTTGATGACGCCGCGTCATAGGCCGCCCCCAGATCCGGGGTGTTCATGGAATCAACCACGTTCACTATTCTCTTTCCTACCTGCAGGCAACACGCCGGAGCCCCACCAGGCACCAACGCCTGCGGGGACTGAAAAACAAGGTTCAACACGTTCAGGGTGCAGTCACACACTCGCCCGCGTACCCTATTGTTTGAGTATCCACCCTGTCATCTTTTGTGAGGTTTCCTTTGAATATCCGACGCCACCAAGCACACCACAGCCGCAGCATCCGCCGCGCAACCATCACCGCAATCGCAGGGGTTGCCGCTCTCTCCGCCCTAGCAGCATGCAGCCCCACCGAAGAAGAACCCAGCGTGCAGGAAACCAAAATCACCAACACCACCCCTGCACCGAAATCAACCGCCGCAGCATCCCCCAAGCCCGGCGAATCCAAAGTAACCATCGACGCCAACCCCACCGAAGACCTCAAAGCAGGCGACGACATCACCATCGAACTCTCCGGCCTCGACCCCGCACACGGCTACTACGCAGCCATCTGCTCCCCCGTGAAGGTGCCCGGCAACCCAGTGCCGATCTGCAGCGGCGGCCAAGGTGACGCCACCGCACAAGCCTGGATCAAAACCGACGGCGGCACCGCGCCGATCAACGAAGACGGCACCGCAACCACCACCATCGTCGCCACCCCCACCGGCACCGACATCAACTGCCTCGAACAAGACTGCGTGTTGAAAATCTTCGGCGACCACTCCGAAGGCTTCGTCGACGTCGTCGACCTACCCGTCACCTTCGCCAAATAGTTCTGACACGGGGCTCACATAGATCCCCCCAATAAGTCACCCATCGGCCTCTAGCGCATGAAAGAGGAGGCTCCGAAAAGATAGGACGGAGCCCCCTCGCGCTTTTTTAGCCTAGACTACTTGCCTTCGTCCGTCGACAAGGCCGCAACAAACGCCTCCTGCGGCACCGACACCGAGCCAATAGACTTCATGCGCTTCTTGCCTTCCTTCTGCTTCTCCAGCAGCTTGCGCTTACGCGACACGTCACCGCCATAACACTTGGCCAACACGTCTTTACGCAGCGCACGGATGTTCTCACGCGCAATAATCTTCGAACCGATCGCCGCCTGCACCGGGACCTCAAACTGCTGGCGAGGGATCAGCTCCTTCAACTTCACAGTCATCTTGTTGCCGTACCACTGGGCATTATCACGGTGCACGATCGCAGAAAACGCATCAACCGCATCACCCTGCAACAGGATGTCCACCTTCACCAGATCAGCCTGCTGTTCGCCGGCCTCCTCATAGTTCAGCGAAGCGTAACCACGGGTGCGGGACTTCAGCATGTCAAAGAAGTCAAAAATGATCTCGCCTAAAGGCATCGTGTAACGCAACTCCACACGATCCTCCGACAGGTAGTCCATGCCACCCATCACGCCGCGCTTGGACTGGCACAACTCCATGGTGGTGCCCACAAACTCCGCCGGCACAATAATCGTGGTCTTCACGATCGGCTCCCACACCTCGCGCAACTTACCCGCCGGCCAGTCACTCGGATTGTGCACCATCATCTCGGAGCCATCCTCAGCCACCACGCGGTAAGACACACTCGGGGCCGTCGAAATCAAATCCAAATCAAACTCACGCTGCAAACGGTCACGCGTGATCTCCATGTGCAACAAGCCCAAGAAACCACAGCGGAAACCGAAGCCCAACGCCACAGAAGTCTCCGGCTCAAACGTCAACGCGGCGTCATTAAGCTGAAGCTTCTCCAACGCATCACGCAGATCCGGATAATCAGCCTGGGAAATCGGGAACAGTCCCGAATACACCATCGGCTTCGGCTCTTCATAGCCCTTCAGCGGCGACCCCGCCCCCTTAGAAGCCCACGTAACCGTATCGCCCACCTTCGACTGGCGCACATCCTTCACACCAGTAATCAGGTAGCCGACCTCGCCCGGGCCCAAGCCCTTGCACTTCTTCGGAGTCGGAGACACAATGCCGATCTCCAACAACTCGTGGGTCGCACCGGTAGACATCATCTTGATCTTCTGCCGCGGCTCCAGGCGGCCATCAACCATACGGATATACGTCACGACGCCGCGATATGTGTCGTAGACAGAGTCGAAAATCATCGCACGCGCCGGGGCCTCATCGCCGAACTCACTAGTCGGGGCAGGAACAAGCTCACACACCCGATCCAGCAACTCAGGCACACCCTCGCCCGTCTTGCCAGACACACGCAAGACCTCTTCCGGCTCGCAACCAATAATGTGCGAAATCTCCTCGGCATACTTATCCGGATCAGCCGCAGGCAAGTCGATCTTATTCAGCACCGGGATGATCTCCAGATCATTCTCCATCGCCAAATACAGATTCGCCAACGTTTGCGCCTCAATGCCCTGCGCGGCGTCAACAAGCAAAATCGCGCCCTCACACGCCTCCAACGCACGCGAAACCTCATAAGTAAAGTCCACGTGACCAGGCGTATCAATCAAGTGCATCACAATCTGCTCGCCCGCATGCTTGCCACTACGCGGCACCCACGGCAAACGAACATTCTGCGCCTTAATCGTGATGCCACGCTCGCGCTCAATATCCATATTGTCCAAGTACTGGTCGCGCATGTCACGTGCCTCAACCACACCAGTCAGACCCAAAATTCGGTCCGCCAACGTGGACTTACCGTGGTCAATGTGGGCAATGATGCAGAAGTTCCGAATCTGCTTCGGATCGGTAAATGTCTCTTCCGCGAAATTGGCAACCATCGCCCACTCATCCTTTCAACAAGGTATTTCAAACTGAGATCAAACCCTACCCGAAACATCCGCTATCCTGAACACATGAACGCGCTCAGCCGGCTCCTCGGGCGTATCACCGGTCGAATCCAAGGGATCACGGGCGACGACCTCGACGAAGGCCTCCGCCGCATCGGAAGCCAACTAGGTATTGACGTCGCCGACGGTCACTGCACCATGCGAAAACAACGCACCACAGCCGACGCTGCCGCTGACTCCACCCGCCCTGTCAACATCATGCGCCACCCCACCGCCCAACTTAAGCGCAGCATCTACTACGCCCCCGACATGGACGGCCGCGCAGACCCCGGCGAAATCGTCTGGGCCAACATGATGGACAAGCGCACCAAAAAACCCTACGAACGCGCGCTAGTAGTCATTGGTCGCAGCCGCGAACAACTACTCGGACTCATGATCTCCCCCAACGATGCCCACGCTGAGGAAGACAACTGGCTCGACATCGGAGCCGGCGCCTGGGATCGCGGCGGCCGACGCTGCTGGGTCCGTCTAGACAGCGTCGTCGCCGTGCCCGAACTGTGGACCAAACGCCAAGGCGCGATTATCCCCCGCCGCCGCTTCGACCGCATCGCCAACCGCCTCCGTAACGAATACGGCTGGTACTGACGTCAGCTTTTCGCTCCAGCGATTCGACTTCCACACAGCCGCAGTGATAAGGTTGACCGCTGTTGTCGGTCTAACCTGCAGGACCTTGGGCAGGTCGTACAACCGGCACCGCTGAAATTTTTAATCTTTAGAAAGATCAAGAGGTATTTGCCATGGCAAACATCAAGTCTCAGATGAAGCGCATCAAGACCAACGAAAAGGCACGCATGCGCAACAAGGCAGTTCGCTCCGAGCTGCACACCGCTACCCGCAAGCTCCGCGCTCTGGTAGAGGCCGGCGACAAGGCTGCTGCAACCGAGCAGCTCCGCGTCGTTTCCCGCAAGCTGGACAAGGCTGTGTCCAAGGGCGTTCTGCACCGCAACAACGCAGCTAATAAGAAGTCCCGCCTGGCAAAGGCCGTGAACAAGCTCGGCTAATTCAAGCCACTTGTAGAGCCGCTCCACTTTCGTGGGGCGGCTCTTTTCTTTTGCCCCGCCGCGTGCCAAAACTTGCGCATTTGGCACGCTTAGCGGAAGCCGACCTGGGAAAATAGAAACGGGAAGGGGCCAAATGCACAAATTTTGGCACCTGCCTCTGTTTAGCGCCTGGCGAGCTCGCTGATCTCACGCACAGCATGCTCCAGCGCATAATTCGGGTCCCCACCCTGGCCCTTCACGGCAGCCTCAAGCTCGGCGATCACAATCACCGCGCGGCTCACAGAATCCCCATTCCACCGCCGGGCAACCTTATGGGTCTTGTCCATCAGCCAGGGCTGCATCTTCAACTCCCGCGCATCGGGCCTGGCTGTGGAATACATGCGGGCGATCTGCCCCACCTTCGTCGCCAACGCACTAGTCAACAACACCGGCGACAGCCCCAACTGCAATGCCCGGCGCGTAGAGGCAACAGCCCGTGCGGTGTTCCCCGCGCACGCCAGGTCGGCGATGTCGAAACCGGACACCTCCGCCACACCCCGGTAAAACTGGCGCACATTCTCGACGGTGACGTCCCCGCCGGTGTCGGCAACCAATTGCGCCGCAGCGCTAGCTAGTTCACGTAGGTCACTGCCGACGCCTTCAAGCACCGCATTGACGACATCGGGGGTGACCTTGACGCCGTGGTTGCGGAACTCCTGATTGAGCCAGGCAAAGCGTTCACTGGGTTTGACCTTGTCCACGCGCACCACATCCGCCAGCTTCGACAACGGGGTCACCATGTTTTTGGTGCGCCCGCCGCCGCTGTGTTGGATGATCAGGGTGATGCCCTCGGGCGGGTTTTTCGCAGCGTCCAGCAGCACCTGCGCGGGGTCTTTGCCTGCCGCGTCTGCGTCGGTGAAGATCACTACCCTGTCTTCTGCAAACAGTGATGGGCTGAGCAGCTCATACATTTCGCTCAACGTTACTTCGCCTGCGCGCAGCAGGGTGATGGGCAGGTCGGTGCCGGGGGGTAGTTGTTGTCTGACCTGGGTGATGATGCCTGCGCGTGCTCGTTCGGCCAGGTAGGGTTCGTCGCCCAGAATCAGATGTACGCTCACGGCTCCTATCGTGCCACAGCAGCGCGTAGAGCATCCAGGCGAGCCCCAGCCCCAGCCACTGGGCGGGAATGTGGGTGGTGGCCCAGGGTTGCTTGCCGAGTATGTCGGCAACTGTGTTGATCCACCACAAAAATGGCCGCGTCAGCTCAATAATTAATGACGCCGCGGTGGTGTTCACGCAGGCAGTTAAGGTTGCGACCAGCCCCAGGATGGTCACTGGTGGCACTGCCGGTCCGGCAAGCAGGTTAGCGATCAGTGATACCAGGGACGTGCGGCCTGCCATGAGGGCGATGATCGGCATGGTGGACAGGTCCGCGGCAAGGGTGACTGCCAACAGTTGAGCCCAGGGCATCGGTATGCGCGGGAGGATGCGGAAGATGCTGCGCAACAGCACAGGGGTGAGCAAGATGATTCCACCGGTTGCAACCACCGACAGTGCAAAGCCGTAATTCAGCGCCATGCCGGGGTCGAGGATAACCATCGCGATCACTGCCAGAAACAAGGTGTGCGCGGGTTGGGTGCGGCGGTCGGAGACCATGGTGACCACCGCGACGCTGCCAACGATGCCCGCACGAATAACAGAGGCCTCGGTGCCGACCACCGCGATGAACACCGCGAGGCTGATCGCCGCCGCGACCGCCCGCACCTTCGGCGCCTGGGTACCAAGCAGAGCCACCACGGTGCCGAGCACGATCGCGACGTTGGCCCCGCTGACCGCCGAAAGATGAGACAAGCCAGTGTCGATGAACACCTGCCGCTGCTGGGCGCTCTGCCCACTGGTATCCCCAATGGCCATGCCGCCGAACAAGCCTGCATGCTCGCTCGACAGCACGCGCCCAGCAGCCTGCGCCAGCCGCCCCCGGATCCATGCCCACGGGTCGCTGGCCTGCACCACCTGTACCTCGCTGAGCCTGCAAGTAACGCTAACCAGCCCCGGGCGCGTGCTTGGTTGTGTCACTGCGGCCGCCGTGAGGAAGTCCCCACGGTGCACCTCATCAAGGCCCAGACCCGGCGCGAAACAGGGCACGGTCCCCGGGACACCATCAATCCCCAATTGGAGCATCATGGAATGCTCGAGCATTCGTGGCGAGCCCTCGACGCGCCCCACCACATCGATCCTTCTACCCAGCTCCACCGACAGGGGGTGGTTGGCCATCTGCCGGCAGCGCAGCCACGCGACCGCCCCAGCGGCAGAACCCACAGCAGCGCTCAAGCCCGACTGGCCCGCACCATAGGCCCACCACAGAACAGCCACCGCGGCGATAAGCCCTGTCGCCAGCCCTGCGTGCACCGCGAGGCCGCCACCACAGAACCAGATCACCGCACCGGCACTCGCCCACGCTACGATCGCCGGCCACAGCAGTCGGTGTTCTTCGACCGCCCGAGTGGGCTCCAGTGGCTGATAAAAGTCCCCACCGGCCACCGCATAGCGCGTCACAACCGGATGCTGTCTTTCAACGCCTCGAACTTGCTCGGACCAATGCCCTTGACATCCATCAGCGCCTCAAGGCTCTGGAAGCTACCGTGCTCGCTGCGGTGCGACACGATCACCTCCGCTGTCTTGATGCCTACCCCTGGCAAACCAGTGAGCTCCTCGACGCTGGCTGTATTGATGCTAATTCTGGAATCCACCACCGCGCCGCCCACACTCGTGCTATCCGGTGGCCCATCAGCAGCGCCTTGCCCACCCGCAGTAGGCACGATGATGTGTTCCTCATCCGCAACTTTGCGCGCAAGGTTCAGCCCCACGGCGTCAGCCTCCGGCAACAGGCCTGCCTGCTCCACCACATCGGCCACCCTCGATCCAGCAGGCACCCGGATCACCCCGGGGTGCACCACTGCCCCGGCAACACTGACCACAAGCTCGCCGCCCGGCTCCCCCTCCGCGCCACCACCGCTGCCTTCGACGAATGCCACCGACTCTGTACTGCCAACCTCCACCGGCTCGCCCCACGCGTGCACCCTCCACCACGTCCACCCCACCAGCACAAGCAGCAACAGCGCGGCACCAACCGCCGCACGCCACCCCACCCGCAGTCGCCGCCGCACGGGCCGCTGCAGAAACAACAGGTCTTCTTCCCCCGTGGGCTGCACATAGGGCCTAATTCTGTCCAACATGGCGCCCACCCTAGGCCCACGCCCCACAACCCCCACCGCACGCCTGTGAAAAACGACGCGCCTGTGGATAACCCCCTATTCGCTAAACACCGCCGACACAGCAATCGAGCCCGGCCCAGCGTGCACCGCCAACACCTCACTCATCGGCACCGTCATAAACGTCGAGCCCTCCGGCAACACAGACTCCATAGCCTCGCTCAACCTAGCAGCAGCCTCCGATGCCTGGTGCTCCTGCAGCGCAATAAACACCGGACGCGAATTAGCCCGGGTAACAATCAACTCAATAAGCTTCGCAAAAGCCTTAGTCTGGGTGCGGGTTTTCGCCGCTAACTCAATACGACCCCCCTTGATCTGCATGATCGGCCGAGTCGCCAACGCCGCCGACACCAACGCATCAGTCGTCGACAAGCGCCCCGACTTACGCAACCCCTCCACTTTGTCGACGTACAAGAACATCTCCGAGCGCTCCAACGTCGATGACGCCGCCTCGACGCACTCATCCACACTGCCGCCCTCGCCGGCAACAGTCGCCGCAGCCATCGCCGCAGCACCCACGCACATGCCAATCGTGGAGGTCTCGACAACCCGCACGGGCTCCGCGACGTCATCAAACACAGCGGCAGCAGACTCCGCCGACGCGTAAGTAGACGATAAATCCTTAGACAAATGCAAAGCAACAACGCCCTCATCGCCGCCGCGCTCCAACTGGCGCGCATAAGCAGCAACCAACTCCAACGCCGTCAAACCCGCAGTGTGCGCTTCCTCCCCGCTCTCCTCAGGAGGCATCACATGCAGATCCAGCACCTTAATGCCAAGTTCCTCGGCAGTATCATGCGGCAAGCAGCTGGACGAGTCGGTAACAATCCGAACCGGCACTAGCGCATCACCTGGCCGATGTTCCACCCATCCAAATACCACTGGGCAGACTCCGCACCAGCAAACTCCCCCACCCCTTGGTCTGCACGGGACGCCTCAAACTTCGGCCGGGCAGTCAACTCCGCCCAACAAGTGTTCTTCAAACCACTAAACATCGGGTAGTGGCTCACCGGAACATCCAACAGAGCACTGGTCAACGCACCAATGGTTCCACCGTGGGCCACCAGAAGCAACGCGTGGTCATCGTCCCACTGCTCCCACGAAGCCATCATCTCATCAACCACCGCACGAGCACGATCAGCAACCTCCAGGCGGGTTTCCCCACCCGGCGGTGCCCACGTCGCATCATGGCGCCACTGGGCACGCGCCCCCGGCAAAGCCCCATCGACCTCGGCATGCGACTTTCCCTGCCACTGCCCCAAATTGGTTTCCCGCAAACGCTTATCTATCTCGACCGGCACATCCAACTTGGAGGCAACTGCCTGCGCGGTCGTCTTCGCACGCGACAAATCAGAACTAATAATCCGGCCAATATGCTGACGCGACAAGTACTGCGCCGCAATATCCGCCTGCTTGCGGCCAACCGCCGACAGTTCCGTATCCAACTGGCCCTGCATACGGCCAGTGGCGTTGTATTCAGTCTGCCCGTGACGAAGCAGAAAAAGCTTACGGGACATGGCTACAGCTCGTCCCGATCAGGCTCGTTTTCCGCCAGGGGGATCTCATCAATCGACGACACTTCGCGCACGTTGACCTCATCCGCCCACGCGGCCGGGCGCTCAGGCATATCAATGCCCTCAATCTGCAGGTAGGGGCAGTCGCGCCACAGGCGATCCAAACCATAGAAGTCGCGCTCTTCGTCGCGCATAATGTGCACAACAATCTCGCCATAATCCAGCAAAGCCCAGCGGCCCTCGCGCACACCCTCGCGGCGGATCGGCTTCACGCCAGCCTCGCGCAACTTGTCCTCAACCTCATCAACAATCGCACCCACCTGGCGTTCCGTCGGTGCAGACACAATCACAAAGCAATCGGTGATCACCAACTGCTCGGACACATCAATCACAGCAATTTCTTCCGCCAGCTTCTCAGCCGCGGCGTGTGCTGCGATCGTCGCTAATTCAATGGACTTCTCGTGCGCGCTCATGCCCTCTAGTGTCTCACGTGCACAACAGCCACACCAATCTCCCCCACGGGACATGCAGCGTCAGGTTAAGAACCCTCGTACAGATGCGACTTTGCAATATATTGCACAACACCATCCGGCACCAAGTACCACACGGACCGACCGGAGGCAGCGCGGCGTCGGCAATCAGTGGAACTAATCGCCAGGGCAGGCACCTCCACCAAATGAACGCGCTCTTGGGCCTGCGGCGGCAGGAAGCTTTCCTCCAGCTTGTAACCCGGGCGGGTCACCCCCACAAACTCGGCCAGGTCGAGCATCGACTCCCAGTCCCGCCACGTCATAATCTGCGCCAAGGCATCCGCGCCGGTAATAAAGTACAACTGTGCGTCGGGAAACTGAGCTTTAATATCCTGCAAAGTGTCAACCGTGTACGTGGGCCCACTCCGATCAATATCCACCCGGGACACACGGAACCGCGGATTGGGTGCGGTCGCCACGATTGTCATCAGATAGCGGTCCTCCGTGGAACTCACCACCCTGTCAGACTTCTGCCACGGCTGACCCGTGGGCACAAAAATCACGCGGTCTAATTCGAAAAGGTCCGCCACTTCCGACCCCGCCACCAAGTGGCCATTGTGGATGGGATCAAAAGTGCCACCCATGATGCCGATGCGCTGCACGTCTGCCATGCACCAACTCTAGCGCTAGTCGCCCGCCCCACGCGCGATCAGGGCATCACCCAACGTCTGCGCCCGCCGCACGCTACGAATAATCACCGGCACCCCCACGCTCACCAGCGACATGCGTGAACCCCGGGCCCTCGCGGCTTCAATAGCCTGCCCCACCGCCTGCAGCTGCACCGGAATCAGCCGGATCGTCAACATCAACGTCAACGTCACCGCCCGCACGGGCACCCCCACCCGCCCCAAAGGACCAAGCCCACGCTCCAACGCATCCAACATGGCACTCACCCGCGTCGTCAACGTAAACAGCGTCGCCGCAACAATCGACGCATACACGCTGAAAAAAATAGTGACGCCGCGAGACACACCATCCATCCAACACGTCGCCGCACTCAGCACCACCAACACCGGCAGCGGCGGCAACACCTGCGCCCACGCAACCCGCACAGGAATACGTGCCACCGCATAACCCAGCAACGCCACCACAGTCGTACCAGCCGCCACCCACGGGTCAGTCACCACAACGCTCACGACCACAATGAACGCCACCAACAGCAGCATCTTCACCCCCGGACGCATCCGATGCAACACCGTATCGCCATCGATATACGTGCCCAACATCGCATTGGTCACCAGCACATTACGCACAGACGCCATCACACCACCCGGCGCGTATAAAAATCAATGACGTCGCGGGGCTCACCGTCAGCCACAATACTGCCCTGGTCGATACACAACGCCCGATCAAAATCAGACACAAAATCCAGATCATGCGTGACCACATACATCGACTGCTCGATCCCCTGAAACACCTCTCGCAGCATCATCCGGTTACGCAAATCCAACAAAGTCGTGGGCTCGTCAGCGATGATCAACTGCGGCTGCATCACGCACACCGACGCCAACGCCAACAACTGCTTCTGCCCACCCGACAACACATGCGGCGAACGCTTAGCCAACTCGCCCAAACCAAAACGATCCAACACAGCATCCGCCGCCCGACGACGCTCCTCCTTTTTTTTGACGTCGCGACGCAGACTGAACTCCACATCCTCACGCACCGTCGGCATGATGATCTGATTATCAGCATCCGCGAACACAAAGCCGACCCGACGACGAACCTGTTTACCCTGCTTCACAGGATCCAGCCCATCCACCCGAACAGTGCCACACGTAGGCTCCAACAGCCCATTAATCATGCGGACAAACGTCGACTTCCCGCCCCCATTCAGCCCGATGATCGCCACGCGGCGCTGAGCCAACGCGACGTCAACACCCGAAAGAATCATCCGATCGCTGCGGTCGGGCTGAAACCCCACCGCAGAGAAAACAACCTCCGGGATGCTACTAGCGCACATCGGGCAACGCGCGCACAACCGCCACCGAAATCGCAGTGATAGCGATCGCCTTGATAACCAAACCCGGAAGGAACGCAAACTGGGCAGTCACCGCAGCCTGCAAATCCAAGCCCGAACGGATCATCAAAACCGGCACACCAAAGACGTACTGCGACAACAACGCCAGCACAGCAGCCACAGCAAAACCAACGGTCATCACACCCGTGGAACGCTTCAGCGAACCTTGCGAAATCCAGCCAGCAATAGGAGCCGAGAAAAGATACCCCACCAAATAACCCGCCGAAGGGCCAGCCATCGCCGCCAACACCGTGCGGCCACCAGGCAACACCGGCAAACCAATCACACCAAGCAGCAAGAACACCGCCACAGCCAACGTGCCGCGCTTAGGGCCCAACACCAGACCAGCTAAAACACAAAACGCATTCTGCAACACGATCGGCACACCAGCCACCGGGGACGGAATCGACACCATGCCCGAAGCAATAATTAGGGCCGCGAACACCGCGACAGACGCGATCGTGCGAAGTTGAGTAGAAGACATGCACCTATTTTTACATGAAACGTAAACTTAACTACACCTTGGGGGTGCGAATTTAAGGGCGAGTATGGCCATCCCCACGCACAATCCACTTCATCGCCGTCAACTCCGGCAAACCCATCGGCCCACGCGCATGCAACTTCTGCGTCGAAATACCAATCTCCGCCCCCATACCAAACTGCTCACCATCACTAAACGCAGTCGACGCATTAACATTAACCACCGCAGAATCCACCCGGGCAACAAAATAATCAGCCGTGGACACCGAATCCGTCACAATCGCATCCGTATGGCCGGAAGAAAAACGCGCAATGTGATCAACCGCAGCATCAACACCATCAACCCTGGCCAACGCAATATCCATCGACAGATACTCCTCCTGCCAATCCCGCTCAGTCGCCTCCACCCGAGACCTAAACTCCAAGCCCTCCAGCTGCTCCGCATGCACACGCACACCCGCAGACTCCAACGCATCAACAATGCGCTGCTGTGCGGCCGCAGGCAACGCGGCGTCAACAAGCACAGTCTCCGTCGCATTACACACCGACACACGCCGCGTCTTGCCATTGAGCAGCACCTTGATCGCCATATCCACATCTGCGTCGCGATCAACAAACACATGGCAATTACCCGTACCAGTCTCAATCACCGGCACCGTCGACGTCGTCACCACCCGCTCAATCAACCCCGCCCCACCACGCGGAATCACAACATCCACCAATCCACGCGCCGACAACAGGGCATCAATCGACTCATAGTCCACCGGCAGCAGCTGCACGCACTCACGCGGCAACCCCTCTGCAACCGCTGCATCCTGCAACAACGCCACCAACGCCCGGTTGGACTGCTCCGCACTACGCGATCCCCGCAACACCGCCGCATTGCCCGACTTCAACGCCAAACCAAACGCATCAACCGTAACGTTCGGACGCGCCTCGTAAATCATCCCCATCACACCCAAAGGCACGCGGACTTTCTGCAACCGCAAACCATTGGGCAGCGTCCGGCCACCAAGAACCTCCCCCACCGGATCCGGCGCCGCAACCAACTGGCTCAAACCTCCGGCAATACCTTCCAAACGCTCACGATCAAGACGCAAACGATCCACCAAAGAGTCATCCATACCTGCCGCTTGACCTGTGGCAACGTCGCGCTCATTTGCGGCAAGAATAACCTCGGCGTCATCAATTAATGACGCCGCGGCGCGCTCCAGCACCGCATTTTTCACCGCCGTCGACGCCACGGCAAGCTTGCGGGAAGCCGCACGCGCGGAAAGAAGGGTCGAATGAACTACTTCAGTGATGCTAGACATAGTCACCCAGCATAGCGCGGGAGCTACGCTCGAGTGACGAAATTCGACAGATAATCCGCGTGCACCACAGGCCGGTGCATAGCCTCCGGCAACTCAGCCGACTGCTTACCCAACATGCCAGCCAAAGTGCGACTATCGTAGGCGACCTCCCCACGGCCAATCACCTCACCCTTCGGGCCGTGGATCTCCACAATGTCACCCGAATGGAACTCGCCGCTGATCTCCGTCACCCCCACCGCCAACAAACTGGTGCCGCCGCTGGTCACCGCACGCATCGCACCTTCGTCGATACGCAACGTGCCGGACACATCCGCCGCATACAACGCCCAAAACTTCCAGGCAGACAGCCGACCCTCACCCGGGTGAAACACCGTGCCACAGGAAGCATCGCCCAACGCCGTCGCAATATCGGATGCGCTGGCCAACAGCACCGGCACACCACTGCGGGAAGCCAAACGCGCAGCCGAGACCTTCGACCCCATCCCGCCGGTACCCACGCGGCCACCGTCACCAGCGACGACGTCATCAAGATCGCCAGCCCCACGCACCTCCGAGATGAAACGCGCCTGCGGATCGGCAGGGTTGCGGTCATACAGTCCATCCACGTCGGACAACAGCACCAACGCATCCGCCCCCACCAGGTGGGCAACAATCGCCGCCAAGCGGTCGTTGTCGCCAAAGTTCAGCTCCGTGGTGGCCACCGTGTCGTTTTCGTTAATGATCGGCACGCAATGCATCTGGCGCAAACGGTCGATCGTGCGCTGGGTGTTGCGCGCCCGACTGCGAATACCGGCATCGCTAGCGGTAAGCAACACCTGCCCCACCATGCGATCGTAGCGGGCAAAACTACGGCCCCACTCGTGAGCCAAAGCCACCTGGCCGACGCTGGCCGCCGCCTGCTTCGTGGCAAGATCCTTCGGCCGCTGGCTCAATCCCAACGCCGGCATACCGGCAGCCACCGCACCGGAGGACACAACGTATACATCGCTGCCGCGCTCCATCCGAGCCTGCAAAGCGTCGACGAACGCATCGATGCGGTCGGCATGCACGCGCAGGTCATCGCCGGTCAGCGAGGATGAACCAATCTTGACAACAATCCTCTTAGCATTCGCAATCTGCGAACGAATATCCACTGTTGCACCCACTGTTTAACCCTGCCAGCGCTCGCGATCAGCCACCTGGCCATCGCCAAAGTCGAACTCGTCGATTAGGCCACGGCGGACCTGGGATGCGCGCTTACGTTCCGCCGCGGACACACGACCGGTCTTTTCCAGGCGCACGTCGGTGCCGCGGCCCGTCATGGTGGTGTCCACACCAGCGGCAGTCATTGGCTCCCATTCGAAGCTGATCTCGCCGATCGTGACGGTGCATCCCTCGACGGCACCCGCCTTGAACAATGCTTCCTCCACGCCGAGCTTCGCCAGGCGATCCCCGAGGAAGCCGATGGCCTCGTCGTTTTCAAAGTCGGTCTGGCGGATCCAACGCTCCGGCTTTTCGCCGCGGATAATAAAGCCGTCTTCGACCTGCGGATCGGCCTCCACCACAAAGTCGCGTTTACCGTCCACAGCCTTAGGGCGGATGATGGTCTTGACCTTCACCTTGTCCTTGTTCAGACGCTGCTGTTCGGCACGGTGGGCCTGCACCATTTCCATCAGTTTGTACTTCAAAGGCTCCAGCCCTTGATGCGCCACGGTGGAGATGATGAAGATCGGCCAGCCGAATTTTTCCTTCAGGTCCTCTTCCACGAACTCGGCGAGCTCGCGGGCCTCTGGCACATCCGCCTTGTTGAGGATGATGATGCGCGGGCGATCCTTCAGGTCACCTAGGCTGGTGTCGCCGTCGAGAGCGGACTCATAGGCGGCGAGCTCAGCCTCCAGGGCCTCGATGTCGCTGGCAGGGTCGCGCCCGGGTTCCAACGTCGCGGCGTCAACAACGTGAGCTAGCACCGCTGTGCGCTCGATGTGGCGCAGGAAGTCCAGGCCTAACCCCTTGCCTTCAGAGGCACCCGGGATCAGCCCCGGCACGTCAGCGATGGTGAAGGTGTCGTGTGCGACATTGACCACGCCTAGGTTGGGCTGCAGCGTCGTAAAGGGATAATCGCCAATCTTGGGCTTAGCCGCAGACAACACCGACACTAGGGAGGACTTACCCGCCGAAGGGAAACCCACTAGCCCTACGTCCGCCATGGATTTCAGTTCCAAAATGACGTCGTGTTGCTCACCGGGTTCACCCTTGAGCGCGAACCCAGGTGCTTTACGCACACGAGACGCCAGCGCTGCGTTACCAAGCCCACCATGGCCACCGGCTGCAGCCACATAGCGCATGCCGTTGTCGGTGAGGTCGGCCATGACGTTGCCCTTTTCGTCAAGGACAACGGTGCCGGCCGGGACCTTCATCACGAGGTCTTCGCCGCGAGCACCGTTACGGTGGTCGCCGGCGCCGTTAGCGCCGCGCTGGGCTTTGATGTGCGGGCGGAAGTGGAAGTCCAGCAGGGTGTGGACCTGCGGGCTGACCTCCAAGATGATGTCGCCACCGTGGCCGCCGTTGCCGCCATCGGGCCCACCGAGCGGTTTGAATTTTTCGCGGTGGATGGAGGCACAGCCGTTGCCGCCGTCACCGGCGATCAGGTGGAGCACGACGCGGTCGACGAAGCGGTTCATGTGTTTCCTTTTAAGATCTAGAAAGCTTTAAGCACTTGAGTGTAGCTCAAAGCGCACGCAATCCACACGATCCCCGATGCAGACAGCACCGCCGGGGTATAGAGCGGAGGTCCCAGTGCGTAGGCACAGGACATTAAAACGAGCGGAACAACAGCCCACCCGATACACACTATGGTGCCGGTTTTCTTTGTCAGGCGCTGGGCTAGGTAGAGGTAGAACAGCCAATAGGCAGTGACCGAAAGAACTTCGACGACGCCGAGGGTGAGAGCAAACGCTGGGGGCTGAATGTCATCGGTCTTACGCAAAGCGATAAACGCAATGAGCCCAACAATAAGGACTGCTGCGGCTTTATCGAAGGTGCCACGTATGCTCTGAATAACCGATCTCCTAGGGACGTGTGAGTGTCAGCCACCATACCAAAAACCGCTGGCCTCCCTAGACGGGAAACCAGCGGTTTTTGTGAAAGCTAGCTTTAGGCAGCTTCGGTCGGAACGATGTTCACGACGCGACGGTTGCGCTTGATGGAGAACTTCACTGCGCCCTCAGCAAGAGCGAAGAGAGTGTCGTCGCCACCGCGACCGACGTTCTCACCGGGGTGGAAAGAGGTACCACGCTGGCGAACCAGGATTTCGCCGGCCTTGACCTGCTGGCCACCGAATCGCTTGACGCCTAGGCGCTTTGCCTCTGAGTCGCGACCGTTGTTGGAGCTAGATGCACCCTTCTTGTGTGCCATTGTCTTTTCCCTCCTTAAGAGAAAATCAAAGCCTGCCGGCTTACTTGATTCCGGTAACCTTCAGCACGGTCACCGGCTGGCGGTGGCCCTGACGCTTCTTGTAACCAGTCTTGTTCTTGTACTTCAGGATCTTGATCTTCGGGCCCTTAGCGTGCTCGACGATCTCAGCAGTGACGTTTACCTTGGCGAGGGCGTCAGCTGCAGAAGTTACATTAGCGCCATCGACGAGCAGAACCGGGGTGAGAGCCACGGACGAACCCGGCTCACCCTCGATCTTCTCGACCTTGACGAGGTCACCTTCGGCAACCTTGTACTGCTTGCCGCCGGTCTTGACGATCGCGTACATAGGAGGGCTACCCCTTATCTATTAACTCGGCTCAGGCTATCGCCTGAATGGACTTCAAAACTTTGTAAACCTGTTCGGAGCACACGCGTGCTCTAAACAGCGACTGTCAAAGACTACCCGGTGATGGGACCCAAACACAAACTGGGCCCATCACCCTCGTCCTAGTCTTCGCTCCGCTTGACGACAACGCGGCGACGGCGACGCCCAGAGGGGCTAGGGCGCTCGGCTTTCTTCGCAACAATCTTCGGTGCAACGGGCTCGGACTTTGGAGCTGCCGACCTCTGCTTCCGCGTTTCCTGGCCGTCCGATTGCTTAGCACTGGAGATCTTCTTCACCACGCGGCGGCGGCCACGACCACGGCGTGGCTCTTCCTTCTCCGCAGGCTTCTTTGCCTCTGGCTTGGTCGCCTTGTCCTCGGCCTTGGCACCATCCTCACGCTTGCTCAAAGACACCTTCTTGGCGCGGCGAGCACGACGGCGCTGGGAGTCACTAGGCTTGGACTCTTCCTCCGCCCTCTGAGGTTCTGCTGCCTGGTCGGCCTTGTCCAGCTTGGCTTCGAAGTCCTCACGCTTGGGTGCGTGATCAGAGCGGGAGTTGCCGCGGGTCTTACGACGCCTGCGGGGGGACTTTTCAAACTGCTCGGTGGCTTCCTCGAAGGTCTCAGCCGGGCGGTATTGCGCACCACTAGGCTCATCGGGGTCTTCCGCGTCAGCCACATCCAGCGCGGCCGACACAATGCTGCTGATGCTCGGCTCAGCTGAGTCGGCGTGCTCTTCCTTGCGACCTGCGCGCCAGCGGCTGTTCTTGCGAGCGGGACGCTTGTCCTTCTTCTCTGCCTCCGCATCCTGAGTCCCGGCACTGTCAGCGTCATCGCTGACCACTATGACTGCATCAACAAGCTCTTCAATGCTTGCGCGGCGGCGACCCGCCCCACGGCGCTTGCCCTCAGCCTTCGGCGCCTTGTCTTCCTGCTGAGCATCTTCCGACTTCTCTGCTTTCTCTGCCTTCTTAGGTGCGTCCTCGCGGATCGGCCGACGACGCTTCGGGGCGTGTGCCGGCGGTGCATCGCTGGACTCATCAACAGGATCATCATGAATAATGACGCCGCGTCCATCACACGCTTCGCACTTGGTTGCGAAGGTTTCCAGCAAGCCTGTGCCCAGGCGCTTACGGGTAACCTGCACCAAGCCTAGGGAAGTCACTTCGGACACTTGGTGGCGGGTGCGGTCGCGACCCAGGGCCTCTTTGAGCCGGCGCAGCACAAGATCTTGGTTTTGCGGCAGCACCATGTCGATGAAGTCGATAACGATCATTCCCCCAAGGTCGCGCAGACGCATCTGGCGGACGATCTCTTCCGCAGCCTCGAGGTTGTTCTTGGTGACCGTTTCCTCAAGGTTGCCGCCGGATCCGGTGAATTTACCGGTATTGACGTCGATGACGGTCATCGCCTCGGTACGCTCGATGATCAACGTGCCACCGGAAGGCAACCATACCTTCTCCGAGAGTGCCTTGTGGAGCTGCTCCTCTACCCTGTAGGCCTTAAAGACATCGTGTCCTGTACCGTCGGATTCTTGCTCCCCTGCGGGGGCTACGTCACGATCCTCAAAGCGATGAACGCGATCCATTAGTTCGGGCGCCACTGCTGACACATAGGAACGCACGACGCTCCAGGAGCGCTTGCCCTGAACAACGAGCTCGTCGAAGTCCTCGTTGAAGAGGTCGCGAATAACCTTGACCAACAGGTCGGGTTCTTCATACAAGGTGACGGGGTCTTTAGACTTGGACTTCTTCGCTTCCGCCACCGACGCCTGGATCTGCTCCCACAAAGAGTGCAGGCGGTTGACGTCCGCTTCAATGGCCTTTTCGTGGACACCCTCTGCCGCAGTACGAATGATCGCGCCACCGGATTTCGGCACGACGTCATGCAGAATCTGCTTCAGCCGCTTACGCTCACTTTCGGGAAGCTTGCGGGAAATACCAGCGCTGTGGCCGCCGGGCACGTACACAAGGAAGCGTCCCGCCAAGGAAATCTGGGTGGTTAGGCGCGCACCCTTGTGGCCGATGGGGTCTTTAGCGACCTGCACGAGCACTGGGTCGCCGGGCTTCAACGCCTGCTCGATCTTGCGGGAACGGCCGCCGAGGCCCGCGTTACGCCAATCAACCTCACCGGCATACAGCACACCGTTGCGACCCTTGCCGATGTCGATGAAGGCGGCTTCCATGCTGGGAAGCACATTTTGCACGCGTCCCAGGTAGACGTTGCCCACCATCGAGGTTTGGGTTTCACTGGTAACGAAGTGCTCGACCAACAACCCGTCTTCAAGCACACCCACCTGGGTAACCAGGCCCGCGTGGTCTTCACGCTGTTTCTCACGCACGAGCATGGTGCGCTTGACGGATTCGCGGCGCGCTAGGAATTCCGCCTCGGACACGATGTGGCGCTTCTTGCGGCCTTCTTCACGCATTTCGCTGCGGCGGCGGCGCTGGGCCTCCAACCTGGTGGAACCCTTGATTGCGGTGGGTTCGTCGGTTACTTCCTCCGGCGCATCTTTAATGTTGACGCCGCGTCCGCGACCTGCCCCACGCTTGCCACGGCGCCGCGGGCGCTCACCGTCGGACTGTTCCTCTGTGTCCTTTGTGTCCTTGTCTACGTGGAGGGTGTGGATTTCTAGGTCATCATCGTCGGAGTGCAGGGGTTCCGGCGGCATGAAAATGGGGGTGACTGCTGGCAGTTCTGACTGCGGCGCCGGGGTAACTTCCGGAACAACCTCGTGTAGCAGGCCGTCTTTTTCCTCCCAGACTGTGCCCTCGGCGTCTTCGTCGGCCTTGTCGGTGATGCGTTCGCCTAGGTCGCGTTCCACCTTCTGTTCAATTTGGTGGATTTCGTTTTCCACGTTCTTCGCGACGCGCTTGACCAGCTTGGCGTCAGCGGGGTCTTCTACAGAGCTAGCGAGCGCCTCGGCATCTACCTGGGTGGTCGCTCGGCGGCGTCGGGTTGCACGGCGTGCGGTCTTCTTCGGTTCCTTCTCGGGTTCACTGTCCTCGACCACCTCAGCCGCTGCAGCCTTGGGAGCCTTCTTAGCAGCTTTCTTGGTGGTCTTTTTGGTTGCCTTCTGCTTAGTTCCAGCCGCCTTTTTGGTGGTTTTGCGGGCCTTCTTCTTGGGCGCGAGCGCGTCGAGGGTTTTTTCCACCTCTTCGCGGCTCAGGCTAGATTGTGCGACCTTCACCAGCCCGATGCCGTCGAGGACGCTAATGAGTTCTTTGGACTGCACACCCAGCTGTTTGGCTAGTTGGTGCACGCGGGTTTTCTCCCCGATTGAGCTGCGGTCGTATGATGCTGCCGCTGTGCTTGGGGGATTAGTTGAAGCCACTGTGAGGGTTCTCCTTTTTATTTTTAATTCCCCGGGCGCTTGAGCTGCCTCGCGGGGATTGGTCTACCGCCATTGTGTCACACCCTGTCACTGGTGGGGTGAGGGACTCCTCACACCTTTACTTCCCAGACCGGAAAACAAGCGCTATTTTTTCCAACATAGAAAACAACGCACTTGACCTAGCAGCAGCAGCCTCGCAACGCGGACAAACCCTCGCCACCCTCCACGGCGCACGAGCCTACGCCGATCACATCGCAGCACTGCGCGCCTTAAGCACGTCGTAAACCACCCCACACACCGGCGCACGCACACCACGATCTCTACCCATCCGCACGATCGACCCCAACTGTACATCGAGCTCATTGCGCCGACCTGCAGCAATATCGCGTTGCATACTGCTTGTTGACGTCGCGTCCATCCGGTCCGCAAACGCCATCGTGCGCACCACGACGTCATCACTCAACGGAACACCACACTCGCGTCCAATCCGCGCGGTTTCCTCCATCATCTCCTGCAAATCACCCCGCAACTCGCTCAACGCATAGCCCAGCGGTTTATCCGCCAACGCCCCCAACGCGCCAAACGTCGCCACAAACATGGCCTTCTCCCACACATCCACCCAAATGTTGTCCAGCACAGCCGCATCAACACCCTGGGAAGCCAGCAGGCCAATCATCCGCCCCACAGCCTCCGGCACCGGTTGGCCAGGGGCAAAACTGCCCACATTCAACCCCCACGGTCCAGGCAACAACCGCACAGCAGCAGGGCCCTCATGGTGCATGAACCCCCGCACCACACCCGGAATGACAACCTGCTCCCCCACTACCTCAGCCGCCCGAATCGCCGACTCCACACTGTTATGAGTCACGACAATCGGGATATCCCCACCGAAACCATCAAACTCCCCCTCAAAAGAAAAGGCCTTCGTCGCAATCAACACCACATCCGGCCGGGCAGCCAACACCTGCTCAAGAGGGCCCGCATCCGCGGAAAAACGCAGAGACTCATCCTGCCCAGAACGCGCATCCACAAACTCCGCCTGGCCAGAACGAAGATGTTCCAAAGTTTCACCCCGAGCAACAAACGTCACCCGAACCCCCGCCCGAACCAAAGGAGCAGCAAAACTCACTCCGACCGCCCCGGCGCCAACAATGCATACGTGAAGATCAGTCATGCCTCGACACTACCGAAACAAACACGGCGGTGACCACGGCCACACAAGCACCGAAGCCAAGCATCTGCGGATAACTAAGCACCCCACCCAAACGCGTCAACAACGCAGGAAACACCATCCCCACCGCAGCACCCGCCAAAAAACGAACTAGCCAAAGTCGTCTCCATCCTGCGGCAAGAAAACCACTTCGTCACCCGCCTCACCGTCGCCGTCCTCCACGACATCAACTTCGCCGCCGCCTACGCCGACCACATCTGCGCCATGAACAACGGCCAGGTCACCGTCTTCGGCACAACCCGCGACGTCATGAATGATGAAACCCTCAGCCACGTATTCCACACCCCCGTTTCGGTGTTTGATCACAGCGGCCGACTACTCGCCAGCTATTTTTAATCCATGATTGTCCTCGACGACGTCGCGGTCAGCTACGGCGCCCAGCGCGTGCTCACCGTCCAACACCTGAGCATCGCGCGCGGGCAACGCGTCGCCGTCATGGGGCCGTCCGGTTCCGGAAAATCCACCCTTGCAGCCCTCATCGGAGGCTTCCTCCCCGACGCCGCCCGCGTCGAAGCGACACGCATACACGTCGACGGACGAGTCGGATTTGTCTCCCAAGACGCCTTCGGGGCACTCAACCCACTCATGCGCGTCGACAAACAAATCGCACTCATCGGCGACCCACACACCCTCGGCGACGTAGGCCTCGACCCCACACTCTGGCACCGCTACCCCCTCGAACTCTCCGGCGGACAACGCCAACGCGCAGCCATCGCCTTCGCCCTCGCCACCAACCCCGACATCCTCATCGCCGACGAAATCACCTCCGCCCTCGACCCCATCGCCATCGTCGACATCATCAACTGCCTGCGCAACATCGACAAAACCCTACTGTTCCTCACCCACCACCAGGGCGCCGCCAACGCGCTATGCGACACACACCTCCAACTCCCATGAACAATCCACTCGTACAACTCAACTGCGTCAGCTACCGCAACATCATCCACGACGCCACCCTCGACATCCACCCCGGCGACCGCCTCGGCATCATCGGCCCCTCCGGCTCCGGCAAAACCACCCTCATGCGGCTCATGATGGGCGCCCTCACCCCCACCACCGGCACCGTATGTTCCCGCGGCAGATTCAGCTACATCCCCCAAGACATCGACGCCAGCCTCAACCCCCACCTGAGCGTCCGCGACGTCATCATCGAACCCGCACGCATCAACCGCATCGAACCGCCATCCGTCGACAACCTGCTCCGCACCCTCGACCTCGACCCAGCCCTCGCCGACCGCAGCCCCCGCGAACTATCCGGCGGCCAACGCCAACGCGTCGCCATCGCCCGCACCCTCATCACCAACCCAGACATCATCTACGCCGACGAAGCCCTCAGCGCCCTCGACGCCCACACCAAGCACCTCGCCCTCGACACCTTTACCAACACCACCCTCGTGCTAGTCACCCACGACCTGTCCGCCATCAACACGCTCTGCAACCGCTGGATCGTCATGGACCAAGGACACATCGCCCAACAATCAACCGGGCCCTTAACTGATGACGCCGCGGCCGCCGAACTCATCCACGCAGCCCGCACGCTCGGAGAATTCCCCTGATGCGCAGCCTGCCCGCAGCCACCCAACTGCTGCTCGTCACACAAATGCTGTTCAACGTCGGCTTCTACCTCGTCGTGCCCTTCCTCGCGAACTACATGACCGAGTCCCTGGCCGCCACCGGAGCCATCGTCGGTATCGTCCTCGGCCTGCGCACCTTCAGCCAACAAGGACTGTTCTTCATCGGCGGAGGCCTCACCGACCGCTTCGGTGTCAAGCCCGTCCTACTCACCGGCATAGCCATCCGCGTCATCGGATTCATCGCAGCCGGTCTATCCCACAACATTGAGATGCTCACCCTCTCCGTGGTGCTCATCGGCTTCGCCGCCGCACTGTTTTCCCCCGCGGCCGAATCAGCCTTCGCCGAAATCGGCCGCTGCATCGAAGAACACGGCGGCATGACACGCTCCGAACTTTTCGCCCTCGACGCTTTCTTCTCCAGAATCGGCGCACTCACCGGCCCCCTCCTCGGCGCCGTAGTCATCAACCAAGGATTCAACATCGCCTGCTTCATAGCAGCCGGAATCTTCGCCTTCCTCTTCTTCTCTCACCTCCTCGTCATCCCCTCGGTACGCACCCAGCGACAACAAACCCTCGGATTCGGCACCGTCTTACGCAATCGCACATTCCTCTGGTTCGCCCTCGCCTACTCAACAGGGCTCGTCGCCTACAACCAGCAATACCTCGCCCTACCCGCCGAACTCCACCGAGCCACCGGCAGCGCAGACGCCCTCGGGTGGATGTTCGTCTACTCCAGCATCCTGGTCCTCGCCCTCCAAATACCCATCGCACGACTCGGCAGACGCCTCGGGCACCGCACCGCCATCACCACAGGATTCGCCCTACAAGCACTCGGATTCGCCACCCTCGCCGCCTGGCACACGGGGTCATACCTCCCCGCGCTCACCATGCTTACCCTCCTACACACCGGACAAATGCTCGCCATCCCCCTCGCCCGAGACATCGTCGGAAAACTCGCCGGCGAACAACAACTCGGCGCCTACTACGGCTTCCTCAACTCCTTCGGCGGCGGCGCAGTACTCATCGGTTCCGCCGTCGTCGGATACCTCCTGGACTACCCCGCGGCTTACTTGCCGTGGTTATTCCTCGCCGCCACATTAGGGTGCTCCGCCATCGCTTTAGCTAAAATCACTGCAAACAACCAACCATAGAAAGAACAACAATGACCAAACGCGCCCTGGCAGCACTCGCGCTCCTCCTCACCGCCTGCACCAGCACCCCCACCGACAACAACACCCTCGCCATCGCCCTCCCCTTCGAACCCGTCGCATCCCTCTCCCCCTTCTCCGACGATGCACTCATGACCACCCGCATCGGCGTCGGCGAAACCCTCGTCGGCCTCGACGACAACGGCGTCGCACAACCCTGGCTCGCGCAATCCTTCACCCGCCCCGACGACTCCACCGTGGTATTCACCCTCCGCGACGACGCCACCTTCCACGACGGCACCCCCGTCAACGCTGAAGCCGTCGTCCGCTCCCTACAAGCCGCATGGGACGCGGCGTCACGACCCAAAGGCCTCGGCAAAACCCCCCTCAGCTTCGAAGCCATCGACGAACACACCGTCAAAGTAACCAGCGAAAAACCCGACCCCATCCTGCCGCAACGCTTCGCTGACTCCGGCACCATCATCCTCTCCCAAGCCGCCTACAAAGACCCCGCCAATCCCACCATCGTCGGCACCGCCACCGGCCCCTACGTCCTCGACAGCGTCACCACCACCGAAGCCACCACCCACAAAAACAAAAAATACTGGGACGGCACCCCCAAACTCGACACCCTCACCGTCGACTTCATCCCCGACGGTCCCGCCCGCACCAACGCCATCCGCGCCGGCGAAGTAGCAATGGCACAAGCCGTCCCCATCGCCCAACTGTCCTCCCTCGGCGACGCCGAACTGCAATCAACTCCCCTTCCTCGCGGCGTCTACCTACACCTCAACAGCGCACGCGGTCCCTTCGCCGACCCCAAACTCCGCGCAGCCGCAGCCAAAGCCGTCAACCCCGACGACATCGTCACCACCATCTACGAAAACCACGCAGGCAAAGCCGACGGCTCCATCTTCTCCACCGAAGCCAACTGGGCAGTTAAATCCGCCAACACCACCACCGACGCCGCCGACCCCAACGGCACCACCATCCGCCTCGCCACCTGGACCGAACGCCCCGAACTCGGCGAAGTAGCATCCGTCATCGCAGAACAACTCCGCGCCGCAGGCTTCAACGTCGACATCACCGTCACCGACTACAACTCCCTCGAAAAAGCCCTCCTCGACGGAGAATTCGACGCCGTCATCGGCTCCCGCAACTACCAACTCGGCGCCGCAGACCCCGTCAGCTTCCTCGCCTCCGACTACAGCTGCGACGGCTCCTACAACCTCTCCCGCTTCTGCGACGCAACCATCGACGCAGCCATCGACAAAGCAAGCTCCATCTCCGACATCGAGCAACGCTTCGAAGAAGCCGCACGCATCGGTGCAGACATCGTCGCAGCCAACGCCGTCATCCCCCTGGCACACGAATACTCCATCAACGCTGTCAATCACGTCAACGACCTCAGCAAAGATCCCTTCGAACGCCGCCTGATCACCGTCGACACCCACCGCTAATGAAGAAGGCCCTCACCGCGGCGGTACTGCTGCTGATCACAAGTATCATCACAGCACTACTGCCGTGGATCGCCGACCGCGACCCCGCCATGGCGGTGTTCCGCGCACGCGAAGCCGAACGCGCCCCCGACCCGGACGTCCTCGACAACCTACGCACCACCCTCGACCTGCCGACCACCCCCTGGCAGTCGATCAGCGCAACACTGAGCGGCAACTTCGGCACCTCCTGGATCAACCCCACTCGCAGCGCCACATCCATTGCATGGTCGGGCCTAGGCACCTCCGTAACCCTCGCGGCGTCATCAACAATATTGGCCACCGCATTGGCGTTCGCCCTTGCTTGGCCACGGATCCGCAGCGTCACAACTGGGCGCCCTTCGCGCGCATCCGACATCACAGCCATGGCGGTGCTGGGCTCCATCCCCGAATTTGTGCTGACAGTCGTGCTGCTGGTGACCTTCGCCCTCCGCCTACGCATCGCCCCTGTTAGCGGCGTGTCCTGGCTACCGATCCTCGCCCTAGCGCTGCCGTCTGCCGGCTTGCTGGGGCGCGTCCTGCTGATCACCATCGACAACATCGGGCAAGAAGAATGGGTGCGTTCCTGGCGCATCAACGGTGTGACGCCGCGTCACATCACCACCGCACTCGCCACCCGCACTCTCGGCACCCTGGCGCCGCTGATCGTCCTCTTTTTCGCCGGCACCATCGCCTCGACAGTGTTCGTCGAATCGATCTTCAACATCCCCGGTTTCGGCCGCACAGCACTCAACGCCGCCGTCGACCAAGACCTACCCGTGCTTCAGGTAGTGGTACTCACCGCAGTAGGTATTGGTATTGCCTCCGGCGCCGTTGCTGCACTGCTGCGCTACGTGATCCTTCGCCCACTGCGCGGCGCAGGCTTCGGCAGCAGCCTCGGGCGCGACAAACCCAAAGGTCTCGTACCTTTTATCCTCACAATGACGCCGCTAGTGTTACTGCTCGCAGGCCTACGCACCGAAGTGCACATTGCGCCCACCGACCGCCTACTCGCGCCCAGCGCAGCCCACTGGCTCGGCACCGACCAACTAGGCCGCGACCTATTAGCCCGCCTGGCACACGGGGCGATCTACACCATCGGCACAGCCACAGCAGTAACCTTCGTGTGCGCCATCGTCGGCCTCGTGCTTGGTCTGACCGGCAGATGGGCGGCACAAGTCGGCGACACCCTCAACGCCCTACCTGCCGTGCTCATTGGACTGGTGTTGGCTGGCGTATTCGGTGGTTCCTTGTGGACCGCAGCCGGCGCTGTCGTACTAGTCGGATGGATCCCCCTTGCCGCACATGCAGCATCCGTGGCGGCCGAAGCACGCAACACCGGGTACTACCAGTGGGCAGCTTTGAGCGGGGCGGGACTGGGCCGCCTCGTTCGCGTACACCTACTGCCCACTGTGGTGCCTGCGGTGGCGCGTCATGCGGCCAGCAGGATCGCACACAATGCGCTTGCTCTCGCCGGCCTCGGCTTTTTGGGCTTGGGTGCGCCCCATGATTCCCCCGAGTGGGGCGTAGTGTTGTCGGAGTCGATCCGCTATGCGGAGAGAGCCCCCTGGATGATGGCAGCCCCCACCCTGCTGCTGATTTTGTTGGGGGTGGCGGCGGCACTGGCCACCGACACCCGCCTCAAACGCTAGGAAGAAAACGAGCTGCCAAACCCGCCGGCGCATCAACCGCGTCCACACCGTCTACGACCGAGGCGAAACCAAACAACGCATCCGCACCCACCTCGACGAGCAACTCAACGCCATCAGTGCCAAGCCCACCACATCATCCGGTGGGAGCATGGTGGGACACCAACCTAGACAATCTAGCGTTGCTGTGCCCCGCCCACCATGCGCGCGTCACGCACAACAATAACGTTGCGCGTGCCCCCAATAAAGTGTGAGTGTCCCAAGGACAACCCCAGCCAAACAATCACCCGGCCGCACGGCGCGAGTAAGTCCCCTTGCTACAGGTTGGGGAACCAGATGCCGATCTCGCGCTCTGCGGACTCCGGGGAATCGGAGCCGTGGACGACGTTTTCAGCAACCTCGAGAGCGAAGTCGCCACGGATGGTGCCAGGTGTGGCCTTGGCGACCGGATCGGTGCCGCCAGCAAGCTGACGCCAAGCCTCGATGGCGCGGGGGCCTTCGACGACGCCTGCAACCAGCGGAGCGGAGGTGATGAAGTCAACGAGCTCGCCGAAGAAGGGTTTGTCTTCGTGCTCTGCGTAGTGAGCCTTTGCGGTTGCTTCGTCAGCGACGCGCAGGTCCATTGCGGTGAGCTTCAGGCCTTTGCGTTCGATGCGGGCGATGATCTCCCCCACCAGTCCACGTGCAACACCGTCGGGCTTGATCAAAATCAGAGTACGTTCAGTCATGACCACAATCCTACAGCCTTAGGTGTGTTGGGTTGTGAGCAGGCCGCGTTTCATCCGTTCCAGAAGGTTCTTGCGCAGTACCAGGATGTACATCCACACGGCGATGAAGATGAGCGCCATAATCACCATGGAGTAGTGAACGAACAATCCCCCGCCGACCGCGATGACGTTGAGCATAAGGTTGATGCTCAACGCACCGGGGCGTTTTTGCATGAAGGCCCAGAGGAACATGGCCACGCCTACTGCGGTGACGAATACCCAGTTGAAGGTGGTCCAGTGGGCTCCGCCGTCGACCTTGGCGATGACGGTCAGCACAAGCAACATGGAGATGGATTCCATGACGAGTGTTCCAGCCATGACGCCGCGCAGGCCTTTCATGGGATCTTTGGCTGGGGCGTGTCCGGGTCCTAGGGGTCCTACGCTCATGCGGGTTCCTTTCCAAACAGGGTGCGGGCTTCGCCTGCGGTCACGACTGATCCAGTGATGATCACGCCGGATCCGGAGACCTGTTCGCCTTCTTCGGCTAGGTCGACTGCCAAGGCGATTGCGTTGGGTAGTGCGTCAGCAACATGGACGCGCTCGTCACCGAAGATTTCTACCGCGTATTCGGCTAAACCTTCTGCTTCTAGTGCTCGAGGTGAGTGGGTTTGGGTGCAGATGACCTCGTCGAAGACTGGCTCGAGTGCTGTGAGGATGCCACGGGCGTCTTTGTCACCGAGCACGCCGACAACGCCGATGAGGCGGCGGAAGGAAAAGTCCCTGCCGATGGCTTTGGCGAGTGCCTGTGCGCCGTGGGGGTTGTGGGTTGCGTCAATAAAGACGGTGGGTGCGGAACGGACGCGCTCGAGTCTGCTAGGTGACTGAACCTGGGCGAAACCTTGGCGCACTAGCTCAACATCCAGCGGACGCCCTGCCCCTGCGCCGAAGAAAGCCTCCACCGCAGCCAACGCACAGGCGGCGTTTGCTGCCTGGTGTTCGCCAGATAGGGGGAGGAAAATGTCGGTGTATTCACCGGCGAGTCCCCGAAGAGTAACTTGTTGTCCACCAACAGCGACTCCGGAGGCGACTACGCCGAATTCCTGCCCGTAGCGGGCCACCGCGGCGTCAACACTGACGGCGCGTTCCAAGATCACGCGCAGTGCTTCGGGGGTTTGCTCCGCAACAATCGCAACATTATCCGGTGGGGTGAGTAGGTCGTCGCTGTCCCAGCGGGATTTGATAATGCCAGCTTTCTCCCCCGCGATCTGCTCAATGCTGTCGCCCAAATAGTCGGTGTGGTCCAATCCAACGGGCATCACCACCGCCACGTCAGAGTTGATCACGTTGGTGGCGTCCCAACGCCCACCCATGCCGACCTCGACCACCGCAACATCGACGGGTGCGTCAGCGAACGCGGCGTAAGCCATGGCGGTGAGCACTTCGAATTTGCTCATGGGCACATCGCTGCGCGCATCCACCATCTCTACATAGGGTTGGATTTCGCGCCAGATCCGCACGTAGTCACGGGGGTGGATGGGCCGGCCGTCAATCGCGATCCGTTCGGTTGCCAGCTGCAGGTGGGGGCTGGTGGTGCGGCCGGTGCGGCGGGAGAATGCCCGCATGAGGGATTCGATCATCCGCACGGTGGAGGTTTTGCCGTTGGTGCCGGCCACGTGGATCGCGGGGAAGGAACGCTCGGGGTTGCCCAAGAGGTCCATGAGCAGTTCCATGCGGTCCAGGGTCGGGTCGATCTTGGTTTCCGGCCAGCGGGTGTCTAGCTCAGCTTCGACCTCGGCGAGGGCCGCGAGATCCGCGGGGGTGATGTCTAGCGGTGCGGGCTGTTCGACTGGCCCTTCGAGGTTGAGGCTCAGTCCGCCGTCGCGTAGCTCGGGGTCCACTTAGAGCTCCTCCAGTCGCGCGGTGATGCGTGCGCATTCTTCTTGAGCGACCTGTTGGCGGTTGCGGATTTTCTGAACGACGGCCTCGGGTGCTTTCGCCAGGAATGCTTCGTTGGCGAGCTTCTTGGCGGTGGTGTCGAGTTCTTTCTGTGCCGCCGCGAGGTCCTTTTCGAGGCGTTTGCGTTCGGCGTCTTTGTCGACGGCGCCGGAGGTGTCCAGTTCGACGACGACGGTGCCTTGGCTCAGGCGTACTTCGATGCTTGCTGATGCCGCGAAGGTTTCTGCGGGTACGTCGACTCGCGCTAGGCTGCGCACGGCGTCTTCTTGGCCGTTGAGGTCGACTGCAGCGAAGTCAATGCGTGCGGGGACTTTTTGGGAGGGTTTGACGCCTTGGTCCGAGCGGAAGCGGCGGATTTCGGTGATGAGTTTTTCTTGGTCTGCGATGCGTCGACGGGCGACGTCATCGATTGCGACACCGCCGTTGGTGTCTTCGGCGGTGGGCCATGCGGCTGTGCAGAGGGTGTCGCCGCCGGTCAGTTCCTTCCAGAGCACTTCGGTGATGAAGGGCATCACGGGGTGCAGCAGGCGTAGGACAACGTCGAGGCTGCGGCCGAGGACAATCTTTGTGTGTTCGCCGCGCTGGGATTTTGCGATCTCGAGGTACCAGTCGCACAGTTCGCCCCAGGTGAACTGGTAGAGGGCTTCGTTGGCCTTGGCGAATTGGTAGTTATCGAGGTAGGCATCGACTTGGCCGCGGACTTCTTCCAAGCGGTCGAGGATCCAGCGGTCGGCGTCGGTGAGTTCTTCACGCGGGGGCAGTGCGTCGACGCGTGCGCCATTCATGAGCGCAAATTTGGTGGCGTTGAACAGTTTGGTGGCGAAGTTTCTGGACGATTGTGCGGAGTCTTCACCAACGGGTAGGTCAACGCCGGGGTTTGCGCCGCGGGCAAGGGTGAAGCGCAGGGCGTCTGCACCATAGTCGCGAACCCAGTCCATGGGGTCGATGCCGTTGCCGAGGGACTTGCTCATCTTGCGACCGTGCTCGTCGCGAACCAGGCCGTGGAGGTATAGGTCGGTGAAGGGCACGTTGCTGCCGAGCTTGTTGTCGGGCAGGGTGGCTGCGAAGGTGCCGAACATCATCATGCGGGCAACCCAGAAGAACAGAATGTCGTAGGCGGTGACCAGTACGGAGGTCGGGTAGAACTTGTCCAGTTCTGGGGTGCTGTCGGGCCAGCCCATGGTGGAAAATGGCCACAGTGCAGAGCTGAACCAGGTGTCGAGGACGTCCGGGTCTTGTTCGTAGCCTTCGGGGGCTTGTTCGTCGGGTCCGACGCAGACAATGTCGCCGTTGGGGCCGTAGAAGATGGGGATGCGGTGGCCCCACCACAGTTGGCGGGAGATGCACCAGTCGTGCATGTCGTCGACCCATTCGAAGTAGCGAGGTTCGGCGCTCTTCGGGTGGATGGTGGTGTCACCTTCGCGTATGGCGTCGCCGGCCATTTTCGCCAATTGTTCAACTTTGACGAACCATTGCAGGGATAGGCGTGGTTCGATGGGTTCACCGGAGCGTTCGGAGTGACCGACGGAGTGCACGTAGGGTCGCTTTTCGCCGACGATGCGGCCTTGTTCGGCGAGTGCTTCACGGATTTTCACCCGCGCTTCGAAGCGGTCCATGCCGTCGAACTGGGTGCCGGTTCCGCTGATGCGGCCCTTGGAGTCCATGACGGTGGGCATGTCGAGGTTGTGGCGCACACCGAGGGCGTAGTCGTTGGGGTCGTGGGCGGGGGTGATTTTCACGGCGCCCGTGCCGAACTCGGGGTCGACGTAGTCGTCAGCGACGACGATCATCTTGCGTTCAGGAAGGAACGGGTGGTCGAGGGTGGTGCCGACGAGATCTGCGTAGCGTTCGTCGTCGGGGTGAACAGCCACCGCGACGTCACCAAGCATTGTTTCCACGCGGGTGGTGGCGACGATGACGTGTGGTTCATTGTCGTCGAGGGAGCCGTAGCGGATGGAGACTAGTTCGCCTTCGACGTCTTTGTAGACGACCTCAATGTCCGACACTGCTGTTTCCAGCACGGGCGACCAGTTGACTAGGCGGTTGGCGCGGTAGATCAACCCCTGGTCGTAGAGGTTTTTGAAGATGGTTTGGACGGCGCGGGATAGCCCTTCGTCCATGGTGAAGCGTTCGCGGGACCAGTCGACGGAGTCACCGATGGCGCGCATTTGGCGGCCGATCTTGCCGCCGTATTCACGTTTCCATTCCCAAACTTTTTCGACGAATTCTTCGCGTTCGTAGTCGAAGCGGTCTTTGCCTTCGGTTTCTTTGAGCTGGGCTTCCACCTTGGTTTGGGTGGCGATGCCAGCGTGGTCCATGCCCGGCAGCCAGAGCACTTCGAAGCCTTGCATGCGTTTGCGGCGTGCGATTGCGTCCATGAGAGTGTGGTCGAGCGCGTGTCCCATGTGCAGTTGGCCGGTGACGTTGGGTGGCGGCAGGACGATGGAAAACGCCGGTTTCTTAGACGTCGGGTCTGCTGTGAAGTAGCCCTTGTCTACCCAGTGTTCGTAGAGTTCGGATTCAACGGCGGCTGGTTCCCACGACTTCGGCAAATTCATACGACCATCATAATGCTAGCGGTCTGTGTGGAAATCTGCCTGGTCGATGTCGGCCATTTCTGCGCGGAACTCGTAGGCGTATCCGGGCCATAGCGCGGTGAGGGTGTTGGTGCGTTTGTCGATGTACCAGGCGCCGCAGCCGCTGATCCAGGCGCTGCCGTCAGCTTGGGTGCGCATGGCTGGTGCGGCCACGAGATTTTTGTCCCCCCACGTTGCCGGGCTATCGTGCCCCATTACGAGCTCGACGCACCGGTATAGCCTGACGATCTCCGGCGACGCGGAAACAATTCCCCCCTGGTAGGCACAGGGCCCTGGCCCGACTGCTGTCGGACACAGCCGGGGCCATAGGGCGCGTAATTAAATGAGGCCTGCGGCCTTGACAGCGTCGCGCTCGGACTCGAGTTCTGCGACGTTGGCGGCGATGCGCTCACGCTGGAAGTCGGTCAGCTCGAGGCCCTGGACGATTTCCCACTTGCCGTTGCGGGAAACAGTCGGGAAGCCGAAGACGAGGCCTTCGGGCACACCGTAGGAACCGTCAGACACAACCGCTGCGGAGCACCAGTTCTCGCTGCCCTGAACCCAGTCGCGCATGTGATCGATGGCGGAGGAAGCAGCCGATGCTGCGGAAGACTTGCCGCGAACCTCGATGATCTCCGCGCCACGCTTTGCGACGCGAGGAACGAATTCCTCCAGGTACCACTGCTGGTCCACCAGGTCGGAGACATTCTGGCCACCGATGGTGGCGTAGGAGATGTCCGGGAACTGGGTGGCGGAGTGGTTGCCCCAGACGACCATGTTGCGGAAGTCAGCGGAGGACTTGCCGAGCTTGGTGCCCAGTTGGGAGATGGAGCGGTTGTGGTCAAGGCGCATCATCGCAGTGAATCGCTCTGCGGGAATGTCCTGGGCGTGTGCGCGGGCAATCAGGGCGTTGGTGTTGGCCGGGTTACCCACAACCAGCACGCGAACGTCGTCTGCAGCGTGGTCGTTGAGGGCCTTACCCTGGGGGCCAAAGATCTTACCGTTGGCAGCGAGGAGGGCGGAGCGTTCTTCGCCAGCTCCACGGGGCTTGGCGCCGACGAGGAAAGCTGCGGATGCGCCGTCGAAGGCTTCCTCTGCCTTGTCGGTGATGGTGATCTTGGACACCAGCGGAAATGCGGAGTCCAGTAGCTCCATTGCCACGCCTTCGGTGGCGCCTAGTGCTGGGGTGATCTCCAGGAGGTTGAGCTCAACCGGGGTGTCCTTACCATAGACGTCGCCATTGGCGATGCGCCATAGGAGGGAGTAAGCAATTTGGCCAGCTGCGCCGGTGACGGCAACCTTCTTGGGGGAAGTCATTGAGACCCTTTCGCGTAGAACATTAAAGTCTTTCATCCGCAATGCTAGCCGTTGCGCCTTAGGTCGGCTGTGCGCGGTTTTGACCTTCACCCCCATTTGCGTCAGACGGGCTACACTTGCGCGCCTTTTTCAGGCAACATGGTTACAAGCATTGCCCGTTTGACGACCGTGGAAGGATTCGCTCGAGTGACCGACGACCTGGATTTCGCCCCGAACAACAACCAGTCTGAAGACATCGCCACTGCGGTCGCCCTTGAGCACTTCGCGCGATATGGTTACGACGAGACTCGCCTGGATACCATCGCACAAGAATCCGCCATTTCAAAGCGAATGATCCACTACTATTTCGGCGATAAACAGGGCCTTTACGTTCGCGCGTTGCAGTTGGCAATCAAACTGCTACGTCCCCTTCCACAAGCCATGGAGTTGGACAGCACGGTGCCCGTGGATGCTGTCGTGAAGGTTGTTGAAGCGATCGTTGACCAGATGGCCTCCCACCCGATGGCTGTGCGCATGGTGGTGTTGGAAAACCTCTTCGGTCACGCAAATATGAAAAATGCCACTCCCCTGGCCGACCAGTCATCGATTGTGTTGCAGCTGGACAAGATCTTGATGCTTGGCCAGGATTCTGGGGCGTTCCGCCCAGGCGTCTCGGCTCTGGATGTGTACGCGATCATCTCGTCGATGTCGATGTTTAGGGTCACTAACCCGGCGACGTTCGCGAACCTGTACGCCACGGATTTGCGCTCCGAGGACAACACCGCGGGGATGAAGCGGCTAGTTGTGGACGCTGTTCTAAGCTTCCTCACGTCCAACATGCAGCCGCATGGGGCAATGAGCTACCTGGTGCAGGAAAACCACGCGGATCGGGATTCCAGCATCTACGACGAATCCTAGGCGGCTGTCTGCTCGAATTCCGGTTCGGATTCGCCGCGGACTGCTGCGGCAGTGATGCGGACCTTGGTGAGATCTTCCCGGTCAGGAATGTCGTACATCAAGGGCAACAAAATTTCCTCCATGATCGCCCGAAGTCCTCGTGCGCCCGTATTGCGCTCGAGGGCTTTTTCAGCGATGGCCACTAGTGCGTCGTCTTCGAAGATGAGCTCCACATCATCCATCTCGAACAGGCGGGTGTATTGACGCACGAGGGAATTCTTGGGCTCGGTGAGAACCTTGATCAAACTATCGACGTCGAGTTGAGTGACGGTTGCGACGATGGGCAGGCGCCCAATGAATTCCGGGATGAGGCCGAACTTTACTAAGTCCTCAGGTTGGACTTCACTGTAGAGGTCATCATTGGTGGCCTTGGTGGAAACTTCATTACCGAACCCCAGGGACTTTTTGCCCCGGCGCTGTTCGACGACTTTTTCCAGGCCTGCGAAGGCGCCCGCGACAATGAACAAAATGTTAGAGGTGTCGAGGTTGATGAACTCTTGGTTGGGGTGCTTGCGACCTCCCTGCGGAGGAACTGATGCGACGGTGCCTTCGAGAATTTTCAGCAGAGCTTGCTGCACGCCTTCGCCAGAGACGTCACGGGTGATGGAGGGATTTTCGGATTTGCGGGCAATCTTATCAACCTCATCGATGTAGATGATGCCGCGTTGTGCCCGCTCGACGTCAAAGTCAGCTGCCTGTAGGAGGCGGAGCAAGATGTTTTCGACGTCTTCACCAACGTAGCCTGCTTCGGTGAGCGACGTGGCGTCAGCAATAGCGAAGGGAACATCCAACAGTCGAGCCAAGGTTTGCGCGAGGTAGGTTTTCCCAGAGCCGGTGGGGCCGAGCATCAAGATGTTTGACTTGGAAATCTCAACGTCATCGTTTTTGCGCTCGCGTAGAACGCGCTTGTAGTGGTTGTACACTGCCACGGCGAGGGTTCGTTTGGCGTCGTCTTGACCAATGACGTAGCCGTCGAGGAACTCGGTGATTTGTTTCGGCCGGGGCAGCTTGGGGCCAGAGTCTGTGGTCTGTTCGGAGGCTGCGAGCTCCTCTTCGATGATCTCATTGCATAGTGCGATGCATTCGTCGCAGATGTAGACACCACCGCCGGCGATGAGCTTTTTCACCTGCTTTTGACTCTTGCCACAGAATGAGCACTTGAGCAGGTCCGAGGATTCTTGAATGCGTGCCATGAATTCTTTCTCGACGTGGGTTTGTTCGTGTTCACTCTAATACACAACATGGAGGGCGCGACGATGGCCGCGCCCTCCATGTTGTGTGAGATTTTAAGCGTTGGCGCTGAGCTTGCGGTAGTCGAAGACCTGGTCGATGATGCCGTACTCGACGGCTTCGGCTGCGGTGAGGATCTTGTCGCGGTCAGTGTCTTTGCGGACCTCTTCGGCGGTGCGCCCGGTGTGGCGAGCCAGCGTTTCATCCATCAGGGTACGCATGCGCTCAATCTCAGCGGCCTGGATCTCCAGATCGGAGACCTGGCCCTGGACACCACCGGTAGCGGGCTGGTGGATGAGCACGCGAGCGTTAGGCAGGGCGGCGCGCTTGCCGGGGGTGCCTGCGGCGAGGATGACGGCTGCGGCAGAGGCGGCCTGTCCGAGGCAGACAGTCTGTACGTCGCAACGGACGTACTGCATCGTGTCGTAGATAGCCATCAGGGAGGTAAAGGAACCACCGGGGCTATTGATGTACATGGTGATGTCGCGGTCAGGATCCTGACCTTCCAGCACCAGAAGCTGCGCCATGATGTCGTTGGCGGAGGCGTCGTCTACCTGGGTGCCCAGGAAGATGATGCGCTCTTCAAACAGCTTGTTGTAGGGGTTGGATTCTTTCACGCCGTAGGCGGAGTGCTCCACGAAGGACGGGAGGATGTAGCGCGCCTCGGGCATCTTGGGTGTGTTCATGTCTTAACTTCCTTATTTCAGGCCGGCAGGCTACTTCTTGGCGTGGGCGATCACGTGGTCGACGAAGCCGTATTCTTTGGCTTGTTCTGCGGTAAACCAACGGTCACGGTCGGAGTCTTTGGTGATCTGCTCAACGGTCTGGCCCGTGTGCTGGGCGATAAGTTCCGCCATTTCGCGCTTGGTGTGAGCGAACTGCTCGGCCTGGATGGCGATGTCTGCGGCGGTGCCACCGACACCTGCGGAGGGCTGGTGCATCATGATGCGGGCGTGCGGCAGTGCGTAGCGCTTGCCCTTGGTGCCGGCGGTCAGCAGGAACTGGCCCATGGAGGCTGCCAAGCCCATGCCATAGGTTGCGATATCACAGGGCGAGTACACCATGGTGTCGTAAATCGCCATGCCTGCGGTGACGGAGCCTCCGGGGCTGTTGATGTACAGGCTGATGTCGCGCGTGGGATCTTCAGCACTGAGCAGCAGGATCTGAGCGCACAGTTTGTTGGCGATCTCGTCGTTAACGTCGGTACCGAGGAAGATAATGCGTTCTTTCAGCAGACGCTGGTAGACAGAGTCGCTGAGGTTCATGCCATCAGACATTGATTTAAGACCTTTCGTCGTTTTATACGCAGCCCACACTACCCGGGAGCTAGGGGAAAAGGTGAAAAGTTCGCTCACAGCGTAAAGGCCCAGCTCCCACCAGTGTGACGGGGGTGCCGGGCCTCTTAAAAAGCTGTATTATTCTGCAGATTCTTCTTCTGCGGTGTCCTCACCGAAGTACTCGGCGGGGTCGACCTTCTCGCCCTTGGAGTCGGTGACGGCAACCTTGCAGATTGCAGCTGCGAGGGCCTTGCCGCGACGAACCTCTGCGAAGAGGTTGGCGATCTGACCGGACTGCTGCAGCTGGGCTGCGAGCTGGTTGGGGTCCATGCCGTAGGTCTGGGCAGTGAACATCAGGTGATCGGAGAGATCCTGCTGGCTGACCTCGGGCTTCTCGATCTCGGACAGGGAGTCGAGGAAGAGCTGGGTGCGGACGGCCTTCTCAGCGGATTCGCGTGCATCGGCCTCGAACTTCTCGCGGGAAGTCCCCTGGGCCTCGAGGAGGGTGTTGAGCAGCTCTTCGTTGCCGCCAACCTGGGCCAGCAGCTGCTGAACCTGGGCCTGGACCTGCTCGTCAACCATGGTCTCGGGCAGCGGGAATTCGGTCTTGCCGAGAACTTCGTCGAGGACAGCGTCACGGATGGCGACAGCCTGCTCGCTCTTCTTCTGCTCTGCAACGTTGTCGCGGAGATCGTTGCGGAGCTCTTCGATGGTGTCGAACTCGGAAGCGGTCTGTGCGAACTCGTCGTCAGCCTCAGGGAGCTCGCGCTCCTTAACGGTGGTGACGGTGACGGTCACTTCAGCTTCTTTACCTTCGTGCTCGCCGCCGGGGACGGTGGTGGTGAAGGTTGCGGACTCGCCAGCAGACAGGCCAACCACGGCCTCGTCCAGGCCTTCGATGAGCTCGTCTTGGCCGACCTGGTGGGACATGCCCTCTGCGCTAGCCTCTTCGAGGGGTTCGCCATCGACGGTGGCTGCCAGATCCATGACCACGAAGTCGTCCTTGGCTGCGGCGCGCTCAACTTCCTTGAGGGAGCCGAAGCGCTGGCGCAGGGAGTTCAGTGCCTCTTCGACGTCCTTGTCAGAAACCTCGATTGCGGGAACCTCGACAGCGACGTCGTCGAAGGAGGGAACCTCGAACTCGGGGCGAACGTCAACCTCGAAGTTAAAGTCGACGCCACTGTTCGGGTCAACCTTGGTGAGGTCGATTTCCGGCTGGGAAACGACCTTGAGCTCGTGCTCGTCGAGCAGCTGGCCGTAGCGGTTGCTGAGGGTGTCGTTGACGACCTGCTCCATGACCGCGCCGCGACCGAAACGGGCCTCAATCAGCTGACGGGGTGCCTTGCCCCTACGGAAGCCAGGGATCTGCACCTGCTGGGCAAGCGCGGCGTAGGCCTGGTCGATTTCCGGCTTCAATTCGTCAATCGGAATTTCGACGCTGACTTTGACGCGCGTATCGCTCAGCTTCTCGACAGAACTCTTCACGAGTCACTCTCCTGGGGTGTATCTAGATTGCGGGGACAAAGCAACGGGTCTGGTGCTAAAGCCAGAACCCATCTAGTCGGGATAACAGGATTTGAACCTGCGACCCCCTGCTCCCAAAGCAGGTGCGCTACCAAACTGCGCCATATCCCGGGGTGTTCCAATAGTGTAGCGGCACTCAAACACTGCGTGCACAATGGGGTCCCTTTAAGGCCCATATCGTCGAAAAAGCACAGGTCAAGAGACCAAGCGGTTAAGACATAATAAAAAGGGCGGCACCGTTTTTTAACGATGCCGCGCTTGAGAATTTTTGGAGGGAACGACGGGAATCGAACCCGCGTCTTCAGCTTGGAAGGCTGAGGTATTAGCCACTATACGACGTTCCCATCAGCGACGTTCAGGCTTGCCCGAAGGCCGCCTGTGTCAGCCGCCAAAGATTAACACAAGGCGCAGACAATCAGCAAACGAAAGATAACCATCCGGTAACAAACCTGATACTTAACGATTTTTGCTGTATCGTAAAGGTATGGAACCAATGATTATTGACGCGAAGTCAGGCCGCGAGCTTTGGACTGCCACCGTATGCGCCAAGAAATCCGGCACCGCACGAGGTACTTTCACCAGCTACGCGGGCCGCGGACGCGCTCCGAAGCCCGCTTGCAAGTTCAACGGATTGACCCTCTGGGACTCCGCAGAAGTAAACGAGTGGATTAACAGCCGCCAAGCGACTGTAGAGACCGAAGCCTAAAACCACCCCGAACATTCAACAGTCCCTTCGACCCCTGCCACGGCAGAAAAAAGCGTTGGCGCACACCATCACCGGTGTGCGCCAACGCTTTTTTAGCCTTACTTTTCGGGAGCAACCCCGGTGCGCTCGTACTCCGACAAAATATCAATGCGGCGCTGGTGGCGCTCCTCTTCACTCCACGGCTGCTCGATGAAAGCATCCACGATCGCAAGCGCTTCTTCCTCGGAATGCATGCGCCCACCGATGCCGATGAGCTGTGCATTGTTGTGTTCACGCGCAAGCTTTGCGGTCTCAGTCGACCACGCCAGCGCACAACGCGCACCCTTGACCTTGTTGGCTGCGATCTGCTCGCCGTTACCGGAACCGCCCAAGACAATGCCCAAAGAACCCGGGTCGGCAACTACCCGCTGAGCAGCATCGATACAAAAGGCAGGGTAGTCATCCAGGGCGTCGTATTCGTGCGCCCCACAGTCGATAACCTCGTGCCCCTTGGCCTCCAGGTGGCGGGCAATAACATTTTTCGTCTCGAACCCAGCGTGGTCCGCTCCAAGGTAAATACGCATGCCACCAAAGTAACAGCGTTAGCATGTCCCCATGGGTCTCAACCGCCACGCCGCAACCGCCACCTGCGCGTTAGCACTGCTCAGCGCCTGCACCACAACGCCGACGGGTACCCCCGCGACGTCAACAAGCACGGTGACTCACACGACCACGGTCGCACCCTCACCAACGACCACCCAGTCCCCTGGGCACGCCGCACTCGAAGGGCTACCCATCCAACCGACTGATCACACAGCACCCTACCGCCGCGACGCTTTCGGCCAACGCTGGAGTGACGACGTCACCGTCGAATTCGGACACAACGGCTGCGACACCCGCAACGATATCCTGCGACGCGACCTCCGCGACGTCATTGTTAAACCAAACACCCACGACTGTGTCGCACTATCCGGCACACTCGACGACCCCTACACAGGCGCGACCATCGCCTTCCAACGCGGCCAAGATACCTCGCCGATGATACAAATCGACCACATCGTCGCACTCGCCAACGCGTGGGCCACCGGCGCCCAACAATGGGACGACCAAACCCGCCGCAACTTCGCCAACGACCCCCGCAACCTGCTGGCGGTCGACGGCCCCACCAACATCTCCAAATCCGCAGGCGACGCCACCCAATGGCTGCCACCCAACGAAGCATTCATCTGCGACTTCGCTCACGCCCAAATCAACATCAAACGAACCTATGGGCTGTGGGTCACCCAAGCCGAGCACGATGCACTCGCCCACGCCATCGACACGCACTGCCGCTAGGCTGTAGCTCATGTCTTCAATCAACCTCACTCAAATAGAAGCACAACAGCGTGCAGAGCTGATCAGCAACTGCCACTACGACATCACCCTGGATGTCACCAGTGCCCCCACTGAGCAGCCCACATTCGCCTCCACCACCGACATCCGCTTCACCAGCGGACAGGGCGAGACCTTCCTGGATCTACGTGCGGCTAGCGTCCGCGAAGTCATCCTGGACGGAACAACCATCGATGACGCCCCCGCTGCCTACACGCCGGAGCATGGCATCGCTTTGAGCCTCACCGCCGGCGAACACACCCTGCGGGTTGTTGCCGACTGCGAATACTCCCGCACCGGCCAAGGCCTGCACCGCTTCACCGACCCCGCAGACCAAGAAACCTACCTGTACACCCAGTTCGAAACCGCCGACGCCAAGCGGGTCTTCGCCTGCTTCGACCAACCGGACATCAAAGCCACCTACAGCATGACCGTTACCACCCCGGCGGGCTGGAAGGTTGTGTCCAACCCCGCCATGGTGGAAGACACCACCACCAACATCCACCGCGGCGAGGTCAACTACCTACTGTCGACCTACCTAGTGGCCTTCTGCATCGGCCCCTACCACGAGGTCCGCGATTCCTGGAGCGGCCGACTGACCCACCACCCCGAAACCCCATCTGATCAGCCAACCGAGCTGACGGTGCCTCTCGGTATCTACTGCCGCAAGTCCTTAGCGCACGCCCTTGACGCCGCGCAGATTTTCCGCGAAACCAAGCAGGGCTTCGACTACTACCACGAGCACTTCGGCATGGCGTACCCCTTCGTCAAGTACGACCAGGTGTTCTGCCCCGAATACAACATGGGTGCGATGGAAAACGCTGGCTGCGTGACCTTCCGCGACGAGTACGTCTTCACCTCCAAGGTGACGCGCCGCATGTACGAGCGCCGCTGCGACACCATCCTGCACGAGTTGGCACACATGTGGTTCGGCGACCTTGTCACCATGCAATGGTGGGGTGATTTGTGGCTCAACGAGTCTTTCGCAACGTGGTCGGCCGCGATGAGCCAGGCGGAGGCCACGGAGTTCGACACCGCGTGGGTGACGTTCGCGAACGTAGAAAAGTCCTGGGCTTACGCTCAGGATCAGCTGCCTTCTACCCACCCGATTGTGGCTTCGGCTAAGGACATTGAGACGGTGGAGCAGAACTTCGACGGCATTACCTACGCGAAGGGCGCTTCGGTGTTTAAGCAGCTCCAGGCCTATGTTGGGCGCGAGCCCTTCTTTGCTGGTGTTCGCCGACACTTCGCCAACCATGCTTTTTCTAACGCCACGTTCGAAGATCTCTTGGGGGCGCTCGCGGATGCTTCAGGCAGGGATTTGTCGGGGTGGGCCCAGCAGTGGCTGACGACCACGGGCATCAACACTTTGCGCCCGACGTTCACGATTCAAAACGGTGTGTACACGGACTTTGCGGTTGAGCAGACGGGTGCGCAGCCAGGTGCGGGTGAGCTTCGTACACACCGCATTGCTGTCGGTTTGTATTCCTTGGTTGATGGACAGGTCAAGCGTACCAAGCGTGTGGAACTCGACATCGAGGGTGCACGCACTGCGGTGCCGGAGCTGGTGGAGTTCCCAGCGGCGGACTTGGTTCTGGTTAACGACGATGACCTCACCTATGCGTTGATGGAGCTCGACGACCATTCCTTGGAATTTGTCCTCGACAATATTGCCAACATTGCAGATCCGATGGCTCGGGCTCTGTGCTGGTCGTCGTGCTGGCAGATGACGCGTTCTGGCCAAATGCGTGCGCGTGATTTTGTGCGTTTGGTTGCCGAGGGCGCCCGCACCGAGTCTGAGATCTTCGTGTTGGAGGCTCTGCTTGGCCAGGCTTCGCGTGCTCTGAATAGTTTTGCGGATCCGCAGTGGGCCGAGTCGACTGGGCGCGCGTTGCTCAGCGATGCCCTGCTTGAGGCGGCCCGTGCTGCCGCCCCGGGTTCTGATCAGCAGTTGGCGTTCGTGCAGTCGTTGTCTGCACAGGTTATGGGTGATGACGCCGCGGAGCTTATGCAGCAGATTGTGCGCGGGGAATCCACGTTGGAGGGTCTCGAGATTGATTTTGATGCGCAGTGGCGTGCGTTGGTGGCGTTGATTGCCCGCGGTGATGTGAGCGATCCTGCAGCTGCTATTGCGGATCTCCGGGCCAAGGATACGAGTGCGTCCGGCCGCAACTGGGCGTGGGTTGCTGAGGCTGCTGTGAACACCGCCGAGAACAAGCAGGCTGTTTTTGATGCGATTGTTCAGCGTGGTTCCCAGATGTCGAATCTGGAGTTGCGCCACAAGGGCCAGGGGCTGACGTGGGCTGGTTCTGCCTCCAACCTCATGCCGTTGACAGCTCAGTTCTTCGAGGCTGCCCCAGGGATCTGGAAGGAGTTCACCTCGGAGGTTGCCCTGCGTACCTTGGAGCAGATCTACCCCGGTTGGGATATCAGCGAATCAGCCATCGCGATGGCCGATGGTGTTCTGTCAGGCGACCACAGCGATGGTTTCAAGCGCGTGTTGAGCGAGGGGCAGGACAATGTTCGTCGTGCTTTGCGCAACCGCGCGGTTGACGCCGGCTAGGGGCGTCGCGGGCGGACGTTAACCCGGGTTAGCTGCGTGCTGGGGCCTGCGGTGACGACCGCCCGCACTGCTGCCGAAACTTCTTCTGGGGCGATGACGGTCGCGGCGTCATACTGTCCGCGTAGGCCTTGCAGCATGGGGGTGTCTGTGGGGCCGGGGGCGACGGTCGATACGCGGATGTCGGGTTCTTCCTGGCGGAGTGCTTCGGCGAGTCCGTTGAGGGCGTGTTTGGTGGCGCAGTAGAGCGTCATGTTGGCATGCCCGTGGTCGCCTGCGCCGGAGCTGATGAATACGACGGTTCCGCCGGTGGCGCGAAGTCCGGGCAGCAGCGCGCGGGTGAGCTGTGCGGGGGCGATGACGTTGAGTTGGAGCGCCTCGCGCCACTGTTGTTCTTCGGTTCCCTCCAGTGGGCCTTTGGGGGCGATGGCTGCCGCGTGGACGAGGCAGTCGACGCGCTCAACGGCTAGGGCTTTGAGGTAGTCGATGTCAGGTTCGCCGAGGTCCAGGCGCACCCCTGTGACGTTAGAAAATGTACTTTCTAGTTGGTTCAGAGTGTCTTGGTTACGGCCGATGGCTAGAACGCAGTCGTAGACTTCGCTGAGGGCCGCGACGATGTGGGTACCCATACCTCCGGTGGCTCCGGTGACGATGGCGGTGGTGCTCATGTGGTGTCTCCTAACGTTGTCGTGTGCCCGCCAGCATAGTGGTCACAGTCCGATGTTCAGTGCGCCGCTGCGGTAGTTGGCGCCGGGGATGGCATCGAGCAGGGCGCGGGTGAAGGGGCTGGTGGGGTTGCCGTAGACCTGGTGGGTGGGGCCATAGTCGACTTGTTTACCGTGCTGCATGACGGAGACGGTGTCGGAAATTTGTTGCACGACGGCGAGGTCGTGGCTGATGAAGATGTAGGTGACCCCGAGTTCCTGTTGTAGGCGTTCCAGCAGGCGGAGGATTTGCGCTTGGACAGTAACGTCGAGTGCGCTGACGGCCTCATCTAGCACGACGAGTTCGGGTTCGACGATCAGTGCTCGGGCGATGGCGACGCGTTGGCGTTGGCCGCCGGATAGTTCGCGTGGGCGGCGTTTCATGAGGGCCGGGTCGAGGGAGACGAGGTTGAAAAACTCGGCGGTTTTTTCCTCGATGGCCCGCTTGCTGAGTCCGCTCAGGTTGTGCAGCGGTTCGGCGACTGATTGCCCAACGCTGCGCCGGGGGTTGAGCGAGCCGAGTGGGTTTTGGTAGACCAGCTGGACAACTGTGGGGTCGAGGCCGTCAAGTTTCTTGCCGTTAATGCTGATGCATCCGCTGGTTGGGGTGCTCAGTTGGGCGATGGCGCGTCCGGTGGTGGTTTTACCGGAGCCGGATTCGCCAACGAGGGCGTGTGTGGTGCCGCGGGCGACGGTGAAGCTGACGTTATCGACGGCGGTGAAGTCCCCGAATTTTTGAACTAAACCTTCTACTCGCAGCAGCGGTTCGGGTGTTGACGCCGCGGGCCTCACTGTCCCGGGTGCGCTCAGTGCTGGCGCGTCGCTGAGGAGAGTGCGGGTGTAGGGGTCTTGTGGGTCCTGCAGGATACTGGCGGCGACACCGTGTTCGACCACTTTGCCCTGATTCATCACTACGAGTTGATCCGCGCGGTCCCCTGCGACGGCTAGGTCGTGGGTGATGATCACCATGGCGATGTTGCGTTCCCGTCGCAGGTTATCGAGCAGGTCAAGCACTTTCTTCTGGACGGTGACGTCCAACGCACTGGTGGGTTCGTCGGCGATGATCAGTTCGGGTTCCACAGCGATCGCGGCGGCGATCAGGACGCGTTGCTTCATCCCGCCGGAGAGTTCGTGTGGGTATTGCCGTGCGCGCCGGGAGGGGTCGTCGATTCCAACCTGTTCGAGCAGGTCGATGATGCGGGCTTTTCGCCCCGCGGCGTCAAGATCGGTGTGTATTTCCAGCACTTCGGAAATGGATTGGCCGATGGTTTTGACCGGGTTGAGGGAGTTGTTGGGGTCTTGGGGTATCAGGCCTATGTGGCGGCCGCGGATGCTCCGCCATTGGGTGTCATCGAGTCGTGTGAGCTCGAGCGATGGGCCCTGCTCGCCGCGGAACAGCACTGCCCCGCCGATCACTTCAGCGTTGTCCGGCAGCAGGCCGAGTGCGGCGTGCGCGCTGGTGGTTTTACCTGAACCGGATTCGCCGACAATAGCAGTGACTTGGCCGGGGACAACGGAAAAGGATACGTCGTGGGTGGCTGCGCGACCGTTGTAGGCCACGGATAGATCACGAACGTCAAGCAGTGGGGTGCGCGGCATTACAGGGCCTTTCGGTAGGCGGAGGACAGTTGGTTTGCGGATAGCACTACGGCGACAATCACGGCGCCGGGCAAGATGGTGAGCCACCAGGATGTGGCGATGTAGTTGCGGGAATCTGCGATCAGCAGGCCCCATTCTGGAGTAGGCGGGGGCGTGCCGTAACCGAGGAAGCCGAGCACACTGATCTGCAGGATGGCGTTGCCGAACTGCAGCGCTGCCATGGCCAGCACGGGGGTCAGCGAGTTCGGCAGAATGTGGCGAGTCAATACCGCCAGCTTGGAAGCGCCACTGCCATAGGCGGCCTCAACGTAGTCGGTGCGGGTAACGCGTTGCACTTCTGTACGCACCAAGCGGGAGAAAAACGCGACGCTGGTAACACCGACGGCGATGGCGGAATTAATAGTGCCGAAGCCCAACACGATGATCACCGACAGCGACAGCAACAGTGCGGGGATGGCGAGCAACACGTCGACTCCACGCATCAGTAAGGTATCGATGACGCCGCCTTGGGTTCCGGCGATCAGGCCGATCAAGGTGCCCACTGTCAGGCCCACGGCAACCGCAATCAGCGCACCTGCGAGGGAGTGGCGGGTGCCGTAGACCACACGGGCGAAGAGGTCACGCCCAATGGCGTCAGTGCCAAAGATGTGCTCGCGAGAGGGCGGCAGCAGCGCTTGCGAGTGCCCCTGGGTGGGCGAAAATTGGGTGAACACGCCCGGCGCGAGGGCCCACGCCAGCACAATGATGATGACAACGTACGCCGCGATAACTGCGGGGGTCAGATGTTTGAAACGATTCATTTCGCGGCCTTCCGCAGTCGGGGATCAACGATCGGCTGCAGCGCGTCGACTGCAGCGTTAATGAGGACGTAGATGGTTGCCGCCAGCACGACGATCGCCAGCAGCACTGGGGTGTCGCGGTTGGACACGGCGCCAACAGTCATGTTTCCCACCCCTGCCCGACCGAACACGGCTTCGGTGACCACTGCCCCACCGACGAGCTCGCCGAAAGCCAATCCGGCGACAGTCAGTGCAGGCAGGATCGCGCCGGGCAGGATGTTGTGTGCGAAGAGTCGCCAGGTGCTGGCTCCGCGGGCACGCACGACGTCGACGAAGGGTTGTTTCGCGACGTCATCGAGGCTGCGCAGCAGCACTTGTGCGATGGGGGCGGCGATGGGGATGGCCAGGGTGACGGCCGGCAGAATGAGTTTTTGGCTTTCGCTTGCGCCGATGATGGGCACCAGTCCCAGGCGGAAGGAAACAAATTGGATGAGCACGATGCCCACCAGGAATGTTGGTAGCGAAGCCATCAGAGGTGGCAGTGCCCGCATTTTCTTGCCGAAGCGGGTGGATAGGATGGCGGCGCTGGAGATTGCGAAGGCGAGGATGAGTGCGAGGATGAATGCTGACGCCGCGAGGGTTAAGGTACCGGGTAGCGCTGCGGCGAGCATTTCGCGCACGGGGGTTCCGGAGTTGACGGAGACGCCGAAGTCCCCGGTGATGAAGCCTTTGAGGCTGAGGAGGTATTGGATGATCAGGGGCCGGTCGGCGCCGAGGCTGTCGCGGATTTCTTGGATTTGCTCAGGGCTGAGTCCTAGTTCTGGGTTCGCGTAGCGGTTTTCTACTGCATCGCCGGGGAGTGCGGATAGTAGGAGGAAGGCTAGGGTGAAGGCTGCCAGCAGCACTGCGATGGTGTGGGCTAGGCGGGTGAGGATGCGTTGTGTCATGGTGGTACCTAGTCGATGGTGAGGTCGTAGAAGGTGGGGCGGCCTACGGCTTCGGTGTGGAATCCGCTGATGCCGGGGGCGACGCCGAAGACTTGGGGTTCTTCAAACAGGGGGATGGTGTAGTGCTTGTCGATTAGTAGGCGTTGGGCTTGGGCGCTTGCTTCAGCGCGTTGCTGTTGGGTTGGTGAGCTTGCGACTTGTTGGAGTAGTTGTTCTAGTTCTGGGTCTCCGAGGCTGCCGTCAGTGGGGTCGTAGTTTAGGAGGCTGTTGCGGTTGGTGGAGAAGTATTGGCTTTTGATGACGTCGTAGTCGGCGCGTCCGACCATGGTGTGGTGGATTTGGATGAGGGTGGGGTCTTTGACTGCGGCGTTTTGTGCGGCTTGGTCTCCGGGGTAGAGCTGTAGGTCTGCGCCGATTCGGCGGAATTGTTCTTGTATTTTTTCGATGAGTTCTTTGCTGCGGGGTTGGACGTTGGCGTGGTTGGTTGTGAAGCTCAGCCGTTGGCCGTCTTTGACTCGGATGCCGTCGGGGCCTGGGATCCAGCCGGCGTTGTCGAGTAGTTCGCGGGCGTGGTCGGGGTCGTAGCGTAGTTTGTCGCTTTGGTCGATGTATCCGGCGGTGGTGTGGGCGAGGACGCCGGTGGCGATGGGGTAGCTGTCGGAGTAGAGGGTGGTGTTGATTTCTTGTCGGTCGACGGCGAGGCTTAATGCTTCGCGCACGGTGTCGTCTTGGAGGATGGGGGTTCGGAAGCGCAGGTTGAGGCTGTTGTTGACGCCGTTGGTGCCGTGGGCGACGATGTCCACTTTGGCGGCTTTCAGGTGTTTTTCGCTGGGTGCTGCGATGGTGCGGGCAATATCTGCTTGGCCGGATACTAGTGCGCCTTCGCGAACGGCGTCTTCGCCTGCGAGGGTGATGGTGACGGCGTCAATGTTGGCTGGGCCTTGGTGTTCGCTGACTTTTGGCGCCCAGTTGTAGTCTTCGCGGCGGGTGAGGGTGAGTTCTTTGCCGAGGTTTTCGTGGGTGATGACGAAGGGGCCGGAGCCGATGACTTCGGTGGCGTGTCCGGGGGAGAATGTGTCGGCTGTGCCGTCGAGGGTGGCGTTGGCGAGCAGCCCGGAGTTCATGGTGGAGGTTGCTTGGGCGAACCCTGGGCTGGGTGCATGGAAGTAAAAACGCACGGTGTAGGGTTCGAGGACTTCTGCGTGGTCGTAGTTGTTGATTTGTTCGGAGACGGTGAGGGTGCGGTTTTTGTCGCCGAGGCCGAAGAGGTCGAAGTTGCGTTTGACGTTGTCTGCGTCCAGTGGGGTGCCGTCGGAATAGGTGACGCCGCGTCGGATACGGAAGGTGTATTGGGTGCTGTCGGCGTTGACTTCCGGTAGTTCTTCGGCGATCCAGGGGGATAGTTCTAGGGTGTCTGGGTCTTGGTAGAGCAGCCGGTCGGTGATGTTGTTGACCACTCCGCCGTTGGGGTAGTAGCCGGCGGTGGGCGGGTAGAGGTTGGTGAAGAATGCTTGTTCTAGGTAGGTGACGGTGCCGTGTTCGCGACCGTCTGCGTGTGCGCACGCGACAAGGCTGGTGGCTAAGGTTGCTGCCCCGAGGGCTGCGATGATTGCTCTGGTGAGGCGGGGTATCCGCTGGGTGGTGTGGGCCATGGGGTGTCTTTCGTTTGCGTTGATATTTGTTCGTCGGTCTGTGCCAGCTTTCAAAATATAGACTACTCCGTCTATTTTGTCTAGGCCGAGCGGTTCGATGTATGGTTGATACAGATCAACGATGCCCACACCAGCTGGAAGGACACCCGTGGCACACACACCCCCACATGCCGACGCTCCCGCAATCGCACTGATCGGCATGGGCCCCCGCGGCGTCAGCACCCTCGAACGCATCATCGCCACCCACGAGGCCACAAACGCCCACTCCCCCCTACACATCCACGTCATCGACCCCTGGGAGGTCGGCGCGGGCGAAATCTGGCGCCCCGACCAAACACCACTGGTCTGCATGAACACCCTCGCCGGCGCCGTCACCCTCTACACAGAACCCGACGCCACCATCACCGGCCCCGTCCGCCCCGGCCCCACCATGTACCAATGGATCGTCGGCGTGCGCACCGGCCTCTACCAGGCAGAACTACCACCACACCTCCGCGAAGAGCTCCACCACACAAGGCCCGAATCCCATCCCTCCCGCGCGCTCTACGGCGCCTACATCCGCTGGGTATACCAGCACATTCCCCTACCCGACGGCGTCACCATCACCGAACACCACGCGCGCGCCACATCCATCACCGCCGCCGGCGACACACGCGACGTCATCACCCTTGACGATGGCAGCACAATCACCGCAGACGCGACCGTCTACGCACCCGGATGGATCCCCAACACCCACCAGGCCCCAGCAGGCGCCCGGCGTTGGATCGGCCCCGGCAACCCCATCGACCAAGACCTCGACGCGATCAACCCCGGCGACAACCTGCTGATCCGCGGACTCGGCATGGGCTTTTTCGACGCAGTCACGCTGCTCACCCAAGGCCGAGGCGGCCGCTTCGACCACGGCCGATACATCCCCAGCGGCAAAGAACCACACATCCGTGTCACCTCGCGCCGCGGGTATCCCTTCCTGCCGAAATCCGAATACGAGGCCCTGCCACCGCAAGCCCCACTGCGACGCATGAAGGCCGCAATCGCAGACCACGCCGATGCCGAACGCGTCGATTTTTCCACCACCCTGTTTCCCGCCATCATCAAAGACGCCTACGAGGCCTACTACCGGGCGCTCGAACGGATCACTCCCGGCGCGTTAGCTATCCCGATTGAACAAATCATCGCGCGTATTGACGCCGCGGGGGTTCGCAGCATCGCTGGCGTTACGGATACAGCCACGCCGGATAGCGCGTTTCTTCCTTGGGCGCTAGATGGGGTGACCGTCGATCCCGCTGACCAGTGGAATCACCTGGTGGAGATCGATCCGCTGGCGGAATTCGACGGTGACACTGAACAGCTGCAGGCTTTCATACACGAGCGGCTTGCCACCGACGTGCTGGACGCCGCGCGGGGAACCATGAGCGCACGCAAGGCTGCGTTGTGGACCATCAGCGCCTGCCGCAAACCGGCAGCAGTTTTCGGCGAACAAGGCCGATACACGCTTGAGTCGAGCCGTGGGGACTTCGCCACCCTCATGGACTTTGGGCAGATGGTGGGCTCTGGACCACCGGCGTTCCGCACACGGGAATTGCTTGCCCTCACCGAGGCAGGCGTGGTCAGCTTCGTACTCCCCCAGAATGCTGCTGTCGCGATTGAACAGGCCGATGTGGTGCTAGATGCATTCCTGCCCTCACCGGACATCCACCGCAGCGCCGACCCCCTGATCGCCGGTTTGCGAGCCGACGGCAGGCTGCAACCTTTTGCCTACGACGGCGTCAGCACTGCCTCCCCCGATGTGGATCCCCGCACGCGCCTGCTTGCGGGCGATCCGCGTGTGCACCTGATCGGCATCCCCACCCATGCGCAGTACGCCGACACCACCATTTCCCCCATGCCCGGCACCGACCCCACGATGCTGCGCGAAACAGATGCGGCCGCGCGCAGCGCCCTAGCGGTTGCGTACGGACACGATTGGCAAGCTTAGGCCTTGGCTACGGCCTCGAGGGCTCGCTCGATATCGACGCTCAAGTCCTCGAGGTCTTCAATACCAATGGAAATCCGGACGAGGTCACGCGGAACCTCCAACTGGCTTCCATTAGCGGACTGGTGCGTCATCGACGCGGGATGCTCCACCAAGGACTCCACCCCACCCAAAGACTCCGCCAAACAAATGGTGCGGGTGCCCAAACAGAAGGCGCGGGCGGCTTCTTCAGAATGGAAACGCGCAGAAATCATCCCGCCGAAGCGTCGCATCTGGCGTGCGGCAACCTCGTGGCCAGGGTGACTGTCGAGCCCGGGGTAAAGGACCTGTTTGACCAGCGGGGATTGGTCGAGTTGCCGCGCGATGGCCTCTGCATTATCGCAGTGGCGCTCCATGCGCACACCCAGGGTCTTGATACCGCGGATCGTTAAATAACAGTCGAACACTGACGGGATCGGACCCACCCCACCTTGATAGAACAGCAACTGCTCATCGATTTCGGGATTATTGGTGGCCACCACACCACCGACAACATCCGAATGCCCACCCAGGTACTTGGTGGTGGAATGCAGCACAACGTTCGCCCCCAATTCCAGCGGTTTCTGCAGGTAGGGGCTTGCAAACGTATTGTCCACACCCAAGATGACGCCGCGGGCCTGCGTGTGTTCAGCGATCCCCGCGACGTCACTAATTCCCAGCAAAGGATTGGTGGGGGTTTCCAACCAGACGAGTGCGGTGTTGTCCTGGATGGCCTCGGCGACGGCGTGGGTGTCGCTGGTATCCACCACGGTGTAGCTCACCCCCCACTGCTGATAGACAGAGTCGATGAGGCGGAAGGTGCCGCCGTAGACGTCGTTGCCCATCACCAGGTGAGATCCTGGGGTTAACACCGAGCGGAAGAAGCAATCCGTTGCGGCCATGCCGGAGGAAAATGCGCGACAGTGCGCAGCGGATTCCAGTGCTGCGACCGTGTCTTCTAGGACGCGGATGGTGGGGTTACCGCAGCGGGTGTATTCAAAACCGCCGCGCAGTTCATTAAGCCCGTTTTGGGCGAAGGTCGTCGAAGCGTAGATCGGGGGGTTGATAGCTCCGAATGTGGAGTCCGGGTGGTAGCCGGCGTGGATGGCGTCTGTATTGAATCCCATGGCGACAACACTAACAAACCCAGACCAAGCTGTCTAACATTTACATACTGACCCGTATGGCCAATAGCGTTGTGCGCGCCCCCAGGCCCACCGACGTACAATCCCACACTATGACTGTGCACGACATCATCCACAACAGCCTGATCGACCGCGCCGTCGAGCACTTACCCCAAATCGCCCTGACCATAGTCATCGCCATCGTCGTCTCCACCATCCTGCGGAGGCTCATCGGACGCGCAACCAACCGGGCGATTAAGAAGAACCCCACCGAAACCCGCCGCGACGCCCGCCTCAAAACACTCGCCAGCGTTGGCAAATCCACCGTCTCCATCGTCGTATGGGCATGGGCCACCCTGACGGTCCTCGGAACCATCGGCATCGATGTCCGCCCGCTCATAGCCTCTGCAGGCGTCGCCGGTGTCGCTCTCGGCTTCGGCGCCCAATCACTGGTCAAAGACTTCCTCACCGGTATCTTCATGCTTGTCGAAGACCAATACGGCGTCGGCGACTGGATCGACGTCGGCGATGCCTCCGGCACCGTCGAGCACGTCTCGCTGCGCACCACAACCATCCGCGACTCCGACGGAACCCTCTGGTTCGTCCGCAACGGAGAAATCACCCGGGTCGGCAACTTCAGCCGCGAATACGCCATTGCCCGGGTCGAAATCCCCCTGAGCCTATCGACCGACATTTCCGCCGCGTCCCAAACCATCCTGGACGCCGCCACCGCAGCAGCCGGAGACCAACTCAAAGGAAAGATCATCGGCTCTCCCACTCTCGACGGTGTCTCCACCGTGTCCACCGACCACCTCACCATCCGTGTCAAAGCCACCACCAAGCCCGGCGCGCAATGGGAGGTCCAGCGCGGACTCATGGGTGCCATCATGCCCGCGCTTGAAGCCGCAGAACTCAAAACCCCCTATCCCCATGGCATCGGCATCACCGGGGTATATTAAACACCATGACCACTTTCTACGAGGCCATCGGCGGAGAAGACACATTCACCCAGGTAGTGCACGAATTCTACAAGCGTGTAAAGGAAGACGCCCTGATCGGCCCCATGTATCCCCACGACGATTGGGAAGGCGCCGAAGATCGCCTGCGCTGGTTCCTCGCGCAATACTGGGGCGGGCCGCAAACCTTCAGCGAGCACCGCGGCCACCCACGGCTGCGCATGCGGCATCACCCGTTTTCTATCGGCGAGGCAGAGCGCGACCGGTGGCTGGACATGATGCACGAAGCAATGGACACCATCCCTAAAGAGCAGCTTGATGATGCCCACCGCGCCGCCATGTGGGAGCACATGGTGAAGGTTGCCAACATACTGATCAACCGCATCGACCTTCCTGACCCTTCACAAAATCAGTAGTATCGTCGACAACAAACTACGCTTCGACACTCGCCTCTATCGTGAGGTGCAGGGAAGGACTTACACACGTGTCTACTGAGGACAACACCAACACCAGCGCACAAGTGCACACCACCCGCATCCCCGTGCGTTGGTCTGACTTCGACCGCTTCAACCACCTCAACAACGTGTCCTACATCGAGGTAGCGCAGGAGGCCCGCACAGCATTTGCGCAGGACGAATTCGCCGCACGTGGCCTTCCCATCCCGGCGGTGTTCGTGCGCCGCACCGAGGTCGACTACTTCCGACCGATCCTCCCAGACACAACGGCCGTAGAAATCGACACCACCGTGGTGCAGATCGGCACAACCAGCTTCACCACCCACCAAAGCATCAAGGACCGTAACGGTACCGTGTGCTGCACCGTGGACTGCGTCCAGATCGCCGTCGACCTCGCAACCTCTAGCCCGCGGGCCATCACCAAACATGAACTTGGTGTGCTCACCCAGGTTGCTGATAGCGCGGTAATCAACGAAGCAACGTCTGCAGACGACTCCGCCGAAGCCTCAGCCGACGACTAGCCTCGTACCCATGCATCCCCCTTCGGACACGCATGACGCCGCGTCGACACAACCAACTCACGTCACAATCACCTACGCACGCCCAGACGATTCGGGCTTGCGCGCACTAGCTACCCGCGCCTACGCGCACGATTTTGCCGGCGCGCTGCGTTTGCGGCGTCATAACGAAAACACCGTTGAGGCGTTTGCCAGCACCAAACTCGACACACTCGTCTCTCGCAGATTCGCCGCCACTATGGACTGCGAAGACACTGTCATCCGGGCGCAAGCAGCAACCCAACACCCTGACGAGCACGGAGTGTTCACCGCTGTCACCTGCCCTGCGGCTTGGAACGGGCCTTTGCCCCCACAGGAGGGTTTCACGCTGGTGGAAGACCTCCCAGTCGACACCTTCCTGCAGCTGAGCCGTGACAACAAGCAGCAAACCACCAGTGACAAAATGCCCACGTCGCTGCTCAACCAAGACGTCATCACTGTCAACAATGACGCCACCGGCACCCAAGCCATCGTGGCCAACCGCATGGTACTTACCCTGGATGCTTTCGGTCTGCTGCCTAAGACAACCGGCACCGAAGGGTCCAAACACTATCCCCCCGTGGTCCGAGTATCCGTTCGAGGACGGTGGGTGCGGCTCGATACTGTGTTCGCCAGCGTCTACTACAACCGAGGCGGACACCTACTGGTGCTATAAAAAAGCGCCCCCTGCAGGATTCGAACCTGCGACCTGCCGGGTAGAAGCCGGATGCTCTAATCCGCTGAGCTAAGGGGGCCTGTTGATAAACAACCTTTAAAAGATTAGCGCACCGCAGCTCGGACCCCAACCCACAACCCCGCTACTGTGTTAGCTATGAGTCGAAGCACCACAGTGAAGCCAACCTGGCCGCTGTACCTCCTGTTCTTCCTAGTCGCGGGAATCGTCGGAGCCACCATATCCTGGGGTTTCCTATCTGAATCCCTCGAAGCACTCGGAATCCCCGACCCCGGGCCGCTCACCACAGCCGGTCTTCCTTTCTTCCGCTCCGGGGCACTGATGCTCATGTGCCTGTCCGTCGGTAGCTTCTACTTCGCAGCATTCCTCACCTCCCCGACCCCCTCAGAAGGCGCTGGCATCGTCCAAGCCCCCTTGCGAGTCGACGGAGCTCTAGCATCGCGAACCGGCGGCATCGCTGCGCTGTGCACCTCGCTGATCGCTCTGCTACTAGTTCCGATGTACCTGTCGGATGTGTCCGGAGAGCCACTGTCACAGGCACTCCAACCAGCGAACTGGTCAGTTGCGTTGAACCAGGTCTCAACCTCACTGGCGTGGCTATGGGTTGCCATCATCGCAGCGATAACCGGAGTGGGCGGTCTCGCTGCCCGCCGCTGGGGTTCCCAACCACTACTCGTCTTAAGCTCACTGGGCATGCTGGTCCCCCTCGGGCTCGAAGGACACTCGGCGACAGGTGGCGACCACGACTACGGCACCAACTCCTACCTGTGGCACCTATTCTTCATGGCACTCTGGGTCGGCGGATTAATAGCACTCATCGCCCACGGCATGCGTAAAGGCCCCGACATGGCCACAGCTGTGCGCCGTTACAGTGGACTCGCCCTAGTCTCTGCGCTTGCTATGACAGCATCCGGCCTGATTAATGCCGCTATCCGTATCCATCTATCTGACTGGCTCACCACCGGCTACGGCTTGCTGATCACCGCCAAGTTCGTTGGTGTCATCATCCTCGCCCTCTTCGGTTTCTACCACCGGAAAATCACCATCCCCAAGCTAGACAGACAGCCAGCGCTCTTCCGCCGCGTAGCCATCGTCGAGGTAGCGATCATGGCAGCCATCGCCGGCATCGCAGTCTCCCTCGGCCGCACTCCCCCGCCCCCACCCCGCAGCGCCGATATCAACACCATGGACGTCGAACTGGGCTACAAACTCTTCGTTGCACCAACCCTAAGCAACGTGTTCACCATGTGGCGCTTCGACATCGTCTTCGGCACCCTCGCAATCGTCCTCGCCGCCCTGTACCTCCGCGGCGTCATCATCCTTAAACGACGGGGAGAATCCTGGCCACTGTCACGCACCCTGTGGTTCATGGGCGGCTGCCTCATGCTGTTGATCACCATGTGCTCCGGTATCGGAATGTACATGCCCGCATTGTTCTCAATGCACATGGTTGGGCACATGATCCTATCCATGGGCGTGCCGGTGTTCTGGGTGCTTGGCGGCCCACTCACCCTCGCGCTGCGCAGCATAGATGCCAGCGAGCCACACCAGTGGGTCGAAGCACTGATCGACAATCCGCTCATCCGCATGCTCACCATCCCGTGGGTTAACACCATCCAATTTGTGGTGTTCTTCTACGGGCTCTACCTGGAGCCGCTATATACCACCGCTATCTCTGAACACGCCGGCCACCTGGGCATGAACGTATTGTTCCTTCTGTCCGGAACAATCTACTTCTGGGAACTCATCGGCATCGACCCGCTGCCCGGCCGCGGAGGCCCCATGGGGCGCATAGTGTGGCTCACCGGTTCACTCCCCTTCCACATGTTCTTCGGTGTCGCCCTGATGCAGATGCAGCTCATCCTCGGCCTGGACTTCTACTCGATCCTTGGGCTGCCGTGGTCACCCGACCTGCTGCGGGACCAGAACGCCGGCGGAGGTATCGCCTGGGCATCCGGCCAATTCCCCCTCGTCATCGTGTATGCCGTCTTGCTGCGTGAGTTCTACCGCGACGATCGCCGCCAACAGAAGGCCTACGACAAGCACGCAGAAGACACCGGCGACGAAGACCTCGAGGCCTACAACCAAATGCTGGCCGACATAAGCGCCGGAAAAGACACCTTCCGCCAGCTCTAGCCACCACCCCCGGCCGGGCACAATGCGTGCGCGTGCCGACAGCAACCGACGCGGCGTCATCACCCCATTTCACTAATGGTAATGACGTCTCGTCGCGCGCAGCGCGCCCCTCGGAGATCCACAACACCGTGGGGCCGACGTTCGCCCCTCGTGGCAACAGTTCAGCAACAGCTGTATAGTTCAGTTCATGCTGACTATTTCTTCGCGCTTGGACGTGATGAACCGATTGGGTCGGGCGATGGCCGATCCCACCCGATCTCGTATTCTCCTGACCCTGCTGGGCGGCCCGGCCTACCCGGCCGCTCTCGCCCGGGAGCTGGAACTGACGCGGTCAAATGTGTCGAACCACCTCACTTGCCTACGGGACTGCGGAATTGTGGTCGCCGAACCGCAGGGGCGGAAGACCCGCTACGAGATTGTCGACGCCCATCTTGTCCAGGCGCTGAACTCACTGCTGGATACCACTCTGGCTGCCGACGAGAATGCCCCATGTATTGACTCGGCATGTGACGTGCCCGGGTGCGCCACCGGAGAGGGGAACAGGTAAGTGGTAACTGATCTCCTGGGGGCGGTCGGTCTGTTTATCGCCACCAATATCGACGACATCATCGTGCTCTCGCTGTTCTTCGCCCGTGGAGCCGGCCAAGCAGGGACCACACTTCGGATCCTGGCCGGGCAGTACCTTGGTTTCGCGGGCATCCTCGCAGCCACGATCCTGGTCATCCTAGGGGCGGATGCCTTCCTGCCAACCGAGGCGATCCCCTACTTCGGGCTGATCCCCCTGGCCCTGGGGTTGTGGGCGGCCTGGCAAGCCTGGCAGGGAGACGATGACGACGACGATGACGCGAAAGTCAGCGGAAAGAACGTAAGCGCCTTGATCATCGCCGGGGTGACCTTTGCCAACGGTGGCGACAATATCGGCGTCTATGTCCCGGTTTTTCTCAACGTGGGTACCGCTACCGTTATCATCTACTGCGTCGTCTTTCTGATCCTGGTGGCGGGCCTGGTCCTGTTGGCGAAGTTCGTGGCCACCCGTCCACCGATCGCGGAGGTTCTCGAACGCTGGGAGCATGTGCTGTTCCCGATCGTTTTGATTGGCCTGGGTATCTTCATCCTCGTCAGCGGCGGCGCCTTCGGCCTTTAATAAGCTCAGGCCACGGTCATGTAGAAAACACTCCCTAGGGCCCCGTCGGGATGTGAGACCCCGGCCGCGACGTGGGCAACCCGCCCACCGTGTTTTCAGTACAGTCGGCCTCAACCAACCAAACAGTGGCGCTGTTTCAGCTGAGGCGGCCGCCCTGGCGAGGAAGACACATGAAAGCATTGACCTGGCAGGCGTCAAATACGGTGAGCGTGGAGGAGGTCCGGGACCCACAGATCCAAGAACCCACCGATGCGGTCATCCGGGTCACCTCGACCGCCATCTGCGGATCTGATCTGCACCTCTATGGGGTGCTGGCTCCGTTCATGGACGAGGGCGACATCATCGACCATGGGTCCATGGGCATCGTCGAGGGGGTCGGCTCAGCCGTCACCCACATCAAGCCGGGGATCGGGTGGTCATCCCCTTCAACGTTTCCTGCGAGCATTGCTTCATGTGTCGCCAGGGCCTGCAGTCGCAGTGTGAAACCACCCAGGTCCGCGAAGACGGCACCGGCGCGCAGTTCCTCGGTTACTCGCGGCTTTACGGCTCGCCCTTACGTCCCATCGTGGCTAGCGCTTTGCGCTCACGGGCGTTCACGCCGTCTGTAGCACCGCTAACGGCGGACGCCCCAGACGAGCGGTTGTTTCGACATCACGTAACCGCGCACGCGACGCGTCATGGTCACACGATCACGCTGCGGCGGCATCTCTGACTCACGGTTATCCGCGCCAATGGCCTGGGCGACATGAGCGCCGGAAAAGACACCTTCCGCCAGCTCTAGCCACCACCCCCGGCCGGGCACAATGCGTGCGCGTGCCGACAGCAACCGACGCGGCGTCATCACCCCATTTCACTAATGGTAATGACGTCGCGTTTCTCATTGCCGCCACGTAAGTCTGTGGATAAAACGGGGGTGCCGCGGGCAAGGTTATCCACAGGGCCAGTGACCTGGCGGCTGCGCCAGCTATGCGGACGAGGGCACTGTGAAGCCAATGGTTGTGCACATCCCGCACACCATCATAAAACTTCACTAGCTATAGGAGATTATCCAATGACTCTTCATTCTTCCGTCCTGGTAGGTATCGTCGGCACCCAACCCGAATACAAAGAACTCGGACAGAATAAAACCAAACTAACGACCTTCCGCTTCTGCGCCAGCAACCGGCGCCAAAACCATTCAGGGGAATGGGAAACAGTGAACGAATGCTGGGTGACAGTTGAATGCTGGGGCGACCTTGCAACCCGTGTCCACGCCAACCTGAAGCAAAAAGACCGAGCGATTGTTGTCGGGCAGATCATCACCGAAACCTACGAAACCAAGGACAAACACAAGGCCGTCAAGGTGGTGTGCAAGGCGATGACGGTCGGGCACGATCTGAGGAATGTTCGTGACACCGAAGCAGACACACAAGCCCAGCAGCCCAGCCGCTCACCAACCCCCAACGGGCCCGACGCTCATGCCATGGCGGATCCCCGTGCTTGAGGTGACAGGGTTCCGGTCGGATGATGACCCGCTACACTTCCCTGCGTGCGAAAAACTAGCCTGATTGCCGCTGCTCTAGCCGCAACGACTGTCTGCTCCGCTGCGACGCTCGCAGCGCCTGTTCACGCCGTGACCGCAGTAGCGATACCTGGGGATTGCTCATTTGTTGGCACTGGATTAACCTTCCGGGGTGTTTGGAGGGAAAGGTTGCTGGGATCAGTGCCGACGATGACGAGTTGGTGATCATTTCCCACGATGCGGGGATTTTCACCCTCGACCGCATTTCGGATTCGTCGCGGCAGTGGAACTTGAGTAGTCTGTGGGGTTTTCCTTTCTGGTTCGCCCCCGGCCAACATCTGCCTGAGACATGGGACGAGCGAGCGCATCAGTGTTTGAGGTTGCTGTCGGCGAGCTCTACATTCCGCATCTCGATCCTCGTTCGGATGTGGTAGATGCTGTGTTTAGGGGGCGCCCGGCGCGTTTTCATTGGGTTGAAGGGCCGGTTCCACAGGCAGCCATTGAACAAGATGGCCGGGTGGTACCCTTTGTGCTGACAGAACTTCCGTTTTTCTAGGCTCAAGGAAGGCCACTTAATGGGCGAATTTATCTACACAATGAAAAACGTGCGCAAGGCGCACGGCGAGAAGGTCATTCTGGACAACGTCACCATGGCGTTTTACCCGGGTGCCAAGATCGGTGTCGTCGGCCCGAACGGCGCCGGTAAGTCCTCTATCTTGAAGATCATGGCTGGTATTGACCAGCCGTCCAATGGCGAGGCGTACCTGGAGCCCGGTGCAACGGTCGGTATCTTGCTGCAGGAGCCGCCGCTGAACGAGGAGAAGACCGTCCGCGAAAACGTTGAAGAAGGTTTGGGGGAAATCTTCGAAAAGAAGCAGCGTTTTGAGGCTATCGCTGAGGAGATGGCCACCAATTACACCGACGAGCTCATGGAAGAAATGGGCAAGTTGCAGGAGGAACTCGACCACGCTGATGCTTGGGAGATTGACTCCAAGATTGAGCAGGCTCTCGATGCTTTGCGCTGCCCTCCTGGTGATGAGCCCGTCACTCACTTGTCTGGTGGTGAACGCCGCCGCGTTGCGTTGGCAAAGTTGCTTCTGAGCGAGCCGGATCTCCTGCTTCTCGACGAGCCCACTAACCACCTCGACGCAGAGAGCGTGCTCTGGTTGGAGCAGCACCTCGCTAAGTACCCTGGTGCTGTTTTGGCTGTTACCCACGACCGTTACTTCCTGGACCACGTCGCCCAGTGGATCTGTGAGGTCGACCGCGGAAAGCTCTACCCCTACGAGGGTAACTACTCCACCTACTTGGAAAAGAAGGCTGAGCGCCTTGAAGTTGCCGGCAAGAAGGATCAGAAGCTGCAGAAACGCCTGAAGGAAGAGCTCGCCTGGGTCCGCTCTGGTGCGAAGGCTCGTCAGGCTAAGAACAAGGCTCGTTTGGCTCGTTACGACGAGATGGTGGCAGAGGCTGAGAAGTACAAGAAGCTTGACTTCGAAGAGATCCAGATCCCCACGCCGCCTCGCTTGGGCAACCAGGTTGTAGAGGTCTCTAACCTGGACAAGGGTTTCGATGGCCGCGTGCTGATCAAGGACCTGTCTTTCACCTTGCCTCGTAACGGCATTGTCGGCGTGATCGGCCCCAACGGTGTTGGTAAGTCGACGCTGTTTAAGACCATCGTTGGTTTGGAGCAGCCTGACGGCGGCGACGTGAAGGTCGGCCAGACTGTCCAGTTGAGCTATGTGGACCAGGGCCGTGAGAACATCGACCCGGAAAAGACTGTGTGGGAGGTCGTTTCTGATGGCCTGGACTACATTCACGTTGGCCAGAACGAAATGCCGTCCCGCGCCTACCTGTCTGCCTTTGGTTTCAAGGGCCCGGATCAGCAGAAACCCTCTAAGGTTTTGTCCGGTGGTGAGCGCAACCGCCTCAACCTGGCGCTGACTCTCAAGCAGGGCGGCAACCTTATCCTCCTGGACGAGCCGACCAACGACTTGGACGTCGAAACCCTGTCTTCCCTGGAAAATGCACTCCAACAGTTCCCGGGTTGTGCTGTGGTTATTTCCCACGACCGCTGGTTCTTGGACCGCACCTGTACCCACATCCTCGCTTGGGAGGGCAATGTGGAAGAAGGTCAGTGGTTCTGGTTCGAAGGCAACTTCGAAGAGTACGAAAAGAACAAGGTTGAACGTCTTGGCGCGGATGCCGCACGCCCCTCGCGTGTAACGCACCGCAAGCTCACGCGCTAGGTTTTTCTGCCTTCACGAAGCGGCGTGCTTCGCTCCCCCAACTGGGCGCGTGGCACGTCGTTTTTTATGATGGGTCCATGATGAAGCTGTTAACGCTCAATGTTCACGCCTGGCTTGAGGTCGCGCAGATCCCCAAGATTTATGCTCTGGCGCATGAGATTGTTCAGCGCGATGTCGACGTTGTGTGCTTACAGGAGGTCAACCAGTTCATTGAGTCCCCAATTGTTGATGACGTCGCGGGGGTTGCGGACGGCGGTTTGTTCGTCGGGGATCCGCAGCGCCCTGTGCGGGTGGACAATTATGCACGGATCTTGGTGGAGGCTCTAGCGCATTATGGCGCCAAGCAGTTCTATTGGACATGGGACAGCGCCCATCTGGGTTTTGGTCATTTCGACGAAGGTATTGCCGTGCTGTCTAGGGTGCCCATCGCTGAGGTTCGCCGTATAGATCATTGTTCTGCGTTTGCGGACGAATACGACAATGTCCGCCGGCGGGCTTCCATTGCGGTGCGGCTGGATGGTGGTGAGCCTGTGTGGGTGGTCAGTAGCCACTTTTCCTGGTGGGCCGATCCGGCGGCTAATCCTGACGAAGATCAGGGTTTCCCGATTGGGATGTTACCAGAGGGTAGTGATGGTTTATTGTTCCCGCATGAGTGGCGGCAGGTATCTGCCGCGTGTGCGCGATTGCGTGAAGAGTCGGAGCTGCCGGTGGTTATCGCCGGCGACTTTAACAATGCTGCTGATGTTGTTGGTCAGGGCTACGAGTTGGTCATGGCCAATGGGTGCTGGTCCGACAGTTTCTTGACCGCCGAATCTGTGTCGGGGGAAGCGACGGTGCACAAGAAGATCCATGGCTGGTCGGATAACACGAAGGCTCTGCGGATTGACTATGTGTTTACCTCCGCGGGGATTACTGCATGCAAACACGAAGTCGTCTTCGCGGATGATTCCTCTTCCGCAGTATCCGATCATTCAGGAATCATCGTCACTCTCAACTCGCTACCCTCCTAGATTTAGATGTCATCCACCCCATAGGTTTATAAGTGTGCAATCTGGGCAACATGTACCTCATTGGCGGAATTGGCTTGGGCATGGTGATTACCCATTTCTTCACCTCGCTTTCAACCGCGTCAACGTGGCCGATGATCGCGTTTGCATATTCCGGCCTGCTCAATATCGCGGTGCCTTCAGGTGGCTCAAAGTTTGTGATCGAGGCACCGTATGTGGTTCCCACGACCTTAGACTTGGGTGCAGACTTGGGTCTCGTATTGCAGGCCTACCAGATGGGCGACGGTGTTACGAGCCTAATCATCGCCTTCTTCTGCTTGCCCTACCTGGCGAATTACCGGCTGAAGTTCAGTGAGGTCATTGGTTACACGTTGCCTGCGGTGATTTCCATCTTTGTGCTCTCGTGTGCGTACTTCCTCATCCGTGCTTAAAAAGCCAATCTCCTGCCGCTCAGTTGGAACCTGTGAGCTACCAGTAGCCGATCACTGCGCGGCCCTCCCGACAAAGCCCCAGAGAAGGGTTGACAAATATATCAAGGGCGCCTGACGGTTTTCCGTCAGGCGCCCTGTTTTTTAAGCGCTATTTAACGCAGAAACTACATCGGTAGTTTAAGCGTGCTTTGCTTCGACGCGCTTAATCGCCTCATCAGCAACCATTTCCTGGATGCCCATGTCGAGCTCAGAGGTGAAGCCGACGCAGGAGCAGTTGATCTCGCCGAGGACGTAGGTGTCGCCACCGTCCTTCGCATCATCAAGCATGAAGTCTGCGGTCCAGATCAGCGGGATATTGTCGCCACCGAGCTTCTCAGCGATGACGGGGCGTGCTTCGGCGAACATGTCGACGAGTTCCTGCCAATCGGAGGGTTTGTCGTAGGTGTAAGTAGCACCGGAGAACAGGGTGGCAGAGAAGTTGTCGCCGCCGGCGGCAGGCTTCTTGTGAACCACGAAGACAGGGTGGGGACCGACGAGGAGGATGCGGATTTCGCCCTCAACGATGCGAGGCATGAAGCGCATGTCGACGAGCATGCCGTTGTCGCCGACGATGTACTGGTCACAGAAGTCCATGAACTCACCGAGTTCGCGGATCTCAGTGTGGTTGTCGACAGCTTCGGTGCAGCGCAGCTTGGTGTCTAGAGGAAGCTCGGTGCCGGGCTCAACCTTGGCGGCCAGTTCCTTGTCCTCGAGCTGGACGCGCCAGATGCCGGAGCCGGTGGAGCCACGGTTCTGCTTGAGGACGCGCTCGCCGTAGGACAGGGAGGAGGGGAAGGTCTTATGGAAGGACTCGACGTCGTAGTAGGCGTAGGTGTCGCTGGGCACCAGATCGGTGTCGGCCAGCTTGACCAGTGCGTCCTTCGCGCCGTAAGCCATCATCTCTTCGGGGGTGGACATGCCTACCAGGCCAGCGTCCTTGGACAGGCGGGTCAGCAGGTCGAAGTAGCCCTTTTCGCCGCCGGGGATGTTGCCCGGGTTGACGCGCGAGATGTAGGCGTCGAAGTTGTTGGAGACGTATTCGAAAAGTTGCTCGGCCCATTCGGGGCGGTAGTAGACGACCTCTGCGTTCCATCCCTGAGCCTTGATGGCGTCGACGATGGGGAGGGTGTCTTTACGGTGGCCGTTGAACTGTTTGTCGTTGCCGCCTTCGACCTCAAATACGACGATAGCTTTGTGCACGTGCTTCTCCTTGATTGTTGCTCAATGTGCGTTCAGGCGCGCGGCTTGTTGCATCCGAGTCAGTGTGCGACGCGGTGCGCTGTGGCCTTGTACCTACTTCTAAAGCTATTCCCTTCACAGTGATATTGCACGCCAGAAGGCCCTTTGGTGCGCAAGAACACAACTATGGTCCACGGTGAGCCTGGGTCTGCGCTAAGCTAGGGCAGTAATAGGGTTTTTGGTACCCGTTGTAGATTGCCCCCCACGTGTTAGTTGAAAGGTCATTTTCTCATGCCTGCCCCCTTTGATCCTCATCCTAACTTTGCTGAGTATGCCCATCCGGAGAAGTTGGTTTCGGCTTCGTGGTTGAGCGCTCGCCTGGGCACCCCGGGGCTGCGTGTGGTGGAATCCGACGAGGATTCTTTACTTTACGACATTGGCCACATTGCGGGAGCTGTGCGTATTGATTGGCTGAAGGATCTCAATGACGTCGAGATTCGCGACTACATTGACGGCGAAGCCTTCGCTGAATTGATGCGTTCTAAGGGCATTCATCCTGACGACACCATCGTCGTTTACGGCGATAAGTCCAACTGGTGGGCAGCGTTTACGATGTGGGTGTTTGAGCTGTTTGGACACAAAGACGTGCGTTTGCTCAACGGTGGGCGTGATGCGTGGATGGCCGAGGAGCGCGACACTTCATACGAGGTTCCGGAGTTTCCGCGCAGTGACTACCCGGTGCCGACTCGTGACGATAAGACCGTCCGCGTTTTTGTCGATGGTGTCTTGAAGCACATCGGCAAGGGGCCGATCATTGATGCTCGTTCCCATGAGGAGTACACCGGTGAGCTCCGTAACATGGAGGGATACCCGCAGGAGGGTGTGCAGCGTCCGGGCCACGTGCCGACTGCTGTGAGTGTTCCGTGGAATTTGTCGGTATACCCGAACAGCCGTTTCCGTAGCCGCGCGGAGCTGGATGAGATTTATAAGGATTTCGATCCGAATGACCCGACCGTGGTGTATTGCCGCATTGGTGACCGCTCGGCGCATTCCTGGTTTGTGTTGACCTACCTGCTTGGTTTTAACAACGTTCGTAACTACGACGGTTCGTGGGTCGAGTGGGGCAACATGGTGCGTATGCCGATTGTTCAGGGCGAGCAGCCTGGGGAGCCCACGGCCTAAAAGGTGGTGTTTGTTCACCCCACCCCCTACTCCTGAACGCAGTTCAACTGTGCAGGGTAGGGGCTTTTTAGCGCTCAGGACACCCCTTCGTTTACCCCCATTGCCACATTTTCCTTGGCATTGGCCCCTCACTCGGGCGTGTGATGTGTAACAATAGTGGTGTTCGCTGCCCAAACGATTAACGTGTGTACGGCAGCACATAACAGTGTTAGTGCATTCATCCAGGAGGCGTTTAGTGTCTGTCGAGACCAAGAAAATTACTAAGGTCCTTGTGGCCAACCGCGGTGAGATCGCCATCCGCGTGATCCGCGCAGCCCGTGACGCTGGTATCGCCAGTGTCGCCGTGTACGCAGAACCCGATGCCGACGCACCTTTCGTCTCCATGGCGGATGAGGCGTTCGCCCTCGGCGGCCAGAATTCTGCCGAATCCTACCTTGTCTTCGACAAGATTCTTGACGCCGCGAAGAAGTCCGGCGCTGACGCTATTCACCCCGGCTACGGCTTTCTGTCCGAAAATGGCGACTTTGCTCAGGCCGTGATCGACGCTGGTCTGATCTGGATCGGCCCCTCCCCGCAGTCCATCCGCGACTTGGGTGACAAGGTCACTGCCCGCCACATTGCTATGCGTGCTAACGCTCCGATGGCTCCGGGTTCCAAGGAGCCCGTGAAGGATGCCGCTGAGGTTCGTGCATTCGCTGAGGAGCACGGCCTGCCGATCGCTATTAAGGCTGCGTTTGGTGGCGGTGGCCGCGGTATGAAGGTCGCGTACGAGATGGATGAGGTCGAGGACCTCTACGAGTCCGCTACCCGCGAGGCTGTTGCAGCCTTCGGTCGCGGCGAGTGCTTCGTCGAGCGCTACTTGGACAAGGCTCGCCACGTCGAGTGCCAGGTTGTTGCTGACATGCACGGCAACGTTGTGGTTGCTGGTACTCGTGACTGCTCCCTGCAGCGTCGTTTCCAGAAGCTTGTTGAGGAGGCTCCGGCTCCCTTCCTGACGGATGAGCAGCGCACCCGTCTGCACGAGTCCGCTAAGGCTATCTGTAAGGAAGCCGGCTACTACGGTGCGGGCACCGTTGAGTACCTGGTTGGTTCCGACGGCCTGATCTCCTTCCTTGAGGTCAACACCCGTCTGCAGGTGGAGCACCCCGTCACCGAGGTCACCACTGGCCTCGACCTGGTTCGCGAGCAGTTCCGTATCGCTGAAGGCCGCGAGCTCCACATCAAGGAAGATCCGACCCCTCGTGGTCACGCGTTCGAGTTCCGTATCAACGGCGAGGACGCTGGCTCTAACTTCATGCCTGCTCCCGGCAAGATCACCAAGTACATCGAACCCGCAGGCCCCGGTGTCCGTATGGATTCCGGCATCGTCGAAGGTTCTGTCATTGGCGGCCAGTTCGACTCCATGCTCGCCAAGCTGATCGTCTTCGGTGAGTCCCGTGAAGAGGCGCTGCAGCGTGCACGTCGTGCGCTGAGCGAGTACGTCATCGAGGGCATGCCCACCGTTCTTCCTTTCCACGCTCACATCGTGGAAAACCCCGCCTTCGTCGGTGACGGCGAGAAGTTCGACGTCTACACCAAGTGGATTGAAGAAGAGTGGGACAACCCGATCCCCGCTTACGTCGATCCTGCTGACGTTGAGGAAGAGGAAGAGGCAACCCCGAAGCAGAAGGTTGTCGTTGAGATCGACGGCCGTCGCGTCGAAATCGCTCTTCCCGGTGATCTTGCCCTGGCTGGTGGCGGCGCTAGTGGCGCTAAGAAGAAGGCCAAGAAGCGTCGCGCTGGCGGCGGCAAGAAGGCCGTCTCTGGTGACGCTGTGGCAGCCCCCATGCAGGGCACTGTCATCAAGGTCAACGTCGAAGAAGGCCAAGAGGTTAACGAGGGTGACACCGTCGTGGTCCTCGAGGCTATGAAGATGGAAAACCCGGTCAAGGCTCACAAGTCTGGTGTTGTCACCGGCCTGTCCGCTGCTGCGGGTGAGGGCGTCACCAAGGGTGCTGTCCTGATGGAAATCAAGTAGCTTCACGCACTTAGCGCCTGCATGCTCGGCCAAATCGGCCCGCATGCAGGCGCTTTTTGCGTTACACTCGTTTGGTATGAACAACGGTGATTTTCGCGTAGGCGACGCAGATCGGACAGCAGCCCTGGATTCCTTGTCCACGCTCGCAAGCCGCGGCTACATCACCCTCCCCGAGTTCGACGAACGCTCCCGCAGCGCCGCTGCTGCGGTGACACGCAACGAACTCAACGCCCTATTCACCGATGTTCCGGCGTCCGCGTTCGAGGGCTCCCCTGGCAACGCCTACACGCCAAACCTCCCAGCCACCTACGGTGCGCCGTCTGCACCCCAACTGTGGACTCAAGGCATGTCCTATCCAGTCCCAGATGCGATCGAGTCCCCACGAGAAGGCCGTCATATTCGCGACGGCTTTATGGCCATCACGACGATCTGTGTTGTCGCTGCAGCTGACCTGTCAGACATCGAAGCTTTGACGCTGATCATCCCCGTGTTAGCCATCTTGATCTACGGGATGAAGCTCGGCCCCAAGAGCTGGTTTGCGCCGACGAAAAAGCAGTTGCAGAAGCAGGAATTGTGGCGCCAGAAGCAGATTGCAGCTATGCAGACCCAGCAAATACGCCAGCAATTAGCCATCGAGTCTGCGCAGCGTCGCGCGGAGATCCTGGGCAATTTTGAAGAGTCTGCACGTATCGCTTCGGAGGCAACCAAACGTTTCGCAGATAAAGCCAACGACACCACCCGCAAGTTCTTCGGCTAGCCACTCCCCCGCCCACAGCGCTGACTACACTGGTGTCCTATGGACCCGATTGAGATCAACGGCGGCCGTTTTTATGCCCGCCCCCTCCACGACGACAATCGCATTGATGATCGCCCCGCACTGTCACTAATCATGGATGATGACGCCGCGGTGGACTATGTTGCGCGCGCACGGCAACAGTGGGCACAGGAATCGGCGCTGACGTGGGCGGTATGTGAGCAGACCAGCGTGGAGATGCTCGCCTTGGCTCGCCTGGTACCTAACTGGGAGGAAAAAACCTGCACGGTTTCTGTCACCCCGTGCGGTGATACCTCCCGGGTGTTGCCCAACGACCCGGTCTTAGCGCCGAAGACGGTCGGCGACGCGGCGTCAGAAATTATGGGGACTATTAGACGCTGGGCGGAAGGCTTTCTAGGCCTACAGCCGGCCTAGAAATTCGACGAGCCGGCACCGATCTGGTATCTACACGGGGTCGGTATTCTTCAGCGCTTCGACAGCGCGCTTGCGGGTATCGGGATCGAGCTTTCTGCTGAACATCTCCGGCTGCCACCACTGCCAACTGGTTTTCCACCAATCGATCGGGAAATAGCCTTCTGGGGTGGCTCCGCCGAACCAAGGATGGTTCCCGGGGATTCTGGCCATTAGAAAAACCTCCAACAACCAGCCGGCTAGTGGCCACAACACGATCAACCACATCAGCCACCCATGGGGCTATCCAGCATTCCGGCGAACACAAACACAAAGATGGAGACCACCGGTGCGACAGTCCAGAACAAACCGTGCGCTAAAGCCTTGCGGGGCATACCCAAAAAACCGTAGTGAATGCCGGTCACCCCGGACATCACAGCGATCTTGTACGCCCGCGATTTCGTCCGGTTAACCTGCTTGCCGTCCACTACCTCAGGCAGGAGGTCTACTGCCTGCTCAGGTGTGGACGCTGCGTTTTAACCAAACATGGGGCAAGTTTACTCGATAACGAGTAGCAGATCCCCACCTTCGACCTTCGCAGCCTGGGATAGCACCACACGGCTGATCGTGCCACCAGTCGGCGCGGTGATGGTTGCTTCCATCTTCATAGCCTCGATGATTGCCACCGGGTCGCCAGCCTTGACCTCGTCGCCCTCAACGGCGGTGACTGTCACGACACCAGCGAACGGCGCAGCAACGTCTCCAGCCTTGGACGGGTCGGCCTTTTCAGCGGCCTGCGTGGTGGACTCGACGGAGTGGTCACGCACACGCAACGGGCGGATCTGGCCGTTAACGTTGAACACGACCGTGCGCATGCCCTTGTCATCAGGCTCAGAAATTGCGTCGAGGCGGACGACCAGCTGGACAGAATCACCCAGGTCGATGACGGTTTCTTCACCCTCGACCAAACCATAGAAGAACTCACGATCTTCCAAAATGGAGGTGTTACCGAAACGGCGGCGGTGCTCGACGAACTCGGCGGCGGGCTTAGCGAACATCAAACGGTCCAGTGCCGCACGACGGGTTGCTTGATCCTTCGACTCGAGGTTGTCCGCTTCCTCTTCCGGCACATCCACCAGCGCTGCGGAGGTTTCCGCGCGGCCTTCGAGAATGCGGCTGCGAAAAGGCTCGGGCCAACCGCCGGGAGGGGTGCCCAGCTCGCCACGCAAGAATGCGATCACGGAATCCGGGATGTCGTACTTGTGGGGATCGGCAACAAAGTCTGCGGGATCCACGTTGGCACCCACCAGGTGAAGCGCCAGATCACCAACGACCTTGGACGAGGGGGTCACCTTGGTGGGGCGACCCAGCATCTCGTTGACCGCAGCATAGTTGTCTTCGATCAGCTCAAAGCGGTCGGCAAGACCCAGCGCAACTGCTTGGGCACGCAGGTTGGACAACTGCCCGCCAGGGATCTCGTGGCGGTACACGCGACCGGTCGGCCCCGGGGTGCCGGACTCGAAGGGTGCGTACATCGTGCGCACAGCCTCCCAGTAAGGCTCCATGTCGGAGACGTTCTTCAGGCTCAAACCGGTGTCGCGGTAGGTGTCTGCAAACGCTGCGACAATCGCCGACAGTGACGGTTGCGACGTCGTACCTGACAAAGGTGCGGAAGCACCGTCGACCGCATCGGCACCAGCATTTGCTGCCGCCAGGTAGGTAGCCAACTGGCCACCAGCGGTGTCGTGAGTGTGCACGTGAACGGGCAGATCAAACTCGCGTCGCAACGCCGTCACAAGCTTGGTTGCGGCAGCCGGGCGCATAAGGCCGGCCATGTCTTTAATCGCCAGGATGTGCGCGCCGGACTCCACGATCTGCTCTGCGAGCTTGAGGTAGTAGTCCAGCGTGTATAGCTTCTCGTTCGGGTCGGCGAGGTTACCGGAGTAAGCCATCGCCACCTCTGCTACACAGGTGTCGGTGGACAGAACAGCCTCGATCGCGGGACGCATCTGCGAGACATCATTCAAGGCGTCAAAAATGCGGAAAATGTCGACACCGGAACGCGCCGCCTCATCCACGAACTTGTTGCACACGTGGTCCGGGTACGGGGTGTAGCCCACCGCATTGCGTCCGCGCAGCAGCATCTGGATGTTGATGTTGGGCATAGCCTCGCGCAGTTCATCTAGGCGTGCCCAGGGATCTTCGTGCAGGAAGCGCAACGCGACGTCATAGGTCGCACCACCCCACGCTTCCACCGACAACAACTCAGGCGTCAAATAGGACACGTGGCGGGCAGCATCCACCAGGGCGCTGGAACGCACACGGGTGGCGAGCAAGGACTGGTGCGCATCACGGAACGTCGTATCAGTGACGGCCAAACGATCCTGGGCGCGCAGCTGCTTAGCGAACTCCACAGGCCCGACGTCGCGGAGAAGATCACGCGATCCACGAGGCCGCGGGCTGTGCGGCAGCTTCGGCAACTTATCTGCAGGGGTGCTTGACGCCGGCGGCTGACCATGCGGGCGGTTGACCGTCACGTCAGCGAGGTAGTCGAGGATACGGCCAGGCTCGTCATCAGCGGGCGGCGCGGACAACAACCAGGGGTGCTCGGCGATAAAGCTCGTCGCAACGCGCTTTTCAGTGAAATCAGGCTCGCGCAGCAAGGCGCGGAGGAAGCCAATGTTGGTTGCCACGCCGGAAACATGGAACTCCGCCAATGCACGCTGAGCACGAGCAACAGCGGTGGCAAAATCCGAACCGCGGCAGGTCATCTTCACCAGCATCGAATCGAAGTGAGCGGTGATTTCGCCGCCCAACTGGATCGCTCCGTCAAGGCGCACACCCGCACCACCCGGGGATCGGTACGAAGTAATTGTGCCAGTGTCCGGGCGGAACCCGTTCGACGGATCTTCGGTGGTGATGCGGCACTGCAAGGCAGCACCGTGCAACTGAACAGCATCCTGTGTGAGCCCCAGTTCCTTCAATGTGACACCTGCGGCGATCTGCATCTGGGCCTTCACCAAATCCACCTGAGTGACTTCCTCGGTGACGGTGTGCTCGACCTGGATGCGGGGGTTCATCTCGATGAAGACGTGGTTGCCTTGCTCATCGACCAAGAACTCCACGGTGCCGGCACCGATGTAACCGATGTGCTTGCAAAACTTCACCGCCTCGGCACAAATCTTTTCGCGCTGCTCCTGGGTGATGTGCTGGGCAGGCGCAATCTCTACAACCTTCTGGTGACGACGCTGTACGGAGCAGTCACGCTCGAAAAGGTGAATGACGTCGCCGGACGCATCGCCCAGGATCTGAACCTCAATGTGCTGTGGATTGACCACCGCTCGCTCGATGTAGACCCGCGCATCACCAAAGGCCGACAAGGCCTCGCGGGAGGCTTCCGCCGCCAAGTGGCGAAGTTCTTTTTCGTTGGGGATAAAGCGCATACCGCGGCCGCCACCACCGGCCACAGCTTTAACGAACAGCGGGTACTGCTGGCCCTTAGCCTGCTCCACCAACACATCAATATCGTCGCTCGGGGTGGACTCGTCCAGAGTGGGCAGGCCAGCTTCGCGAGCAGCCGTCACAGCACGAGACTTATCACCCGTCAGATCGAGTACTTCCGGGGTGGGGCCGATAAAAACAAGTCCATTTTCCGCGCACTCGCGAGCAAGCTGAGCATTTTCCGACAGGAAGCCATACCCCGGGTAGACAGCGTCCGCGTGCGATTCCTTGGCTGCCCGCAGGATCTCATCAATATCCAGGTAAGCCTTGACCGGCGAGCCCTCGGTACCAATACGGTAGGCCTCGGATGCATGGCTGCGATGGAAAGAATTGCGGTCTTCACGCGGGTAGACTGCAACGGTTTCTGCACCGATCTCGTATGCAGCACGGAATGCGCGAACTGCGATCTCGCCACGGTTGGCGACCAGGATTTTCTTAAACGACGTGGGCTGTTTTTTCACTGGAGGGATGGACCTTTCCTCAAAAGAAGGGTGGGTAACAGGTGACAGAGATTATTCGTCGGTGCCCTGGAGGGTTGCGACGGGAACCTTTGGTGCAGGACTCAGAACACTCCGACTATGGCGCCCGTCACGGACGTAACAACAAGGGGTAGACTACCACAGCGCAAACCCGATACAACTGCCGTAAAAGTGCTACTCAACCGCAGCAGGTGCAGACAGCATGAAGGGCAATCTCCCAACCCCTTAAGGTTGAGAAATTGCCCTCTCAAAACACCCAGAAATTTCTCGGGCTAGCCGAGGTCGTCGTGCTGGACCAGCTGACGAGCAGCCTCAGTGATCGAACCAGACAACGTCGGGTACACCGCAAACGTGCTAGCCAAATCTGACACCGTCAGGCCCTTATCCACGGCCAACGCAATCGGAAGGATCAACTCCGACGCCGTCGGAGCAACAACCACGCCGCCAATAACCAAACCGGAGTTCTTACGGCAGAACAGCTTCACAAAACCGTGGCGCAGCGAGCGCATTTTGGCACGAGCGTTAGTCGTCAGGGGAAGAACGATCACGCGTGCGTTGACCTCGCCCGATTCCACCTGAGCATGGGTCACGCCCACAGCTGCGATCTCAGGGCGAGTAAACACAGCCGTCGCAACAGTCTTCAAACGGATCGGGGACACGCCTTCACCCAACGCGTGGTACATGGCGATGCGGCCCTGCATAGCAGCGACGGAAGCCAAGGGGAACAAGTCTGTGCAGTCACCAGCAGCGTAAATACCGGGAACCGTCGTCCGGGACACGCGGTCGACCTTGATGTGCCCCGACTTTTGGGTCTCAACACCAATGGTTTCCAAACCAAGGCCGGAGGTATTCGGCACAGAACCGACAGTCATCAGCGCGTGGGAACCGAAGATCTCGCGGCCGTCAGCGGTGCGCACGCATACTCCGCCGTCCTCGGTGCGGGTCACGGTGTCAACGCGGGCATCCTTTTCCAGCTGGACGCCGCGCTCTGCGAGCACGGTTTCCAACACGTCTGCGGCATCAGCATCATCGTGGGGCAGGATGCGGTCGCGGGAGGCGACCATCGTGACCTTCACACCCAGCTCAGCAAAAGCGGAGACGAATTCTGCACCGGTCACACCGGAACCCACAACAATCAGGTGCTCGGGCAGTTCATCAATGTCGTAAACCTGACGCCAGGTCAAGATGCGCTCGCCGTCCGGCTGCGCACCCGGCAGGATACGAGGCGATGCACCCGTGGCAAGCAGCACCAGGTCGCACTCGATGATTTCTGAAGAACCGTCGATCTTATCCACCGCAATGTAGTGGGTGGTTTGCTTCGGGTTGTAATCGTCAAAACGGCCACGGCCGTTGATCACGCGAATCCCGGCGCGTTCCATTTGGCGGCCAATGTCCTGGGACTGGCTGCGCGCCAGGTCTTTGACACGTGCGTTGACGGCGTCGATGTGCAGGAAGCTGTCGGCCAAGGACTTGTCGAAGCCCATGTCGTCAGCTCGACGCAGGTCGGTTTTGATACCGGTGGCGGCGATGAAGGACTTTGAGGGCACGCAATCGTGCAAGACTGCGGAGCCGCCAAGCCCCTGGTCTTCGATCAAAGTGATGTCGGCCCCGTACTTCGCACCAGCCAATGCTGCTTCGTAGCCGGCAGGTCCGCCGCCGATGATGACAATTCGCCTAGTCAAGAATCCTCCACTGAAAAAACAATAATTTATTAGCAGTCTAGGTGTTCAGGCAGTGCCGGGGCACATCAGGGCGTGCTCAACCGAACAAACGGTCCAGTACACTGGCGAAGAATTTAATACCTATCCCAACGGCTCGCGGGTCGGCCACCATGTCTTCTTGGTGCAGATCGGAGCGCTTGCCCTGCCCATTCCAGGCGCCTAGTCGGACCATCGCTCCCGGGATGTGCTGCAGGTACCAGGAGAAATCTTCGCCACCGCTGGATTGCGGGACCTGCACGACGGCCTCTGGGTCGATGGCTCGGACGGCATCGGCGCACACCACGGTCGCGACCGCATCGTTAACCACAGGGGGCACGCCCCTTTGGTAATTAACAATGACGTCGCACCCTGTCGGTCGCACAATATCGCCAATGAGCTCACGTAGCAGCGGCTCCACCATATTCCACACCGCAATATCGGCCGTGCGGATGGTCCCTTTCGCCACTCCCCTCTTGGGGATTGCGTTGGCGGTAGCGCCGGCCTGAATGGCGCCAAACACCATGACGGTGCCGCTGCGGGGGTCGATCCGCCGCGACAACACTGCCGGAAGTTCGGTCACAACCCTCGACAGCGCGTACACCACGTCCGCACTGCGGTGGGGACGAGACGTATGCCCACCTGGGCCCACAACCTCAATATTGATGACGTCCCCCGCCGACGTAATCGCACCCTCGCGGATACCGATACGCCCCACCGCCAACTTGGGCTCCACGTGCAGGGCAAAAATTGTCGACACACCGGACAACGCACCCCAGCTAATCACCGAGGGAGCACCGCCATCCATAACCTCCTCGGCCGGCTGGAAAATGCATCGAATACCCTGCGGCAAAGCAGCACCTTGCTTCACCGCATCAGCCACAGCGCACGCAAAACCCAACAACACCGCGGCGTGCACGTCATGGCCACACGCATGCATCACACCAGGATTCTTCGACGCGAAAGGCAAACCCGTGTTCTCCGCAATTGGCAGCGCATCAATATCCGCACGGAAAGCCACCCGCAGGGCCCCTGGTTGCGGCAAACCCGCGGCGTCATCGTGTTCAGTGCCGTCAGACGCGGCGTCATTAACCGAATGAAGATCATCAATGTCGACATACAGGCCGGTGGCGGGAAACAGCACAGGTTCCAACCCATGATGGCGCAACACTTTGGCGATGAACGCCGTCGTCTCGACCTCATTATGGGAGGTCTCGGGGTAAGAATGCAGGTGCTCGCGCCACGCAGTTACCTCGCGCTCGTGCTCGGCCAGCCACGCGGTCACCGCCTCAAGCAACCCACCCGGTACGTGCTGCGCCGAATCCACCGCTGTCGTTGACACCCAACACCCTTCCTGCTTCAAACCCTGACAATCGCGCGCCCAATACGCACTGTTAAGCACCAACTTACCCCCATCGACGACCTGCCCACACAAGAGGGCCCACCGCAGCCCACATTGTGCCATCATGAACACTATGGTTGCCAAGGTTGACCCAAACCCCTACGAGCTCGCCGACACCGCCGCAGAATTCCTGCTGCACACTGCACGCACGCAGTGCCCCACCCATGCGATCAATGGTGTTGACGCCGCGATCGTCCTGGGCTCCGGTTGGCGCGACGCCGCAGATTCCTTCGCACGCAGTGGCGCCGAGCACCTCACAACCATCCCCATGGCGGAGATCCCCGGGTGTGTCGCCCCGACCGCTCAAGGCCACGGCGGCCAGGTGCGCCTCTATTCAGTTCCGAGGGATGCAGACGCACAGGCGCCGCAGATAGTCGCTGTATGTTTGGGAAGAATCCACGCCTACGAGGGCTATCGAGACAACGAACTGTGGCGAACCACCCACATGGTCCGCACGATGGCAGCCTGCGGTGCGCGCGCAGTGGTGTTGACGAATGCCGCCGGTGGCCTCGCAGAAGGAATGCGCGTCGGCGAGCCCGTGTTGATCAGCGACCACATCAACTTCACCGCCCGAACCCCGCTGGTGGGCGCGCGTTTCGTCGACTTAACCGATGCCTACTCCCCACGCCTGCGCGTCCTGGCCAATGACGTCGCGTCGCGTGCTGGTTCCACAGCATCAACCGGCACTGCCGCGCTGCGCGAGGCGGTCTACGCCATGATGCCCGGCCCCCAGTACGAAACCCCCGCTGAAATTGCCATGCTGCGCACACTCGGCGTCGGCCTGGTCGGCATGTCAACGGTGTACGAAACCATCGCTGCGCGCGAGGCCGGCATGGAAGTCTTAGGCATCTCACTGGTGACCAACCTGGCGGCGGGTATCAGCGGGCAGCCTCTCAACCACGAAGAAGTCCTTGAGGCAGGTGCCCAGGCAGCCGAGATGATGGGCAGCCTCCTGGCACAGGTGGTGCGCAAACTATGAACATTAACGACCAACAACCAGTGACCGAGGGCCTGCGTTTCGGTACCGCTGGCCTGCGCGCGCCCGTTGGGCCCGGGGCACAAGAAATGAACGTCACCCAAGTCACCCGCACTACCGCGGGCGTCGCAAGTTGGCTTGCCGAACGTGCAGCAGCCAGGGCTGCATCCGGCGCCCAGCAGCACCACCCCGACCCGGACACCGAGGCCCTGCTCGGCGAAATCCACGGCAACATCGACGACGGTGCCCTCAAAGTAGCCGTCGGATTCGACGCCCGCTACGGCTCCCACACCTTCGCCGTCACCGCCGCAGAGGTGTTCGCCGGGGCGGGTTTCGAAGTCACCTTGTTACCCACCCCGACCCCCACCCCTGTGCTTGCCTGGCTGGTCAAATACCGAGGGCTGGACGCGGGCGTGCAAATCACCGCCAGCCACAACCCCGCCTCCGACAATGGATACAAAGTCTACGTAGACGGCGGCAGCCAACTGATCTCCCCCGACGACCGGGAAATCGAAAAACACATCGCGCGCATCAGCCTTGATGACGTCGCGAACATCCCTCGCGTCACTGTGCGTCCCGCGCCCGATCAACTACTCCACTACCTAGACGCTGTCGTCAGCCTCGTCGAACCAGCCTCCTCCGACCGTCTGCGCGTCAATAACGAACGCGCCGACCTTAAAGTCGCCTACACCGCACTACACGGAGTGGGCGGCCGAGCGCTCAAACAAGCCCTCCAATGGGCCGGATTCGCCATGACATGGTCAGTGGCCAACCAACACTACCCCGACCCAACCTTCCCCACCGTGGACTTTCCCAACCCGGAAGAAGCCGGCGCCACAGACCAACTGATCGAGCTTGGGCAACAAGTCGACGCTGACATCCTCGTCGCACTCGACCCCGACGCTGACCGCTGCGCCATCGGCATCCGCACCGAAGATACCGATGGACACAGCGGCCGCCGCCACTTCCGCATGCTCCGCGGGGACGAACTCGGCCCACTACTAGCCACCCGCATCGTCGACACACGCATGGCCACCACGCGCAAAGCATTCGGAACAGTAGCAGCCCCCGTCGTCGCCACCACCGTCGTGTCCTCCCAACTACTTGGCAACATCGCCACGCAACGCGGCTGGGACTACCAAGAAACACTCACCGGATTCAAACACCTCGCCCGCGCAGCCACCGGGCGCCCCGGAGAACTCGTCTTCGCCTACGAAGAAGCCATCGGCACCTGCCCCGCCCCCTGGATGGTAGCCGACAAAGACGGCATCGCCACTGCACTCGTCGCCTGCTCCTGGGCAGCAGAGCTCAAAGCACAAGGCTCAACCCTGGAAGAGCAACTCGAAGCCCTCTACCAGCAGCACGGTTACTTCCAAGGAACACAGATTTCCGTGCGCACCCCCAACCCCCGCGACGTCATCACCCAATTAGAAAACACATGCCCCGACACCCTTGCAGGCATGCCCCTCGCAATCGGCTCGCTGCCAGAAAACCAAGGGCTCACACTGACCGCCACACAAGCAGGCGACGGCTCGCAGCACACGGGCGCAATCCCCGCCGTCAGGATCATCGGGCGAGCATCCGGCACCGAACCCAAAGCAAAGTTCTACATCGAAACCCACGCGCACACCCACGCGCAGGCACAACAACTGCTGCAGCTAGCTGAACGACTCGTCCAGCAACACGTTAGCTAGCGACACACCTACAGGTCGATGTTACGGGGGCCATACAAACGATCCCCCGCATCACCCAAACCAGGCACAATGTAGGCGTCCGCGTTGAGCTCCGGATCAATCGTCGCCGTCACCAAACGCACCGGCAACCCCGACTCCGCCAACGCATCCACACCCGGCTGCGCAGACACCATGCACACGGCAGTAATATCCGTCGCGCCACGCTCCACCAACAAACGGATCGCATGCAGCAACGAACCACCCGTCGCCAACATCGGATCCACCACAAACACCGGCTGACCCGTCAAATCATCAGGCAGGGCCTCCAAATACGGAACCGGCTCGTGGGTCTTTTCATTCCGAGCAATACCAATAAAACCAACCTGTGCATCAGGAATCATCGACAACGCAGGATCAACCATTCCCAACCCGGCGCGAATCACCGGAACAATAATCGGCGGCTTTTCCAACCGCACGCCCTTCGCAGTCGCCACGGGAGTCGCGACGTCAAAAACCTCGACACGTAGGTCACGCGATGCCTCAAAAATCAGCATCGCGCCCAAATCCTTCAACGCGGCGCGAAACGCGGCGTTATCACTGCGCGCATCGCGCATCAACGTCAATCGAGAAGCAACAAGGGGGTGATCGCAAACCGTGATGTCCATAAGGGCCATCATAACCTCGCACAAAAATCTCGCCGACTGTGGAACCTCCACCCCGCAGCACACGTCTAAGAACATATGGACGCACACAATAACCCCACACCGCACCCAGCCTGCGGAGAACGCCTAGAGCTCGATGTTGGACTATCGCTCAGTTTGGTAACAGAACTGCTCAAAGGGCTAGAGAGCTTCCGGCCCGGGCACGGCCCAGAGAGCACAGCGATCAGCGAAGGGATGCTCGATAGTTACGCAGAATTCCTCACCGCCGCGGGCAGCGCCATCGAACACACAACCAACAGGGCGCGGGCACTGACTGACACCATGCAACACCTTGGAGAGTTCAGCGGGCGCACCATCCGCGCAATCGACGAACTCGACCGGGCCACCGCCGAAACACTCGAGCGCCTCCTCAACAGCTGAGGAGCACCACCACCATAAGGACGACACTTCCATGACACCAGCCCCACTGACAGACATCCTCCACGTTGTAGGCCTAATCGAACGTGCCCTTCCCGTAGCCAACGTGGTCCTAGCCCCACCGACTCTGCCGGACTTAAGCGCCGCCGAACACCTAGCCCAACAACTAGGCGGACACGCCACCCGCTACATGCGCGCCCACCACGAGCTAGCTGCGGCTGCGGCAACCATTAGCGACGTCGCGGCGCAAGCCCAACCGCTGATCATGGCCGCCCAAGCAGACATAGTGGGCGAAGCGCAGCGCCTGCTGGCCCTCGCCCAACAGGACATCATCGGCATGCTTAATCCCGTCCCTGGCGCCGCCGCCGCGGCTTTGCTGTCCGCCCAAAGCCGTGCGGGCGAACTGATCTCTTACGCCATCAGCCGCCTGACACAGCTAGGTGACGACCTTTCCCCCTTGACCCAACGGCTGCACGCCATCGCCGCGAGCGACGGCCAGACGGCACCACCGCCAACACACCCCACTGCCACCTCACCAGACGCCCCCGTCGCACCCCTGTCATCCACAATCGCGCATTCTTCTGGCGGGCATGCCGGCGCACGCGCCGTCGCGGCAGCACGCTCCCAGCTCGGCGTTCCTTATGTGTGGGGCGGAAGCACACCCGGCGTCGGCTTCGACTGCTCAGGGCTCACACAATGGGCATGGCGCCAAGCGGGCGTCGAACTTCCACGCCTAGCGCAAGAACAAAACATCGGTAGTCCCGTCGGCAGCCACGAGTTGATCGAAGGCGACCTGCTGGTGTGGGACGGCCACGTTGCGATGTACGCCGGCGATGGCACCATCATCGAAGCCGGCAACCCAGTGAGCATCTCCCCACTGCGCACCACAAATCTGGGTATGGCTTTCAAAGGGTACTTCCGCCCCACAGGGTAGAATGTTTGCCTATGGCTAAACCTCAGGCGAACCAAGGCATCCTCCCGGTAAAGATCTCCCTCACCGAGGGCGACTACTTCACCCTCTGGGCCCCCACCTACAGGCAGCACAACGAAGAATGGCAGGCATTCCTCGGCCACGGGGAACACATCTACTTCTTCAACTCCCCTGCCGAGGTTTTGGCGTTCATCCGCAGCGGCCAGCCCCACGACCTAGATTCCCACCCGTCGTGGAACGACTTTGCTCAACGCCCCGCCAACTGGGTCACCCCCACAGCGGGTGATACCTACGACCTCATCGGTGTGCCCCAAATGCTCGCCGACCGCCCTTCGCACAATGCGGTCAAGTGTGTGGCTCGTTGCTTCCGCATCACACAGTCGCTGGCCAGCGTCCTGAGCTTGCTGCCCATCCAGTCCACCTTCTCTTCCCACTCGGTGCTCGCCAATGTGCAGCGTGGTTCCGACCACTACGCGGGCGAAAATGGCCTGTCCGAATGGTCTGCTGTCGGACGCGTGGTCGCCACCAACTGGGACAGCATCATCGACAGTCTCGACGAGCACGTCTACCGCCCCGACGACCTCATTGATGACGCCGCGGTCAAGGACGCCGAACAAGCCATCGCTGAAGCAGACGCCCAGGTCGAACGCGAAAAAGAAGAAAAAGAAAAAGCCATCGCGGACATCGACCCCTACGATGCTTCCGTGTGGGGCGCCAGCGGTATCGACCCCATCAAGATCGCTATCGAAGGCCGCACCCTCTACACGCTGCGCACCTATGTTGGTGGCCGCCCCGTGTTCCTTGGTCACTACGGCCAGATCTACACCTTCAACAACCGCAAGGCGATGACCCGCTGGTTGACCGAACATGGAGAGCATGACCTCGCGGCCGTCAGCACCTGGCAGGACGTCATGGATGCGATCAACGGCGGCACGGTCGACGTCATCGTTGATCCGCTGAACGTCTACACCTTCACCGGGCTGGCGGAAGACATCAACAATGGCCCCAACAATGTCGATACCCAGCAGCTTGGCCGTGCCTACGAATTGATTGCTGACGCCGCGGACTGGGCGCGCGATGACGCCGTCAGCTCTGTGCTTGTCGCCAACCCGCAGACCCAGGAGTACCTGGCATACATGCTGGGCTCTACTTCTGGCTACGTGCCGTCTGCCCCGTACACCGCAGAGGTTGAAGGCTGGCGCCAGCTGGAAAACGGCCTGGTTGCTCGCTTTTCTAAGTTCTAATCTGCACACGAACTAAGGGCCCGGCTGTTTAGCCGGGCCCTGCGTGTTCTTAGAGGAAGTCTTTAGGATCGATGCCTAGTTCTTCCAACAGTGCTGGATCGATGGCGTCCAGTTCCTCCTGCGTTAGTCGCCCCTGGGTTGCCTCTGGTTCTGGCTCGTCGGATTCGATGCCTGCTACCTTCTCAAACCCCGGAATGATCTGATCATTCAGGATCTCTTCACGCAGATCCTGGGGGATGAATGCCTGCTCGATCGCATTCTGGGTGACGTTGAACAGCCCGTCCAGATCGTAGTTAAACTGCTCCACCAACACAGCCATTTCCTGCGTCATGGTGGTTCCGCTCACCAGTCGGTTGTCGGTGTTGACGGTGACCGCAAAATGCATAGTATCCAGCAGCGCAAAGGGGTGATCAGCCAGATCATCAACAACGCCGGTGTGGACATTAGAGGTTGGGCACAGCTCGAGCGGTGTACGACGGTCACGAATGTAGCTGCTCAACCGACCCGCTTGGATTCCATCCAGGTCGGCAGAAAAATCCTCATACACCCTAGCCCCGTGGCCGATCCGCTGCGCGCCCTCATAGACTGCAGATTCCAAAGAGTCACGGCCAGCGGCCTCGCCGGCGTGAATAGTAAACGGCACATGGTTGCGGCGCAGCATGTCAAACGCTTCGTGGTGGCGCGACGGCGGGAACCCGTCCTCCGGGCCGGCAATGTCAAACCCAGCAACATAGCCATCCGGTGTGTGGTTGTCGATGGTCAACTGGGCGATCTCGACACTGCGGTCGGTGTGCCGCATCGCGCACAAAATCAGCCGGACGGTGATCTGCTTGCCTTGCTGTGCAGCCTGCGCCTCACCTTGCTGGCACCCGGCCACCGCGGCATCAACAATGTCTTGAAGGCTTAGGCCTTTGCTCTGGTGCTGTTCAGGCGCGAACCGCAGCTCTGCATAAACAACATTATCGGCCGCCAGGTCCACCACTGCCTCGGCGGTGACGCGCATGATGGCTTCTGCTGTTTGCATCACTGCGGTCGTGTGGTCAAAGGTCTCTAGGTACTTCGGCAGCGAACCGGAATTGGCTGCCTCTACGAACCAATGCTCTAGTTCTTCCGGATCAGTGGTGGGCAGCTTGCCATAGCCTGCGGCTTCGGCGAGCTCGACGATGGTGGCCGCGCGCAGTCCGCCGTCAAGGTGGTCGTGCAACACAACCTTAGGCAGTTGGGCGATGTCTTCGCGGGAAAGATTCTTCGGGTCGGTTACATCACTAAGGTTCGTAGTCATGTTCTTTAGGTTAACCGTGTTTCGCTAGACTTGCCCCCATGGTTGACTGGCTAGGCGTGCGCGCCTCACGTGTTGGTTTGGTGGCTCTGCTGAGCGCCGGCACTGTCGGACTTGTTCCGCCTGCTCCGCCAGCTACGGCCGCAACACCCGCGCCGCGCTCCACTGCCCCGGACACCTCGGGATGCCCTCACCGTGAAAGGCCGGAAGCTGCCGCAGACACCTCGGAGGTCGTGGCCCCGGGGTCTAGCACTCCGACTCCCCCGCCGGCCCCCTCTAAGCCCGCCGGTGGCCAAAAGATGGCCGAATGCGGCATCGTTGCTGAAGACGGCTTTGTGGTTCCGGATATTTTGGCCTCCGCGTGGATTGTTTATGACCTCGACTCGGGCGAGGTGTTCGCCACCAAGGATCCTCACGGCCGCTACCGCCCAGCGAGCGTCATCAAGGGTTTATTGGCCCTGGAGGTTGCCGAGCGCCTCAAGCTAGATGATCCTGCGCCCGTCAGTTTGGATTCTGCAGAAGCAGAAGGTTCCGCGGTGGGCATTCACCCCGAAGGAACCTACACGGTGCGGGATTTGCTCAATGGCCTGCTGCTGGCTTCGGGTAATGACGCCGCGCATGCACTCGCCCAACTGCTGGGTGGCGACGCTGACACGTTGAAGGCGATCAACGCGCGCGCTCGTTCTCTGGGCACCCAGGACACCTATGCCGCTACGTATTCCGGTCTGGATGCGCCTGGAATGCAAACCTCTGCCTACGACCTTGCGCTGATCTACCAGCAGGTGTTCAGCAATGAGGTGCTGCTGCCGATCTTCGCCACGGACCACGTCGATTTTCCGGGGTGGGGCGACAGGCCCGGCTACGAGCTATGGAACGACAATGGCTTGCTGTACAATACCGAGGGCGGGTTCGCTGGCAAAACCGGCTACACCGATGATGCTCGGCATACTTTTGCTGGTGCGGTGGAGCGCGATGGGCGTCGTATCGCCGCAATTGTCCTCGACACCACAGTGGATAAGGGGCGCGCTTGGGAGCAGGCCGAAGCACTTATTGACGCCGCGTATGCCACGCCTGAAGGCTCCGAACCGGTTGGCTCCGTGCGCAATTCATTAAAGCCGGCAGATGGGCAGGATTCGGTGCGGGAGGTTACTTCCCCCACCAGAGATGCTGATGCGCATTCCACTGGCTTGGGTTCTGGTGTGGTGACGGGAACGCTAGCGCTGTCCCTCACCGCGCTCGCTGTGTTGGTTGTCGCCGGCGTTGCGTTTGCTGTGCGCCGGCGCTAGCCCCCGGGGTTAGGGGGTTATTTTCTGCCGCGGCGTGCTGCGATGATCGCAGCGATACCGGCAACTGCACCGGCGCCGAACAGTGAACCGGCGACCTTAGGGCTCGGTGCCTGCGCAACTTGAGTGCGCACGCGAATGATTGCGGGCTCGGGAGCCGGAAGTTCAAGCAGCTCCAGTGATTCTTTGGTGGTGGCTGCCCATGCGCTCGAGTACAACAGGATGCGCCAAATCAGGTAGAGCAACACCATGACACCGATGATCGGCCCGAAGGTCGCACCGGCTGGGTTTTTCACAGCGCTGGAGAAGAACACGCTACCGAGCTGTTTGATCAGCTCGAAGCCGATAGCACCGATGACCGCTGCTTTAGCTGCGGATTTCACCGGAACTTTGCCGCGGGGCAGGAAGATGATTAGCCAGAAGAACACCAGGTAGTTGGCGATTAGTCCGACTGTAATGGCGATAACCCGGGTGATGGCGTCGATACCGACGATGTGATCCAACTTAAGGTATTCCAGCAGTATGGAGGTCAAGCCGGAGGATCCTGCGGCGGTGATACCGAACGCGATGATCAGCGCAACCAGCAGAGCAATCAGACCCACGAGGTCCCACAGCTTCTTCACAACAAAGTTGCCGTCGCTGGGGTCGAGCTTCCAGATTTTCGATACGCCGTAGCGCAGGTTGTTCATCCAGTTTAGACCCGACCACAGCGCGGTCAGGGCACCGATGCCGGCGATTGCGCTGCGCTGGTTAATGGCGGTGTCGATGATTTCGTTAATCTGGCTTCCGACGTCTCCGCTGATGGAGTCGGTGATGTGCATCTGAATGTCGCTAAGTGTCTCTGGGCGGGCAGCCAAAACGAAACCGGCAGCGGCGAACACCAGCATGAGGATGGGGAACATCGACAGCACTGAAAAGTACGTAATGCCGGCGGAATACTGGTTGCCGCCCATGCTTGCGTAGCGCTCCTGCATGGCCATGATGTGGTCAAACCACGGCCACTTGTCACGCAACTTGTCGACGAACCCTGGCTCGTTTTTACGGACGCGTTCGATGCCGTATTCGTCGGTGTTTTCTGATGCTGTACGGGTAATAGCCGCCATGTTCCTTATGTTTGCTCTACTCGGAGGTGTGTTTACGCAGGTTCAAGCACAGCCGCACTTGTGCTGTACTCGCCTCAACTGTTTGTCGTTAACGCTTAGGCATGAGGAACCCAACGCGTTCGTAGACGTCCGCAAGGGTCTTAGAAGCGTTGCTGCGTGCTTTTTCTGCGCCGTCAGCCAGGATCTTTTCCAGCTCTGCGGTGTCCGCCATGTACTCGTCAAACTGGGCTTTGAGCGGTGTGGTGAAGGCTTCGAGTGCCTCCGCAGTCTCAACCTTGAGCACGCCGTAGCCCTGGCCGTCGTAGTGTTCAACGAGCTTGTCTATGGAGGTTCCCGTCAACGCAGACTGGATGACAAGCAGGTTGGACACGCCGGGCTTGTTTTCTTTGTCATAGGTGATGACGCCGTCGTTGTCGGTCACTGCGGAACGGATCCGCTTTGCAGAGACCTTTGGATCGTCCAACAGGTTGATGATGCCCTTGGGGTTGGAACCCGACTTACTCATCTTCGAGGTTGGGTCCTGCAGGTCGTAAATCTTCGCGGCACCTTCGGGGATGAACCCTTCGGGTACGACAAATGTTTTCTTGTAGCGGGAGTTGAAGCGTTCCGCGAGATTGCGGGTGAGCTCGATGTGTTGGCGCTGGTCTTCACCCACGGGAACAAGCTGGGGGCGGTACAGCAAGATGTCTGCGGCCATCAGCATGGGGTAGGCGAACAGGCCTGCCCCGGTGCGGTCTGCTCCGCGCTTGGCGGACTTGTCCTTAAATTGGGTCATGCGGGACGCTTCGCCGAAGCCGGTCATGCATGTCAAGACCCATCCAAGCTCCGCGTGCTCAGGCACGTGGCTTTGGACGAACAGTGTGGACTTGGCCGGGTCGATACCAAGGGCTAGAAGCTGTGCGACACCAGCGAGAGTGCGGTGGCGCAGTTCTTTGGGGTCTTGGTCGACGGTGATGGCGTGCAGGTCCGGGATGAAGTAGAACGCATCGTATTCATCCTGCAGTGCGATGAATTGCCGGACGGCACCCAGGTAGTTTCCGAGGTGGTAGGAGTCGCTGGTGGGCTGCAGGCCCGAGACAACGCGTTGTTTACGTTCCGGCTTCGTAATGGTTTCGCTCGACATGCATGCCAGTCTATTCTGCCGGTTGCTGGCAGTGTGCATTGCCCTATTCCCACAGGCCTGCACACTGCCCTGTTGCTGCACCCCTAGCTGTATGTCACGTTGAGCGGTGCGTGGTCGGACCAGCGGAGGTCGTAGGCTGCAGCCTTATCCACCCACGCCTTGGTGGCGTGACCGAGCATCGCTTCGGTTGCCGCTTGGTAGTCGATGCGCCACCCTGCGTCTGTGTCGAAAGCTTGGCCCCGATAGGTCCACCATGTGTAGGGCGCATCTTCTGGTTGAAGACGCCGCGCCACATCAAACCACACGGGTTCGGTTGCGACTGTGCGTGCACGCGCCACCTCGCCAGGGGTGTAGTCAACGGCACCGAAGAACTCAGCAGCCTTATCGGGATCAATCTGGGAGGCCTCGTCGGGGAAGGTCCCGAATACCGCATCCATGAAGGCTCGCTCGGATGCGATGAAGCCCGACTTCTTCTGGTTGGTCTTGTCGTTTTTCAAATCTTGGCTGCGGTGGCAAATGTTCCAATCGCCGCCCACCACCATGTTGGTGTGGCTTCGAGCCGCCTGGGTAAGAAAACCTTCAAACACGTCCACAAAGCGGTACTTTTCATCCTGCTTCTCGGTGCCCGCACTACCGCTGGGCAAATACAGAGAAGCAACCGTCACAGGCTCGCCACCAAGCTCGCTGCCCCGCAGGGTCGCCTGGATGTAGCGGCCCGAATCCTCAAATCCTTCAATGCCCACCGCGACGTCATCAAGCTCAAAGCGTGACAAAATGCCGACGCCCGCCCGGCCCTTCGCCGCAGCCTCCGCGCCCACATAATGCCAGCCGTTATCCAACGCCGGGGCCAAGGCTTCCAAGGTTTGCTTCTCGTTGGCGCGAACCTCCTGAAGTAGCACAACATCGGAGCCAGCAGACTCCAACCACGCATGGAAACCCAGGTTTGTCTCGCTGCGCTGTTTCACAGCCGCACGAATGCCATTGACGTTGACGCTTGAAATGGTGATGCTCATGGGGCACAAGCATAGCCGCACCGCTACACGACCCCCTCGAGGGTAGTTTGGTCGCCTGAGAAAGGGCGTTTTGGTCGCCCATCAAAGGGCAGTTTGGTCGCCCGGATCTACTTGGCTGCAGCTTTCGCCGTTGGAATAAAAATCCCCAGGGCGACAACAGACAGTGCTGCACCGACTAAGGCAGGTGCGGAATAGCCAAAGCCGTGGGCGATCACAGCACCGCCAAGTGCTGCACCACCGGCGTTAGCGAAGTTCAGCGCAGAGTGATTCAACGCGGCAGCTAGCGTCTGCGCCTCGCCTGCGGTATCCATCAAACGCACTTGGAGCGCGGGAACAAGAACCGAACCAAACATGCCGATAAGCCCAAAGTTGATGGTGCCAGCAATCGCGTTCGCGCTGGTGAAATAGAAAGCGACTAGACAGATCGCGATAGCAGACAACGCCAGCGTCACCGTAAACTCCACGCTGCGGTCGGACAGACGGCCCCCCAACCAGTTTCCGGCCAACATACCCAAGCCGTAGGCCATCAGCACGACCCACATCCATTCGATGTTCAGACCAGCGCGCTGCGTCATCGTCCACGAAATATACGTATATACGGCGAACATGCCTCCGAAACCAACAGCACCCGTCAGCAGCGTTAACAGAACTTGAGGACGCGTGAATGCCGACAATTCGGTGCGCGCATTAGTCGAAGGCATCTGCGTCATGTGCGGCATGAGGAACCACAAGCTCACCAAGGTTGCAGCAGCCAGCACCGTCACAATCGCGTAGGCGAGACTCCAATGGAAGTGCGCCCCCAACGCCTGGACCGCTGGGACACCGCCCACAGTAGCGAAGGCGAAGCCGAAACCGAGGAAGGCGATCGCGCGGCCACGAGCCCCCTGAGCGGCCATCGATGCCGCCGACAACCCCGCTACCGAGAAGTATGCCCCGTGGGGAACACCTGCAATAAAACGGGCAACGATCAGCATTGGATACGTCGTCGCAATCGCAGACAAACCGTTGCCAATCACCAACCCAGCCGTCAGCAACAGCAGAAGACGACGCCGCGGCAGCTTACCCGTCAATGTTGCGATCAAAGGTGCACCAACCACTACGCCCAAAGCGTAAGCCGCAATAATACGACCTGCCTGATCCTCGGTGATGGCGAAATCGTCCGCAATCAAACCCAACAGTCCCATGGACACAAACTCGGTGACACCAATAGCAAACCCACCCAGAGCTAAAGCGACCATCACCCACGTGCGGCGGGCATCAGAAAGCTGAGTTTGCAGAGGTACAGGGCGTCGGGCTGGCGTATTCACACGCCAACCGTACACGCCAACCCGGGCTACCTCCGCGCCGGAACCCCCGCGACGTCATTAACCTCACACCCTTATATATAGGCCCGCTCCACCACATTTGGTGTAGCGGTGCCACGTGCCCACAACACACCAGGTATCATTCAACATACATATTTTGTCAACTTTTTTTGGGAGTTATCTTGGCTAAGATTATCTACACCCGCACTGATGAAGCCCCGCTTCTCGCAACCTACTCACTCAAGCCCGTCGTGGAGGCCTTCGCTTCCACCGCAGGCATCGATGTGGAGACCCGCGATATTTCACTCGCCGGCCGCATCCTCGCCCAATTCCCCGACTACCTGGGCGAAGACCAGAAGGTTGCAGACGCCCTCGCTGAACTGGGTGAACTGGCTAAAACTCCCGAAGCAAACATCATCAAGCTGCCCAACATTTCTGCATCCGTGCCGCAGCTGAAGGCCGCAGTTAAGGAACTGCAGGCACAGGGCTTCGCACTTCCCGACTACCCGGATAACCCCTCCACCGATGAGGAAAAGGACATCCGTGGCCGCTACGACTCCGTCAAGGGCTCCGCTGTTAACCCGGTTCTGCGCGAAGGAAACTCCGACCGCCGCGCCCCCATCGCCGTGAAGAACTTCGCCAAGGCACACCCCCACCGCATGGGTGCCTGGACCAAGGACTCCAAGACCAATGTGGCGACCATGTCCGACAACGACTTCCGCCACAATGAACAGTCTGTCATCATGCCGGCAGCCGACGAGCTCAGCATCGTCCACATTGCAGCCGACGGCACCGAAACCGCACTGAAGTCCGGCCTCAAGGTCCTGGAGGGCGAAGTTGTTGACGCCACCGTCATGCGGGCCGCAGCACTCGACGAATTCCTCGCAGCCCAGGTCAAGCGCGCTAAGGAAGAGGGCGTGCTGTTCTCCACCCACCTGAAGGCCACCATGATGAAGGTCTCCGACCCGATCATCTTCGGCCATGTCGTCCGCGCTTTCTTCGCTGACGTCTACGCACAGTACGGCGAGCAGCTCCTGGCCGCTGGCCTGGATGGCGAAAACGGCCTGGCTGCCGTATACGCAGGCCTGGATAACCTGGACAACGGCGCAGAGATCAAGGCAGCGTTCGACAAGGCACTTGCTGAAGGTCCCGCCGTTGCAATGGTGAACTCCGACAAGGGCATCACCAACCTGCATGTGCCTTCTGACGTCATCGTCGACGCTTCCATGCCTGCCATGATCCGCACCTCCGGCCACATGTGGAATGCCGCAGGCGAAGAGCAGGACACCCTGGCTGTGTTGCCCGACTCCTCCTACGCCGGCGTCTACCAGACCGTCATCGAAGACTGCCGCGCCAACGGCGCATTCGACCCGGCCACCATGGGCACCGTTCCCAACGTCGGTTTGATGGCGCAGAAGGCTGAAGAGTACGGCTCTCACGATAAGACCTTCAAGATCGCCGGCGACGGCAAGGTTGTTGTCCGCAACGCTGCCGGCGAAACCCTCATGGAGCACGAGGTTTCCGAGGGCGACATCTGGCGTGCATGCCAGGCCAAGGATGCCCCCATCCGCGACTGGGTCAAGCTGGCCGTCACCCGCTCCCGCCTGTCCGGCATGCCGGCCGTGTTCTGGCTCGACCCCGAGCGCGCTCACGACCGCAACCTCATCACCCTCGTCGAGAAGTACCTGGGCGAGCACGACACCGAGGGCCTGGACATTCGCATCATGTCCCCGGTCGAGGCAACCCAGTTCTCCATCGACCGCATCCGCAAGGGCGAGGACACCATCTCGGTGACCGGTAACGTGCTGCGTGACTACCTGACCGACCTCTTCCCCATCCTCGAGCTGGGTACGTCCGCCAAGATGCTGTCCGTCGTCCCGTTGATGGCTGGCGGCGGCCTGTTCGAGACCGGCGCCGGCGGCTCCGCACCGAAGCACGTGCAGCAGCTTGTGGAAGAAAACCACCTGCGTTGGGACTCCCTGGGTGAGTTCCTGGCTCTGGGTGAGTCCCTGCGCCACTTCAGCAACACCGACGGCAATACTAAGGCAGCCGTACTCGCGGATGCGCTGGACAAGGCTACCGAGCGTCTGCTCAACGACGGCAAGTCCCCCTCCCGCAAGGTCGGCGAGATCGACAACCGCGGCTCCCACTTCTACCTGACCGCCTACTGGGCAGATGAATTAGCCAAGCAGACCGACGATGCTGAGCTTGCTGAGATCTTCGCGCCTGTGGCCAAGGAGCTTTCCGACAACGCTGATGCCATTGCCGCTGAGCTGCTCGAGGTCCAGGGTAAGGCTGTCGAACTGGACGGCTACTACAACCCGAACGACGCTAAGGCTACCGCCGCTATGCGTCCCTCCGAGAAGTTCAACGCTATCGTCGACGGCCTTAAGAAATAAGCCTTAGACGTTTAAAAAGATAACTCCTCAGCACCCTGGTGCTGAGGAGTTATCTTTTCTATCGGTGCCCTACATGCAGGGCACCGTGGACTAACGCTGTACTAGCGGCGGCCGAAAGGCAGGTCAGCCAGCAATTGCTGAATGGGGTTTGCCCCTTGGTGGTTGTTCAGGAAGAACGCGATGATCGCACCAATAATGCCCAGGCCGGCAAGAGCACCGAAAATACCGAGGCCTGCGGAGCTGCCGGAAGAACCGTTGTCGGGGTTCTGGTCAGCGGGCGGCGGAGTGGTATCACCCGGGTCACCGGGCTGACCGGGGTCGCCGGGATCGACCGGGGGCGCCGGAGGTGCGGGCTTGAGCGGAGGGCAGACATCCCTTTCGTTGTACTTCAAAGTGAAGCCATCGAGGGTGCGGTAGCGGCCGAGGTAGTCGGTGAATTCCTTAGATACGCCCCAGTTGAAGTCACCGGAGATCATGCCGGGCTTGCAGCCGTTGTCTTCTGCTGCGGTCGCGGCCGGGGCGACGACACCGGACAGGGCTACGGTTGCGACACAGAGGACCGCTAGTGAGTGTTTATACATTCTGGCGATACTGCTACCTTATGAGTGCTATTCACCAAACGTTATTGAGTTTGTATGGCATTGTCGCGTGGCACAGTCGACTGTGATCATCACTAACGAGAGGCGGGGCTTTACTGTTGCGGAGTAGAATTCTCTGCAGTTAAGGCTGTCATCTACCGGAGGTTTATTCATGCGCTTGTCCCCCACCACGGCTCCCGTATTAAAGGGCACTGCCTGGGCTTCGCTCTCCGGCGCCATGCTATGCGTGACTCTTGCGACCGGTAGCGGCATCGCTGTCGCCGAGGGTGATGACGCCGTGGTGGTCACTGACCACCAAGCAGGCCAATGCGTGGTGCAAGCATCCGACCAGGCTTCACCGCTGACGAAGTTTTGGTCGACTCTTGAGTCTGACGCGAAGCAAAAGAGGCTCGATCAGTTAGACGAGGCCGATCCGGGTTTGGGCACGGCAATTCGTAACTTCACCATGAACGGTCCTGCTGGCGAAGACTTTGCCGAGTTGCAACGCCGCATGGACGCTGTGGGGGCTAAGGAGGGTATTGGGCAGCTCATTGATGTGACCGCGGAGGATGCCGGCGTCGACTCCTCTCCCCTGTCAGATCAGTTGGGTGGGGGCACGGATAAGACCCAGCGCTACTCACGCGAGGAGGCCCTTTCGGCGACCGCGGGAATCGGAGATAACCCGGCGGAAGATATCGCCAAGGCACTGGATAGTCAGGCAGCCAGTGGCACCGAGCTAGATAAGCTACGCGCCCAGCTATTCCACGACCGTGCCGGGGATTTCAATAGCTTGGAACACGATATTGCTGAAGGTTTGCAACGGTGCGCTAAGGAGCTGGATCCTCCTTCACCCGTTGTTACGGCACTGAAGTTTGTCATTCCGGGGCTTATCGGGGTGGGAATCATTGCGATGATTGTCCGTGCTGTGTCCAATTCCCGAAAGCCTTCCCGGCACAGCGCATAGCCCCACTTCTTGCTAGGTAGGCGGCGACTTAGTATGCATGCAAAAGCGCCCGGCCACTGCCGTGGTCCGGGCGCTGCACACTAGTCGGGCTATGCGGATGTCGCGCCAACTAGACTGTGTCGCTAGTGCTTAGCGGGGCAGGAAGGGCAGTGCGAAACCTGCGCCGCCTGCGAAGTTCATCAGGGCCGCGATGATTGCGCCGATGACGCCGAGGCCGGCGAGGATGCCGATCAGCGCGCCGTTGCCAGCGGAGGAACCGGGGTCGTTGCCTGCCGGGGGCTTGCAGTCGGCGCTCTTGGAAACAGTGAAAGTTCCGTCGAGGGGAGCAAAAGTGTTGTTGTCGGCGCCATAGTTACCACCGAACACTTCGTTACCGGCAGCGGTGACCACAGTCTTGTCCGCGTGAAGAGCCACCTCGCCTTCCTTGAAGTTAGCTGCCTCATTCAAGTCAAACTCAACCAGTTTCACGTCATTCTTGGTCTTGAAAGGCTGGGCCGGTGCACCTTGCACCATCTCGCCTTCGAGGGGACGGTACTTCACGTCGAAGGTCAGGAAGCCCTTCTTACCGTCAACGTGGAGCTTGCCGTCGCTAAGGGCCATATCGAGGATGAACTGATCACCTGCGGGGTGGGACTGCCCCTTGAATTCTCCCTTTAGCGGGATGACAGCCTTGGAGGCGCTGTCGACTTCAATGGGGGCGTCTTTGACTTCCCAGATGAGCTTCTCAGGGTTTTCCTGGCCATTGAAGGAGTAGGAAGCCTTGAAGTTCTTCATCTTCAGGTAGCTGAGGAAGCTTGCGCGCAAGCCCCAGTCGACTGAACCACTGTCAACCTTGTTGCAGGTAACCTGGGGTGCTTCTTCAGCGTGTGCAGCGGGAACGGCTGCCAGGGTGGGAACGGTCAGGGCAAACACGGCCAGGGCGCTTACAGCGCGGGTGCGGATAGCCATCTATTAGGTCTCCTCAAAGTGCGGGGATAAAAGGTTCGCATTTTCGCTGCTCAACGGGCAAAAAATCCACCCCTACATCCGAGGGACACCATCGCCGCGCATGAGCAACAAGCAAGGCTTATCTTAAAGACCACAGGGCAGCAAGGCAATGAATATTGACAAAAAACAATAAATTACCCTCACCTGGGGTAGTCTATCCTTGACTTAAACAAGCCGATATCGAGACACAGCAGCATCAACCGCCAGATGGAGGTCACACTCCCCCTGGGGAACCATTCACTCCGCACCGAAACAGAAGAAACGGAAAAATCCCTGGCAGGCACACAGCCCACCAGGGATAAAGGTCGTTTAACACACAGACACGATCGCACGAGGACCCGAACCTCGCCAGCCTAGCTCCCTAGACTGCGTCGAATGCCTGGGAAAGGTCAGCAATGATGTCGTCAATATGCTCGATACCGACCGACAGACGTACCGTTGCCTGATTAATACCAGCGCGCCGCAGGGACTCCTCGTCGGACTGAGAGTGCGTCGTGGTTGCCGGGTGAACCACCAGGGAGCGTACGTCACCAACGTTTGCCAAGTTGGAGTGCAGCTTCAACGCATCGATGAAGGCCCACGCTTCATCCTTGCCCCCCTTAATATCGAAGGACAATACGGATCCCGTGTAGCGCAGACCAAGCTTTTCCTTGACCTCAAACCACGGGGAGCTCTCAAGCCCAGCGTAGTTAACCCGTTCCACCTTGGGGTGGACGTCCAGGAACTTTGCGACGGCCAACGCGTTTTCGTTGTGGCGTTCGACTCGCAGGCTCAACGTATCCAGACCCTGGGCAGTCACCCACGCATTGAAGGGGGAAGGTGCCGCACCCGTGTCACGCAGCAGGCCAACACGAGCCTTCAATCCGAAAGCTGCAGGACCGAGGTCTGCATACTTCAGACCATGATAGGCGGGATCCGGGGTGACGAAATCCGGGAAGACAGGCTGGCCGTCACGTTCGACTGTCCAATCGAAGGAACCACCGTCGACGAGCACGCCGCCCAGCCCGGAGCCGTTACCGGTGTAGAACTTCGTCACCGACGCGACCACAATGTCTGCACCGAGCTCGAGCGGACGAACGAGTGCCGCAGTTGCCAAGGTGTTGTCAACGATCAGCGGCACCTGATGGGCGTGTGCAACCTCAGCGATAGCCGGGATGTCGAGCACATCAGCCTGAGGGTTGGCGAAGGTCTCACCATAGAAGGCAACGGTGTTTGGCTTAACGGCTGCGGCCCAGGATTCAGGATCGTCGGGGTTGTCAACGAAGGTGGTTTCGATACCCAAGCGCGCAAGGGTAACTGCGAACAAAGTCTCGGTACCGCCATACAAGCGAGGGGAGGAAACAATGTGGCTGCCGGCGCGCGCTACGTTGAGGATCGCTGCAGTTTCTGCAGCCTGCCCCGAAGCGAACAACACAGCGTGTACGCCACCTTCGAGGGACGCGATACGCTGCTCGACTGCTTCAACGGTGGGGTTGGTCAAGCGGCTGTATACCGGGCCCAAGTCTTCCAGCGCGAAACGCTGACGCGCATGTTCTGCGCTATTGAACAAAAAGGAAGAGGTGAGGTAAATGGGGAGGTTGCGCGAACCTGTGTCGCTATCGACCGGCTGGCCGGCGTGGATAGAGCGGGTTTCAAGGGCCCAAGAATCGGCACCGGAATTGTCATAGCTGCGGTGAGTGTTGTCAGTCATTCTTTACCTTTCATTGTTGGAGCGTCCCCGCCCACCGGAGGCTGGAGGTATCGCTCGTGCGTTGACCCCAACACTAACGTACCGCTCGGTCTATTTACAAACAGGTGCGGAGAAAAAATAAAAAAACCCCAGTATTTAACTGGTGTTTTAAGTAGACAGCTCGGTTTAGTAGCTCACCCCTTTTCGGGGTGGAGCTACGTGTACGGAGCTTCAGCTAGGCGCCTTAGCGAATGAAGCCACGCGTCTTGGCGAAGGCATAGAACGCACCGAAGAAACCAGCGAACAAGCCGAGCACACCGAGTACTTCAAACATTCTGTCCCATAGGTTTTCAACGGCGGAGGAACCACTATCCGCACTGCTTCCAGCGCTGCTGCCGGAGCCGTTACCGCCCTGGACGCCGCCGTTGTCGCCGCCGTCACATGTGCCATCGGTCGTCAGGTTGATTGTCAGCGGAGCCAGCTCAGTTTCTGTGTCATAGAAGCCGCCCCACACATCGACGCCAGTCTTCGTCAGGAATACTTTTTTAGCCGTTGCCGAAAACGCGCCGGATTTGCTGAAGTCCGGGGCCTTATCAAGCTTGACACGCACCATCGGTTCGTCGTCGCCATGCAACATGTCACCCTTGGTCGACATGTTGACGAAAGCACGGGAGTCGTAGTCCGTGTACAGGGTCAAGGTATCGCCGATGACCTCCACCTTAAGGTCGTACAGCGTCATATCCAGCATCGGGCCGGTGCCGTGATCGTGTCCGGTGAAGTGCACTTTTCCATCGAGCGCAATAGTGGCGGAGCTCTTGCCCTCCAACTTGGACTTCGCTGCGTTAACCGGGAAGGTAAACACCTTGGTGCTGTCGCTGCGCTTCACCCCCTCATCGAGTTCCATCTTGCCCTTGGCGATCTTGCCCACAAGGTAGTTCTGGAAGGACTCTTTGATGGCCCAGTCAAAGGTGCCATCGGTAATCAGCCCTTTACATGCGCCTGCATCTTCGGCTGCCTGAGCCTGGGGTGCTACGACTGCACCGGCGAGCACACTGGCCACGACGACGGGCGCGATAGCTGCGCGGGTGAAACGTTTCATGGTGGTCTCCTTAGAAGGTGTGTGTGCCGATGCCGTGGAAATCATCGGCGGCTATCTGCCCACGACGTGGGGCTACGTGAATTCTTGGTTGATCAGCGGGGCAAGCGTCAGGCAGGTGCACGACGTCAATATCCCATCCGTACACCCGGCTCAGTGTTTCGGAGGTGTACACCTCTTCCACAGTCCCGGACGCTGCGACGGTGCCGTCGGCAAGGCACACGATGTGATCGCAGTATGTTGCCGCAGCGTTGAGATCATGTAGGACCACAATGACTGCGGCCCCGCGTGCAGCCATCGCCCGGACCAGCCCCATTGCTTGTTCTTGGTGCCCAATGTCCAACGCGGCTGTTGGTTCGTCCAACATGACGATGGGTGTTTGCTGGGCGATGACTCGCGCGAAGGCTACGCGTGCGCGTTCGCCTCCAGACAGGGTCATGACGTCGCGGTGCGCCAGGTGTCCAACTTCGGTAGCGGCCATCGCGGCGTCAATAATCGCGTCGTCATTGTCGGCCGATTCGGTGCGGGACCAGGGGCGGCGGCCCATGCTGACCACGTCGCGAACCAAGAAGGCGAAGGACACTCCGACGTCCTGGAGCATCACGGATCGAACCTGGGCCATGTCCAGGGCCGTGGCACTGTCGGGCGATAGTCCGCACAAGTCGACCTCGCCCGTGTAGGAAAGGTCGCCGCTGAGTGCAGCAAGCAGCGTGGATTTGCCGGCGCCGTTGGGGCCGATGAGCCCAGTGACGGTGCCGGGCTTTGCCTCCATTGTGACGTCGCGTAGAAGCTCTTTGTCGCCGATGGATACCCCCACGGAACGAGCCTGCACACCGGTGTTAAGGCGAGTTGCCATGTTAGTGAACCCCCTTAACCATCATGCGTCGTAGCAAGATGAAGAACGTCGGGCCACCGACCAGCGCGGTGAAAATACCGATGGGCAAATCTGCGAAGGGGATGATCGTGCGTGCTACCAAGTCGGCGATGCCGATAAGCGCGGCACCTGCCAGAGCACAAGCCGGTAAAAGAACCTTGTTGGATGGGCCCGTGATTCCACGCAGAAGATGGGGAATGATCAAACCGACAAATCCGATGAGGCCCGCGTAAGCCACCGCACCCGCCGTCAATAGGGTCGATGCACCGATTGCAGCCAACCGCAATGCCGGCACATTAATGCCAAGGTGGCGGGCAGCTTTGTCACCTAGCGCGAGGGTATCGAGCTTGCTCCCGAGCGTGAGAGAGAACAATAAACCTGCAGCCACGATAGGAAGGACAACCCACACATGCTTCCATTGTGATCCGTTGAGGGAACCCATCTGCCAGAAGATGATTTGCTCACGGTTGGTAGTGGGTGCCAGGTAGAGCATGAAAGAAATGGCCGCGCCGCAGACAGCGTTGATGGCGATACCGGTGAGGATGAGGTTCACCACATGTACCCGCCCCTGGTAGCGAGCCAGCTGGTATACAACTGTGGTGGTCAGCACTGCGGTGATAAACGCTGCGAAAGCAACAGTGGATGCCCCAAGGAACTTCCACTCGAAGACGATGGCGATGGCGGCTCCCACACCGGCACCACTATTGACACCGATAACGGAGGGTTCCGCCAGAGGGTTCGCGAAGACTGCCTGCATCAATGCACCGGCGACACCAAGGGCAGCGCCCACCAACAAACCAAGCACGATGCGGGGCAAGCGGATATTCCACACCACTGATGCGTCAATACCTTGAGCCGAGGGGCCATTGAACAACACCTCGGGGACACGCGACATCGGTAGCGAATACTGCCCCATCATGATGGATGCGATGGCGGAAGCGAAAAGTAGCGCTACCAGCACAATGAACAACACAACCCGCCTGCGCGCACGCCGCGCGAACACATCGGGCGCGTGACTGTGCGCGCCCGCTACTGCCGTGCCGCTCACTTGGTGACGTCAGGGTTGTATGCGGCCAATGCGGCACGCAGCAGCACCTCACCAGTGTTCGGACCAAATGCCAAGGACTGTCCGTCGGGCAAGGTCACGATGCGCTGCTTCTGGCCTGCTGTGGTCTGCAAAACGCCCGGGCGTTGGAGCAAGCCTTCGACACCACCAGTGGACTTCAAACCGTCGGTCATCATGATGAACATGTCCGGGTTGATTTTGGCGAGCGCTTCCGCGTTGGCGGGTGCTGCGTCTTTGAGTCCGTTTTCTGCCGCGACGTCAATACCCCCAATGCCTTCGATCAGGTCCTGCGCACCGGTGCCTTCACCAAGGATGAAGAAGACGCCGCCGTTGCCACGTGCGTACAAAAATGCCATGCGCATGGGTTCTTCGGGGATGAGGTCTGCGATAGCCTCTCGGTCCTTGACGATGTCGTCCATTGAACGCTTGGCGAGCTTCTCGCCAACCTCGGGCACACCAACAACTCCTGCGACGTTTTCGATGTCACGACCGACGCTGTCGATGGTGCGTTCGGGCTCCATCACGACCACGGTGACGCCGGCATCACGAATCTGATCGATTGCGTCACGGGGTCCCACAGAGTGATCGACGATCACCAGCGAAGGTTCAAGGCTCAGCACAGCTTCGACGTTGAGGTTGTGGCCGCCTTGGGTCACCAGCGGGCGGTCCTTGAGGGACTCTTCCGTCGATGAAACGGTGCGGCCAACGATGTTGTCGCCCAGGCCAAGACCGATAAGGGTTTTGGTGTAGCTACCGTACAGATCCAGCGCCAGGATGCGGGAAATGTCGGTGACCGTCACCTCGTAGCCGTCAGCATCTGTGAGCTCGACCGGAAGGGTGGGGCTCGGGTTTCCGGCTACGGGGACGGGCTCGCCGAAGTCCTTGACCTCGTCGACACCTTCGAGGTCACGGGGGTTTGGCAGCTCGCCCGAGTTGCTGATCTTTTCGCGAAGCTCTTGATCAGTGGTGTTGGTGCTCACCGAATCGGTAGAGCAGCCGACGAGTGCTACGGCTCCGCACACTAGTGCTGCGAGTGTGCTTCGGAAAGTTTTCTTCACGACGAGGGTCATCCTTATGTAGAAACGTGGTTTTAGCGGCCAGCCGGGTTACGGAACACGAAGGATCCGAGCGCACCGCCCGCAACAACAAAGGCTGCGATCATCAGCAGGAGGGTTTCGGTGAAGCCCAGGGGTTGCTTGCTGCCTTCTTCAGAGGTGGACTTGATCTTGAAGTTGCCACCGCCGTTGTTGCTGAACTCACTGCCTCCTTCGTTCGAGGATGCGCCGTCTTTACCCATCTTGGCTGCGGCATTTTTAGCAGAGGATGCTGCCGCGCCGGACTTGGCGCCGCTGCCGCCGCCTGCACCGGAACCGCCTTGGCCGGTGGCACAGTCGGCACTACCGCCGAGGGTTGCGTTAAAGCTCAACGGGTCAAGCTCGATACCGGGTTCGTAGAAGTCTGCGAATGCAGACGCACCGGCTGCGCTCAAAGCCACAGAACTAGTGCTGCCACTGACGCTAGTGTTGCCCACGGTCAGGTTGCTGAACTGCAGGTTGGCTAGGGTGACGCGACCGTAATCGGTGTTGTTCCCCTCCATATCGTTGGAGTTAACGTCAGCGATCAGGCTGCCGGAGTTGCCCTCGAACTGAATCTCGAGGTTCGCGATAGTCATGTCGAGGATGCCGTGGTGACCGGTGAAGTGGATGGATCCCGGGAAGTAGACGGTACCGGACTTGGCATCGGTATCGACTGCGCCTTGGCTCCCACTCCATTGGAAGGCACCGTCGCCGAAGCCCACGCTGTCCAGGTCCCACTTTCCCTTAGCAATAGAGCCCGAAATGTAGGTTTGGAAGGACTTTTTCACACCCCACGCCGCAGTAGCTTGCTCAACACCCTTGGAGCCTTCGGCATCACAGGTTGCAGCTTGGCCGGCCTGGGCTGCACCTGCGGAGCGCGACGTACCCGCTGCTCCCCGACCGCTGGCGGCACCTGCTGCTGCACCTGAACCGCCGCCAGCAGCACCGCTAGCGCCGCCGTTTGCGTCGCCACTCGCACCATTACCAGATGCACCTGATGCACCACGGCCGGAGGCACCGGATGTTGTTCCACCGCTGTTACCACCGTTGGAGTTACCGGATCCACCGTTAGAATTGCCGCCACTGTTGGGGAAAGCCTTCGAAGCAAACTTCTCGGAGTTGTCGATCAGAGCGCCGCCGGTCAGCATGGTCTGGTTAGTGGCAAACATAGAGTTGTTCATCTCTTTGATGCTCTTGATCAACGGGTGGTCGTTGTCGTTGATCTTCATCTCTTTGGCATCGTTGTTGCTTCCACCACCGGAGCCGGATCCCGAGCCGCCCCCGGAGCTGGAGCCGGTGCACTGGCCCTTAGCGTTGACTTTTCCGCTAGCCGGGTCCATCTGTCCGCCGGAGCCGTACTGGCCGAGGAAGAGGTCGTTGCCTTCAGAAGTCAGCGTGACGTTTCCGGAAAGGTCGATCTCGCCATCAAAGTTGGGGGTGTTGTTCAGAGCGATGTTTGCGATGGTGACATCATCACCGCTGATCGGGGTACCTTTGACGAGGTTCGAAAAGTCCATGTCAGAGGTGTAAGACTTGTAATCCAGTTGGATCTTGGCGGTGTTACCGTCGACCTTGATCTTGAAGTCGCTCATGTCCATGTCCAACAACCACTCACCGTGCTTGTGGCCAAGGAAGTGGACGCTGCCGCCGAGGTTGATGGTGCCGGAGGTGGCGCTGTCTTTTTCGATGGAGCTTGGCTCGAAAATGAATGCGCCGTCGGCACCCTTTTCGCTACCTTTAAACCCGACGCCGTCGAGTTCCCATTTGCCGTTGGCGATGGGCCCGCGGAGGTAGTTTCGGAAGCTCTGTCGGAAGCCCCAGTCGAATTCACCGCATCCAGCGGCGTGGGCAGTTCCTGTGCCGACGACCGGAACCATAACGACGCATGCTGCGGATGCGATAAAGGCGCCCAGTCGGCGCGCGGTCAGCTTGTTCAATTCATGCTCCTGCACGAGGATAGGGGGTGTTGCTTTAGGCTTTCCTATTAGGACTGATTTAGAATAACCGAACACAGCACCGTGAGCTAGTCGATAGCAACTAGATAACTATCCTCAGCTCCACAGTTAATTTGATCCAGACCTGCGACACTTTAACGAAAAGATGCCTTATCACCATGCGATCTGAAGAATTCACCCGGCTGTACCCCGACATTGACCCCACCACTCTTCCCCCTGCGCGGTGGGGCGAGGCTGTTTCTTTAGCCATGGCAGCAGCGGTCGTAACTTATGGATTCGCAGCAGGTCAGCTGTATGTTTGCCTGATCGGAGCGGGCTTAATGATTCTCGCGGTTATCGGCTTGTCGGCCAATGGCTTGCGTCGTATCCGAAATGAGGCTCGGGCCCGCTTCCCCCGTGAGGATTGGGCTGAATATTCGGCCACCCGCAACCTGAAAGTTCAGTGGATCCTGCCTTTGGGTTGGCTGACCGTCATGGCGATTAGCGCGGCGTGCCTGTGGTACGTACCTGCGGACTATTCCACTATTTCCGCAGCTATTTGCGGCGTTTTAGCTTTCTTAGTCATCCTGATCCTGCCTGGCGTCTCCCCCATGTGGGCGACCACATCCGGCGATGAAGGCCTTGATGAATACTCTGAGCCCCATACGCCGACCACTCTATCTGCTACAGCCGGGGCACGCGCCAGCAAAAGCACCATTAATGACGTCGCGGACACGACCGTTTTCGAAGCATGGGGCGAAGGCAAATAGTTAAAGCAGCAGTATAGGGGCGCATTACGCGCCCCTTTTTTTGTTGCGCGCCTGGCAATCTTTGCAATAGACCAAGCTGTCCATTTAAGCTGTGTGCATGACCCTACGCATCCAATCTATTGGAGATTTCACCACCGAAGCGGGCGCCACCATCCGCGATGCCTCCATTGCTTGGCAGATGTGGGGAGACCCCCATCCGGGGGCGAAATACCTACTCGTGGAGCACGCCCTCACTGGGGATAGCGACGTATCAGATTGGTGGTCAGAGCTTCTCGGGCCGAACAAGGCTCTGGACCCCGAGCACTACTGCATCATTTCCACCAACGTTCTTGGAGGCTGTAGCGGCTCAACCGGCCCCAGCTCTCCCCACCCAGATGGGGGTGTGTGGGGCAGCCGCTTCCCCGCCCTGTCCATTCGAGACATGGTCCGTGCGGAGTCCGCAGCCTTGGAGCAGATCGGCATCGATCACCTCCACGGCGTCATTGGTGGGTCGATGGGCGGTGCACGCGCGCTTGAGTGGGCGGCGCTCTACCCGGATCGTGTAGGCGCAGCCATGGTCATCGCAGTCTCAGCTCGGGCTAGCGCTTGGCAAATCGGCATCCAGAGCACGCAGATCTTAGCAATCGTCAACGATCCGTATTGGCAAGGCGGGGACTATTACGAAAGCGGAGTCCGCCCAGATCAAGGCCTCGCATCAGCACGCAGGCTCGCACACCTGACCTACAGGGGCGAATTGGAGATTGATGAGCGTTTCGGGGCTGATGCGCAACGGGGCGAAAATCCCATGGGGCCTTTTTGGGACCAGCATCAGCGCTTCGCGGTGGATAGCTACCTGGACTACCAGGCCGAAAAGCTTGTTGAGCGCTTCGACCCTGGGTCTTATGTGATCCTCACTGACGCGCTCAACCGACACAATATTGGCCGCGACCGAGGTGGTCTTAACAAGGCTCTAGCCTCCATCACAGTGCCCACCATGATCGTCGGGGTCGACACCGACATCCTCTACCCCTACCACCAGCAGGAACACCTGTCCCGCAATCTAGGCAACCTGCTGGGGATGGCAAAGATTTCCTCCCCCTGCGGCCACGACGCGTTCCTCACCGAAACCCGCCAGATGGACAATATCGTGCGGCGTTTCCTCGGTAGCCTCGACTAACCGCCGCCTAGTGGAGGCCTAGCTTCCTAGTGCATCGACGGAGGCTGCGAGGAACATCATCACGGCGCCCAGCCCCGAGCAGAACAGCACATCAAATTTCCTACTTCGCACCGACAGCACCCCGAGTATGCGCGAGTCGCATCGCGCGCGCACGACTGCTAGCCACGCGAGCGATAGTCCAAGCATGAAGGTGGCTCGGCGCCAGTGCTCCGTCAGCGAAAATACTCCGGAAAGCACAAAACCGATCACGAACAGGACGAGTGCCAACCGTTGCTGTAAAGGGGTTAGTGTTGACGGCGGCAAGGCACGGTCGTGGGGGTTGTCCTCCAGGTTAACCGTGCTGTCCCTGTCGCTGACTTGAGTCATGTGTGCGGGTAGTGACCGTAGCGGTTTGGTTTAGGATTCGAGTGCTTTGAGTGCACTTTTGACGACGTTGCGAACCAAGAAGGCGCGCGTGAGGGGCCCAACGCCGCCGGGGTTGGGGGAAACGAAACCTGCGGTGTCCCACACCTCTGGTGCGACGTCGCCCAACAGTTTGCCGTCTTTGCGCGACACCCCAACGTCGAGTATGGCGGCACCGGGTTTGACCATGTCAGCAGTGAGCATGTGCGGCACCCCTGCGGCCGCGATGATGATGTCCGCTTCGCGCGTGTGCTTTGCTAGGTCGACGGTGCCGGTGTGGCACAGGGTGACGGTGGCGTTTTCGCTGCGCCGGGTGAGCATCAGCCCGATAGGTCGACCTACGGTGACGCCGCGTCCGATGACGACTACTTCTTTACCCGCGATCTCTACGCCGAAACGACGAAGCAAGTGGATGGCACCGTTGGGGGTGCACGGCAGCGGGGCAGGCTCTCCCAGGACGAGTTTCCCTAGGTTGACGGGGTGTAGCCCGTCGGCGTCTTTGGCTGGATCGATGTGTTCGAGGACTGCATTTTCGTCGAGGTGCTTAGGTAGGGGGAGCTGCACGATGTAGCCGGTGCATTCCGGGTCTGCGTTGAGCTCGTCGATGACAGCGAGTAGTTGCTCTTGGGTGACGTCCGCGGGGAGGTCTTTGCGAATGGATCGCACTCCGATGGATTCGCAGTCGCGGTGCTTCATGTTGACGTAGGCGTGGCTTGCGGGGTCGTCGCCTACAAGCACGGTGGCTAGGCCCGGCACGATGCCGTGTTCTTTGAGCGTGGCTACATCACGTTGTAGCTCTTCAAAGATTTCGTTGCGGTAGAGGGTTCCATCTAGCTTCACTGCAGTCACGCCCCCTAGTCTAGACTGTTGCAGGTGCTCAACGTGATTTTTGATCAGCCTGTCATCCCTCCGAATACGGGTAATGCGATTCGTTTATGTGCGTGTACTGGGGCGCGGTTGCATCTCGCTGGCCCGTTGGGGTTCAACTTTGAGGATAAGAATCTCAAGCGGGCGGGTTTGGATTATCACGATTTGGCGGATGTTAGTGTTCATGATGATCTTGACGCCGCGTTGGATGCGCTGCCGGGTGCGCGCGTGTTTGCGTTCACTGCGCATGCTTCGACGCGTTATACCGATATCGAGTTTGTCCCTGGTGACGTGTTGTTGTTTGGGACGGAGCCCACGGGTTTGTCTAAGCAGGCGCTGGCGCATCCTCGTGTGACCGAGCAGTTGAAGATTCCGATGTTGGAGGGGCGCCGGAGTCTAAATTTGGCTAATTGTGCGGCTATTGCTGTGTACGAGGCGTGGCGGCAGCTTGGTTTTTCTGGGAGCTGACGACGATCGCACAGGATTGACTGTCGGCGAGGGCCACGGGTTCATCGGCGCCTGCTACTTTGAGCATTTTGAGCGAGGAATGTGGGGTGTCGACGACACTGATGGTTACGCCTGGTAGGATGCCTCGTTGCGCGAGATAGCGCAGGAGTTCCGGGTCGCGGTCGCGGATGCGTTCGACGGTGGCGCTTTCGCCGATGTTGACGCTGGATAGGTCGCGGATTCCAACGATGTCTATGGTGCCGTCGGCGCGGGGGATGGGGTCACCGTGGGGGTCGCGATGTGGGTGGCCCAGTAGGGTGTCGACGCGGTCTAGGAATGTGTCGCTGACTGCGTGCTCGAGGATTTCGGCCTCGTCGTGTACTTCGTCCCAGGTGTAGCCAAGTGTGTCGCATAGAAACATTTCGATGAGCCGGTGGCGGCGAACCATTGCGACGGCTAGGCTGGCGCCTTCTTCTGTGAGGGTGACCCCTTGGTAGGGCTTGTGCTCGACGAGTTTTTGGGCTCTGAGGCGTTTGATTGCCTCGGATACCGTGGAGTTTTTTTCTTCTAGTGCGTCGGCGATTGCGCTGTTGGATGCTGGGGTTTCAGTGCGTTCACAGATCTCCCAAATTACTTTGAGATAGTCCTGGGTTTTTTGTGACAACGACTGAATGTGCATGGATGCTTATAGTAGTCGGCACCCTAGGTAGAACGCACCCGCGGCCAGTGCGATGGTTCCACCTGCAGAAAGATTGAATACGATCGCGACTGCGAGTCCTGCAAGTCCAATGATGACGCCGGCTATGGGCGCTGCGATCATTAAGGCTTGCGGGCTGTTCATGCGTGGCGCAAGCCCCGCTGCTGGTGCTGCCACTAGAGCGATGGCAAGGATGGTTCCGACTGCGGGAATGAGCACCACGATGGTCGAGGTAATCATGGTGAGCATTGTGATTTCGGCGAGCGCGGTGGGCGCTATGCTGCGTCCTGCAATGCTTGCGTGTTTACTGTTGAGTGCTTGGAATCCGCTGCGGTCGAAGGCGTAGAAGATGAGGGTGTTGCCCCACCGAGCGGTGATAGCGAGTGATATTGCGAAGACGATTGCTGCGGCGAGCACATCAGTTCGGTGGATGTTGAGAACGCTGCCGGCGAGGAAGCCTTCGATTTTCAGTGGTAGTGGCGCAAACCATTTGTTGAGGAAGTATCCGAGCGCAAAACCGAGTGTGAGAACAACACCTGCCGCTGACTGTGGCGACATGGTTGATTTGCGAGCCAGCACGAACATCAGCCAACTTAAGGGGACGCAAGCTGCTGTAGCGCCAGCGAAAAGCATGAGGGACAGCCCTGCATGGTCGAGTCCAAAGTGCGCGCCCAGGACGACGCCGATGACGGCACCGGGAAATGTTCCGTGGGTGATGGATTCGGTGAAGAAGACCTTGTTGTTGAGTACTGCGTACACCCCGACTAGTCCCGCGAGTGCGCCGATGATAATGACCTCGACGATGGGGAGGGCTAGGACATTGAGTATCATGAGCGGGCTCCTTCCGTAGCGGAGCTTGCGAATGCGCTGGGTGCTGCTTTAGATACTGCGAGCATGATGAAGTACAGCCCGACGACCGATAGCGCGACGGAGGCTTGGGGGGATATGGAATGGCTTGTGGGGATGTCGAGGGCCAGCATGCCGATGTAGCCGCCGATCGCTCCGAGGAGCACGGCGATGGTGGCCATGGTTTTAATGCTGCCCGCTACGAGTCTGCCTGCCGCACCGGGGATAACAAGGTATCCGATGACGAGCAGTACGCCCACTGCGGTGGATGCTGCGACAACTACTGCAGCGATCGCACCATTGAGTAGTAGATCGATGAGGGTGACGTTGATCCCCGAGGCACTCGCGCCTTGACGATCAAAAGCGACGAAGACTTGTTTGTTCCATGACAGCGCGATCACGGCGTAGGCGAAGGCGCAGACGATGAGGGATTGTATGAGGCGCGGTTCGCTGATTTCGAGGAGCCTGCCGAACATCAGGGCTTCGAGTTGTCCGGACATTTCGCCTTTTTTGAGTGACAGGACGATGCCGAGGGAAAAGAAGCTTGTGAGCACGACTGCGGTGCCTGCTTCGGAGGGGTGTTTGCGGTGAACCGCTGTCAACACGATGGCAACGATAGCCCCCACCGCTGCAGCCCAGGGGATGATCGCGTCGATTCCGCCGAAGAGTGCACCGGCGACTACTCCGGGGAAGATGGAGTGCACGCAGGCTTCGGCATTAAATTCGAGTGCGCGGAGGTTCACGATCACTCCGACGAGGCCCGAGACGATTCCCAGCGCCATGAGCATGATGAATGCTCGCGTGAGGTAGGGTGCGCCGGTGATGGGTTCCAGCAGCATGTCAAGCACAAGCGATCTCCGTTGCCACTTCGCGAGCCCGACCTCCGTATGCGGCGGCCATGTTGGCGTCTGTCATGACCTCTTTGAGGCTGCCGCAGGCCACCTGTCGGCCGGCGAGCAGTAGGAGTTGTTCTGCGACGGCTTCCGCTAGCGAAATATCGTGGGTGGACACGACCACGGATACCCCTTCGGCTTTCACTACTTCGATGATACGGAGCAGGGCGTCGCGGTTGGGTTGGTCGAGTCCGTTGAAGGGTTCGTCAAGCAGGATGAGTTTGGGTTGTGCGGCGATGGCACGCGCGAGGAGGACGCGTTGTTTTTGCCCGCCGGACATAGTGCCGAATCGTTGTTGTGCTTTGTCGAGGAGGTCTACTTGTGCCAGTGCGGAGTCAACGCGTTGTGCATCGGCGGACTTGAGTCTGCCGAAGAGCCCCTGTTTGTGGATGAGCCCCATGGTGACGACGTCGCGTGCACGGACGGGGAAGGTTGCGTCGAGGTCTGCCAGTTGTGGGACGTAGCCGATGCTGCCGGATGGCGCATTGCCGGGTTCGCGTCCGAGGACTTCTGCGGTCCCACTGGCGTGGACCTGTCCGAGAATGGCTTTGAGGAAGGTGGTTTTTCCTGCACCGTTGGGCCCAATGAGGGCCAGTGCACGCCCGGGGGCGAGCTCGAGGTCGAGTCCTGTGACTGCGACGTTCGAGCCCGCCCCTGGGTATGTGAGGTTGGAGGAGTGGAATTTTAGAGTGTTCATAAGGAGTCCCGATGGTGTCAGGATGTGGCGGCGGCTAGCCTGTGTTCCAGATAAAGAGGGTCTTAGTTGAAGTTCGGCGGGGTTGCGTGTCCGCCCCAAGCATCCACGAGGTTCGTGACGTTGTGGACGATGGAACCAATGTAGGTTTCACCTTCGCTACCAGCCGGGCCGAGGGAGTCGCCGTAAAGGGCGTCGTCACCGATGACGGCCTTCACGCCAGCAGCCTTGGCGATTGCTTCGATGGACTTGGGGTTGTTGGAGTTCTCCGCGAACAAGGCAACGGCACCGGAGTCCTTAACCTTTTGTGCTTCTTCGGCGATGTGCTCAGCGGTCGCATCCTGCTGCTCGTTGAAGTCACTCAGAGCTGCACCGATGAAGTTAATGCCGTAGGTCTTAGAGAAGTAACCGAAAGCATCATGGCTGGTGAACAGCACACGGTTGGGTTCGGGGATCGTGTTGATCTGCTCCTTCACCCAGGTGTTGAGTTCATCAAGCTTGTGGGTGTAGGCCTCCACATGCTTCTTGTACACATCTGCTTGGTCGGGGCGGGCTTCCTCGAATGCGTGGCCGATGTTTTCGACCTGGATCTTCGCGTTTTCTGGGGAAGTCCACACGTGCGGGTCGTACGCGAACTCCGCCTGGGTTTCGCCTTCCTCCGGTGGGAAGGGCCAGGGCTGTACGTCGATCTTCTTGATGCCACGGTCGATGGTGTAAGGAAGGTCTGCGTCACTGACCGGCTTGCCATCAAGATCAGTTGCGCTGAGGATACCGGTGGTCACAACCATCGTGCCCTTGAAACCGCTGGAATCAACGGCCTGGTCGAGGAAGTGCTCCAAGTCGACACCGTTGACGAGCATCAAGTCCGCCTCGGACAGTGCCTTCATCTGCTCCTTGGTCATCTCGTGTTCGTGCGCAGATGCGTTGGGGGCAAGGAGGCAAGTGAGGTTTGTGTCGGGTGCGTCGATCTGCTTGACGTAGTCGCAGATCTGGGTTGTGGTAGCTACGACGTTGAGTTCGCCGGTACCAGCCTTTTCTGGTGAGCTGCTGGAGGAAGCATCATCGCTGCTGCATGCTGCGAGGCTGCCTGCTCCGATCAGTGCGGCTACTGCAAGAGCAGTGCCACGAGCTGCAGGCCCGTTAAGGCGCCTGGATCGAATGGACATGGTTGTTAACCTTCCCTTTAAGCGGATGTTCACATCGTACCTTAGAGCAAAGTTCAGCCCATTGAATATTTTGTTTAAATTTTTACCCAATTAGGGGGAGGCAAGCTGATCTAAGCGACGCCCACGCATCACTGTGGCAATACCAACGGCGTCCTCCCACAGCAGGTCATCCACCTCGAAGGAGGTTGGCCCCTTCACCAAATCAAAGCGGACAGTCCCGATCCCGAGTACCCGGCTCACCGGCCCTCGCGTCACACTCACCTCTTGAACATCGGCGGGCTTCACAATGCTAATCTTGCGCCGCAACCAGCCCTTATACAGCACAGATGCCGCATCCTGACCACCGAAAACCAGCCTTAAAACCCGCGCATGCACCGGCCACAATCTCCGCGCAACAGGCGGGCACTGATAGACCCCCACTGCGCCACGGCGCATAAAGCCACCTGCCTGCTCAGCTCCACCGTCACCAGAGCCTAAGTAGTCCTCATCAGCAACGCGGGGCGGAGGCGTCGGCTCCACCCGCACACCGGGTGCCACCAAGCCCAAGACGTCAACCACGTCGTCCCACTGCCCAACAGGCAGAACCACCGGGGCGTCATCAAGCACCCCGTAGCCGGCGACAGAAACCTCCACGCGCCACCAGCCGAGCAGCCGCCACAGCACAGGCTGAGTAATCTGCACACCACGAATCTTGTCCAGGCGCACATTCTTGCTGGTCCGAGTACTCAAACCATACTCAACAGCTAAAGCAGGCCGCCCATCCACCCGCGCCACGCGATAGCGATACAGCCATGAACCATTGACGATCTTCCACCCAGCGCCCGCCACCATCGACACCGCAGCAAAAGCTGACACCCACTGCCCCACCGCGAAGGAAACGATCAACCACACGGCACCCACCACAGTGGACACGGTGCAGGCGGCAGCGATCAACGAACGCTTCATCGGAATCACGGCAGCGTCAGCAGTGGGAGCAGGGTCAGCAGTGGAGGCATCAACCGCAACATCAGTGGTGGCAGCGGCCGTCGCGACGTCAACATGTGTGTCTGCGGTGACACCCAAAATTTCCCGCTTCAACGCATCAGCATCCGCGCGAGTCAAATACTTAATCTCCAGCCGGGAATCCTCCCCGCCCGCGGTTTCCACATGCACCGCAGCCAGACCGAACAACCTAGCAAGCAGCGGCTCCACAATATCGATCGCTTGGATCCTGTCGTAGCGAGCAACCCGTTGTTCCTTCGACAGCACACCAAACTTCAACACAATCTCTTCCCCATCGAGACTGTAGCCACGTGCCCGCCACCAAATGCCCGACAACAGCCACGCCACACAAGCAACCACAATCGCAGCCACCACAGCAACCGCAGCCATTGCCACCTGATGGGATCCCACAAGTGAACTGCTCTGCACAGCCACCGCGGCGTCAACAATCCCACGACGCCCCTGTGTAATCGCAAAAAATGCCAGCGCAACAAATAACTGCCATGCCTCAATCAACGGGGTAACGCGCGCAACCTTACGCATCACATACCACTCATTCGTGTCTTCGCCTTCTGCGACACACGCCGCCGCAACTCCTCTGCCTCCTGCGCAGGCAAACCGGGAATTTTCGTGATGCTCTTCGTGCTGGCGGTATTCAAACTCACGTTGGCCAAACCATAACGCGAATCGATCGGGCCCGAATCAATATCAATATATTGAATCCGCCCATAAGGAACGATGGTTGTCGTATGCCACAACTTACCGCGGGAAATAAACAGATCGTCCTCCCCCTCAGCCCACCCAATGCAACGCACCTGATGCGGAATCAACCACAACTGCCACCCAACATTCACCCCAGCTAGAGCTACCGCAATCCACCACCACGGGCTATGCAGCACCGCCGCAGCCACCGCAGCAACAAACGCAACCACATACACAGGCATCCGCGCTAAAAGACGCGCCTTAATCAAACTGTCCGACACCGGACGCAACTGCTGCCCCACCGCACCCATAGCGTCGAAAGCGACGGCAGGTCCCGCGACGTCATTGTTATCCATGCAGACCTTTATACATAAGCATCAACGGAAATCTCGACTACCTCGACTAAGTGATTCTGCATGCAAAGGAGCCAACGCATCAGCGTCGATACTGACCGCACCAGAGGCATTACGCACAATCCCCCGGACCATCAAGGTCTTCACGCTGCCCGCCAGATGGGCATAGCGCCGCCACACACCCGGACTGAGAACAACGTTGATCAAACCTGTCTCGTCTTCCATGCCCAGAAACGTCACACCACCAGCAGTTCTAGGGCGCTGCCGGTGGGTAACAACCCCCGCAACCCATATGCGCGTGCCATCCTCCACAGCCATCAAGTTATCTGCACTGATGACGCCGCGTGCGTCCAACGCCTCACGCAACAACTCCATCGGCTGCTTGTCTGGTGTCACCCCGGTGCTCGCAATATCTGCACTGAGCAGCTCCAACTCGCTCATCCCGGGCAACGCAGGGGCATGAATAATGTCGATCCCCGGAAGCATCCCCGGATTGTGCGTCGCAGCCACCCCTGCCTCCCACAACGCCTGACGCCGCGTCAGACCAAAGCACGCAAACGCCCCCGCCCGCGCCAAGGATTCCGCCTGCGCCACGCTCAACCCGGCGCGCGACGCGACGTCAGCAATCGAGCTAAAAGGGCCGTCCTGTGCGGCGCCCTCAATCCTTTGCGCAGCCCGAGAACCCACCCCCTTGATACTGCCCAAACCTAGGCGGATAGCGCCATTTTCCACCCGCGCCTGATCAGCAGAGGCCTGCACGCACACGGGCAAAACCTTGACGCCGTGACGCCTGGCATCGCTAATGAGCGACTGCGGCGAATAGAAACCCATCGGTTGGGCGCGCAACAGTGCCACGCAAAACTCCGCAGGGTAATACAGCTTGAACCAGGCAGAATAAAACACCAATGAAGCGAAGGATTGCGAGTGAGACTCGGGGAAACCATAGGAGGCGAAGGCCACCATTTTGTTCCACAGAACCTCAGCTGTGGCGCCCTCGATGCCTTGGGCGGTTTTCAGCCCTTCGAAAAAGCGCTGCTTGAGGGCGTTCATGCGCTCGGGCGAACGCTTCGAACCCATTGCTCGGCGCAGACTGTCAGCCTCTGCCCCGCTGAAACCCGCGGCATCTTTGGCTATCTGCATGAGTTGTTCCTGAAACAGCGGCACACCGAGGGTTTTTTCCAAAGCAGGTTTCAGGCACGGATGGTCGTAGGTAACTGGCTCCAAACCATTGCGCCGACGAATATAGGGGTGCACCGAGCCGCCTTGGATGGGGCCTGGGCGGATCAAGGCAACCTCGACCACCAGATCGAAAAAGGTGCGCGGTTTTAACCGTGGCAGTGTGTTGAGTTGCGCCCGGGACTCCACTTGGAACACGCCCACTGCGTCTGCCCGTGACAGCATTTCGTAGACCTTTGGGTCTTGGCAGTCGATCTGCCACAGCTCGATCGTCCTATTGTGTTGCTCTTGGACTAGGTCGATGGCGTGATGCAGGGCTTCGAGCATCCCTAGGCCCAGGAGGTCGAATTTCACCAAGCCGGCTGCGGCACAGTCGTCTTTGTCCCATTGGATGACGCTTCGCCCTTTCTTGCGCGCCCATTCCACTGGAACGATCTCTGCAATGGGGCGGTCGCAGATCACCATTCCGCCCGAGTGAATGCCCAGGTGTCGTGGGCTCGACTTCAACTGTTGGGCGAGTTCGAGCACGCGTTCGGGCGGCTGACTTGCTGCCTGCCTTGAGGCCCACGCATCGCATACTCCTTGGGGATAGCCGAGTGCGCGGGCGGCGTCACGTATAGCTCCTTTGGTGCGGTAGGTGATGACGTTGGCGACCTGCGCTGCGTTGTTGCGACCGTAGCGTTGGTAGACGTATTGGATGACTTCTTCGCGGCGGCCGGATTCGAAATCGATGTCGATGTCGGGTGGGCCATCGCGCTCTGCGGACAGGAAGCGCTCAAACAGCAGCTTGTTTGCGATGGGTTCCACGTTGGTGATGCCCAGGCAAAAGCACACGACCGAATTGGCGGCGCTGCCCCTGCCTTGGCACAAGATGGTGTTGCGTCTGGCGAATTCGGTGAGGTCGTGAACGATAAGGAAGTATCCCGGGAATCCCAATTGTTCAATGACGTCGAGTTCATGCACTGCCTGCAGCCATGCTGCGCGCGCAACGTCCGCAGGCGCGCCACCATAGCGGCGTCTCCACCCTTTTTCGCATAGTTGGCGCAACCAGGAGATTTCCGTAGTACCTTCTGGCACGGGAAAGGGGGGTAGATGCGCGGTGGCTAGGTCTAGCTCGAAGGTGCAGCGCTCCGCGACTTCTATTGTGGCGGCCACGGCATCCGCGCAATCTGGGTACCGTCGGAGGATGGATGCGCCGCTTTTGATCCACGTGGCACCCAGAGGGTGCAACTGCCCTTGAGCAGCGCCCAAGTGTTGCTTATTGTGGAGTGCTTGTTTTGCTGCTGCGACCCGGGCGTCCCCTTTGGTTGCTGCCCGCGGGCGAGTACTGATGATGCATCGCGCCCCGGTTGCACGCAAGCGCACGTGGTGATCGTAGTCATCGGCTTGCCCAGTTGCCGGAAGTTCTGCAAACACGTTGTCGTGGCCGAAGGCAGCGAGAATCCTTGTGATGAGTTCCTCATCGTGCGAGGCGTCTACCAGGACAATCCAATGGCCTTGGGCGATATCCGCTAGCTCCTCAACACTCGGATAGCAGCGTTGTCCTTTGGAGCCTGCAGCCAACGCGGCGTCACTAATTGTCCGCGATAGTCGCCTGTAGCCTTCCGACCCAGTGACCACTACGGGAAGGATGATACTTGGGCTCAGGGTGAGTTCGGCGCCGAAGATGGTGCCGACGCTTGTCTGCGCCGCGGCTTCTGCACATTGCACAGCGCTGTAGAGCCCATCGCGTTCTAATAGGGCGAGTGCGCTCAGGTTGCTCGCTTGTGCAGCCCGGACCATGTCTGCCGGGGAGCTCGCCCCGATGAGAAAGCTGTAGTTACTGCTGGCGTGGAGTTCCGCGAAGGGTACCGCCGATTGCGCAGCCGTACCATGCTGTTCAATACCACCTTCGCACTCTTCAGCGATCCTACTTGCGCCCTTTTCCTTTAAAGACAGCACATTCCGGGCGGGCTTCAAGGTTCCGACCGTGCCAGAATCGAGCAGGCTAGACAGGCTTGACCAGGGCAAAGGTGAACCTTTAGAGTCGGCCGGCCCCAGAAAACCTGCACCGTTCCAACCATACCCCGGGTCGAACGTAGACATGCGAACATAATAGCGAAAATAGAACAGTCGGGCAATTTTTTCGCACATCTAAAACAATTTTTAGACCGAGCTGTACACTTTTGCGATCTGCTGCTAAGCTACCCGACGAAACTAGAAAGCTCTGTCTATTAAATTTGAGGAGACACCATGTCCCACCGCAACATCCGCCGCATCGGTGCACTAGCCCTCGCCGGCGCACTGTCTTTGAGCCTCGCAGCATGCTCAAATGCCAACGACGGCGACACCATTAAGATAGGCACCACCGATGGTTCCAAGAAGGCTTGGGAAGTCTTCGAAAGCAAGGCCAAAGATGAAGGCATCAACCTTGAGGTCGTCGACTTCTCCGACTACACCACACCCAACAAGGCTTTGTCGGAAGGCAACATCGACGTAAACCTCTTCCAGCACCTGAAATTCCTAGCCCAGTACAACGTAGGCGAAAACGACACCCTGGTTCCCGTAGGTTCGACCGAGATCGTCCCCCTCGCACTGTTCTGGAAGGATCACGACTCCCTCGACGGCATCGAAGGTCAGTCGGTCGTTATCCCCTCTGACGCGACCAACCAGGGCCGCGCAATCAACGTGCTGGTCCAAGCAGGGCTTGTCACCCTGAAGGAAAACGGCCTGGTCACCCCCAACCCTTCCGACATTGACCCGGCCAAGTCCAAGGTGACCGTCACCCCAGTCGATGCCGCCCAGACCCCGGTCGCCTACGGCGAAGGTCGCCCGGCCATCATCAACAACTCCTTCCTCGACCGCGCGGGCATCGACCCCAAGTCCTCCGTGTTCCAGGATGATCCTTCTTCCGAAGAGGCCGAGCCCTACATCAACGCCTTCGTCACCCGCGAAGAGGACCAGGACAACGAAAACATCGCCAAGCTGGTCGAAATCTGGCAGAGCCCCGAGGTCACCGAAGCCGTGGCTGAGGACTCCCGCGGCACCTCCGTCCCCGTCAAGCGTTCCAAGGAAGACCTGAAGAAGATCCTCGAGCGCATCGAGAACAGCGAGCGTAACTAACATGACTAACTCCACTACCCGCCGTTTCACCCGCATCACCGGCCTCGTAGCCGCAGCCGCCATCAGCGTTTCTACCCTGGCTGCGTGCTCCCATGACGACCAAAATCTAAAGCTGCGCGTCGGCACCACCGAAGCGTCCTCCAAGGCGTGGCAAGTTATCGAGCAGCAAGCAGACGCCGCTGGCCTGGATCTTGAAGTAGTCGATTTCAGCGACTACTCCACACCCAACAAGGCATTGTCCGAGGGAACCATCGACGCCAACGCCTTCCAGCATTTGAAGTTCCTCGCCCAGTACAACAAGGGCGAAAACGATAACCTCGTGCCGGTGGCCTCCACCTACATTGTCCCCCTGTCGGTGTTCTGGAAGGGCCACGATTCCATCGATGGCATCGAGGGCGAAACCATCGCTATTCCCTCCGATCCGACCAACCAGGCTCGTGCGATCAACGTTCTCGCCACCGCTGGTCTGCTAAAGCTCAAAGAAGAAGGCTTGATCACCCCCAACCCTTCCGATATTGACGAAGCAGCGTCGAAGGTGAAGGTCAATCCAATCGCCCCTGAACAAACCACCGTCGCATATGGTGAGGGCAAGCCTGCTGTCATCAACAACAACTTCCTGGGCCGCGCCGGAATTGACCCAGAGAGCGCAGCGTACAAGGATAACCCCACCGGTGAAACCTCGGATCCGTACATCAACGTCATCGCCACCCGCGAAGAAAACCAAGATGATCCGGCCATCCAGAAGTTCATCGAGATCTACCACACCCCCGAGGTCGCTGAGGCTCAGGCTGAAGACACCAACGGAACCTCCATCCGAGTCAACCGCCCCAAGGCTGAGCTCATAGAAATCCTCAAGAAGCTTTCTTAAAAACCCAGCTAGATTGGACCACCATGGCGACAGGAACGCGCGTAGAATTTCGCGACCTGACCAAAGTTTTTGACACCAAGGGCGGCAGCGTCACTGCGCTCGACAACATCAACCTGTCTGTCGAGCCGGGCGAAGTCATTGGCATTATCGGCTACTCTGGCGCCGGCAAATCCACCCTTGTCCGTATGATCAACGGCCTTGAAACCCCCACCAGTGGGCAGGTTCTGGTCGGCGAAACCAACATTGTTGGTATGCCGGAAAAGAAGCTGCGCGATGTTCGACGAGGCATCGGCATGATTTTCCAGCAATTTAATTTGCTGACGTCGCGTACAGCTGCGGGAAACATTGAATACCCCTTGCAGCTTGCCGGAATGCCGAAGCGTGAACGCCAGGCTCGGGTCAATGAGCTCCTGGAGTTCGTTGGTCTGAGCGATCGCGGTAACAACTACCCGGAGCAGCTGTCGGGTGGCCAGAAGCAGCGCGTCGGCATTGCCCGAGCGCTAGCGACAAATCCGCAGCTTCTGTTGGCGGACGAGGCCACCAGCGCCCTCGACCCTGACACCACCCAGGAGGTGCTCAAGCTTCTGCGAAAGGTCAACAAGGAGCTTGGCATCACCATCGTTGTCATCACTCACGAAATGGATGTGGTGCGTTCCATCGCCGACAAAGTCGCCGTGATGGAGGATGGCCGCGTGGTGGAGTTCGGTTCGGTCTACGACGTCTTTTCCGCGCCGAAAACGGACGTGGCGCAGCGCTTTGTCGCGACGTCATTGCGTAACACCCCAGACATGGTTGAGGCCGATGATCTGCTTGCCGGCGAGGGGCGACTGTTTACCGTTAACCTCACCGAGGATTCCGGATTCTTCGCTGCCGCTGCCGCTGCCCGAGAGGCCGGCGCCCGCATCTCCATCGTCCATGGCGGTGTGACTACCCTGCAGCGCCACAGTTTCGGCAAAGTGACCGCTCGTCTGACTGGCGATGAGGATGCTGTGCAGGGGTTCTACGACCGTCTGCGCTCCACCACTGACTGCGAGGAAATCCGATGAACGTCACCTATGTTGCAACCAATTGGGATCGTCTGACTCCCAAGCTCGAAGAAGCTATCGTTGACACCCTGTACATGGTTGTCAGCACTCTGATTATTGCCGGCATCATTGGTTTGGGACTGGGTGTGCTGCTGTACACCACGCGTTCGCGCGGAATCTTGTCGAACAAGGGCATGTACAGCTTGTTGAACGTGGTGGTGAACCTTATTCGTCCCATCCCGTTCATTATTTTGTTGGCGGCTCTTGGCCCGGTCACCCGCGGTGTTGTTGGCACCACCATCGGTACAAACGCTGCCATGTTCGTGATGATTGTGGCCGCATCGTTCGGTATCGCCCGCATCGTGGAACAAAACCTGGTCAGTATTGATCCTGGTGTCATCGAGGCGGCTCGTGCGATGGGTGCAAGCCCGTGGCAGATCATTCGCACGGTGATTATCCCCGAGGCCCTTGGCCCGCTGGTGCTGGGCTACACCTTTGCCTTTATCGCGGTTGTCGATATGTCGGCGATGGCCGGCTATGTCGGCGGCGGCGGTTTGGGTAACTTCGCCATCACCTACGGTTACCAGGCGTTTGACTGGAATGTCACCTGGGTGGCGACCGCTGTGATTATCGTGATCGTGCAGGTTGCTCAGTTGTTCGGCAACTGGTTGTCCAAGAAGATTATGCGCCGCTAACAGCTACCCATGCTCGGCCCTTTTTGGGTTCGTCGCCGCAGGACGTGATGACATTGTTGACGTCGCGTTGCTCCAGGTAGACATCCCAGGTTCGGCCGTCAGGGTGGATGACGCGCCGGAGTGCTTCTCCGGCGCTTTTTTCATGCTCATTGTCGGCTGCTTCGACGATGAGGCTGCCCGGCGCGACGGTTTCGCCTTCGCCGATGAGGGCGTTGGCTACTACTAGTTCTGCGACTTGGCCGGGGGCGTCGAAGCATCCGCGGCCGCGGTTGCCGGGGAGGAATAGTTGGCCTTGGTGGAAGGTTTTGAGCATCTCGATTGCGGGGCCGGATGCTAGGCGGCCGAAGGAGTATCCCCAGGGCAGCAGGATCATGGAGGGGGCGAAGCGGTGGCCTTTGGTGTGGGAGGATTCCCAGACGTCGTCACCGTAGAAGCAGGTTTGCATGGCGGCGGCTAGTGGGCGGCCTTTGAGGGCGCAGCATTTGTCTCGTTTGCCGTGGGTGCAGACTAAGACGATGGGGTCTTCGGTGGGTTGTGCACCTAGGTGGGTGTTTCGTCCGGGTCCGCTGAGGTCGAGCCGTAGGAGGTCTTCGGGCCCGTCGACGGCCATTTTTTCCATCCATGGTTCGGTGTGTCCGTCGCCGGTGTAGCACAGGTAGAGCCAGCGTTGTTTGCGGTGTTGGCCGCTGCGTCCGGGTTTGCGGATGAGTTGTAGTGATGCTCGCGCGGCCCTTAGGTGGGCGGTGATTTTTTCGTTGAGTTCGTGGCCGAACGCTTCGCCATCGCTGACGTCGCGTCCCCACCCGTGGAGGTGCTCCAGGGCGACGTAGAAGGTGCCGGTTTTTGCGGTTCCGGCTAGCGGTTCTGTGACGTTGGTGGAGCATGTAGTCATGCTCTTACTATAGGCGCCTTGGGGGGTGATGCTGGCTGGGTCGAAACTTCACAATTGTCTAACAATCGCGTTACAACCTGTGCAGAATGGCCCTATGGGCTCCCTCCCCTGGCGGCTGCTCGGTTAGGCTTCCGGGTATGTTTCATGTCTCCAGTGCATTCAGCACGCTCCGAGTACGCGCCTTTTCTGGCCTGTGTATTGCAGGCTTGTTCGTGGGCTTGTCGGCATGCGGCCAGGCACCGTCAACGACAGACTCCACGACGTTGGATAGCAGCACCGCCGCGTCATCTCCGCAGGCTGGTTTGTTGCCTTTGGGTGAGGCGAACGAAGCTAAGAAGACTCAGTCCGCTGGCGCCCCTGCCCAATTGGTTGTGACCACCATGCGCACCGGCACCCACGAGGGTTTCGATCGTGTGGTTTTCGAGCTTCAGGGGCAGGGGACTCCGGGCTGGTTTGCTGATTATGTTGATGCTCCGACTCAGCAGGCTAGTGGGCATCCGATTGAGGTGGAGGGCGATACCTTCCTCAATATCAATATCGATGGGACTACTTATCCTTTCGAGTTGGGTATTGAGGATCCTGTGTTGGCGCCGGTTCCTGGCCATGGGCCTGTGGTTCAGCAGGTTGTTAACGGTGGCACTTTTGAGGGGCATAGCCAGTTCATCATTGGTATGAAGGGCAAGCACCCTCATTCCATTGAGCTTCTTGACAATCCCACCCGCGTGGTTGTCGACATCCGCGGCTAGTGGTTGGGGGTTAGTAGGCTCCGCTGAGTATCCACCGGCCGTCTGACCAGGTTAGAAGCAATGCTTGTTCGCTGGTGGCGACGTGTAGGAATGCTCTGCGTGTCGGCGTAGCAGTCCACCATCCGGTGTCTTCTGCCCAGGGCCCCGCCCATGCGGTGACTGCGTGCGTCGTACCTTCTACGATCAGTGCGGCAACCGGTGTGTTCAATTCGGCCTCAGCGTTGACGATGACTGCTTGTCCTGCGTAATCGACGACATCCACGTGTTTGCTAAGTATGCGTGAAGGGTGGGGTCCGGGGATCGCTCCCGCCCAGGGAGTGGTCGTGGATTCGTTTTCTAGTGGTCGGTCTCCGTAGGGGAGGAACTCGACGCGTTGCGTGGGGCAACGCCCGCCTGCGGCGTGGGCAATCATCACTTGTTCGGCGCCCCATTGGGCTTGTGCGGTTGCGATGGCCCTGGCGATGGCGCTATCGTCCGCGGCGTCATCGTCTAGCACGCTTCGTGTGCTGGGGGTGTGCATGCTTAGTGGGATGAGTTCGATGGCGCGAAGGGGGCCGCTGACCCATCCGGCGAGCTGCCAGCGAACACGTTCCGCGGTTGCGGCTTCTGTCAGTGCGTCACGGGTGCGCCAGACGCGTTCGTGCATGTCGTCGTGGTTGCTGTAGGCGCGGATTTTTACGCGATCGCAGACCACACCGGCTGCTGCAAGCTTTTCGTGTAACTGTGAGGCTAGTGTTCTGGCGATAAATGCGGCCTCGTCTACGCGGGTAATCGGCGATTCTGGTTCCACGAACACCGCGAGCTCTTCTTGTTTTTCTTGGGTGATGACGTCGCGTTGTGCTCTGGCTGTTGCGATCTCGTAGGCCTCTATGCCTGCCGCACCGAAACGCGAGGCAATGTCGCTGATGCCTGTGCGCCCAAGTTCGACGAACTGCCCTAGTGTTCGTATTCCCATCTCGGTCAGCAGTCCTGGTAGTTCGGTGCCTTCCTCGTCGCAGGCGTGCAGTGCCCCTACTGGTTGCTGCGCTAGGAAGTCCACGCAGCCGCCCGGCGGCACAATATGTTGTTGGCGTGCGGCGATGAGTGCGGTGTGCATGGTGTCGGCGATGCCGATGAAGCAGTCCACCCCTGCTGATGCGCTGGCGTCGATGAGCATTTGGGCTAGGGTGTCTTCGGGTTTCTTGTAGTAGCGCTGCACCGCATCCATGTTGAGCGCCAGTAGTCCGGGGCGGAGCACTTCGCATGTGGCTGCGATGTGGGATAGCGATTGCACGATGGGTTCGAACATGCGCGCCGCCAGGTTGTCGTCGCGGTCGAATACTAATGCCTCGGGCGCTAGTGCCCTGGCGTGGCGTAGCCGCATTGTCCTGCGTATGCCGTGGGCTCGTGCTGCCCCGCAGCAGGCGTAAACCGCATGTTGTTGGGCAATAATCACGGGTGTTGAGTGTGCTTCACCGTGTGCGCGCCGAACTGCCACGACCGGCCAGTCAGGAAACCACAGCACTGCCGTACGCATAATCTTCCTCCTGCGTGTGCCTAGCGCTGTGCATATTGATGATGGCCCGCCTGTCTTGTTCACCGACTGTAATGACGCCGCGATGCTTGTGGCCGCTGCGTGTCTGCGCGCTGATCGCGATATCAACGCCACGGATACGCCCCATCCCCTGCCCGAGGCCGTGCAGGTGTTGGACGTGGGCGTCGATCTCCAGGTCCATGCTGCCCGTCCCAAAAGCAGATGCCTTGCGCATACCGTGCGCTGTGTGCGATACGTGCGAATCGATGAACATCACCGCTGCGGAAGAATCTTTAGAGTTTATTTTCGACCGTAATGCGCGGATAGCGGCGGGGTGAGCGTCGAAGCCACCACAAACAATAAGATCTGCAGATTCAACAAAAAGCTGCACTGCAGTAGTTATAGACCCCGGGTTGGGGATCCACACGATATGGTCCAATCGTCCCCTTTCCGCAACGTTCGCTAGGTTAAGATCCGGGCAAGCAATGAGGACAACCCACCCACCACCAGCACTTATTCGGGCAGCGAGCTCGACTACAAGCGCTGGGCAATCATTAATAATGCTCATGCTGCGGCGCTTCAACTCCACCCCCTCACACAGCGTGGTTACTGCAGGGACAGGGGCGCTCCACTGTGGAACACCGGGCAAACGAGAACGCAGTTGACTAATGACAGCCTGCTTATCTGCGTGAACCTCCCCCTTAGGGATGCTCCGAACACTCGTTCCAACCATAAGCACATCATGGCATACATGTGTGCGAAAGACAACGCCCGAGTGTTCTACACTTTTAGCCTCCCCTAATCGAGGTCGCGCTCTCTCGCCCACCGCGACAAGGCATAACGATTCGACTGCTGAGTCTTACGCAAAATATTTGACGCATGCGTCTCCACAGTCTTCACAGAAATGAACAAATCCGACGCAATCTCCTTATACGTATACCCCCGGGCCAAAAGCCTCAACACCTCCAACTCCCGAGGCGTCAATTGGTCCACCAAATCCACATCAGGCTTCAGCGCCTCAGCACCCCCACGAGACTGGTCCACCGACGGATCCGGCTGAGCAAACGCGTCCAACACAAAACCAGCCAAACGAGGAGAAAACACAGCATCTCCCAAATCCACCCGGGCGACAGCCTCCGCGAGCTCCGCACCCCCAATACTCTTCGTCACATACCCCCGAGCCCCCGCACGAATCACCGAAATAACATCCTCAGCAGCATCCGAAACACTCAACGCCAAAAACTGTGGACGCTCCACCGTCCCCGACGCCCGCACACCACGAATAACCCCCACACCACCACCATCAGGCATGTGCACATCCAGCAACACCACATCCGGAGCAGTACGCACAATCCCCTCGACAGCCTCACCAACACAACCGGCCTCCCCCACGATCTCCAGCGAAGCAAAAGCACCCAACTCCGCACGCAAACCAGAACGGAACACCGGGTGATCATCCACCAAAAAGACCTTAACCATGACTGTCACCCTACAACAGGAACACTCAAAGAAACCTCAGTTCCATACCCCGCACCACTTTTCACCAACGCCTTACCCCCAACACCCTCAACCCGACCCACAATCGACTCCGCAACCCCATGACGATCAGCCGCCACCGACGCGACGTCAAAACCTTTCCCCCTATCTCGAACAAAAATCTCCAACCGCGAACCCCGATGCTCCACAAACACATTGATCGACTCCGCATCCGAATGCTTCGCAGCATTCATCATCGCCTCACGCGCAGCCCCCACAGCAGCACTACCAGCAGCATCAGCCACAACATCCTCCCCCACCTTCACCGTATCGATACGCACCCCAAACAAATCCTCAACCTCAGCCACAGCCTGATCAATCGCCAAAAACACAGACTCCTGCTCCACCGGAGAATCAAACAACCAGGCACGCAACTGACGCTCCTGCCCACGCGCCAAACGCGCAACCTCCGCGGCGTCATCACTGCGCTTCTGAATCAGCGCCAACGTCTGCAGCACAGAATCATGCAACTGAGAAGCAATCGCAGCACGCTCATCCTGCGCCGCACGCGCCGTACGCTCCTGCCACAACCGCACCCCCAACGGCAAACTCAACGCCACCATCCCAGCAAACGTCAACGCAGCAGCAACCATACTGCCCACAAACGCCGCGCGGTTCTCCCAATTCGCCAAAATCAACAACAACCCTGCAAACACCAACGCCATCCCAGCGCCCACAGGCACAACAAAACCGCGCTCCTGAAGCCCCCCAGCAGCATCCAAATTCTTATCCCACGCGCGCCACACCAACACAGCCCCCACCGCAATAGCCCCCAAAGGCAACAACGACACCGCGAAATACGTACTCGGAAACACCACAAACAACAGCACCGCCCACACAGCCACGCCAAACAACAACTGCACAGGTTGGGGAACCTTCGACCTCACACCCTGCACCTTCCCCACCGGACGCAATACCCACAAAGCGGCATACAGCAGCACGAACAGAGGCATCACGCCAGAAATCACCGCCACGCACAGGCGCATCAAAAACGCATTAACGCCAAACTGGGCGGCGATGCCTGCTGCCACGCCCCCAATAATCCGATCATCGGCGCTGCGCACGAACGCGGGATAAGAACTCATGCTCACAATCCAACCACACCCTGATCTTTAAAAAATCGGGGAAAACCCTGATGTTTTCCTGTCAACCCACGCCGATACTTAAAGCATGAACACCAACAACCCCCAACTGCCGCCCCCTCCCCCGCAGGAGCCGGCACAAAGTTCCCTCAGCGCAGCGTGGTCTACACGCCCCTTCCGCGCCAACAAGAAGGTCGTCGGCGGTGTCTGTGAAGGTATCGGCATCCGCTACCAGATCGACCCCATCCTTATCCGCATCATCTTCATACTCACCACGCTGGTGGGCATCGGCCTAGGGCTGTACGTCCTGTGCTGGTTGCTAATGCCGCGGGAGGGACTGACTGTCAGCCCCGCCGGCGCACTGATCAACTGGAACAAAGACCCGCGTGTCTCGCGTGACCGCGACCTTGCGATCGTCTTGATCGTACTGTCGGCACTGTTCGGGTTCTTCCCCTTCCGCTTCTTCGCCGGGGACACGCCACTGTTTTCCATCGGTGCGATGGTTGCCCTCGTCGGAGTGGCCCTGGTCGCATGGCTTTTGTACATGAAGCAGCCCCAGCCCCCTGCAGGTTTTCCCCCCACTACGGGGCCACGGGCAAACCCGAATCCGCAGGCTTACGGACCACAAACGGCGACTGAACAGTCTTTTTATCAACCTAGCTACGAAACGAGCCCCCTCATGAGCACTCCTCCCTCGAACGACCCTGGTCCTCAAGACCCAAACTTAAATGATCCGGACCAGCAGGCACAGATGCCGGAGCAAAGCGACGCACCAGAGTTCGACAGTGCTGCGCAGGATCCCGTCACCGGAGAAACCTCCGACACATCGTCTGAGCCATACGGCGAGATGTCTGAAGGGTTGCCTGGCACAGAGAGCATGCCTACCGCAACGCCTTACGCTCCCATCACCGCGCCTGTGACAGAGACGAATACTACCGCTCCAACCAGTGTGTTTTTGCGGGTCCTCGGATGGTTCTTCTTCGTCTTTGGCGTGGGTATTGCGCTGCTTGTCTTGGCTACCACGATGCTGCTCGGAGGGGGTGCGGCTGAAACGTTTACGGCTGTGATCTTCGCGATCTCCATCGTTGCGTTCTTCGCGATCTTCACTTTCGCGGCATACGCGCGAGGATGGGCTGCTTTGGGGGCGTTTGTTCTGGCAACGCTCACTGGTATCGCTGGCATGGTGATTGGTATTGGTTCCATCGATCGCGACACCACGATTGTCGCCCAGAGCCAAGAGATCTATGTTCCCGATACTGAATCCTTAGCGGACTACTACGACTTGGGCAATGGTGAAGCTGTGTTGGACCTAAGTGATCTGAAGCCTCTCGATGAACCCCGTCGTATCACGGTCGACGGTGGTGTGGGATCGTTTACCGTGATACTGCCCCACCACGTGCCTGTGACTGTTGAATGCTCCGTGAGAGTGGGTACCACCTTCTGCCAGGACAATCGATACTTGAATGACATGCTTTCTGGTGAGCGCTTGACCATCGACTTGCATGCACGTATTGGCGAAGTGAACACCAACAACAGCATCGATGGCCCGCCGCTGCAGCCCGGAGAGACCGGAGAGTTCGATGAGGAAGGCAACCCCATCATGGATTCTGACGATGCAGATGCAGCTACCGGTGGTAGTGCAACGCCTATCCCGACTGTGACTGTTACCAAGACGGTTGCTCCCGAGCCTGCGAGTGCTAACAACTAGCGGTTAGCTCTTTTTAGCGGGTGGGATGCAAAAGGTGCGCTGTGGAAAAATCCACAGCGCACCTTATCTTCTTCTCAGGGAGGCTAAGTAAGTCTTGAGCTTTATCGAAGCGGCGGGTCAGGGTTCTGACACGAACGATTCTGCAGCCTCGACCGCGAAGCAGTCGAGGCGAAGCCAAGTGAGTGGCTGAACCCTGACCCGCCGCTACAGCAACCAAGAATCTACTTGTTTACTCCCATTCGATGGTTCCTGGGGGCTTCGAGGTGCAGTCGAGTACGACGCGGTTGACGTCGGAGACTTCGTTGGTGATGCGGGTGGAGATTTTTTCGAGGACGTCGTAGGGGATGCGGGTCCAGTCGGCGGTCATGGCGTCTTCGGAGGAGACGGGGCGTAGGACGATAGGGTGTCCGTAGGTGCGGCCGTCGCCTTGGACGCCGACGGAGCGAACGTCTGCGAGGAGTACGACGGGGCATTGCCATATTTGGTCGTCGAGGCCTGCGTTGGTCAGTTCCGTGCGGGCGATGAGGTCGGCAGCGCGGAGGGTTTCGAGGCGTTCTTCAGTGACTTCGCCGATGATGCGGATACCGAGGCCCGGCCCGGGGAAGGGTTGGCGGTTGACGATTTCTTCGGGGAGGCCTAGTTCACGGCCGACTGCGCGGACTTCGTCTTTGAAGAGTAGGCGTAGGGGTTCGACGAGTTCGAATTCTACGTCGTCGGGGAGGCCGCCGACGTTGTGGTGGCTTTTGATGTTGGCGGTGCCGGTGCCACCGCCGGATTCGACGACGTCTGGGTAGAGGGTGCCTTGGACGAGGTAGTCGACGGTTGAGCCTTCGGGGGCGTCTTCTAGGACTCCGGCGACTGCGCGTTCGAAGGAGCGGATGAATTCTGCGCCGATGGCTTTGCGTTTGGCTTCTGGTTCGGTGACGCCGGCGAGTTTGTTGAGGAAGTTGGCGCGTTCGTCGACGGTGACGAGTTTTGCGCCGGTTGCTGCGACGAAGTCGTTTTCGACTTGTTCGCGTTCGCCTGCTCGGAGGAGGCCGTGGTCGACGAAGACGCAGGTGAGTCGGTCTCCGATGGCTCGTTGTACGAGGGCTGCTGCGACGGCGGAGTCGACGCCGCCGGAGAGTCCGCAGATGGCGCGGCCGGTGTCGCCTACCTGTGAGCGGACGGCGTCAATAAGTTCTTCGGCGATGTTGGCGGCGGTCCAGTTTTGTTCCAGGCCGGCGATGTCGGTGAGGAAGCGTACGAGAACCTGTTGGCCATGCGGGGAGTGCAGTACTTCTGGGTGGTATTGCACGCCTGCCATGCGGCGCTCTTTGCATTCGAAGGCTGCGACGGGGGCGCCTTCGGAGTGCGCGGTTGCGGTAAAGCCTTCTGGGGCTTGGTGGACGGCGTCGCCGTGGCTCATCCAGACTTTGTGGGTGGTGTCGAGGCCTTCGTGGAGGATTCCGCCGTCGACCATCATGTCTGTGCGGCCGTATTCGCGGATGCCGGTGTTGGCGACAACGCCGCCGAGGGCGTGGGTCATCGCTTGGAAGCCGTAGCAGATACCGAATACGGGAACCCCAAGTTCAAGGATTTCGGGATCGAGTTTGGGTGCGCCGTCTTCGTACACAGAGGAGGGTCCACCTGAGAGAATCAACGCTGCTGGATCTTTAGCGCGAATGTCTTCGGCTGTTGCGGTGTGCGGGACGACCTCGGAGTACATGTTGGCCTCGCGTACGCGGCGTGCGATGAGCTGCGCGTACTGGGCTCCGAAGTCGACAACCAGCACTGGGCGGTGGTTTACGGTCGCATTATCAGTCACGTCCACTACCCTACCGCACCCGTGGTTAGGCTACCTACGTGATACCTGCGAGTTGTGTGTTCGTGCTCGCTGCTTGTTTGCGCCTAGCGCTCTACTGCAAGATCAACCTTCTGGAAACTCTTAAGGTTGGTGTACCCGCACTTCGCGAGGGTACGGCGCAGCGCGCCTACAAAGTTAAGTTCACCGCCAGCCGAAGCCGAAGGGCCATGCAGTACGGTCTCAAGGGTAGGCTGGCCGCCAGCGAAGTTTTCGAGGAAGACCTCGTCAACTGCACCTCGTGGGAAACGCGGGTGTGCTGCGACGGAAGGCCAGTAGGTGTTGGGGGCGGGGGCTTCCTGTGCGATGCACAGCGGCATACCCAGCATCACTGCGTCAGCTCCGCAAGCGAAAGCCTTCACAGCCTGCCCGGAGCGGTACACTTCCCCGTCGGCGATGACGTGGACGTATCGACCTTCGGTTTCGTCCAGGTAGTCACGGCGAGCTGCTGCGACGTCAGCAATGGCGGTTGCCATATACGAGCTCACGCCCAAGGCAAGGTCGTTAGTGGACTGGCCAGAACCAACGATGACACCCGCAACACCGGAGCGCATCAAATGCAGTGCGGTTGTGTAGTCACCAACGCCACCTGCGATCACAGGAACATCGAGGGAACCCACAAACTCTTTGAGGTTGAGAGGCTCCCCACCGGCCTCCACATGTTCAGCGGAGATGATGGTGCCCTGGATGAACAGCAATTCGGCACCTGCCTTGATCACGACGGGCGCGAGTTCTCGAGCATTTTGCGGCGATACTCGCACAGCCACGGTGGCCCCAGAGGCACGAACCTGGGCGATGCGTTCGCTCAGCAATTCGGTGTCCAGGGGTGCTGCGTGAAGCTCCTGCAGTTTTGCGATGCCTTGCGTGTTGCCTTCATTGATGAAGTCGAACTCATCACGGGCGGCCTCCACGACCTGCTGGATGGCACCCTCCAGATCAGCGTGGCGCCCCCAGAGACCCTCAGCGTTAATGACACCGAGGCCGCCCTGGCGGTCCATCTCGATGACGAACTCTGGGGTCGCGAGCGCATCGGTGGGGTGAGAAACAAAGGGAATGTTGAATGTGTAGGCATCGATATGCCAGGTGGTGTCCACGTCCTTGGAGCTGCGGGTGCGGCGGGAGGGGACGATGGCAATGTCGTTCAAGCTGTAGTAGCGACGAGCCTCGCGGCCCATGCCAATTTCTACGTAGTCACGCATAGCGGTGTTGTCTTCTTTTCTTTAATACAGTTCCAGCACTTAAACGAACTAGCGCTGGTAGTAGTTGGGTGCCTCGACGGTCATTTGAATATCGTGGGGGTGGGACTCACGCAGGCCCGCAGCGGTGATCTGGACGAACTTCGCATTGTGGAGGTCCTCGATGGTGGCCGAACCGGTGTAGCCCATTGCTGCGCGCAAACCACCGACCAATTGGTGGGTGATCTGGTCGAGCGGGCCGCGGAAGGGCACGCGCCCCTCGATGCCTTCAGGAACAAGCTTTTCTTCGCTCTTGACGTCGGCTTGGAAGTAGCGGTCCTTGGAGAAAGAACGCTTTTCGCCCGACAGTCCGCGACCCTGCATAGCCCCCAAGGAGCCCATGCCGCGGTACATCTTGTATTGCTTGCCATTGACCAGGACGGTCTCTCCGGGAGCCTCAGCGGTACCTGCGAGAAGCGAACCCAACATCACGGTGGATGCGCCGGCTGCCAAAGCCTTGGCAATGTCGCCGGAGAACTGCATACCGCCATCGGCAATGATCGGGACACCAGCTTTGCGTGCGGGGACGGATGCCTCCATGATCGCGGTGATCTGGGGTGCGCCCACACCCGCAACAACGCGGGTCGTGCAGATAGAACCGGGACCAATACCAACCTTGATGGCGTCCGCACCGGCGTCAATCATCGCTTGCGCAGCAGCACGGGTCGCGAGGTTGCCACCAATGACGTCGACCCGGTCACCGAATTCACGCTTCACCTTCGACACCATTTCCAGCACGCCCAAGTTGTGCGCGTGGGCGGTGTCGACGACGAGCACGTCTACGCCAGCGTCCACGAGCGAACCTGCGCGCTTCCACGAGTCAGCACCCGTGCCAATGCCAGCGCCTACCAGCAGACGACCTGAGGCGTCCTTGGACGCATGGGGGTATTGCTCGGTCTTGACGAAGTCTTTGACCGTAATCAGGCCAACGAGCTTATTATCGGCGTCAACGATCGGGAGCTTTTCTACCTTGTTCTTGCTCAGCAGCTCCAGTGCTTCCTGCTTGGAGACACCTTCGCGTGCCACAACCAGTGGCATCGGGGTCATGACCTCCGAGACGCGGCGATCAAAGTCATGTTCGAAGCGCATGTCGCGGTTGGTGCAAATACCCAGCAAGGTTCCGTCAGCATCGACTACCGGCAGGCCCGAGATACGGTAGCGTGCACACAATGCGTCGACCTCGCCGATGGTCATATCGGGGGTACAGGTCGCAGGGTTTGTCACCATGCCGGACTCGGAGCGCTTAACCATCTCGGCTTGTTCGGCCTGGTCTTCGATGGAAAGGTTACGGTGCAGCACACCCATACCACCCTGGCGAGCCATGGCGATAGCCATGCGCCCCTCGGTGACGGTATCCATAGCAGCAGAAATCAGCGGAATATTCAGGCGAATATTGCGTGTGAGCTGACTAGAGGTGTTTACCTCGGATGGAATGATGTTGGATTCGTCCGGAATCAGAAGAACATCATCGAATGTCAGGCCGACCAAGGCCACCTTGTTTGGGTCATCTCCACCTGTAGGTACGCGTGTGCTCGTCATAAACCATTACCCTACCCCAATTAGCCCCTTTTACCCCCAGTGCGTGGGTTGCTCTAATCTGGTGCTTGTGACGGACGACCACATAATGCCACCAGACCCGTTCGAGGGGGACCCAAACGACCCTGCGTCCTTCATCAGTGATGAAGACGATGCAGCCGAGATGCTGCCGTTGACGCCTGAGGAAGAACAGCAAGTTCGGGAGGATTACGATCTGCTCTGCACGTTCAAAGCCCACTTGGAGCCCGAAGGCTATCTGGGTATTTGCATGACGTGCCCCGACTGTGACGCAATGCATTACTACGATTGGGAAATCATGCGCACCAACATGCTTGCCAGCCTCAGAGGCGAGCTTGCGCCAGTGCACGAGCCTTCCCCCAATCCAGACCCGATGCGCTATGTGACCTGGGACTTCTGCCACGGCTGGTTAGCGTGTGCCGAAACCGCTGAGCGCAAACAACACATGGAAGCATTGAAAGCGGTGAAGGACGTGTTCTTCACCGATCAGGAACTGTACGACGAGGAAACCGACGAATACATTGGCCCGTCCCCAGAGGAGTCCGAAGCTGAAATGTTCGAGAACATGTCAGCAGAGGAATACTCCTACTGGTTTTTGGAAACCGATGTGGATGACGGCCCAGTCACTGACTCTGATGGCCCCACTGACGGCGAGGAGCCAGAGCGCGGAGCATAGCGCACCGCGCTAGGGGGTTTTGGGGTTCACAATGACGCCGGGTTCAGCGTCGGGGTTCAAAGGAACGGGGATGTTGGTGGTCGGCAGGGGGCTGCCGCCCTCGTCTACCTCAATGCCGTTACCGTCTACGGGGAAGGCGGGATTTCCAGGAGCAGGAACAACCGTGACGGTCACAGTCGGTGCCGCTGACGTCGGAGCGGGTGTCGGTGCTTCACTGGACTTGGGCTCTCCCGGGGCTGGCTCCGGAGCAACCGTGGTGGTGATCGTTTCGGTGACAGTTGCTCGAGGTCGGGGCTCTTCTGCAGGCTTCTTCGGCTCAACATTCTTAGTGTTGATATCCGCAACCATGGCCTTAGCCTGCTCTAGCAGCTGCAAAGCCCCTTCAACATCCCCGTTGGCGTTGCGGGTGTTGGCTTCTTCCAGGGTGGTGGCCAATTCGATCACAGCAGCATGATCGCCAAACAGTGCCTGGTTCATACCAAATAGGGCGTCGCCTGGTTCAGAGTTGTACACGGCTGCCCCACCACCTGCGATCAGCAGGGTGGCGGCCGCAGCACCCATGAGGCCGCTCACAAACGGGCCGACGTGACGACCGCGGCGTCGTGAATCATCCACGCTATGCGCCGCCCTGCGGACGCGACGGGACCGCAAGTCGACAACCTGCGCTCCCCCATTGCCGTGATCACGAGCAACGGCTGCAACAGGAGCAGCTGCAACATCGCCATGGACTTCTTGACGCAGGTCTAGCAGCATAGCCGCCAGCGCGTCACTTCCATCGCTGGGATCAATACCACGAGAGAGCGCATCAAGGTATGCGTCGGTAGCGGCAAGGTCGGCTTCAGTAGGCTCAAACTCGCGACTCATTGCAGCTCCTGCTCTTCAAGTGTTTTACGGAGAGACGCCAACGCACGATGCTGCACCACGCGAACCGCCCCAGGCGTGCTACCGACGATCTCCGCAGTTTCTTCTGCACTAAGACCAACGAACACGCGCAAGGTGATAACTTCTCTCGCTTTGTCATTTAATGAATCGAGAAGAAGGCGCACTCTGTTACTACCCTCGCTGACCAGCGCAAACTGCTCTGGTGTGAAGGAGTCATGCTCGGTTTCTGGAACATCCTCGGTCGGGTTAGCAACATCCCTGGCAAAAAAACGGTGCGCATCCGCCACCTTGTTGGCGGCAATGCCATACACAAAAGCCATAAAAGGGCGGCCCCGGTCCACATAATTGGGAATCGACGTCGCGACGGCCAGGCAGATTTCCTGCGTCACATCTTCCGCATTGGGATGCCTGCCACCGGTGATCCTAGCGCGGGTATAACGCAGCAGTGGAGGCTGGATAATAGCCATGATGCGAGCCAGCGCAGCTTGGTCGCCAGCTGCAGCTTGAGGCACTAGCGCATCAAGCTCGCGGTCTGCTTCTGCAGCGGCCACTGACAACTCCTTCACACATCATGATCAACCATCGGCCTTTAACACTATCGCGATCAGTCGTAAAGCACATACACTTGGCTGTTCACAGCCGTCCCCGGGCATGCAAAAAGGGATGCCGTCGACACTGCAGCGTGCACGACAACACCCCTTGTTCTCACACACCAGCCCGCTGCTGGAACACAACCTCCGGCAGCAGACTACAATGCTCTAGTGGTGGTGATGATGAGCTTCCGCGGCGGGGGCTTCCTCCGCAGGCTTTTCAACTACCGAAGCCTCAGTAGTAAGCACCATGCGGGCAACCGAGGTGGCATTAACGACAGCGGAGTGCGTCACCTTCACAGGGTCAATGATTCCCTGCTCGATCAGATTGCCGTATTCCAAAGTGGCAGCGTTAAAGCCTTCACCATTGGGCAGCTGAGCAATCTTCGACACGACCACAGAACCGTCCAAGCCAGCGTTAGAAGCAATCCAGTAGGCGGGCTTACGCAATGCACGAGCCAATGCCTTCACACCAATCTGCGCATCGCCTTCAAACTGGTCTGCGTACTCATCCAGTTCAGCAGCAATCTGAACCAACACAGAACCGCCACCAGCGATGATGCCTTCGTCAGCGGCAGCCTTAGCCGCGTTGATAGCGTCCTCAACGCGCAGCTTGCGCTCACCGACCTCGGTTTCCGTAGCGGCACCCACCTTGATAACCGCAATGCCGCCCGAGAGCTTAGCCAAACGCTCCTGCGCCTTCTCGCGGTCCCAGGTGGAATCAGTGTTGTCGATCTCGCGGCGAATCTGGCTGCGGCGAGCCTCCAAGGCCTCGTGAGTTCCCGCGCCGTCAACAATCACAGTCCGATCCTTGGTGACGGTAATGCGACGGGCCGCACCGAAAGCGTCCATGCCGATCTCGTTCAGGTTGACCCCAACCTCCGGATCGACCACCGTTGCGGCAGTAACCACAGCGAGGTCATCCATGAACGCCTTACGACGATCGCCGAAGTACGGCGATTTCACCGCAACAACCTTCAAGGTCTTACGGATGGAGTTCACCACAAGCATCTGCAGGGGCTCACCCTCGATGTCCTCGGCAATGATCAGCACCTGCTTGCCGGACTCCACGATCTTCTCCAACGCCGGAAGGAAATCCGGAAGGGAGGAGATCTTATTGCGCACTAGCAGCACCAAGGCGTCATCCAGCACAGCCTGCTGGGCGTCAACATCGGTGATGAAGTAGGGCGACAAGAAGCCCTTGTCAAAGGAGACACCCTCGGTGATATCAGCGGTCGTCTCAATGGACTGGGATTCCTCCACAGTCACAACGCCGTCCTTGCCCACCTTGTCCATCGCAGCTGCGACCATCTCGCCGACCTCGGGGTCACGCGAAGACACCGTAGCCACGTTGGCGATCTCCTGCTTATCGGAGACCTCAGTTGCGCGGGCCAGCAGCAACTCGACAGTCTTTTCAGCACCCGCAGCGATACCCCGGTTGAGCTCGATGGGGTTAGCACCCGCAGCAACCACGCGGAGACCCTCATGAATCAAGGCCTGCGCCAACAACGTAGCAGTGGTGGTGCCATCGCCAGCGATGTCGTTGGTCTTCACAGCCACAGACTTCACCAACTGAGCACCGAGGTTTTCGAAAGGATCCTCGACATCGATGTCACGGGCGATCGTCACGCCATCATTAGTGACAGTGGGGCCGCCATACGCCTTGTCCAACACGACGTTGCGACCACGAGGGCCCAAGGTGACCTTGACAGCGTCAGCCAAGGTATCAACGCCCGCCTGAATACCCTTGCGGGCTTCCTGGTCAAAAGCAATGAGTTTAGCCATAAAAGGGCCTTCTTACTTTTCGATTACGGCGAGGATGTCACGCTGGGCGAGGATCAAGTACTCCTGGCCCTGGTACTTAATCTCGGTACCGCCGTACTTAGAGAAGATCACAACATCGCCCTCATTGACGTCAACGGGGATACGGTTGCCGGACTCATCGAAGCGGCCGGTGCCGACAGCGATGACGGTAGCTTCCTGAGGCTTTTCCTTAGCGGAATCCGGGATAACCAGACCAGATGCAGTGGTGGTCTCAGCTTCGTTGATCTGGACAAGAATCTTGTCTTCGAGCGGCTTGATATTGACGTTTGCCACGAGTATTCCTCCGTGTGAAAGTTGACTTCGAAAATCAACCACAGCCGTCGTCGCGGGTGAACAACTGGGTCTACTGGCACTCTACCCACGAGAGTGCCAACTTTCAACGCTCCCGCACCGCAGCCTCCACACAGCCAGCACACACCGGCTACACGCTCGGTATCTCCACCTCCAACGAAGGATCCACCCCGACGCTCAGATCGCTAGGCTGCACCCCAACCGCAATCAACTGGCTCGCCAACGCCGCAATCATCACCCCATTATCCGTACACAACTTCAACCTCGGCACCCTCAACTCAATACCAGCCGAACCACACCGATCCTCCGCCAGTTGACGCAAACGAGAATTAGCCGCCACCCCCCCACTGAGCAACAACACCCTCGCCCCCGTATCCACGCACGCCCGCACAGCTTTCTTCGTCAACACATCGCACACAGCCTCCTGGAATGACGCACACACATCATCAACGTTGATCTCCCGCCCCTCCCGCTGAGCAGACTCAACATAACGAGCAACAGCCGTCTTCAAACCCGAAAAAGAAAAGTCGTAAGCCGGATCCGACTTCTTCGACAACCCCCTAGGAAAATCAATAGCCTTACGGTCACCACGCGCCGCATGCTTATCAATCACCGGACCACCGGGATAGCCCAACCCCAGCAAACGCGCCACCTTGTCGTACGCCTCCCCCGCGGCGTCATCAAGCGTCGAACCAAGCTCACGCATCGGCAAGCCCACCCCCGTCACCTCCAACAACTGCGTATGGCCACCCGAGACCAACAACGCAACCGAATCCGGCAACGGCTCACCATCAAGATCAGCCACAGCCACATGCCCACCCAAATGATTCACACCATAAAAAGGAACACCCCACCCCGCAGCATAGGCCTTCGCAGCACTCGCCCCCACCAACAGCGCCCCAGACAAACCAGGCCCCACCGTCGCAGCAACCACATCCGGTCGCTCAATACCCGCCACCTGCAACGCCTCACGCATCACCGGCACAATCGACTCCAAATGCGCCCGCGACGCAATCTCCGGAACCACACCACCAAAACGAGCATGCTGCTCCATCGAAGAAGCAACCACGTCCGCCAACACCTCAACCTGCGGATCCTCCCCCTGAGCAGACGCCGTCACCCGAACAATGCCCACACCAGTCTCATCACAGGAACTCTCCACCCCAAGAACCACCAACGAACCACCCGGCTGCAACAGCGACTCCCCCACCGAAGACTTGGCAGCAGACACAACAGAAGAAACAGGCATAACTCGGGCTCTCTCAATCACAAACGACGACGCGACAAACACGCCCCAACATCACAACAGCAGCTCACACAGCCGCCGGACGAACCATAGTGTACGCATCCGCCCCAGAAGGCTGGTAATAATTCCGACGCACCCCCATGCGCTCAAACCCATAAGACTCATACATCGCAATCGCAGGCCCATTATCCGTACGGACCTCCAAAAACACCGGCCCACCAGCCTGGTCAGCCACCCCCACCAGACAATCCATCATCGCGCGACCAAAACCACGCCGCTGACATCCAGGATCCACCCCAATCGTATGCACCTCAAACTCCGGATCATCCACAGGACCTAAACGCGCCAAACCCGCATACCCCACCAACACACCATCAGCATCCTCCACCCCCACATACACCGTCGACGGATTCCCAAACTCATACAAAAATGCCTGCTCAGACCACGGATCATCCCCCTCAAACAACATCCGCTCTAACTCCGCACAACGCGCAGCATCCCCCACCGTCAACGCACGCAGCACCGCCCCACCACCCAACTGTGCCAACACAGCATCCACGCCCATCACTAACGCATCGCCTTCGGAACCTGCGCATCCGGACGCCTCAGATACAACGGCACAACATCAACCGTCACCCCACCCACAGCAAGCTCCGCCAACGCCGACGCCGACGGGCGCCCAACAACCACCCGGCCCCGCGCACCAACCTTCTGCTCCCACGCACCATCCGGCACACACAACACATCCACGTCCCCCACAATCTCCGCGGGCGGTGAAACCTCCGGCCCCTCAACCAACCTCGGCACCCCACCGCCACACTCATACCGCGCCCAATAACCCTCACGACGCCGCGCATCCGTCACCACAAGCACACTGCGCGCATCCACCACATCCGGCACACCCCGCAACGCATCCACCGCAATCGCATCCAACGACCGCACACCAACACACTCCACCCCCAACGCATCCGCCAACGCCATCGCAGACGCCATCCCCACACGCAACCCCGTGAACGGCCCAGGCCCACAGCCCACAACAACCCCCGCGACGTCATCAAGCTGAACACCAGCCTCAGCCACCACAGCCAACACCGTCGGCACAAGCAACTCATTATGCTGCCGGCAATCCTCGATCTCGCGAGTCGCCAACACCTCAACAACCGGCCCCCGCCCCCCAGGCATGTCGCTCGCGCGCACAAGGCCCACAACTAACACCGGCGTCGACGTATCAATAGTTAAAAACACGCCTAGCAGTCTAGCCGCGTCCCACACGCCTCCACGTAATTAAGCGAGCCTCCGACTCCGGATCCGCCACAACCGCGCTCTCCCGATCGAAAGAAACCAACACATAACTATCCGACAAAGCCTCCACCAAACCCCCACCCCACTCAGCGACAACCACGGCCTCATCCAATTCGCTATCCAAATCCAACGCATCCAACGCACCCCACGGATCCGCACTGGCATCCGAATGCCCCTCAGGGTCCTCCCCAAACAAACGATAAGCATCCACATGCACCAAACTTGGCCCACCAACCAACGAACGATGCTCCCGAGCAATCACAAACGTCGGCGACGTCACACGACCCTTCACCTGCAACCCCTGTGCCACCCCCTGCGTAAACGTCGTCTTACCCGCCCCCAAAGGACCATCCAAAATAATGACGTCGCCCGCCACCAGCTGCGCACCAATCTCACGGCCCAACGCTTGCGTATCCGCCATAGACTCGCACCTACGCGAACGCAACACATGTCGAACCGTACGCCCCTTCGGGCTACACACAAGCTCATACGCAATCGTGCCAACACCACGCGCCAACTGATCAGCCGTCATCTCGCCCCGATCACCGGAGCCAAACACCACAGCCTCATCACCCGGCGCGACCCCATGCGCATTATCCCCCAACCACACCACAATCTGATCCATACACACCCGGCCCACCTGCGGGTAACGACGCCCCGCGATAGTGACCTCTAATGCACCCTGAGCAGCACGAACCAAACCATCCGCATACCCAATAGGAACCACCGCGGTAAAACCATCAGTCGGCGCCACCCACGTCAGCCCATAACTCGTGCCCTCCCCCCGAGCAATCGGTTTCACCACAGTGACACGGCCCGCCCACGACATCGCCGGACGCAACCGCGCCGACAACTCAGTCGGCTCCTCCAAAGGATCAATCCCATACAACGCCACCCCCGGACGAACCATGTCAAAATACGCATCCGGGCGCGACAACACCGCCGGAGAATTCGCAATATGATTCACCGGCACCTCCAAACCACACTCCCGCGCGCACCCAATCGCACGTTCAAACACCGCAATCTGCGCATCCGTCGCAGCCACCGCGGCGTCATCACCCCCATCCGCACAACTGAAATGACTAAACACACCCGTCACACGAACGCGTGGGGCAGCAGCCAACAGCCCAAAACACTCCACCCACTCTGCTTCGTCCACACCCGAACGGTTCAAACCAGTATCAACCTTGACCGTCACCGGCACTTCCCCACCCACAACATCGGCGGCCTCAACCGCCCTGCGTGCGTGCCTCACACTCGGCACACCCAAGGTAATCCCCCGACTCACCGCAGCCTCAACATCCTGCTCCGGCGACCAAATCCAACACAACACCGGCACATCAATACCCGCATCACGCAGCGCATGCGCCTCCGCCAACGTGGCAACCCCCAACTGATCCGCCCCGTTATCAACCATCACCCGAGCAACATCCACCGCCCCATGGTTGTAACCATCGGCCTTGACCACAGCCATCAACTGCGCCCCCCGCTCCCGCGCAGCATCACACAACACACGGGTGTTAGACGCAATAGCATCCAGATTGATCTCGGTATAGGCCATATCCATAGCTAACCATTCTAGGACCCACCACGACGCCACCTCGCAACGATCTCCGCAACAGCCGGGCTGATCGCATCCGCTAACTGGCGCGCATCACATGGAGCATCAAATGATGACGCCGCGAGCGCATGGGCATAGGCAGCCACAGCCACCGACTCCACGCGCGGCTGCGCAGCAACCACAGCAGCCAACACCCCCGACAACACATCCCCCGAGCCCGGGGTCGCCGCCCACGAGGACTGCGAAGGAATAATCAACGCTGGTTGATGATCACCCGGACTAACCACCACCGTGGTATGGCCCTTGAGCAGCACACACGCACCGAATTCCTGCGCCAACGCACGCGCCGCATCCACCCGCGAAACATAATGGGACGGCGAGCTCCCCATGATGCGTTCAAACTCCCCATCATGCGGCGTCAACACAGTCAACAAACCGGCACGATAGCGCTCGCGAAGAACCTCACGCACCGGATCACCACCCGAAGCAATCGCCGTCAACGCATCAGCATCAACCACCACCGAAACATCGCGCTGCAGTACGTCGAGCAGATCCCCCACAGCAGTCGAATTCCCCGGCCCCACAACAACACAATCACTACGCCCCGCCCCAACAACAACACTCGGAAACGCCGACAGCACCTGCTGAGCACACTGCCCCACATAACGAACCATCGACGACGTCGCCCTCACCGCACCCGCAACCGCCAACACCGCAGCCCCCGGATACGCAGAACTACCCGCATACACCGACACCACACCACCGGTGTACTTATTCGACTCCTCCCCCGGAACCGGCCAACAACCCCCATCCACACTAAGCCCCCATGGGAGCTCGCGGCGCAACTGCTCATCAATCCCCAAACCCCTGCACACAACCCGGCCGCAAACCGACCGCCGCAACACATGCACCGGCTTCACACCACCAAAAGTCACTGTACGCTGCGCCACCAACGTCGCCGGATCCACCGCCCCACCCATGGGATCAGCACCAGAAGGAAGATCAACCGCCAACACCGGTGTACCTGCCGCCGCACACCCCGCGACGTCATCAATCACTTCACGCACAGAACCACGCAGCGGCCCCTCCGCACCAATACCCAACAAACCATCAACGATCAGATCAGGACAAAACGCGCCCACGGCGCCCGGCGAATCAAGCCACCGCACACCGGCCCGACGCGCAGCTTCCGCCCCCTGAACATGCACAGAATCCGAGGAAGCAACAACCCTCACCTGCGCACCCCTACGCGCCAGCTCTGCCGCGGCGAACAGGGCGTCCCCACCGTTGTTCCCAGCCCCCACCAAAACCAGCACCCTCGACCCATAAACCCGCCGCGTGGTACTGCAGGAGCGCAACATGTCCGCGGCTTCGACAGCCACGGCAAACGCAGCGGACTGCATAAGGACCAGACCCTGTGCCGCGAGCAAAGGCTGCTCAGCACGACGCACCTGCTGCGGGGTATACACCGGGGTTCCGCACAATCCCTCAGCTGCGGTCTCAGCGCGACCACCAGAGGTCATCCCGGCGCGTGCATGCTGTGCTGGCATCACAACCACTTAGCCCCTACGTCCCCACGGGGCGATCAATCCTGCGGGATGCCCACCATGGTCAAGCAACCAACCGAAGACAGCGACTAGTGGGGCCAACAACACTAATAGCGGAATCCACCACGCCGAGGAACTACCAGCATCGGGGGCAGGCTTTTTCGGGATCTCCTGCTTCGGAGGATCCTGCTTCGGAGGCACTGGCAGCGGCTGAGTAACCACAGGCTCGGAAACTGCCGGTTCAGAAGGTTCGGCGGAGTCGTCTATCCCAAAGCGAATGAGGCTGTAGGACTCACCATCTTTCCACCACTGTTGTTCGTAGCAGTGCTGTGCGGTAATGACCCACTGGGGTGCTACCAGTGCGCCTGCACACTGCTGCATGTGGCCGGGGTCGCCAAGCTCCAGATATGCGGCTGCTTGAGCAAGCGGATCCTCTGCCTGTGCGCGAGGCGCCGGCGGATTAGGGTAATGCAGGTCTGCAGCATGAGCTATTGGCGACACCTGCCCTAACAATGTTGAAGAAACGAGGGAACTCACGATCACCGCAGCCACTGCTGCACGGGATTTCATGATGGTAACGACGCTGTATATCTACTCGACGGTAACGGATTTTGCCAGGTTGCGGGGCTTATCAATGTCTTCGTTACCGCACTGGCGGGCGATTTCTGCAGCGAGGAACTGCAGGGGAACTGTGGCCAACAGCGGCTGCATAATGGTTGAGGATTTAGGCAACCGCACCAACCAGTTTGCGAACGGTTCCACTGCAGTGTCGCCTTCCTCCGCGATGACAATTGTCTTAGCACCACGGGCGCGGATTTCCTGAATGTTGGACACGATTTTGGAATGCAGGGTCTTGACGCCGCGGGGGGAAGGAACAATCACAACCACCGGCAGATCATCCTCAATCAAGGCAATCGGACCATGCTTGAGCTCGCCGGCGGGGAAGCCTTCCGCGTGAATGTACGCGAGCTCCTTGAGCTTGAGCGCACCTTCCAGGGCGACCGGGAAACCTACCCCGCGGCCTAGGAAGAGCATGGTCGGGATGGGACCGAGGTTCTTACCGATCCGCAGGATTTCTTCCTCACAAGTCAGCACCTGTTCAATCTGCGCGGGAATGGACTCCAGGTCGGACCAAATCCGGGCAATCTCATCCGGGTACTTGGTGCCTCGAGCCTGTGCCAACGCCAAACCAATGATGTAGTTAGCTGCGACCTGGGCCAAGAAAGCCTTGGTAGAAGCCACACCAATTTCAGGTCCCGCGTGGGTGTAGAGCACAGCGTCAGCTTCGCGAGGAATCTGCGCCCCGTTGGTGTTGCAGACCGCCAAAACTTTCGCTCCCTGTGCTTTCGCGTGGCGCACGGCTTCCAGCGTATCTGCGGTTTCACCAGACTGTGAGATGGCAACCACTAGGGTGCGAGAATCCAAAATCGGGTCTCGGTAGCGGAACTCGCTAGCCACCTCGATCTCAACTGGGATACGCACCCAGTGCTCGATGGCGTATTTCGCGAGTAGCCCAGAGTGGTAGGCAGAGCCGCAGGCGACAACATAAACCTTGTCGAGGTTTTTCATGTCGGACTCGCTCAGGTTCTGCTCGTCCAGCACCACGCGACCGTCCCGGAAGTGGCCTGCCAATGTGTCACGCACAGCTGCGGGTTGCTCATGAATTTCCTTCATCATGAAGGAGTCGTAGCCACCCTTTTCTGCAGCTGCCAGGTCCCAGTCGATGCGGAAGGGCTTGCCCTGGGCAGGGCTTCCATCAAAATTGAAAATCGCGTAACCATCAGCGGTGATAATCACCATATTGTCCTGGTTAAGCTCGACGGCATCCTTCGTGTATTCGATGAAAGCAGCAACGTCAGAGCCCAAGAACATCTCGTTATCACCCACGCCAACGATCAATGGAGTGGAGCGGCGACCGGCGATGATCTTGTCTGGATGATCAGCATGCATCATCAGCAGCGTGAAAGCACCCTCCAGGCGGCTCAGCACTAGGCGTGCACTGGCCTCAAAATCTCCAGCGGTGTCGCCCTCGTTGTACGCACGGGCGAGCAAGTGAGCAGCTACCTCAGAGTCCGTGTCGGATTTCAACTCAACACCAGCTGCTTCAAGCTCAGCTCGCAGTGGCGCAAAGTTTTCAATGATTCCGTTATGAACAATCGCAGCTTTGTTGTCGAAGCTGACATGCGGGTGCGCGTTGACATCGGTGGGGCGGCCGTGAGTTGCCCAACGAGTGTGGCCGATAGCCGTTGACCCTTGAAGGGTGTCAGCCCCAACCTCCTCGATCAAATCATCCAGGTTAGCGAGCTTGCCGGCGCGTTTGACGACACCCAACCCGCCTTGGCCATCAGCAACCGCGATGCCTGAGGAATCGTAGCCTCGGTATTCCATTCGACGGAGCGCTTCCAGGGCAACATTCAAACCACTACGGTGACCAACATATCCGACAATTCCACACATGCCGCCTATAGTACCTGCCTTCTACTATTGTTATGGGGGTGGCTGAGAATTTGAAGAAGCTCCTAGCGTATCTATCCAAACGCGGACCTGAACGGGTTCTCGTCGGCGACCTTGACTATGCCGGCATTCCCGGCAAGGTATACGCCCCCGCATCCGGTTCAGGGCGTGCCGCAGTAGCCTTCGGGCACGATTGGATGACTGATATTTCGCGCTACCATGCGACGCTGCGCCACCTAGCTAGTTGGGGCATTGTCGTCGCCGCTCCCAATACCGAAAAAGGTATCGCTCCCAACACCCAAGGGTTTGCCTCCGACTTAGAAACCTGCCTGCAGATCCTCGCAGGGGTCAAACTCGGCACCGGTAAAACGACGGTCTCCCCGAACAAGCTAGGCGTCGTAGGCCACGGGATGGGCGGTGGCGCTGCCATCCTCGCAGCCGCGGATCGTCCCGCATTGAAAGCAGTCGTTGCCGCGTATCCGGCTGTGACCACCCCACCGGCAGAAGACATTGCCCGTCTGCTTAACGTTCCCGGTTTGATCATTGGCTCCGCCGAAAACCAACTGCTCGATGCCGGCAACCCGGCAAAGGTCGCACTCAACTACGGCGGCCCCGTGGTTTACCGTGAAATCAAGAAGGCCACATCTATCGGTTTTGCGGAAAACGCGATGTTCAGCGTGGCCATCGGCATGGGCTTGCCCAAAGCCGGTCCCCGAGAAATTGCGCGCGGACTCATCACCGGTTTCTTGCTTCACCAACTCGCCGGGGAAAAGAAATACGCAGGTTTTTCAGACAACGAGGCAAAGGGGAAGGGTTTCGACACCATTCCCCACTCGGACATTGCTTCGCACGCAAGCCTGATTTAAAAGTCTCAACCAAGCCCATATAGCGACGCCCCGCTGTGCTCCACTGCCGGGCGTCGCTGCTTGCGTGGGCGTAGGCCTGGTACTTGGGGTGTGTAGTCTACGGATTCGTTGGGCTCGTGCTCACTCAGCGAATTACTTGCATCTGCGGTTGATCCGCTGGGCGCATGATCAGCTTTCTCACCCACGGCATTCGCCTGCTCAATCGCCTTTTCCACAGCCGCATCAAATTGACGAAGGCGTTCTTCGGCTTGCTGCCTGTAAGAATCTAAAATGCGGGAAAATTCCGGGTTCATGTCCACTGTCCTCCTGTCCGGACGATACCTTTCACAGCTGGTGCAGCTTGGGCGGCCGCGGTTTTCTCTTTCGGATAGTCATACACAGGCTCTTGGGTGGCCTGAGCAGTCACATTCTGCGCCACAGGCTGCGGTGCAGAATCAGCCGGTGCAGACGGGCAGATATCCACGCCCGAGTGCTCAGCCGCTGGCGCCTGGATGGGCTCGGCCGCGGCAACCGCGGGTGCAGCGTGGGGGCCAATCCCCCATGCCTCGAGGGTTTGATTCACCTGGTTAACCACGTGTCCGATTCCCTGCTGGATGTGGCTCACAAGCTCGCCCCCATGAGCAATTGCGTACTGCACGAGCTGACCGATTCCGGCAATAAGCATTCCAATTCCACCGGTGCCAACCACCTTGTGCAACAGGTCGCCGAGTTTAAAGTCCACCCCGAAGATCCGCGCCAACAGTCCCCCTTGCGCACCGGTGCTATCACCATCGCCAGAGTCGTCCGACTGCCCATCATTGGCTCCTTCATCCGCACCCTCGTCGGTGTCCCTAGCGCTGTCTTGATCCTCGTCATGAGCATCAACAGTGGGGGTGCCAGGCTTGGGATCGCATGTGTCGTCAGTGTCGCAATGCGCAGCAGAAGTCTGCACGGGTGTGCGCAAGCCAGTCCGCTCCGATTGCTTCCTCTGTTCTTCAGCCATGTCGCCGCACGCGCACGGTGGGCTGTGCTGGGCGCCAGCGCATGCACACTGTCCCGATGGAGCACTGTCCATTGTTGCCTGCCCCGCTGACTGAGCGGGTGGAGCCTGCTGTGCACCTGCAGCCGCCGGAGCGACGGGCGCCCCACCAACTGGGGTACTCCCGCCACCACCGGTTCCTCCACCACTGCCACCGGCTACCCCACCACCGGACGCAGAGCCGCCCCCGACGGGCTGGGGTGTGTTACATGCGCCTGCTGGTTGCGTAGTTACCTCCTGTACAGCCGGATCATCTGTCTCCAGGACCGCCGGGCATCGCTGCTCGCAGGAGGCTATCGCTTCAACTTTCGCAGTGAGAGCTTCGAGCAATTCGTGCAGAGCAGTGTCGCGATCGGAGGCGGCCCCCAGAAGGATACTGGCCGCTTGGTCGATAAGCCCGGCACCTATCTCAACGACTTGGGCGACCACTGCTGGATGTTTAACCGGGTCAATTACGCTCAGCTTGGCAACCACCCCATCGATCAGGTTTTTAAGTTGGCGCGCGATAAATGCCGTCTGAGCATCCATATCCGCTTCAATCGCATCAATAGTATTCCCTGCATCATTGCTGTCTTTTTCGACTTCATCCGCATCACTGAGACCCTTGAGCACCATCCCAACAATGCCGCCTACGCCCTGGGCAATGAGCTCTCGGCCCGCGATTTGAACGATCGGCCGAAGCAGCGGCCACAGATACTTCGTCGTGCTCATATCCGCAGAGCCGCGGGTGCTTCGCCCGCTTGCACGCAATGCGTTTGTGTCCAGCCCTGCGGTCGACGCGAAACGTTCGGATATTTCCGCAGCGCCCACCGCAGGCCCTCGGTACAGGCCACGAGAGCCCGCATGGAGTGCGTCGACGGACGCGGCGTAATCACGTACTGCTGGGTAACTAGTCATCGTTGCCCCCTGTGTCGAACCAGCGCTGTGCTGATAAGTCCTGTTCTTTCAACTGTTTGACCAGTGAGATTCCTTTCTCGCTAACCCCTGTCATCCATCGCATTTGTCGGTAGTTATTGCGATGAACGCGCATCATCATCCCGTGCAGGGCGATGGCATGGTCCCGAAAGTCCCTTCCCAAGGCCTGCGCAGGTAGGAAGGGTAAGTCCGCATTGTGCGCGGCGAGCTGGGTGCGTGCTTCACGCACAAGCTCATTGAGCAGATCAATAGCGGCATCAATGTCAACGTCCATGTCGTGACCCATGTGTCCCCCTTGCATTGTTGTGCTTAAAATTTTTTCGGTGGTTTTTTCCCCTCACATACTTGGACGTAGAAAAACCCCCGTGGGTTCCACGAGGGTCTAAAATTTTTTTATTGATGACGTCGCGGGGGTTGCGGCGTCCAGGTGACTTTAGACGTCTGCGACGACTGCGGCGAGGCGTCCAGCCACTTTTCGGGCGGTTTCTGCGTCGGCTGCCTCCACCATGACTCGGAATAGCTCCTCAGTTCCAGAGGGGCGCAGCAGCACGCGGCCAGACGATCCCAGCTCACTTTCTGCGGCGGCGATTGCGGCAACTACGCGTTCGTGTTCAGCGATGATCGACTTGTCCGAGATGGGTACGTTAATCAGCACCTGCGGCAACACCATCATGGCTCCGGCGAGAGCCTTGAGGCTCAGTCCCGTTTCGGCCATCCTAGACATCAAGGCAAGCCCGGTCAGAACACCATCACCGGTGGTGCTGTGGTCAGGTAGCACAATGTGGCCTGATTGCTCGCCACCCAGAGAATAACCCCCATCAGTGAGCTCAGCGAGCACATAGCGGTCACCAACGGCCGTGGTGCGCAAGGTAATGCCGGCTTCATCCATAGCGAGCTTAAGTCCCAGGTTGCTCATCACCGTGGCGACGAGTGTGTTCTTGGTCAGCTGGCCATTGTCTTTCATCGCCAGCGCCAAAATCGCCATAATTTGATCCCCGTCAACAACGTTGCCTTCTGCATCCACAGCAAGACAACGGTCGGCGTCACCGTCATGAGCCAAGCCGATATCAGCCCCGTGTTCAACGACGGCACGCTGAGTTTCTTCAATGTAGGTCGAACCACAGTGATCGTTGATGTTATAGGCATTGGGCTCGTGGTGGATTGCCACAACTTCAGCACCTGCAGCACCATACGCCAACGGTGCGATATCTGAAGCCGCACCATTCGCGGCGTCAACAACTACCTTGATGCCATCCAAGTTCGCCGGCATAGACTCCGACAGGTGCTGCAAGTATCGCTCCTGGGCGTCATGGGCTTCCTCAAGGACACGACCGATGCCATGGCCGGTAGGGCCCGTCTCTGGAAGGGAGTGCAACGCGCGCTCAATCTCGTCTTCGACCTCGTCAGCTAGCTTGTGGCCACCGGCGGCGAAAAACTTAATGCCATTGTCGGGCATGGGGTTATGCGATGCGGAAATCATCACACCCATGTCCGCACCATAATCATCGGTCAGGAAAGCAACAGCAGGTGTCGGCAAAACACCCACGCGCAACACATCGACGCCGCGGCTCGCCATGCCCGCAGACAGCGCCGCCGCCAACATCTCCCCCGACACACGCGGATCGCGGCCAACAATAGCAACAGGTCGACGCTTGGATGTGCGATTCTCGCTGGTCAAAACGTGAGCTGCGGCCGCACCCAGCTTCAACGCAAGCTCCGCAGTCAAAGCCTTATTAGCAAGGCCTCGCACACCATCAGTACCAAAAAGTCGACTCATAGCCACCAAGTATGCCCCCAAAGGGCCCTCAAGTGGTCTTCACAGGCCGCACAGACAGCCGGCAAGGATTTACGAGCACACCTCGGGGATCACCTTGGCGTCCTCGTCCTGCAAGGTCCACTGCTCAAACGCTGCCGTCACCGCATCCACGTACAACACCGCACCCTCCTCAGTCGGGTGGATCAAGTCCTGACGCAACGCCAACGGATCCGACTGCGCGGCGTGGCACCAATCCGCAACATACAGGTTAGGGTGACGTTCCGCGGCGTCAATAATTGTCTGTTGAGAAATCGGAATCCAGTAGCGATCGCCATAAGGCAACGTCACCACCACGATGCGATCCGGGCCTAACTTGTCCATGACCTCGTCGATCACTTCTGGCTCGATCGCGGAATTTGTGCCAAAGCCCAGTACCACAAACGGATCCAGCGAATCAGTTGCCTCCAATTGGTCGATCGTCGGACCAATCGACAACATCGCGCGGGAAACTTCCGCATCAATGTAGATACCTGGGTAGCGTTCTTCAAGCGCTGGTGCACTAGCGAGCATCACCGAATCGCCGATGGCCGTGATCTGGTCCCCCGTAGGCATCGCCGGAACTTCTTTCACCTCTTGAACGGACTGCGCCTTTTCGGGCGCATCGTTACCACTACCGGCACTGATCTCTGCCAAGTCCCGCTCCAAGGTGGTCTGATTCGGGGACAAAGCGAAGGCAGCAATCGAGCCAGTGGCGAAGATAGTGACCACCGCATATCCCACCGCGATACGACGTGACTGGGGCCCCGGCGATACTGCCTCCCGGATCCACCCGCGAATCGCGCCCCGGTACCCTTTACGACGAATCGGGGTCTCCACCCGGGCATACGACCAGTGGCTCAATGGTACAGAAATCGCCAGCGCTAGCACACCCAGCAGCCACGGATTACGCCCCCAGCTATAACCGAACAACAACTCACGCAGTAGCACAATCACCGGCCAATGCCATAGGTAAAGCGAAAAGCTACGCTCCCCCAACCACCGAAGGGGACGCACCCGCATGAGGTAGCTGACCGGACCCGTTTCCATTACGACATTTGCCAGCACGATCGCCGTAAGAATCGAGCCCGCGAGTAGACCTCCCCTATACGTCACGGGGCTAGTATCTGGCAGTGTAAAAAACAGCGCCACTAAGCCTGCTGCCGCAAGGGTTCCCAACAATGCAGCAACCACCGGAATGCGCAACGGGTTTCGTCGCTGTGGCCAGGAATCTGTCGCATCTGAACTGTCGGAAGTCATCACGATCGCCAGAACTACACCGATGAGCAAACCGAAGGAGTGCGTATCGGTCCCATAATACACACGGGTAGGGTCTGCCTCGGGGTTATACAACGCCACCATCAGGGCAAAAGACCCCGCGCCGAGGATCGTCGCTAAGACCGCAGCCGCGGTCAAACGGGTGCGCAGGGCTGCACCGCGCAGGGCACGACCGCCAAAAAGACCCCCGGTGATAGCTGCGAACAACGGCGGCCACAGCAAATAAAACTGCTCCTCGACCGCTAGAGACCAATAGTGAGCGAATACCTGCACGCCGGTGTCTACAAAGTAGCTGTGGGACCCCTCTATCTGGACCCAGTTGTTAGCAAAAACCAGAGTTCCGAGAAATTGTGCTGTGAGGCCGACACCTGCGTCTCCACCGATGATCGCTGACAGAACCGTAACAATAGCAAGCACGGTGAGCGCGGCGGGCAAGATGCGTCGAGCGCGACGAATCCAGAACTGTTTCAGGGATACCGTGCCGTTAGCGACCTTTTCCCGGACGAGCAGAGAGGTAATCAAAAATCCAGACAGCACGAAGAATACGTCAACGCCGAGATACCCACCGGGGAAGACGTCTCCGAAAAAGTGATAAATGACGACAGCAGCAACAGCAACACCACGCAGTCCGTCGATACCACTGACTCGGCGAATCCTCGATCCGATACGAGGCGTCGATTGCTGTACTTGTGCTGGCTGTCCCACGTTAGCTGTTCTCCCTTTATCCGGCAGCGCTATTAGCTCCCGATGGGAGAGTGTATCAGCGACCGATGTGAAAAAGTTTCCGTGCCTTTTAAAAGAGCAAAAGCCTGCCCTTTTGAGCGCTCACACCCCTTTTCGAGAGAGTGCTCGCACCAAAAGAACAGGCGATGCATGAACTAATGAGTGACCGCGTAGGTCTTAGTTCTTGGGCAGACCCTTACCGTGTTCTTCAGCAGGAGCTGCAGCCGGTGCAGGTGCGGGAGCCGGAGCCTTCAGGCCGGGGATCAGGTTAGTGGGCTGAGGGGGCAGCAGGCCAGCGTTGTTCAGCAGAGCGAACAGTCCGCCGAGAACTGCAATAGCGCCACCAATGCCGAGCAGAACCTTCACGAAGGTGTTGTCGCCGAGGTCGCTGGAACCGGGATCAGCCGGAGGCGGGGTGACGTCGTCGCCCTTTTCAACCTTGACGGTGGCCAGGGTGCCTTCAGCGGTGCAGTTGATGTCGGTGACCTTCTGCTTTTCCTTGCCGCCTTCCTTGAGTGCGGCAAGCAACTCGGCGGTTGCGCCGGTGAGGTTGAGCTTCAGCTCGTCTTCGGACTTCGGGGTTACCTCGAAGCTGTAACCGCCTTCCTTACCGAACTTGTAGGGAATGACCTGCTGGTTGGTTTCCGGCTTGGAGTTCTGCTGAAAATCCTCGAGAGGAGGGATCAACTTCAACCCCACCAATCACAGACGCCACAGCCGTTGATCCCCTGTTCATCCCCACCTGGTACCCCGGGGGTAAAAGCGCTTGAGTAAGCGTCTGAAAAACACAAACACCGCGCCCCCACTGACGAGCAGTGAACGGCGCGGTGTCGAGCAGCGTAAAAGTAAGACTTAACGCTTGGAGTACTGCGGTGCGCGACGGGCCTTGTGCAGACCAGCCTTCTTGCGCTCCACGGCACGGGAGTCACGGGTGAGGAAGCCGGCCTTCTTGAGGGCGGCACGCTCAGCCGGGTTGTAAAGGTTCAGCGCACGAGCGATAGCCAGACGGAAAGCGCCTGCCTGACCGCTAGCGCCACCACCGGTGAGGTTAGCGTGGATGTCGAACTGGCCATCGCGGTCCAGAAGGACCAGCGGAGCCTTGATCAGCTGCTGGTGCAGCTTGTTCGGGAAGTACTCTTCCAGGCTACGACCGTTGCAGACGAACTTACCGCTGCCCTCGACCATGCGAACACGGACGATGGCGCGCTTACGGCGACCAACAGTCTGGATGGGGCCATCCATGATAACGGGAGCAGCAACCTCAGCCTCAGCCTCGACTGCAACTGCATCACCAATGGTGTTGGTGAACTCTTCGCTAGCTGCAGCAGCAGCTTCAGCTACCAAGTTGTCGTTGATGTTCTGATCGGTCACTGTGCCACCTGCTTGATCTCGTAGGTTTCAGGCTTCTGAGCAGCGTAGGGGTGCTCAGCGCCAGCGAACACGCGCAGCTTCTTAACGGACTGGCGGGTCAGCTTGTTGTGCGGCATCATGCCCTCGATAGCCTCGAAGACGACGCGCTCGGGGTGCAGCTCCATGGAACGACCCAGGGTCATGGTCGTCAGACCACCCGGGTAACCGGAGTGGCGGTAACGGAACTCACGGTCGCGCTTGTTGGAGGAAATGTGAACCTTGTCAGCGTTGACGATGATGACGTAGTCACCGCAATCAACGTTGGGTGCGAAGTAGGGCTTGCCCTTGCCGCGCAGCAGGTCTGCAACCTGGGAAGCCAGGCGACCCAAAACCACGTCAGTGGCGTCGATGACGTACCACTTACGGGTAATGTCACCGCTCTTAGGGTGGAAAGTAGACAAAATGACTCCTTATAAGTCTGTCTAGGACTGCCAGCCACACAAGATCAGAAAGGCGTTAGGTACGGCGGCCGGTGGAGACCCGCACTAGCCTGCTGCTTTCAGCAGGACTTGACAACTGCTGGAAGCTTCCAAACTCGAACTCAAGAATAATAACGGAAAAGCAGGTCCGAAACAAATGTTAAAGTTCCCCGAATATGCGTCCTCCCGGCTGCGCGTTTGTTTTTCCGGGGGATCGGTCTAGTTCAACAGTACCTGCGCAACCGGGAGGGCGTCCTCATAGTGTTTCCCTAGTGTCGTACCAAGCGGCCTCCTTTCTCTACAGTGGTCAATCGATCTATTTTTTAATGTGCTGCGCACACCGTTTTTGGGCAAACACAGCAGGCTTGTTACATCCAGCTCGAAGCTGCCGCGCGGTTCATTTCCGACATGTGGTCGTTACCCTGGCGCACTGCTTGAGCAATGGTCGCAAGAATCTGGTTGAGCTCTGCGGCTGCTTTATCCCACTTCATCTGGGCTTCTTGGTAGGCGGTTGCAGAGTCACCTTCCCAGGTGGCGACCATCGGCTGGATACCTCTTTTTAGGTCATCCAGCATGGCGTTGATCTGTCCGCTGGAAGCATTGATGTCTGCGGCGGCTGCTTCGATCGCACCGAATTGGTACTTGATTGCACTGTTCATAGTGTGTTGTCTCCTCGTGAGATTGTTTGGACTGTGGATCTGGCAGTTGTTAGAGGGCCAGCCCCTGGCCGCCAACCTGGTTGAATGCCGCAGCGTTGTCGGCTTCCACGTTTTCGAAGTGCTTCGCGTTGGACCGGATGTTGTCCGAAATGCTCGCTAGCGCGTCTTGAAGGTCGCGTGCGCTGGTGTTCCAGCGCTGCATCAAGCTGTCGAAGGACACTTGTGCAGCACCCTCCCAGCTGGAGCGGACCCCGTCGACGACTCCCCGCAGCCGGCCGAGTTCGCCTTGCACTTGATTGTTGACGTCATCGACCCGACCAGCGGTCGCGACCATCACATCAGCTTCAGTCCTAAATAGTGTCGACATTGTGTCGTCCCACCTTTCGTTGTTAAACGATGCTTGCTGTTTTCAGAAGGGTGCTTCACGGTGGTTGTCCCCCCGTTAGAGAATTTTTCCCTTAAATTCCCTTCATACGTATTAGACGTAGTGCCTTTGAGGCAGGTTCCCCAGAATCTAAAAATTTTTAAATTTTTTTTCACAACCCCATCTGAGCTGCAGTTTTTCAACCCCAGTTACATAGTCATTGTTAGCCGCTGAGTTTCACGGTGTGCTCTACTGCGCGGCACAGTGCCCGGTGGCTGATCTCTAGTGAATGCTGCGCGTGACATCCGACGCTGATCAGTTGCCCCTGTTCAATCCATGCCGCCCAATAGGTCGCGCTGCCGTCACCTGGGTCTTCCGTGTAAAACAGTCCGGTGTCTCTTGCTTCAGCACCGAAAGCGCTGTCCGTTGCGAGTTCGGTGCCCGGCGATTGGGCGATTTCCTGCCTCATTTGTTCCAAGATCAGGTCGGCGTCAGTCCCGTGAAGGTCGTCGCGCGCCAAGTAGATCCTCAGCTCTGGATGTTGGCCTGATAGTTGGAGGCGCCCGTCGGGTAGCTCTTGCGCCTCGTAGCCATGTGGTGTGTGAAAGCTCAGTCCGTGCAGTTCTCGGATGGTGGCGGGCTGTTGCGCTTGACTTGATGACGTCGCGGGGGCTGAGGTGAGTGTGGTTGTGCTTGGGGTTCTCTGGGTCGGGGCTGCGGCACGGCTGGTGGGCTGTGTGCGCGACTGCGCGTGCTCTTGGCTACTTCCGTTGGAGGTCAGGATGAAAAACGCAGACAGGGCGACCACTAAAGTTGCTGCTGCCGCGATGGTGGTCGTTTGGATGCGTGTTTTTCCCCGGCCTTGTGGCCGCATGCGGTGTTTCTTTGGGTGGTGACGTCGCGTGGGTCGCTCTATGTGCGAGCGTTGTGGTGTGGATTGTGGTGGGGTGTGCTCCGCCTGCGTGGTGTGCGTCGGCTGCGGTGTGCGGGGTGTGTCTTCTGTGGGGTCCGGCTGGGCCTGGGAGTCTACGTCGTAGCCTCTTTGTTGCAGCGCGGTTATAAGGTGCTGTACTCCCGCTGAGGTTTGTTCGGTTTCTTGGCTGGCCTCGGAGTCGCTGCGGCTTGGTTCTTCGGTGATGTTGATGGCGATGTCTTGCGGGCTTGCGGCTTGTGGGTCGCCTGCATCGCGTTCGGCAGCGTCGATCAGGTCGCTCATTTGTTGGATGATCCCGGCTACTGCCCAGCCATCTTGTAGTCCTTCGTAGGGTAGGTCGAAGCGGTAGGTTTTTGTCCCGTGTTGTTGGCCGGTGTTGCCGTCGATGATGCTGAACACCGTGGCGGCTCGTCCGAGGGCTACGTTGACTGTCCAGCGTGTGGCTTTGTCGGTGTGTGCGGTGTTCATGATTGTTGTTCCGTTTGGTTCGGTGGGGTGTCGGGTTGGGCAATGTGGATGGTTCCTGCGTTATGGCCGTGTGTCACGAGGATGGCTCTGCCGGGTTGTTGGGTGGTGGTTTTCACCCCGAAGATTGGCCCGTCTTCGCGGTCGGCGTCCATCACGATGACGTCCGGTACTTGGTCTTTGAGTTCGCTCATGAGTGGGCCGAAAAGGCTGCGGTTGAAGCCTCCGGCTTTGCGCGCTAGGACTACGTGAAGTCCGATGTCTGCTGATAGGGGTAGGAATTCTTTCAAGGGCAGCAGTAGTTGTTCTTCCAGTAGGTCTGCGTCGTCGATACACAGGTATAGTTCTGGCCCGCTCCACCAGTTGCGTTCGCGTAGTTGTTCTGGGCTGATGTCGGGCCCTGGTAGTCGGCTTTTCAGCGTGACGCAGAGGTTTTTTATTGCTTCTGTGCTTGTTGACGTCGCGGGGCAGTAGGCCGCCAGCATGTCTTGCTCAAGCATGCCGAGGTGGCGTCGTCGGTGGTCGATGACGATCATTCGTGCCTGTTCTCTGCCTATGGCGCTGATGCCTTGCATGATGGTGCGTAGGGTTGTGGATTTTCCGCAGGCACGTGCACCGATGACTAGTAGGTGTGGGCTGGTGTGTGGTGTCCAGCCGACGGGTGCGAGGTCGCTTCCGCCTATTCCTAGGGGGATCCAGTGGGTGCCGTCTTGTGGTGTGGCCCCCTGTCCCCTGGCTGCCATTGCGTCGAGTTCTGCTTGGACTTCTTGCAGCGATAGGTGTGTCGGTAGCACTCTGAGTGCTGGTACTGGTGGCATGCCCTGGGTCATGGAGCTTACGTGGGCGGTGTCTTGGGGTGATGTGTGCGCGATCAACATGTGTTCGCCTGCTGGGGTGAGCCCTCTGCCCGGCGCGCCCACCAGCGCAATTTGTGCTTTCCTGTCGATGAGTGAGTCCATGGGTTCGGCGAGTTTGAGTTCGATTCGGTGGTGGATGAGGTCGCGGATGACGGGGCGTACGGTTGTCCAGCGTTGGGTGCTCATCACTAGGTGGATTCCGTTGCTGGGTCCGTCTGCGGCGATTCGGGCGCATCGGTCGAGTAGGTGTTCGTGGTCGTGGCCGAGGACGTGCCATCCGTCGACGATGAGGATGGTGTGGTGTGGGTCGGTGGTTTTTGTCTGTGTGTTGTCGATCAGTCCGGTTACTTCGTCGATGATCCTTTCGACGCGTTGTTTGTCTTTTTTGCCTGCGATTCCTGCGACGTGGGGCAGGCTGTTGAGGTCGTGGAGCCCGCCACCGAAGTCGATGATGTAGAAGCGGACGTGGGAGGTGTTGTGCGTTGCGGCGATGGATAGCACGAGGGTGCGTAGCGCTGTCGTTTTTCCGGATTGTGGGCCTCCACAGAGCGCCATGTGTCCTCCGGAGCTACCCATGTCCAGCACGAAGGGGTCTTGGCGTTGGTGGTAAGGGCGGTCGATGATGCCTATTGTGCAGGCTAGGGTGTTGGCATCCTCGGCGGTGTCAGTGTGTCCGCCGTGGTTGGGTTGTGCGCTTCCGATGAGCTGCCCTAGGGAAATACGTGGTGGTAGTGGGGGCAGCCACATGCAGTGGGCGCGCAGTCCGCGGCGTCCGGCTTGTTGTTGTGCGCCTTCGGCGATGGCGGCGAGAAGGGTGGTGCGGGTGGCAGGTTGGGCGTTGTGTTGACTGTCGTTGGGTGATGACGCCGCGTCTGCCGATTGTCCCTGCGCTTGTGCTTGTAGGGTGCGCAGGGTGAATGGTTGAACTGCGGAGTTTTCGTTGTGGCCTGGGGTTTGCGTGGTGGTTGGTTGTGCGAGTTCTTTGGCTTCGAGTGTGCCGGATACGTAGCTTGTGTGGAATCCAAGGACCCCCTCGGAGTCTCGTTTGAGGTATCCGGCGCCTGGGCGTGAGGGCAGCGTGTAGGCATCGGTCACTCCGAGGACTTGGCGGGATTCTGCGCTTGAGAAGGTTTTGAGTCCAATACGGTAGGACAGGTGCGATTCCAGTCCTCGGAGTTTTCCCTCTTCGAGTCGTTGGCTGGCGAGCAGGAGGTGGATGTGGAGCGAACGTCCAAGGCGGCCGACTGCGACGAAGAGTTCGGCAAAGTCGGGGTGCTGTGCCAGAAGTTCGGAGAATTCATCGATGACGATGAACAGTGCTGGCATGGGTTCGGTGCCCGCGCGGTGGGCTGCTTCGTTATAGGCGTCGACGTTGGCGAAGTTTCCGGCTTTGCGTAGTTGTTCTTGCCTGCGGTTCATCTCACCACTGATGGCGGCGTGCATGCGTTCCACCAGGACGGATTCTTCTGCTAGGTTGGTGATCACTGCAGCGGTGTGCGGTAGCTGTTCGAGTCCGAGGAAGGTCGCGCCACCTTTGAAGTCGACGAGCACCATGTTCAGTTCGCTTGGGCTGTGTGTTGCTGCCAAGGCAACGACGAGGGTGCGTAGAAGTTCGGATTTTCCTGAGCCGGTCGCACCAATGAGCAAGCCGTGGGGGCCGTCTCCACCTTGCGCGGATTCTTTCAGGTCGATCACTAGGGGACGTCCTTGGCGGTCGAGTCCGATGGGCACCCGTAGCCTGTCGCGTCCTTGGCGTCGTGCGGACCACATGGTGGTTTTCCACTGGTGGAGATTGTCGTATCCAAGCAGTGGCAGAAGGCGTGTGGAGCGTTTTCCGGTTATTTCTACGGGTCGACGGTAGCCGGACATTTTCCGGGCTGTGATGGTCGCTAATTGTTCACTGAGCAGGTCTGCGCGGCAGAGGGTGTCCATTCCGTTGGCCGATGGCACACGGATATCCCCGTCGCGCACATCGAAGTAAATATCCGATTGGCGCATGCGTCCGATGGTGGGCGCATCAGGTGCTGTGACTACGTCGAAGACGATGTTGTAGCCCTGGTGTTGGGGTCCCCCATCGTGGATGAGGTCGTCGATTTCTTCGCTGCTGATCATGCCCGCGTCCAATTCGCTCAGAATCAACACCCTGACTGCTGCGACTCCCCGGTCAGGCTGCCCAACGGTGTGTGGCAGCCACTTCACCCATTCGAATCCTTCGCCAATCACTTCGACGGAGAGCATTTCGGGCCCGTAGGAGAACGCGAGGCTACTGATCAGGGCCCGGATGTGCTGCGCGGCGTGGGGCCCACCGACCCCCACGCGGGTAAAGTGCGCGAACTCCATGGTGATAGGAGCGTCTTCGACAATCCCAACGCTTCGCTGCACGTGTCGCAGGCTGATGGCACACACGGGGTCGGCGTCTTCACTGTAAGTGGGTTCGGCAACCTCAAGCGGGGTGCACAGTGCTACGGAGCCGACCCCCAAACGCACTGCCAGATCGTCGACGTCTGCGGTGTTTGCCTCCCACATTCGGCGGGATCCGACCATAGACCACAGAGCCTGTGGGTCTGGGTGCTTGTGGGCAAGCGCGACGCGTTGAATTCGCCCGTGGTCGATGGCTACGGTGCGCACCGTGCGCAGGTGGCGGACGTAGCCCCGGCGCACGTCGTCGACATCGTCACCGGTTGGTGGGCTGAACATCGCCGCCATGCTCACCAGCATCATGAGGGGAAAAATCATCATCATGGGGTGGATACCCCGTCCCGACATCAGCATCAACCCGATGACAGCACCGATGGCTACCACCATGATTATCGGCACCGCCAGGCGCATGAGCGGCATGGGTTGTTGGCGGGGTGCGGCAGGCACGGCGTCAACACTGATGCTGCCTTCGGGCATAGGTGGAGCGGGTTGCTTTCGTGCCTCGCTCAGCGGATAAACAACGTGACTTTCTGGTGTGTAAATCGACGTCGCGTACATGGACATTGTCCCCCCACTATCACTAAAAAATTGTTCTTCCCCGTGTAAAAGCTGCCCCATTGTGTGCAGTTTCGGCCTATACTAGGCGACAGTGCGCTACTCGCGCAGCTTTTCGGGGAAAGTTTTTTATTCATGTGGGGGTTTTCTAATGCACTCTTCATCCGTGACACCGGATTCGGCCGTGGCCGCCTCAAGCTCCGATGGTCACGCCAGCAGCGAATCTCAAGGGGCCGCCGAAGCGGTGAGGCACGGGGTAATGCATGGGTTGATCCAGCTTGCGGTGCGTATTGATCTACCGCACGCATCCAAACGCACTCGCCTGCCTCAGGTTGCTATTGAAGTCCCGGCGCGTAGTTGTCTCGCGGAAGTTTTGGACGACATTATCGACGCAGTCGGGGCACCGGAATTGAGCATCAGTTGGCAGGCGCGCACTCCCTTAGGTCAGCCGGTGGATGCGGGCATGCCTCTGGGCGAGCTCGGCCTGGTCTCTGGGGACTGCATCGTGCTGATGCCTCATAATGGTGCTCAGGGAACGATACTCAAGGATGCTGCCGAATCACTTGTTGACGTCGCGTCGGTTCCGGCCCCAAGTCCGTTGGGGGTGCCGACTCTGGTGGCTGCGTGTCTGGCGGCGGCTGCTTTGTTGTCGGGTGGGGCGCGTCGAGTGGCGTCGACGGTGGCTGATTCAGACGTGGCGGTCACCTCCACATCCAGTGCGTTGCTGGCAGGCGGTTGCTTGCTCTTTGCTCTGGTGACGTGGCTGTTGTCTGTTCGCGCAACACAGAAGGATCGGCAGCATTATGCCCCGGCGATGGTGTTGGCAGGAGCCACGGTGGCTTATGCCGCGGCTGCTGCTTGGGTGATGGTTGGGGGTTATACGACTTTTTCTGAGGCGGCCAGCTGTAGCTTCGGTGCTGGTGGGTTGGGCCCGTGTAGAGCACCAGAATCTACCGTGGGTTATTCGGTGATTGCTGCGTGCGCAGCCACGTGTGGGGCCTCCATCCTGGTGGTGGTGGCCCATCCACCGGCGCTCAGTGCAGTTCGGCTTGGCCCCTTTGTCTCTGATCACCAACGCCAGGCCGAAAGATCCATCGCGCGCCGCATCGTCATGTGGGTAGCCGCTGCCTCAAGCGCCGCAAGCGTAGGACTGTTGTCTTCTTGGGCGTGGTTTCTTCCCCACACATCGGTGACTTCCGTCGCTGCTGTGTGCGAGGCCGTGAGCTTGGTGGTCCTAGTGGTTCTTGCTCATGTGAGCATCCGATTCGCTGGACTGAAGTTACCCACTTTGCCTGGTCCCGGCACTGATATTGAGCACTGTGAGGATATTCAGCCGGACGCCGATGAGCACGCGGAGCGCGCGGCCGCTATCCATTCTGGAGCTATCGCTGGGGTGTGCGCGGTGGCCATATGGGGGTGCGTCCGCATCGGGTTGGATTCCGCTGGCGGTTTTCCCCAGGCGCTAGTTGTGTGCGTCGGAGCTGCGATTGGGCTGCACAGCGTCCGGCACAGCGACAGGTTGTCCCAGTGGCTGCTGTGGTGTTGGGCCACGTCAACGATCGTTGCTTCGGCGCTGGTCGCAGCGCACAGCCCTCAGTCGTTAAATCTCTGGGCGTGGGTACCGCCGATACTCATGTGTTTCAGCGCGCTCACGCACACCCGCTGGGCCGGGGTGTTGGACAGACTCTCGCCAACCACCATCGCCTGGTTGGAGCGGCTGGAAACGCTAGCTCTCGTCGCCTGCATTCCCCTAGCGCTTCACCTAGCTGGAGTGTTTGAGATGCTCAGGAGCATGTGATGGCCGCACATACCCTGAGAGGACACCTCCACGCGCTAACTGTCCTGGTCGTGGCCGCACTGTGGCCGTTGTATCTCATGACACCAACGCATGCCGAAGAGCCTGAGGAAGACGACGCTACTGCCCTACCCAGGGTCCCTGCCGTTGACCGAATCTGCCCAGACGTCATACCATTCGATCCCGCCCCGGATGCCGCACCAGAACCATGGCTGGCAGCAGTCCACGATTTTGCGACCGGACGCGGAGTAACCGTGGCTGTCATTGACACAGGTGTAGCTCAGCACCCCATGCTCAACGTCGTGGACGGACGCGACGTCATTGGTGAGCGTCTTGGCGAATCAGCAGCAGACATCACCGTCGGACCATTCGATGATTGCGACAGGCATGGCACCATCGTGGCAGGCAGGATCGCAAGCATCGCGCCTGACGTAGAGATCATCAGCATCAAGCAGACCACTGCCATCACCAACAACCAACATCAGGATCCCGGCGGCAACCTCGCGACAATGATCGACGCCATCTCGATCGCCCTCGATATGAAAGCTGATGTGATTAACCTTTCGGTCGTCGCGTGTGCACCTGACGAACATACAGCAGCGGTAGCCCGGCAACAGCTAGCCGCAGTCATCGATCGTGCAGAAGCCCAAGGTACTGTGGTCGTTGCGGCATCCGGTAACAACAGCCCCAATTGCCAGCCCGGTGACACCATTTTCCCCGGGGCCGATCCACGGGTTGTCAGCGTCAGTGCTTTGGACAGCCCACGATTGCCGGCGCAGTACGCTCTGCCTCCGCACAACGTAGAGCAGCTGATCGCCGCGCAGGGGCATGTACCCTACGGGCTCGACCCCCGAGGCGAGGGCTTCATTGAGGCATTTGCCCCTGCCGGCCCCCGCGAGGAAGCCAAGCCGATCATCGGAACGAGTTTCGCAGCGCCCATCATCACCGGCATTGTCGCGGCCCTCAAGCAGCGCCATCCGAACGCTTCAACAGAGGAGTTCAGGCAGCATTTGTTCCACAACAGCGATCCCGCAACCGGCTACATATCCCCCGTGCATGCGGTGACCTCCCCACTAAGCAGCACCGCCAAAGAAGAAAAAACCACCCAGGCTATTGAACTGTCAACCACGCACAGACCGCGCAGTTGGGAGTCCGCATTATCCCCCGGCAGCACGGCACTGGCTGCGCTTATAGCTGGCGGGTGTCTTGGGGTGTCGCTCCTTGCGATGGCCACTGCTAGCCCCCGGCAGAAACTACACAAGGATAATGACGCCGCGGGGAAAACCTAGCGAAGCTTCGGTACAGGTAGCCGGTCGATACGCGCGACAGATTGCCAGAAACATTCCAGCCACACCAACGCCACCACGGGTGTGCCTAGGACAAACATCGGGATGAGCGGCAGCGTGTATTCGTGGTGGCTGCAGATCACAGCTGTGACAAAGAACAGCATGGTTGCGACGATGAGCACGAGTGTTCGCAGCACATTGGTTTTAAAGATGGACCATGCCACCGCGGCCAACTGTGGATGAAGGCCAGCACTCCATTTACCAGAACTGCTCGGAGGGAAAACTTCACGACTCTGTAGAGTCCGCAGTCTTCCGAACCCTGCGCTGAGGACTATGTGTGTCGACACGACTCATGGCTTTAGTCCAAAACTTTGGTGTTTATGCGGAAAACACTGCCACCGCTGATGCCGCAATGATCCAGAAGATCTCTTGGATACCTACCTGTTTTGGGCTCCACGGCTTGGGGCGTTGTTCACCGCTCACGGGCATCCACCACGCGCGCGCTGTTGCAGCGAGGAAGAATACGATGGCCGACCAATGAACGACGTCTGCCAGTGTTAGCACCAGCGCAATTATCGCGCAGCCAAGGTGCACCGCGATGGAATAGTTCAACCACTGGCGCTGTCCGCGGTTCCGAATCAACGTCTTGACGTAGAAGATCGTTGAAGAAAAATACAGGCCGAGGATGATCGTCGGCCCCCACAGCACCGGTTTATCGGCGACCAGCAAGCACACCGGCAACACGCCTGCTGAAGCAATCGTGGTGGCTACGCCGGAAAGTACCGATCGAGGCCGCTTGCGGTAGGCCTCGTACACGGCCACCGCTACCAGCGGGACAAAGCACGCGCCTGCAACTAGTAGCTGGGCGACGCTGCTGTGCGTCATAGCGAGCACACCACAACAGCCGAGAACGGCAACCGCACCATAGATAGTCAGCGGCCGAACATAAGTACCTCGGCGCCGCGGCGGCGCTTTCAGCCACAGTCCGGCAGCAAAAAAGGCGAAGTAGCCGCTCAACCACGCAACCCCCAACGGTAGGTGTGCCCACACGGGGTGGGCTAGGGCAACACCTAGCACGTAGGGGGTGATAACCATGGCCCATGCGCCATGCTGATCTGGAACCCAGCCGGTGTTTTTACGCTTGCGTGGGCGAGCTGGTCGAGTGGCGGTAGACATAATGGACCTAGTTTTAAACAGTCGGAACCGGAATGTTTTGTGCGCGACGAATGGCGTGGCCGTAGGCGAAGGCGAACACCGGGGCCAACAGCACGGAGCCGATGATGATCATGCTTGCGATCCACATGATGACTGCCGACAGCAGAACGAGAATCAGCGTGGGTCCAACGTTTTCTTTCGCCAGGGTCAGTGAACGACTGAAGGCGTCTCCCAGGCTGCGGCCGGGTTCGAGGACCGCAAAGGCAGGTGCAAAGACCAAGAGGAAGGCCAGAACCATACCCGGCAGGATGCACAACATCATACCGACGTTGACGGCGAGTGCCGTCAAGAAGATCACGCCAAAGAGCTTGCCCGTGCCTTTGAGGTTGTAGACATCCTTCCAGGTGAAGGACTGCCCGTTGAAAACCAGTGCGGAGACCCGGTAAACACCCAGGCTATAGATGATCATCAACGCGCTGGCCACGACCATACCCAGCATAAACACGCCGAGACCGACCCCGCCGAAAATAACACCAGCGGAGCTGGGCTCTTCATAGGTGTAGTAGCCACCGGAATAACCCCTAGTTGCACTGTCGCTCATTGCGGTGATGCCGACCATCCCGAAGATAAACGCAACAATCATCACGACGGCGGGAATGGCACCGGCAATGAGCCACTGGACGACGTCGCGACCGAACATGCGCGCACCGAAGCTCAAGGATTCCATTGCGTCGAATGTGCCGAAGGTGCGGGCCGCCGGCGCGCCGTAGCCGGGCTGCTGCGCACCAAACTGGGGCGCTTGGCCGTAGTTCGGCTGCTGACCAAAGCCGGGCTGCTGTGCACCAGGATTGGGCTGCTGGTTATAGCCCGGCTGGGTAGGCTGCTGGGGGTAAACCGGCTGAGCAGGCTGCTGGGGGTAAGCCGGCTGAGCGGGCTGCTGCGGCTGTTGGGGCTGCTGCCCTTGTGGTGGCATGCTTTGAGGCTGCTCCCCTGCTCCTGGATGGTCATTCTGGGGATCAAAAGGGTTAGTCATAAGGTGCTCCTAAAGGCTTGTTTATAGGCAGTAGCTTTTGATGGGAGTTTAGGTGTTGGTCTCGGACGTAGTCAACGGAACCCTGCGGAAGGAACCGTCAGACAGATCTTCGTTGTCGATCTCCGTACGGGAAATACCCAAAATGTAAAGAACCTCGTCGAGGAAGGGGTGATTGACCGAGGCATCGGCCACTTCACGCAACGCGGGCTTCGCGTTAAAGGCGATGCCCAGGCCGGCCGCCGACAACATGTCAATATCGTTAGCGCCGTCGCCGACAGCGACAGTCTGATGCATCTTCAGGCCCGAATCGGCCGCGAACTCAGACAGGAACTCAGCCTTCGCAGCACGGTCGACAACCTTACCCACAACCCGACCGGTCAACTTGCCGTCAACAATCTCGAGCGTGTTAGCCCGAACGTAATCAAGATCCAACTCCTGCGCAAGATCCTCAAGTACCTGGATGAAACCGCCAGAAACCACAGCGGCCTTGTAGCCCATCCGCTTCAACGTCCTGATCGTGGTGCGCGCACCCGGCGTCAATTCAATCTCCGCCGCGACGTCATCAATAACGGAAGCATCCAAACCAGCTAGAGCCTGAACGCGTTCGCGCAAAGACTCCTCAAAGTCCAACTCACCGCGCATCGCACGAGCGGTCACCTCCGCAACCTCAGCCTCACGACCAGCGCGGGCTGCAAGCATTTCGATGACCTCGCCAGTAATCAGCGTAGAGTCGCAGTCGAAGCAAATCAGACGCTTAGAGCGACGCTGCAACCCAGCGCGCTCAATAGCAATGTCCACTCCGATCTGGCGGGTCAATTCCGCCAGTGCCTTACGCATCGCCACGCCACCACCGGGCGTTGGATCAGCGACAGTGACACTCAGCTCCAAACCGGTCAAAGGATAATCAGCAATGCCACGGATCGTATCGATGTTCGCACCATAATCCGCAAGCGTCTGACCGATGCGCGACACATGGGAGGCAGTCACCGGGTCGCCCAACACAACAACAGCGTGGGTGGACAACGGGCGGGTGGAATGCAATGTCTCCTGCACTTCGACGCTGACCGACTGTCCATATCCACGGAGGGTTTCACTAAGTCCCTCTTTGAGGGTTTCAACCCTAGCTGGGTCGACACCAATCAACGACGCTAAGTTGAGGCGCCCCCGGAACTGCGACTGCTCAACGTCCAACAGCTGGACCTGATGCGAGGCCAAAACACGGAAGAACGCGCCCGAAACACCGGGGCGGTCCGCACCCGAGACAATGACCACGGCCGGAACCAAACCGGGCGAGAGGTTTACGGTGATGTCACTGGCAAGACTAGTCGATGAATTCACGTCCTTATTGTTGCACTTAGTAAGCCGAACACTTAAACCGGGTGTGGCTTGCGCACCTGAACCCCACCGAGATATAGAAAAGCCGTGAGCCCCCGACCCTTGCGGGGGAGGCTCACGGCTTTAATGCGTAGGAAAGGAAAGCTCTAAGGCTCTAGGAGTTCTTCAAGGCCTTTTCTTCGCGCTTCATATCATCAGCGTCACGCTTGAGTACTTCCTTCGTGGCGTGACCGACGTGGGCTTCAGCGCGCATGCGCTCGACCATGTGCGGGTAGTGCAGCTCGAACGCAGGGCGCTCGGAGCGGATACGCGGCAGCGAGGTGAAGTTGTGGCGCGGAGGGGGGCAGGAGGTTGCCCACTCGAGGGAGTTACCGTAGCCCCACGGATCGTCCACGGTGACAACCTCGCCGTAACGCCAAGACTTGAATGCGTTCCAGATGAAGGGAATGAAGGAGATACCCAGCACGAAGGAGAACACGGTGGAGATCTGGTTCAGGGTGGTGAAGCCGTCGCTGTCGAGGTAGTCGGCGTAACGACGCGGCATGCCCTCGTTACCGAGCCAGTGCTGGATCAGGAAGGTGCCATGGAAGCCGACGAACATCAGCCAGAAGTGAATCTTGCCGAGGCGCTCGTCCAGCATGCGACCGGTCATCTTCGGGAACCAGAAGTATACGCCTGCGAGGGAGGCGAACACGATGGTGCCGAAGAGGGTGTAGTGGAAGTGAGCAACCACGAAGTAGGTGTCAGACACGTGGAAGTCCAGCGGCGGGGAGGCCAGCATAATACCGGTCATACCACCGAACAGGAAGGTTACGATGAAGCCGAAGGCGAAGATCATCGGAGTTTCCCAGGTGATGTGGCCGCGCCACATGGTGCCCACCCAGTTGAAGAACTTCACGCCCGTAGGAACGGAGATCAGGAAGGTCATGAAGGAGAAGAAGGGCAGGAGGATCGCGCCGGTAACGAACATGTGGTGTGCCCACACAGCCATTGACAGTGTAGCGATCGAAGAGGTAGCGAAGACCAGGCCGGCGTAGCCGAACATGGGCTTGCGGGAGAACACCGGGAAAATCTCGGAGACGATGCCGAAGAACGGCAGAGCCAAGACGTACACCTCGGGGTGACCGAAGAACCAGAACAGGTGCTGCCACAGGATGGAACCACCGTTAGCCGGGTCGTAAATGTGGCCGCCGAGCTTGCGGTCGTAGAGGACGCCCAGAGCGGCTGCGGTCAGCATCGGGAAGATCATCAGCACCAGCAGAGAGGTGATGAGGATGTTCCAGGTGAAGATCGGCAGACGGAACATGGTCATGCCGGGTGCGCGGAGGCACAGGATCGTGGTGATCATGTTGACCGCAGAGGCAATGGTGCCGATACCACCGACACCAACACCGAGGATCCACATGTCGGAGCCAACACCCGGGGAGTGGATGGCGTCAGACAGCGGGGAGTACATCGTCCAACCGAAGTCAGCTGCACCGCCGGGGGTCAGGAAGCCAGACAGCATCATGACACCACCGATCGTGGTGAACCAGAAGCCGAGGGCATTCAGACGGGGGAAGGCTACGTCAGGCGCACCAATCTGGAGCGGCATGATGTAGTTCGCGAAACCCCACACAACCGGGGTGCCGTACAGAAGCAGCATCACCGTGCCGTGCATGGTGAACAGCTGGTTGAACTGCTCGTTCGTCAAGAACTGCAGGCCGGGGTGGTACAGCTCTGCACGAATAAGCAGAGCCATGAAACCACCGAGGAAGAAGAACATGAAGGACATGATGATGTACATGATGCCCAGAGTCTTGTGGTCGGTGGTGGTTAGCATCTTCCAGGCAAAGCCACCCTTACGGGTATTGCCTGTTGGCGCAGGCCGAGCGGGGAAGACCTCGTGGTCTCCCTTTGGCGCTACAGCGGTCATAGGTTCCTCCTGACTACGCATTAAACAACGCACAAATCATAACCTGTAGACCCCCATTGCGTTAAGTCCGATTTTTAAAAAATCAGCAGCTTAGGGGTGCCTGCGTGGCTATTGTGACGATTGCTGCTTGACCCAAGCACCCCTTCTAGACTGTGTCCCTTTCGGGTTGTTTACCCATGTATGGCGCCTGTTTCGACAGGGAAGCCGGCAAAATAACGAGCGCAAGCCCTAGGGGACAATGCTTAAAAACTGGCCCCAGACGCGCCATATTGTGAGCTAAAACACTGCAGTTTTGGCGAATTGCCCCCTCTCCCCCACCTCGAACGCCCACCCTATGGAAGTCATACTAAAGGTGGAGCCCCGGGGGAGTGCCCCGGGGCTGAGGAAAACAACGCTCCAATGACGTCCTAGAAATCCCAGTCGTCGTCAGTAGTGTTCTCTGCTTTGCCGATCACGTAAGACGAACCCGAACCAGAGAAGAAGTCATGGTTCTCGTCCGCGTTCGGCGACAGGGCCGACAAGATAGCCGGCGAGACCTTTGTCTCGTCAGCAGGAAACAGTCCTTCATAGCCCAGATTATTAAGCGCCTTATTGGCGTTGTAGCGCAGGAAGCGCTTCACGTCCTCAGTCCAGCCGAGCTCGTCATAGAGATCCTCGGTGTACTGGATTTCGTTTTCGTAGAGATCATAGAGCAGATCGAAGGTCCATTCCTTCTGCTCATCCCGCTCCGCTTGGCTCAGCTTCTCAAGGCCACGCTGATACTTGTAGCCAATGTAGTAACCGTGCACGGCCTCGTCACGAATGATCAAACGAATCACATCGGCTGTGTTCGTGAGCTTCGCATGCGAAGACCAATACATCGGCAGATAAAAGCCCGAGTAGAACAGGAAGGACTCCAGCAGTGTCGACGCCACCTTGCGCTTCAGCGGATCATCACCCTCGTAGTAGTCGAGGATGATGTGCCCCTTGCGTTGGAGGTTTTCATTTTCCTCCGACCAACGGAACGCATCATTGATTTCTGGGGTTGACGCCAAGGTCATAAAGATAGAGGAATAACTTTTTGCATGGACCGATTCCATAAACGCGATGTTGGTCAGCACTGCCTCCTCATGGGGCGTCACGGCATCCGGCAACAAAGAAACAGCTCCGACCGTGCCCTGGATAGTATCCAGCATGGTCAGGCCAGTGAACACACGCATGGTGGTCTGCTGCTCAAGCTCATTGAGGGTGTTCCAGCTCTTAATGTCGTTAGACAGCGGGACTTTTTCCGGTAGCCAGAAGTTACCCGTCAAACGATCCCAAACCTCAAGGTCTTTATCATCGGGAATGGTGTTCCAGTTGATGGCAAGAATCGGTGCCTTGCGATCTTCGGGGTGCGCTTCATGCTGCGCCGGGGAAATAGGGGTGTGGTTGGGCGCCACCACGTGCTCCTCAGAGTGCTAGGGGATACGGTTTCAGTCCCTTCAACAGTACCCGCCCTCGGCGCTCAACGCTCCCCCGGGGACTTATGCGCCCCTAAGCTGCACTTTTTGGGTAAGGATAAAGGCAATAAGGGCAGCACACTCTAGGATGCGAGCCGCACAAACACTCGCTACACTGGTGCTCATGCAACTCAATGACACTCTCGCAAAAGCAATGAACAACCAGGTCACGGCCGAATACGAGGCCTCCATGATCTACCGCCAACTGTCCTTCATCCTCGACGATCTCGGACTTGTCGGTATGCGTGACTGGATGGCACTTCAGGCCGAAGAAGAGCTCGGACACGCCCAGATGTTCGCTGACCACATGCTGGCACGCGACGTCGTCCCCCAGATCGGCAGCATCTCCGTTCCCGAACTGTCCGTAACCAGCGCCGTCGAAGCTTTCGAAGCGTCGCTGGCTCACGAAGTCAAGATCTCCGGAATGATCCGCGACCTCGCAAAGCTCGCACAAGACGGAGGCGACTTCGACTCCCGCCCGCTGCTCGACGGCTTCCTCGCCGAGCAAATCGAAGAAGAGTCCACCGTCAAGGAAATCCTTGACCGCCTGCGCCTCATCGGCGAGGACGGCTCCGGTTTGCTGCGCATCGACGCAGAGCTCGGTTCCCGCGACGGCGACGACAACTAATCCCGCCAACACTGAAGCAAAATCCCGGCCCGATCACACAGATCGGGCCGGGATTTCCTATCTCCTGAGGTTACTAATTCAGCCAGATCGTCGCCAAGGCCCCCATATCTTCCAGCTTTTCCTGAATCACATCCAAAACCTCATCCAGGGGGCGAGTGTTGTCGACAATGAAACCTAGTTCATCATCGCCCAAGGGTTCGAGCGTCTCCAGCTGAGAATCCAACAACGAAGGCGGCATAAAATGCCCCTTACGGTTGGTCATGCGCTCCAGAGTCGTGTCGCGGTCAACGTCGAGTTGAATATGAACGACGTTTCCAAGGGCGTCACGCAAAATATCGCGGTAGCTACGCTTCAGCGCCGAGCAACTCATCACAGAATGATTACCCGCGACGTCTTCACGCCCCATCCAATCCCGCAGCTGCTTCAACCACGGCAAGCGGTCATGGTCATTCAGGGCGATACCCGCAGCCATCTTGTCCTTATTGGACTTAAGGTGAAAGCTGTCCGCATCGGCGACACCGACACCCATGCGGGCGGCGAGAGCCTCCGCCACGGTGGTCTTACCGCAACCGGAAACCCCCATGATGATGATGTGGAACAGCTCCTGCTGCGCCGAGTTCAATCCATTATGTGTGCCCACGTCACGCCTCCAAAAAACTATGTTCGCCGTCTAAGGCTACCGCGCTGACCTCTACAGGGCAGCGCCAGCAGCAAACACTGCGACAGCCAAGGCAGAACGGAACTTGGACTACAGCCCGCCCACCCCGAAGCCGAAGCAATGCACACGCACATGGCGCTCGCGACGTCAATAGGCGATCAAGACCCCCACGCAGCTGCCGCGCACGCACGACAGCTGCTCCACGAAGTCCGAGAAGCCCTCGGACTCACCGCAATACCCCCAACCCACACGGGCTAGAGCATGCAGCTCACGCAGCCCTGAACCTCAGTTCCTTCGAGGGCTGTCTGGCGCAAACGGATGTAGTAAATCGTCTTGATGCCCTTACGCCACGCGTAAATCTGCGCGCGGTTAATGTCGCGGGTAGTGGCTGTGTCCTTGAAGAACAACGTCAACGACAGCCCCTGATCCACGTACTTCGTCGCCACAGCGTAGGTGTCGATGATCTTTTCAAACCCGATCTCGTACGCATCCTGGTAGTACTCCAGGTTGTCGTTGGTCATGTACGGCGCCGGGTAGTACACGCGACCGATCTTGCCTTCCTTACGGATCTCAATCCGAGAAGCAATCGGGTGAATAGACGACGTGGAGTTGTTGATGTAAGAAATCGAACCTGTTGGCGGAACTGCCTGCAAGTTTCGGTTGAACATGCCGTGCTCCGCGACGTCCTGCTTCAGCGCAGCCCATTCCTCAGCACTGGGCGTGTGAATACTGGAATTAGCGAACAGCTGCTTGACCTTATCCGTCTTCGGGGCGAAATCTTCCGGATCGAAGCTGTCGAAGAACTCACCCGACGCATACGCGGAATCCTCAAAACCTTCAAAGCGGACGCCGCGTTCCTTGGCGATCTGGCAGGAAGCCTTGATGCATTCAAACATCACGGCCGCGAAATAAGCGTTGGTGAAGTCCAGCCCTTCCTCGCTGCCATAGAAGATGCCTTCCCGGCCGAAGAAGCCGTGCAAGTTCATCTGGCCGAGGCCGATGGCGTGCGCTGCGTCGTTGCCCTTTTTAATCGAGGGAACAGAATCGATGCTGGTCTGCTCGGACACGGCGGTCAATCCACGAATAGCGGTTTCAATGGTCTTGGAGAAATCCGGGGAATCCATCGCTTTAGCGATGTTCAGCGAACCAAGGTTGCAGGAAATGTCCTCGCCGATGTGGCTGTAGCTGAGGTCCGGGTTGAATTCGGACGCGGTAGAAACCTGCAGAATTTCGGAGCACAAGTTCGAGTGGGTGATGCGGCCAGCAATGGGGTTTGCCTTGTTCACTGTGTCTTCGAACATGATGTAGGGGTAGCCAGATTCGAACTGGATCTCCGCGAGGGTTTGGAAGAACTGTCGTGCGTTGATCTTCGACTTACGGATACGGGGATCCTCGACCATTTCTTCATAGTGTTCAGAAATCGGCACGTCGGCGAAGGGCTTGCCGTAGACACGTTCCACGTCGTAGGGGGAGAACAGGTACATGTCGTCGTTGCGCTTGGCCAGTTCGAAGGTGATATCCGGGATGACCACGCCCAGCGACAGCGTCTTGATGCGGATTTTCTCGTCCGCGTTTTCGCGCTTGGTGTCCAGGAACTTCATGATGTCCGGGTGGTGGGCGTGCAGGTATACCGCTCCGGCGCCTTGGCGTGCACCCAGCTGGTTGGCGTAGGAGAAGGAATCTTCCAGCAGCTTCATCACGGGGATGACACCGGAGGACTGGTTTTCGATCTTCTTAATGGGCGCGCCTGACTCACGCAGGTTGCTCAGCAGCAGGGCAACGCCGCCGCCTCGCTTGGACAGCTGGAGTGCGGAGTTGATGGCTCGCCCGATGGACTCCATGTTGTCTTCGATGCGAAGCAGGAAGCAGGAAACTGGTTCGCCGCGTTGTTTTTTGCCGGAGTTGAGGAAGGTTGGGGTGGCGGGCTGGAAGCGACCGGCCATGATCTCGTCAACCAGGTGTTCAGCGAGTGCTGTGTCACCGTCGGCGAGGGTCAGTGCCACCATGCAGACGCGGTCTTCGTAGCGTTCGAGGTAGCGTCGGCCGTCGAAGGTCTGGAGCGTGTAGGACGTGTAGTACTTGTAGGCGCCGAGGAAGGTTGGGAAGCGGAATTTGACTGCGTAGGCCCGCTTGAAGAGGGCTTTAATGAAGGCGAAGTCGTATTTGTCGACTACTTCTTGTTCGTAGTAGTGGTTGTTGACGAGGTAGTCGAATTTTTCTTCCAGGTCGTGGAAGAACACGGTGTTTTGGTTGACGTGTTGGAGGAAGAACTGGTTGGCCGCTTCCCGGTCTTTGTCGAATTGGATAAGGCCGTCTTCGTTGTACAGGTTAAGCAGGGCGTTGAGTGCGTGGTAGTCCATGCTCTCTGAGGCGGCGTTTCCAGTTACGCTGGCACCGAGGTGTGCGTCCATAGGTTTTCTCCTGTGTGCGTGGGGTTTGTTGTCTATGTATGACGTCGCGGGGGTTAGGCGACGCGTGGGGGTTGCAGGCCCAGTGTGGCTGCGTTGGCGATCAATCCATTGCGTAGGGTTGCGACGTCTTCGTCGTTGCCCATGAGTTCGAAGCGGTAGACGTAGGGGACGTTACATTTGGCGGCGATGACGTCGCCTGCTTTGCCAAAGTCACTTCCGAAGTTGGAGTTACCACCGGCGACGACCGCTCTGATGAGGCTACGGTTGTGCGGATTGTTGAGGAATTTTACGACCTGTATGGGGACGGGTTTTCCTTGTTTACCACTGATGGATACTCCCCCGCCGTAGGTGGGGCATACGAGGACGTATGGCTCATCTACGACGAGTTCGGGCTCGTTGGCTCGGAGCGGGATGCGCACGTTGGGCAGCTGGAGTTTGTCTACAAAACGGCGGGTGTTTTCGGTCGCTGATGAGAAGTAGACGACGAGCACGGTGGGCTCCTGGTTGCTGGACTGCGGTGCGCGGGGTGGATAGAAGTAACGCCCGATTCTCCGTGGGGGAATTCGGGCGTGCGGTGCGCCTGTTAGGCGACCTGTGCGGCGAGGCTGCGGATGCGCTCTGGGCGGAATCCGGACCAGTGCTCGCCGCCAGCTTCTACGACGGGCGCCTGGAGGTACCCGAGTGCCATCACGTAGTCGCGTGCTTCGTCATCGAGGCTGATGTCTACGACCGTGTATTCAAGGCCGGCACGGTCAAGTGCTTTCTTGGTAGCGGTGCACTGGACGCAAGCGGGCTTGCTGTAAACGGTGATAGCCATAAGTCTTCCTTGGGTTCAAGCTCTACGAGTGACGGTTTCTTGGGGGTTTGTGAAGGCTTCCCCTCATCACCAAGAAACACTATACGTTGTGGTAATTTTCCGCAAGTAGCACTATATATAGTAGTTACATCAAGGGAATTCCCAGGATACGAACTAAGCGAGCACAACATCTTGTCCCCCGCGCACGGGTTGAAATTACAACGTTGTCGCACACCTGAAGTCCGCCCACCCCCACACCTCTGAATAAAAAGAAAAATCCCAGCACAGGGCACCCGAAAAAAGATCCAAGTGTTACTTATTTCACCCTTACCGGAAAATGTATTCTTTGCCCTCTAAGCATAGAAAAAGCGGGCTGGGTAAGAATTACTTACCCAGCCCGCTTCGGGGGCGCATAAAAATTTAGCCCTGGCGAGCCTTGAAACGCGGCTCTTTCTTGTTGATCACGTAGACCTTGCCACGACGGCGCACAACCTGGGCGCCCGGCTTGTTCTTCAGCGACCGAAGGGACTTGCGGACCTTCATCGGGCGCTCCTTTCTGCTCTGAGGGCCAATACCAATCGCAGGCACAACAGCGCTACGACACGAAGAGCAATATTAACCAATCAGCGCCAAAAAACCAAACCCTCTAGCATGGGGATCATGATAAACGAGACACGCGCGGCCATTGTCGCTGCCCTGCACACCAAAAAAACGATCGACCCGGCCGCCGAAGTCCGCTCTAGGATCAATCTCTTGAAGGACTACATCACCAATTCTGGCACCGCCGGATACGTGCTCGGAATTTCCGGCGGCCAGGATTCAACGCTAGCCGGCCACTTGGCGCAGATCGCCTGCGAAGAACTCCGCAGCGAGGGGACACCAGCGCACTTCACCGCTGTCCGTTTGCCTTATGGCGTGCAGGTGGACGAGGACGATGCCCAGATGGCTTTGGAGTTCATCAATCCGGACGACACTGTCACCGTCAACATTAAAGCCAGCGTCGATGCCATGGTTGCCGCCCTGGATGATGACGCCGCGTCGGGGATCTCCGACTTCAATAAAGGCAACGTGAAGGCTCGCATGCGGATGCTTGCCCAGTACGCGGTGGCGGCTGAGCGCAAGGCTTTGGTCATCGGCACTGACCACGCAGCGGAAAATGTCACGGGGTTCTTCACGAAGTTTGGTGACGGGGCGGCGGACATCATGCCACTGTTCGGGTTGTCGAAGCGCCAGGGGGCACAGCTACTTGAGCACCTGGGCGCCCCAGAGCGGGCATGGCAAAAAGTTCCAACAGCCGACCTTGAGGATGACCGTCCTGCACTGCCAGACGAGGTCGCGTTGGGCGTGAGCTACCGCGAGATCGACGACTACATCGAGGGGGCGGTACCCGACGATGTAATCCCCGCGCGAGCACACGAGCGTTTGGAGCATCTGTGGCGCATCGGAGAGCACAAACGCCACCTACCGGTCACTCCATATGACCAGTGGTGGCGTGCACAGCTCTAATTCTTAGTAGCGTTGTGGCTCTTCGCCGAGGTGAAACTTGCGGCCGCTGACGCTATTCGGGGTGACTTTTACGTAGTTGTATTTCAGCGTCGGCAGCCAAGGGGTGAGGTCCAAGCTATCTGCGTGGTGGATGGCTGCGGCGTCTTGGAGAACCTCCGCAGTGCCTTTGACGATCACTGACCATGCATCGTGGTTGTCTAGGTCAACGTGATCGGCTTCGAACAGCACATCGTTGTTCAAAGAGAGACTGAACAGCTTGTTACCTTCGGATGTGCGAAAGTAGATCGCGCCGCCATCTACGACGAAATTCACTGGGAAGATATCCATATCGTCGCTTCGGCGGACGACGACGCGGCCTAGTTGTTCGGTTCCCATCAGCTCGAGGGCGGCTTCGGTGGACAGTTGTGTGAAGACTTCGTTGTCAGACATGGCCCCATACTACTCCGACCCGCCCCCATAGTGCGATACTTCCATCACACTAAACAAAAATTGAACTGCCGATTACATGATTGGGAAAATATAACCTAGCCCTCTGACCTGCTGCTCCCCCGAAAACAGCAAGACCCCTCACCTAAAAAGATGAAGGGTCTTCTTGTGGAGCTAACGGGACTCGAACCCGTGACCCCCACACTGCCAGTGTGGTGCGCTACCAGCTGCGCCATAGCCCCTTGATAAACAAGGTGAAAGCCTCTCGAACGAGGAACTCCCTGCGGCCTCAACCGTGATCGGTCGTTGCCAGCCCTTGATAATCTACATCACCAGCCAAACGACTGGCAAACACCAAGCATAAGGCACAAATTGTGGGGGCTACAACGCCCCCACACTCAAAGAGCCTCAAGGCTTAGTTCGTTACTTCCTTAATCCAGCTGGTCCCGTCACGAAGATCAAGATCCTTGCCGTCGTAGAGGATGTGTGGCGAGCTCACCTTGCCAATGGCAGCCTTCAAAGAATCAGCACTAGCGTTAGCAAAGTCCTTCATCGCGTCCACATCAGCGCCATCCTTAATATCCTTAACGACATCATCAGGCACGTTGTAATCCACCGCAGCGTCACCATACTTGGCATTATCCCAGTTGGAAGTACGCAGCATGGTCTGGTCACGCATCAGCATCGCGCGGTAATTCCAGTACCCCTGAGCGTCACCACTTTTCGCAATAGCCAAGGCCGCGGCACCCGCACGTGTGGAATTGGCTTCCGTGCCCTGATCTATAAAGTTCAGACTGCGAACGTTGACAATGAGCTTGCCTTCTTCGATTGCCTTGAGCATGTCGGCGTCCGCTGCCTCCGCCAATTCTGCGCAGTGGGGGCACGAGTAGTCCTCGTACAGGTCAACCTGCGGAGTATCGGCAGTCGCAGCGGGAGACTTCAGCGTAATAGCGTTGTCCTTGTAGGACACCTCGAGGTTATCGACCGCAACCATGGACGCTTCGCGCTGTTCAGTCTGCGCTTTGTTACCACTGATCACGATGTAGCTAATCACACCGAGCCCGAGGACGATGATAACTAGCAGCGCGATAATGAAGCCGTAGCTTTTCTCATTGGGGTTTTTTACTTTGGTACTCATTATTTCCTATAAGTGTTGTGTTGATTGCCGCCATCCAGCCCGTTTAAGGCCACACAGCCAGCTTGTTTAGTGGTTTCCACGCAACGATCGCAGCCAGAGCGATAAATGCGGTGTCCCGGAGGATCTCCTTGACGTAGGCCCATGGGCTTACGGAAGAATTGTAGCCCCCGCCGCCGAAGCATCCGCAGTCGATGGTCAAACCACGCGCCCACGCAGATGCGATACCTGCGATAAAAGCGAGGAAGATCAAGGCAGAAAGTAGCGATGTCGCGCGCAAAAATATGCCAAGCACAAGCAAGACACCCAAAGCCACCTCAAGCGGCGGCAAAGCCAGGGCGATGAACCTTTCCGCGGCGTCAGGAAAAAGTTCATAAGCACGCACAGACAGCAACGTGTCGCCGGGGTTTTGCATCTTTAAAACGCCGCTAGCAATCCACACAGCGGCTAAAGCAAAACGCGCCAGCAATGCCACGGCGTCCATAGCCGACCAGCCAGTCCGAACGGTCATAGAACCGGAGTCCACTCCAACAGGCCTGCCCCTGAGCTCAGCCCCACAATCATCAGTAGCCACGACAACACACGCTACACGACACCAAGAAGAAAACCACCGGCCCCTGTGAGTGCGATAGCAACATCACAGCAAACACTCTGCTGCTTCACAGCAAGGGCCGGTGCAACACCACTACGAACCTAGCACCGCCGACACCAACGCCTGAGCCTCCTGCTGAACCACAGCAAGATGCTCCTCCCCGTTGAAGGATTCAGCATAAATCTTGTACTTATCCTCAGTACCCGAGGGGCGAGCAGCAAACCACGCGTTGTCCGTCACCACCTTTAGGCCACCAATAGGAGCACCATTACCAGGCGCACTGGTGAGCTTCGCAATGATCGGCTCGCCCGCCAGCTCAGTGGCAGTGACCTGCTCCGGCGACAGCTTCTTCAGCACCGCCTTCTGTTCGCGATTAGCGGGAGCATCAGTGCGGGCATACACGGGCGCACCAAACTGGGCCTCCAACTGCGCATAACGCTGCGAGGGCGTCAAACCAGTACGCGCGGTGATCTCCGCAGCCAACAGATCAAGGATAATTCCATCCTTATCCGTCGACCACACAGTGCCACCCTTACGCAGGAAGGACGCACCAGCAGACTCCTCACCACCAAAACCAACACTGCCGTCAATCAGCCCCGGCACAAACCACTTAAATCCGACCGGAACCTCAACCAACGTCCGCCCCAGATTCGCGACCACGCGGTCAATCATAGAAGAACTCACAAGAGTCTTACCGACAGCCGTGTTCTCCCCCCAACCAGGACGATGCGCAAACAAGTAATCAATCGCCACAGCAAGGTAATGGTTGGGATTCATCAACCCCGCGTCAGGGGTGACAATCCCATGGCGGTCAGCATCAGCATCATTGCCAGTCGCCAAGTCAAAAGTCCCACGATTAGCAACCAGCGACGCCATAGAATCAGGGCTCGAACAGTCCATACGGATCTGACCATCGGTATCCAAAGTCATAAAACGCCACGTCGGATCAACCAGCGGATTAACCACCGTCAGGTTCAACCCATGAGCCTCCGCAATAGCACCCCAGTAATCGACCGAAGCACCACCCATCGGGTCAGCACCAATCGACAATCCTGACGCCGCGATTGCCTCCACGTCCACAACATCCGGCAAGTCCGCAACATAATGCGAACGGAAATCAAACAACTGGCACCGAGGATCGCGCACTCCTGCGACACTCGTGCGCTTCACCCCATCCAAACCAGCGCGCACATACTCATTCGCACGGGCTGCGATCCAGTCCGTAGCATCAGTATCAGCCGGACCACCATTAGGCGGATTGTATTTAAAGCCACCATCACGGGGCGGATTATGCGAAGGCGTAATCACAATCCCATCAGCACGCTTCGGGCTCACCCCCAGCACCCCACCCTCCAGCGCAGCATTATGCGCCAAAATAGCGTGCGACACGGCAGGCGTAGGCGTGTAACGCCCCGCGGCGTCAACAATCACCTCAACATCATTGGCCAACAGCACCTCAAGGGCGCTAACCATCGCCGGCTCAGACAACGCGTGGGTATCCCGCCCAATGAACACAGGCCCCCCAATCCTCTGCCCCCGACGATAATCCACAATCGCCTGCGTCGTAGCCAGAATATGAGCCTCATTAAAAGCCCCATCCAACGCCGACCCCCGGTGGCCCGACGTACCAAAAACAACCTGCTGATCAGGGTTTTCAGGATCCGGCGACAAAGTGAAATACGCCGTCACAAGTTGAGCAACATCAATCAAATCCTCCGGTCGAGCAGGTTGACCAGCGCGGGGATCAGGCATCGGAGACTCCTCCAAAAAGGGTGTAATTTTTCTCTTCCTCCACCAATGCTAGTCCCCCACACAACACTTTGTGCGATAGTATCCAAGAGCCAACCCGTTGTGACCTATACCTCTAAAGCGCGTAGTCTTGCGCAACCAGAGAGGCACACAAGGCAACCAGCACAACCAACCACTATCACCAAAAAACAAAAAACAACGACGTCGCGAACCACACGTGGCGTAAGAAAGGCAACCACCGTGGATTCACTCATCAGCGCCCTAGACACGTTCGACTCATTCGTATGGGGACCATTCCTACTCATCCCCCTACTACTAGGCTGTGGTGCCTTTCTCACCATCCGACTCAAAGGCCTACAATTCCGAGCACTCGGCCGCGCCTTCCGACACGGACTCATCGACGGATCCGACGAAGGCAGCGGCGACATCACCAACTACCAAGCACTCACCATGGCCCTCGCCGCCACAGTCGGCGTCGGCAACATCGTCGGCGTCGCAACAGCCATCTCCATCGGCGGCCCCGGCGCCCTCTTCTGGATGTGGATCACCGGCCTACTAGGCATGGCCAGCAAATACGCCGAAGCATTCCTCGGCGTCCGCTTCCGCACAACCGACAGCCGTGGCGAACAAATCGGCGGCCCCCAGGTATACCTCTCACGAGCAATCAAAGGGCCCCTCGGCAAAACCCTAGCCACCACCTTCGCCCTCTTCGCCGTATTCGCATCCTTCGGTATCGGCAACATGACCCAATCCAACGCCATCGCCGCAGGACTCCAAGACACCTTCGGCATCGACCCCTGGATCACCGGCGTCATCGCCTTCATCCTCGTCGGCACCGTCCTCCTCGGAGGCGTCCAATCAATCGCCCGCGTCACCTCCGCCTTCGTCCCCATGATGATCATCATCTACATCGTCGGGGCCATCATCGTACTCATCGCCCACGCCCACGCAATCCCCAGCGCCCTCCACTTGATCTTCACCGACGCATTCACCGGAACCGCAGCCACCGGTGGCTTCGTCGGCTCCGGTATCCTCCTCGTCATCCAAATGGGCGTCGCCCGCGGCCTCTTCTCCAACGAATCCGGCCTAGGTTCCGCACCCATCGCCGCCGCAGCAGCCCAAACCACACACCCAGTCCGCCAAGGCCTCGTCTCCATGACCCAAACCTTCATCGACACCATCATCGTCGTCTCCTTCACCGGACTCGTCATCATCTGCACCGGCACCTGGAACGCCGACGTCAGCGCCGGAAACATGACCGCAGCAGCCTTCTCCGCAGGCCTCCCCGGACAATGGGGCGGCACGATCGTCTCTATCTCCGTCGTATTCTTCGCATTCTCCACAATTCTCGGATGGTCCTACTACGGCGAACGCTGCCTCACCCGCCTCATCGGCCCCCGAACATCCATCATCTACCGCATGATCTTCACCATGGTCGTCTTCGTCGGAGCCACCACCTCCCTCACAGTCGTATGGACCATCGCCGACATCCTCAACGGGCTCATGGCACTCCCCAACCTCATCGGCCTCCTCGTCCTCTCCGGACTCATCGCCCGAGAAACCGCCGCCTACCTCAAATTCGACCCCAAGCTCAAAGCAACCCCCGAAGAAGTACGCAATTACGTCAAGGCCGAAGGCACCGGCTGGACATAAAACAGCCACACACCACAACGATCAACGCAGCCCCTTCTCAACGAGAAGCAGGCTGCGTTATTGTTTTCCCATGACCCCCACCAAAAACACCTGGAGCTTCCCCAAAGCCCCCAACACAACAAAATACACACACCATGACGCCGCGATGGTCGCCCTCGGCGCACCCCTCGGCGTCCTCGCCTACCTAATCATCAGCAGCCTCATCCCCACCACCGCCGCACTCTTCCTATGCAACACCGCAGGAAGCTTCCTCATGGGCTGGCTCCAACCCAAAAACCCACTAATCAGCATGGGCATGCTCGGGGGATTCACCACCTACAGCGGATACGCACAAGCCATACACGCCCCACTCCCAAGCCACCCAACAACAGCCACACTCATCCTCATACTCATCCCCACCCTCGCCATCACCGGCTACCTCACAGGCACCAAACTCCACCACGCAACAAGGAGCAACGGTGGTGCACGAAACTAACCTCCAACACCTCATCGAAGCACCCCACCTCGCCCCCACTCTCCTACTCGGCGCAGCACTGGGCGGACTCATCCGCTACCTACTCCACACCTGGCTAGGCCCCTACAAAGGAACCCTTACCGCAAACATCACCGCCTCCCTCATCCTCGGAACCCAAACCACCCCGCCCGAGACCTACACAACATTCCTCACCAACGAACAGTTCTACCAACAACTAACAACACATTTCTTCATCGCCACCGGGCTCTGCGTCGCCCTATCGACATGGTCCACCCTGGCCCGCGAAACCGGCGACCTCATCCGAAACCACCAAGCCAAACAAGCCACCACATACCTCGCAACCACCATCACCCTCAGCCTCCTGGCCTACCATCTCGCAACCACCATCACCCTCAGCCTCCTGGCCTACCATCTCGGAAGCATCCTCAGCCTCAACTCATAGAGCCTTGTGGGTGTGTGGGGTTGTGTCTTCACTACACACACCCCCCTACCGGTCGGGTTCATAATCATTCAGCCCCACACCCACACACCCCACACACCCCAATACCCGAACAATACCCCATGTTATAAACACACAAAAAGAAGGGAAGACGCCACCGAACAAACGAGTGACGCCTTCCCAACAATCAAGACTGTATATAATTATTGTTTTTTGTTTTAGGCCGGCGGCGACCTACTCTCCCACACACTCCCGTGTGCAGTACCATCGGCGCAGGTGAGCTTAGCTTCCGGGTTCGGAAAGGGACCGGGCGTATCCTCACCGCCATCAACCACCGACACAACCAACACCCCACAAGGCGATGCTAGGTGTGCTGTTTCAGACACTGCATAGTGGACGCAAACATTCAATACATTCGAGCTAAACACCGTTGTAAGCAACCCCCCATCATCAACGGATGGGTGTTTTGGGTGTGTTCGGCGCATTAGTACCAGTCACCTCAACACGCATTACTACGCTTCCAGCTCTGGCCTATCAACCCCCTAGTCTAGAGGGCACCTGATTCATGAAACCTTATCTCGAAACAGGCTTCCCGCTTAGATGCTTTCAGCGGTTATCCCTTCCGTACGTAGCCAACCAGCCATGCCACGGGCGTGACAACTGGCACACTAGAGGTACGTCCGTCCCGGTCCTCTCGTACTAGGGACAGCCTTTCTCAAGTTTCTACGCGCGCGGCGGATAGAGACCGAACTGTCTCACGACGTTCTAAACCCAGCTCGCGTGCCGCTTTAATGGGCGAACAGCCCAACCCTTGGGACCTACTCCAGCCCCAGGATGCGACGAGCCGACATCGAGGTGCCAAACCATCCCGTCGATATGGACTCTTGGGGAAGATCAGCCTGTTATCCCCGGGGTACCTTTTATCCGTTGAGCGACACCGCTTCCACAAGCCAGTGCCGGATCACTAGTCCCTACTTTCGTACCTGCTCGACCTGTCAGTCTCACAGTCAAGCTCCCTTGTGCACTTACACTCACCACCTGATTGCCAACCAGGCTGAGGAAACCTTTGGGCGCCTCCGTTACTCTTTAGGAGGCAACCGCCCCAGTTAAACTACCCACCAGGCACTGTCCCTAACCCAGATCATGGGCCGAGGTTMAGATATCCAATACGACCAGAGTGGTATTTCAACAACGACTCCCACASAACTGGCGTCATGTGATCACAGTCTCCCACCTATCCTACACAAACCGAACCGAATATCAATACCAAGCTATAGTGAAGGTCCCGGGGTCTTTTCGTCCTGCCGCGCGTAACGAGCATCTTTACTCGTACTGCAATTTCGCCGGGCCTGTGGTTGAGACAGCAGGGAAGTCGTTACGCCATTCGTGCAGGTCGGAACTTACCCGACAAGGAATTTCGCTACCTTAGGATGGTTATAGTTACCACCGCCGTTTACTGGGGCTTAAATTCTCCGCTTCGCCACCAAAGTGACTAACAGGTCCTCTTAACCTTCCAGCACCGGGCAGGCGTCAGTCCATATACATCGACTTATCGTCTTCGCATGGACCTGTGTTTTTAGTAAACAGTCGCTTCCCTCTATTCTCTGCGACCACCACCAGCTCAAAACCAGTCTGTCACCAGCAGTGGTCCCCCTTCTCCCGAAGTTACGGGGGCATTTTGCCGAGTTCCTTAACCACAGTTCACCCGATCGCCTTAGTATTCTCTACCTGACCACCTGTGTCGGTTTGGGGTACGGGCCAGATGGAAACATCGCTAGATGCTTTTCTCGACAGCATAGGATCACCAACATCCCCCAACAAGGGGTACGCATCACGCCTCACCCACCATGCACAGCGGATTTACCTACCATGCGGGCTACACGCTTACACCACAATCCACTCAGTGGCTCGGCTACCTTCCTGTGTCACACCATCGCTTGGCTACTACCAGATCAGATCCCACGCATCCACACCAACAACAATCCAAAAGACTGCCATCAGGCTTCAGGGCGGTTAGTATCACTGATTCACCACGGGCGCTTCCATCCGGGTACCAGAATATCAACTGGTTGTCCATCGACTACGCCTGTCGGCCTCGCCTTAGGTCCCGACTCACCCTGGGAAGATTAGCTTAACCCAGGAACCCTTGGTCATCCGGCGGATGAGTTTTTCACTCATCATTCGCTACTCATGCCTGCATTCTCACTCGCACACACTCCACCACAACGATCACTCGGCGGCTTCACATTATGCACGACGCTCCCCTACCCACCCACACACAAAMRTRTGAGYGCCGCGGCTTCGGCGGTGTACTTGAGCCCCACTACATTGTCGGCGCAGAACCACTCGACCAGTGAGCTATTACGCACTCTTTCAAGGATGGCTGCTTCTAAGCCAACCTCCTGGTTGTCTTCGCGATCCCACATCCTTTTCCACTTAGTACACGCTTAGGGGCCTTAGCCGGCGATCTGGGCTGTTTCCCTCTCGACTACGAAGCTTATCCCCCGCAGTCTCACTGCCGTGCTCTCACTTACCGGCATTCGGAGTTTGGCTGATGTCGCTAAGATGTTGGTCCCGCTAAACCATCCAGTAGCTCTACCTCCGGCAAGAAACACACGACGCTGCACCTAAATGCATTTCGGGGAGAACCAGCTATCACGAAGTTTGATTGGCCTTTCACCCCTACCCACAACTCATCCCCTCAGTTTTCAACCTAAGTGGGTTCGCGCCTCCACAACCTCTTACAGCTGCTTCACACTGGCCATGGGTAGATCACTTCGCTTCGGGTCCAGGACATGCCACTCATTCACCCTCATTAGGATTCGGTTTCCCTACGGCTACCACACACGTGTTAACCTCGCGACATGCCGCTGACTCGCAGGCTCATTCTTCAAAAGGCACGCCATCACACCACACAAGGGCGCTCTGACGGATTGTAAGCACACGGTTTCAGGTACTATTTCACTCCCCTCCCGGGGTACTTTTCACCATTCCCTCACGGTACTCATCCGCTATCGGTCAACTTAAGTATTCAGGCTTACCGGGTGGTCCCGGCAGATTCACAGCAGATTCCACGAGCCCGCTGCTACTCGGGAAACACAACCATTACCACACACACACTTTCACCTACCGGGCTCTCACCGTCTACGGCGGGACATTCCAATCCACTTCACCTAGCATGCGCGACTATCACGTAACCAAGAACCGGCAGATCCTCGACGTTATGCTCCCACAACCCCACGCACGCAACCCCTGCCGGGTATCACACGCACGCAGTTTAGCCATCATCCACGTTCGCTCGCCACTACTAGCGGAATCACAATTGTTTTCTCTTCCTACGGGTACTGAGATGTTTCACTTCCCCGCGTAACCTCCACACCACCTATACACGTTCAGTGATGGGTAACCGCCCATAACGACAGCTGGGTTTCCCCATTCGGACACCCTCGGATCAACGCTCGTTTGACAGCTCCCCGAGGCCTATCGCGGCCTACCACGTCCTTCATCGGCTTAAGTTGCCAAGGCATCCACCGTGTGCCCTTACAACACACACAAAAAACACTTACAAGGCAAAATCAAAAAATAAAGATGCTCGCGTCCACTATACAGTTCTCAAACAACACACCCCACACACAATCACCAACCACCATCACGGCCAGCAACCCCACATGGAGCAAGAAACAACACGCCACACACAAAGCGACAAGTGCTGTTCCAGACACCCAACAATGCACCAACGCACCCTTTTCTYWAAGCAGTGTGAAACACCAAACAATTTCTTTCCATGCCTTACCGTCTGCTGCAACCCCACCACCACTTGGTGAGGGTGTGCATCCACCCAAAAACAATGCGTGTTCCACACAAAAAAYAATAAACTCCTTAGAAAGGAGGTGATCCAGCCGCACCTTCCGGTACGGCTACCTTGTTACGACTTAGTCCCAATCGCCGATCCCACCTTCGACAGCTCCCTCCACAAGGGTTAGGCCACTGGCTTCGGGTGTTACCAACTTTCGTGACTTGACGGGCGGTGTGTACAAGGCCCGGGAACGTATTCACCGCAGCGTTGCTGATCTGCGATTACTAGCGACTCCGACTTCATGGGGTCGAGTTGCAGACCCCAATCCGAACTGAGGCCGGCTTTCAGCGATTCGCTCACCCTCACAGGCTCGCAGCGCGTTGTACCGACCATTGTAGCATGTGTGAAGCCCTGGACATAAGGGGCATGATGATTTGACGTCATCCCCACCTTCCTCCGAGTTAACCCCGGCAGTCTCTCATGAGTCCCCACCAWAGTGTGCTGGCAACATAAGACAAGGGTTGCGCTCGTTGCGGGACTTAACCCAACATCTCACGACACGAGCTGACGACAACCATGCACCACCTGTATACAGACCACAAGGGAAACTACATCTCTGCAGCGATCCTGTATATGTCAAGCCCAGGTAAGGTTCTTCGCGTTGCATCGAATTAATCCACATGCTCCGCCGCTTGTGCGGGCCCCCGTCAATTCCTTTGAGTTTTAGCCTTGCGGCCGTACTCCCCAGGCGGGGCGCTTAATGCGTTAGCTACGGCACAGAAGACGTGGAAGTCCCCTACACCTAGCGCCCACCGTTTACGGCATGGACTACCAGGGTATCTAATCCTGTTCGCTCCCCATGCTTTCGCTCCTCAGCGTCAGTTACTGCCCAGAGACCTGCCTTCGCCATCGGTGTTCCTCCTGATATCTGCGCATTTCACCGCTACACCAGGAATTCCAGTCTCCCCTACAGCACTCAAGTTATGCCCGTATCGCCTGCACGCCCGGAGTTAAGCCCCGGAATTTCACAGACGACGCGACAAACCACCTACGAGCTCTTTACGCCCAGTAATTCCGGACAACGCTCGCACCCTACGTATTACCGCGGCTGCTGGCACGTAGTTAGCCGGTGCTTCTTATACAGGTACCGTCACAAAAGCTTCGTCCCTGTCGAAAGAGGTTTACAACCCGAAGGCCGTCATCCCTCACGCGGCGTCGCTGCATCAGGCTTCCGCCCATTGTGCAATATTCCCCACTGCTGCCTCCCGTAGGAGTCTGGGCCGTGTCTCAGTCCCAATGTGGCCGTACACCCTCTCAGGCCGGCTACCCGTCGACGCCTTGGTAGGCCATTACCCCACCAACAAGCTGATAGGCCGCGAGCTCATCCCCAACCGAAAAAACTTTCCACCATCACACACTAAAGGATGGTCCTATCCAGTATTAGACCCAGTTTCCCAGGCTTATCCCGAAGTTGAGGGCAGATCACTCACGTGTTACTCACCCGTTCGCCACTCGAGTACCCAAGCAAGCTTAGGCCTTTCCGTTCGACTTGCATGTGTTAAGCACGCCGCCAGCGTTCGTCCTGAGCCAGGATCAAACTCTCCATAAAAAATCAGCCCAAAAGCATCAAAAAAATGACAGAGCCAAAACCTAGCAACCAGTAAAAACTGGCAAAAAACACGATCATGGCGCATCCGACGAGGAAAAACCACCACAACCAAAACAGTTCATATTTACACAGCCAACCACACAAACACACACGTGCAAGCGCAAGCTGCTGGTACACACAAACAACAAACACCACAACACAACCACCACACAGTGACAGAAAAATGCCATGGCGCATGAAAAAAACACTTAAAAAAAGTACATTGGCACACTATTGAGTTCTCAAACAACACCACCACAACCACCAAACCGCACAAAACCGTGCAACCAGCTGCCGTAGCGACCCCGATAAATTTACACACCCCACACCAAACACACAAACCCCCAGGCCAGAGCATTAAAAGAGGGTGTTGCGAAGACACCGCAACACCCTCAGAAGGGACTCACCGCCTATTTAACGGCTACTCACCAGGTACACGCTCTACCTGCGCCCCCAAAGCAGTGAGGTTCTCAACGAAGTGCGGGTACCCACGATCGATGTGATAGACGTCGTGCACTTCGGTAACACCATCGGCGCACAAAGCCGCCAGAACCAAACCCGCCCCAGCCCTAATATCGGAGCTCCACACAGGCGTAGAGCTCAACTGTTTCTGCCCACGCAACACCACATGGTGCCCATCCACTGACGCGTCCGCACCAAGACGCAGCATCTCATCCACAAAGCGGAAACGCGATTCGAAAACGTTCTCTGTAATAACGCTCATTCCGTCAGCGACCGCAGCTAAACCAATCGCCATCGGCTGCAAATCCGTGGGGAACCCCGGAAAAGGCAAGGTCTGATAGTCCACCGCGCTAGCCCGACGATCCATTACCACCCTAAAACCATTCTCGTACGTCTCGACCTCTGCTCCGGCAAGCCTGAGCTTTTGCAGAGGCAAATGGAGATGCTTGGGCGAAATACCGCCGACGGTCACATCTCCCTGAGTCATCGCCACCGCATAGGCCCAAGTACCTGCAACAATGCGATCCCCCACGACGTCATGCTCAGCGGGATGCAAACGATCTACGCCTTCAATAGTGAGCGTGTTCGACCCAGCGCCGGTGATCCGAGCACCCATCTCATTGAGCAATTGGCACAGATCGACAATCTCTGGTTCACGCGCTGCGTTATCCAAGGTGGTGGTGCCCTTGCTCAGCACCGCTGCAGTCAGAATATTTTCCGTCGCACCAACCGACGGGAAATCCAACTTAATGTGTGCACCGTGCAGCTCCCCAGCTTCGGCAACAACACAACCATGCTGGATGTGGGTAGTCGCCCCAAGTTTTTCCAAGCCCGTTTGGTGCATGTCTAAGGGTCGAGAACCGATGGCGTCACCACCCGGCAGCGCAACCTTCGCGCGACCGCATCGAGCAGTCAGCGGACCCAGCACGCAAACGCTAGCACGGAACTGTCGCACAGCATCGAAGTCTGCATCCGCCTCAAGGTTGGCAGGGGTCGTAATGTGCACATCCGAACCATCGACGACAACCTCGCACCCCAAACCACGCAGAACCTCCGCCATCAGCGGAACATCCAAAATCTCCGGGCAGTTGTGCAGCGTCGTAGTGCCCTCCGCAAGAAGAGCAGCCGCCATGAGCTTAAGGACGCTGTTTTTAGCGCCACTCACCTTCACTGCTCCGCTCAGCCGAGCTCCACCAGCGACCAAAAAGCGATCTTTCACGCATCCCAGCCTAGCCGAGCCCCGCGTTTCGTGAACGCCCACGCTCCAGCCCACGCCCCGCGACGCGGCGTCAACAATGTCATTAGAATGGTTTTATGGCTGTGCATCTCACGAAAATCTACACTCGCACCGGAGACAACGGAACCACCGGATTATCCAACTTCGACCGCGTACCCAAAGACGACCCACGCCTCGTTGCCTACGCCGATTGCGAAGAAACCAACTGCATGATCGGGCAGGTTCTGGCGCTCAGTTCCCCCAATAATGACGTCGCGGAGGTCCTGCGCCGCGTACAAAACGAACTGTTCGATGCTGGCGCAGACCTGGCAACCCCCATCGAAGACAACCCCCAATACCCCCCGCTGCGAATCCTGCAAAGCTACATCGACCAGCTAGAGCACGACTGCGATCGCTTTAACGAAAAACTCGGGAAACTGGATTCGTTCATCCTGCCTGGAGGAGCACCCACCGCAGCACTGATTCACACCGCGCGGGTGGTGTGCCGCAGAGCAGAACGGGCCGCCTGGGCTGCAGTAAGGGAATTTCCCGACACCACATCCGCCCTGCCTGCTCAATATCTCAACAGGCTGAGCGACCTGCTGTTTATCGTGGGCCGGGTGGAAAACCTCGATGCCAACGGTGAATCAATGGACGTCCGCTGGGTGCCCGGCTCACACCGGCAAAACAAAACCCAACAGAGCTAAGCAGCACTGCTGGGTCGGTTGGGTCACGAACAGATTGAGTGCGGGATCAGGGAATCGCACCCATGCGGCGTGCCGCATTGACAGCTTCGTACCGGGTGTGTGCGCCGAGCTTACGCATCACCGAACGCAAGTAGCTCTTCACCGTTTCCGCCCCAATGCCCATTTCTTCCGCTGCCTCAACATTGGTGTGACCCAAAGCGACGCAGGCCAGCACATCCAGCTCGCGGGCAGAGAGCTTGGTCGTGGCCTGAATACGCACCGGCGCAACCATCTGGTCGCAGATCTCTTCAAGCTCACCGCGAATGTTGATGTCATCAATCCTGTTGCAAATCATCCGCAGACGCGAGTGGGCGGCACGGATCTGCTCCCACTCGGCACTGTTCATTACGCGACCACTGCGCTGTGCGACGGGGTGCTCGGGGTCCTGCTGCTCCAGGGCATCGGCCACAGCAAAATCTTGCTCGAGCTTGCGTGCGGTCATGGTGACTTCTTCAATCACCTTGTCGCCGAGACGCACGGGTGAATGCACGCCTACGTACAGAACGCCGCGGACACGACGGTTGACAATGACTGGCACAGCGACGATGGAATACAGCCCCTCGTCCTGAATAGCCTTGTCGTATTCGTGGCTAATGACGTTGGCACGCGTGTAATCACTAACGCCCACCGGACGGCGGGTGGCCATCACGCGTCCACCCACACCGCATCCCGACGCGATGGTGAGATTCTGTAGCGCAGGTGTCCGCAAACCCACCCATGCACCAATTTGTAGACGATCCTCGCCAAGGCATTCCGCGTACATAGTTACTGGAATTCCTGTAGCTGTCTTCAACGAAGTAAGCGCGTTTCGAATTGCTTCTTCGTCGCTTTTGACGCGTAGCGCCTCCACACGGGCCTCCTGGGTGCAATTGATCGTGATCAGCACGTTGAGTATAAACCAACTCCGGGGGTAAAGGAGCCGTTTCCAGATGCCCGATTGTTCGCCAGCAATGCCCGTTTTACCCCTCCACACCCCACCCCTACAGCAGTCCTACTACCCCTAGAATGACCGAACGGACATATATGCCCATGTAATCGGCATGTTCACCCCCTAGCACCACACCCCCTGTTCTCAGGTAAATTTCAGGCAAGTCTCGGATCACTACGCCATCCCAACCTCACAACAAGGCCCCTTCATGTGAAAAAAGTCACCTTTATTTGGGCGCCTGGAATGACTACAATCTGCTGTAGCAACATGAGCAACATAATTGAGCGCCAAACAGCGCCCGATAGTCGAGGGAACCCGGTGCAAATCCGGGACTGTCCCGCAACGGTAATCGTGTCTAAACAACACGAAAGTCCGATACCTCCATGTTGTGCCGCCCTTTAACCACAAACACGGCCACAGGCGGCCCGGCTGATGCCCGCGGACAGGCACACACGGGAAGAAATGTGCGAGCCAAAAAATTTAATAGTGACGCCCCGTGCATGCCACACATTGCCCCCTCACGATGGCACTGTGACGGCGGGTCCGCCTCCTTACCGGTGTCTGCGGCTCATACTGATACCCGGCAACAACGCACCCACCGCAACACATCAACGCGGCGTCATTAGATCGCAAAAATTTTTTGGAATTGATTCCCCCTGCCCCGCGGGCACTCAACCACCCACCAGACGCGCGCTAAAGCTAATCCTCCAAAGTGGAGCAGGGAACATAGCGGTCCGGATCCACCAACTTCAGCACTTCCTCGCCCTTACGGGGACGAGAAGAAGCAGGAATACCAACAGCGATATGTCCCGGGGGCACGTCCTTAGTCACCACAGCATTCGCCCCCACCGCACTACCAGCGCCAATAGTGATCGGCCCCAACACCTTTGCCCCGGCGCCAATAGTGACATTGTCACACAGCGTTGGGTGCCGCTTCGTCTGCGTCAACACCTGCCCACCGAGCGTCACCCCGTGGTACAGCATCACGCCATCGCCGATCTCGGCGGTCTCCCCCACCACAACACCCATGCCGTGGTCAATAAAAAAGCGCCTGCCGATCGTCGCCCCGGGATGGATCTCTACCCCGGTCAGAAACCTCGCAAGCTGGGAAATAACACGGGCCGGCCCCTTGATACCCCGCACCCACAGCGCGTGCGCGATCCGATACATCCAAATAGCATGCAGACCCGAATACACGATGGCGTTTTCTACAGCGCCACGTGCAGCCGGGTCATTATCACGTGCATTGTCTAGGTCTTCGCGCACCGCACCCACAATCGAGGCGAGTAGGTGCAGCGGACGGGGAAGCCTGACGGATCGAAACATACAGAAACTTTAGAATTCTGCGCGGATATCCTCAAACAGAGGGGTAGACACGTAGCGCTCGCCGTAGTCGCACGCGATGGTAACAATACGCTTGCCCTTGTTCTCCGGGCGCTTCGCCAACTCCAGTGCGGCGGCAATGTTAGCACCGGTGGAGATGCCACCAAGGATGCCTTCGTCTGCGGCAAGTTTGCGTGATGCAGCAATGGCATCTTCGTTGCTGATAGTCAGGACCTCGTCCAGAATCCCCCGGTCGAGCACCTCGGGAATGAAGTTCGCACCAATGCCCTGAATCTTGTGGGGACCAGCTTTCCCCGTGGTCAGCAGCGCTGATGCTTCGGGCTCCACACCGTAGACCTGCACCCCTTCACGACGCTCCTTCAGCACGCTGCCGACGCCAGTGACTGTTCCGCCGGTACCGAAGCCGGCGACAAAAATGTCGACGTTTCCATCGGTGTCTTCCCAGATTTCCTCCGCGGTGGTCGCACGGTGGATCGCGGGGTTGGCGGGATTAGCAAACTGGCGGGCCAAGATAGCACCGTCACGTTCCGCCACGATTTCATCAGCCTTATCCACTGCGCCCTGCATACCAGCGGGCCCCGGGGTGAGGATGATCTCCGCACCGTATGCCCGCAGCATGATGCGACGTTCCATCGACATGGTCTCGGGCATAGTGAGCACCACGTTGTAGCCCTTCGCTGCGCCCACCATTGCTAGCGCGATACCTGTATTTCCTGACGTCGCTTCAACGATGGTGCCGCCAGGTTTCAGGGATCCATCGGCCTCCGCGGCGTCAATAATCGCATTGCCAATGCGATCTTTGACGCTGTTCGCAGGGTTGAAGAACTCCAATTTGACGAGAATTTCGGCGTCGATGCCTTCGGTGATGGTGTTGAGTCGGACCAGGGGGGTGGACCCGATGGTCTCGGTGATGTTGTTGAGGATCTTTTCAGCCATAGTGGACAGCCTACACCATATATAGACAGATCGGTCACTAATCGGCCGTACTAGTCAGTCTACTTTTAGGCCCTCACGGGGGTAGCACAGGCATATTGTCCCAGCATGCAGGCCAATGAATTCTCCACCACCCGCCCTCATCTGGTAGATTTTAGCCGTTGGCACAACAGGGAATGCCGAACGCTCCGGCCCTACAACCGGGCGCCAGTCGGCAGCGGCCCTCGCCACTGTAAGCCCCGCACGTTTCAACGACGCCGCGTCGACACACCCACTGCCCCACCACCTGGAGGCGGGAAGGGTCCGAGGTCACACCACAGCCGGGCAAGCCAGGACACCTGCAACCAACACGCCTTATAACCACGGCTCGCGAGGTGACGAGCCACATAAGTTCCAGAAAAGAGGCAACCTCTCATGCATATTGCAGAAGGCTTCCTACCTGCCATGCACTGCGTCGGATGGGCCGCAGCGTCCGCCCCCTTCGTCATCCACGGCGCCTACGCAGTCAACAAGCAACTCAAAGAAAAGCCCGAAACCGGCCTCCTCCTCGGCGCAGCCGGAGCATTCAGCTTCGTGCTCTCCGCCATTAAGATGCCCTCCGTTACAGGCTCTTCTTCTCACCCAACCGGTACCGGCCTCGGCGCCGTCCTGTTCAAGCCCCCAGTGATGGCACTGCTCGGCGGCATCGTGCTGCTGTTCCAAGCACTCCTACTGGCACACGGCGGCCTGACCACCCTGGGTGCCAACATCTTCTCCATGGCGATCGTCGGCCCATGGGTAGCCTACGGAGTGTGGCGCGGAATGCGCGGCGCACACCTGCCGGCATCGTGGGCAATCTTCTTCGCCGCAGTTCTCGGTGATTTCTCCACCTACTGTGTCACCGCAACCCAGCTGGCACTCGCCCACCACGCAAACGGCTTCTGGAGCGCATGGTCGAACTTCCTCCTGCTCTACGCCCCCACCCAGGTGCCCCTCGCCCTTGCCGAAGGCATCGTCACCGTGCTCGTTTTCTTCGCAATGCGCACCACCGCTGCCCGCGATCTGCTCACCCTCGGAGTCCTCAAAAAATCCGAACTCACAGCAGCTACCCCCGCAGCAGCACCCGCAGCCTAAAAACAGATACAGCAAAGCGAGCACCCAATGAACAACAACAAAACCAATCCCCTGCTGGTGTGGGGCTTGATCGCCCTCACCGCACTCATCGCCGCCTTCCCCATGTTCTTTGTCAAGACCGACGGAAAGGAAGAAGCCTTCGGCGGAACCGATGACGGTGCAGAAGCCGTCGTCGAAGAACAAGACCCCGACTACGAACCCTGGTTCGATTCCATCGTCGGCGAACTTCCGGGCGAGGTCGAATCCGGCCTCTTCGCACTCCAGGCAGCACTCGGTGCGGGCCTCGTCGGCTACGCCCTCGGTAACTACAAGGGCCGCAGCCGCGCAGAACGCGAACTTGCCGCACCCACGGACACCACCAGCGCCTAAAAACGCAGTAGTCCGCTAAGGCCGCAACAACCATGAACCCTTTGGAAATCGCGGCGTCAACAAGCCCATGGGCCCAAGTCAACGTAGGTGAAAAAGCCTTGTTGATCCTGGGTCTGCTTGTTCTCGCCATAGCACTCCCGCCGTTACCCGCCCTACCGATCATCGGGGTGATCATCCTCGTGGCGGCAGCACGCGCGCAGGTCCCCTGGAAACTCTATGGTGCGCTCGTTGCAGCACCTGCAACCTTCATCATCCTGGGAATCTTCCCACTGGTAGCCACGATCACCACGCATGGGATCGAACGCATCGACGGTGGCCTTACTGACGCAGCAACCGTCCTCGGACGCTCCATCGTCGGCATGAGCGCCACCATGTTATTCGCCCTCACCACGCCGATGAGTGAACAACTACTGTGGTTCCGACGCATCCACGTGCCTGAATCCATCGTGCACGTCACCATGCTCACCTACCGGATGTCGAGTCAGTTGGTAGAAACCTCCCGCACTATGTGGCAGGCCCAAGCCCAACGCCTCGGCCACACCAACAAGCGCCGGTGGCTGCGCAGTTCTGCACATCAAATCGCCGCTCTGTTCGTGATCGCGTTCGCCCGAGCCCGAGCGATGCAGGAAGGTCTCGAATTGCGTGCTGACGCCGCGTGCTACCGCACGTTGACAGTCGCGCGCCCCGTGCGCACCCGCAACATTGTCGGCAGCATCATCATTCTCGCCCTCGTTATGGTCATAGGGCTGAAAGGAGCGCAACTATGGGGCTAGACGCCACAGAAATCCTCCGCGTCGAGGGTGTGTCTTTCGCACACTTCGACGGTCCACCTGTACTCCGCGACGTCAACCTCGCTATCAACCGTGGCGATCGGATCGCTCTGCTCGGGGCCAACGGTGCTGGGAAGTCCACATTGTTCCGACTACTGGCTGGCGCGTGGAAACCCACCGAAGGCCGTGTGCTCCTCGACGACACTGCTTTTAGCTATTCCCGTAAGGGGCGCGACACTGTCCGCCGGCGGGTACAGCTGGTGTTGCAGGAACCAGACGACCAACTCTTTGCCATGACGGTGGCTGCTGACGTGTCCTACGGGCCAGTCAACCAGGGCCTCGATGAGGACGAGGTGCGCACACGCGTGGACGCAGCGATGGACGCCGCAGAAATCAGCGATCTGGCTGAACGCGTGCCGCATCAACTGTCCTACGGTCAGCGCAAGCGTGTGGCTCTCGCAGGTGCGCTGGCGATGCGGCCTGAAGTGCTGCTGCTCGACGAGCCCACGGCCGGGTTGGATCCAGCTGGCGGCCGCCAGCTGCTGCGAACCCTTGAGCGCCTACACGAACAAGGCACAGCGGTTGTGTTGTCCACCCACGACGTCAACTTGGCGTATGCGTTCTCCGAGACCGCTGCGGTGATCCATGACGGTCAGGTGGTTGTGGGGCCTAAGGAGGACATTCTTGGTGACGCCGCGTTGATGCGCACAGCGCGGTTGGAGCTGCCGTGGGCACCCGCTGTCTCTGCCGCCCTCGGCCGGGTGGTCTCGAGGCCCGAGGAGCTCATCGGGGAAGGCTAGATGGGATCAACGAAAAAATCCCCGGAGTATGTTTACTCCGGGGATTTATTGTGGCCAGAGCCGGGATCGAACCGGCGACCTTCCACTTTTCAGGCGGACGCTCTACCGACTGAGCTATCTGGCCGTAACAAAAAATGTTACGCGACCCTGACGGGACTTGAACCCGCGACCTCCGCCGTGACAGGGCGGCGCGCTAACCAACTGCGCCACAGGGCCTTGCTAAAAGCAGTGCGCTTGTGTGGTGAGACACCGCACTATCGCACGAGTTGATAGCTTACACAGCAACACTGAAACGATCAAATTGACTGCTCAGTCATCATTTTTGCGCCAGCAGATTGCGAGCAGGAAGGCTCGAGGAAATGCGAAAACTGCAGTGTTTCCACACATACAAAAACCCGGTGCTTAACTATTGTTAAGCACCGGGCAAATTGCGACCCTGACGGGACTTGAACCCGCGACCTCCGCCGTGACAGGGCGGCGCGCTAACCAACTGCGCCACAGGGCCATATTCTTTATTTCGATCTTTGGGCCACGCACTGTTCATGCGTGGCCCAAAGACTGAGTACTCCCAACGGGATTCGAACCCGTGTCGCTGCCGTGAAAGGGCAGTGTCCTAGGCCCCTAGACGATGGGAGCACTACTGCGTTAAGCAGCTTGTAACACTATAGCCCAGCATCAATAAAGCAACAAACGCGCAGGTTGTTAACGTTTCTGGCCCGCATCTTAAGCTGTTTACAGCGGCCGATTCCCGCCCCGACGCGGACACGGAAACGTGCACAAATATCGGGTGCGCGGGCACCACACCGTCTATTTCCCCAGGTCGCCAAGAAAAGGCGGCCGCTCCACCCGATATTTGCACACACCCACCCCACTGGGCCACCCCACCGGCAGCCCATCGCCCCAGTGAAAACCAAAAAAGATGTCTCGGAACATGCTGTCAAGCATGTTCCGAGACATCACATTTGTGGGCCCTGTGGGGCTCGAACCCACGACCTGCGGATTAAAAGTCCGTAGCTCTACCAACTGAGCTAAAGGCCCAACGGCTGAATATCTTAGCACGGATGCCGACGTAGATCACAATCGGATAAAACTCAAGCCCGGGCCCGGCGAATAACACGCCAGCACCCGGGCTATTACCACGCAACTACACGCTGCGTGCGGGTTCTAGGAGGCCCTAGGACAGCTTCATGCTGCCGGTCTCCTTGAAGCGCTGATGGAAGGAAAGAGCCTCGTCCAACAGATGCGGGGTCTGCATGATCTTGCCTTCCTTGGCGGCAGCCAAGGCGCGATCGTAGTAGTCCTGCAGCATCGGGCGGTAGTCCGGGTGCGCCAGGGCAATCATCTTCTCGGCCTTCTGGCGAGGTGCTAGGCCACGGAGGTCGGCGTAGCCGTACTCGGTGATAACAACCTTGACGTCCTGCTCGGTGTGGTCGACGTGAGAGACCATAGGAACGATCGCGGAGATCGCACCGCCCTTGGCATCCGAGGGGGTGATGAAGGAGGAGATGTAGGCGCTGCGGGTGAAGTCTGCGGAACCTCCGACACCGTTCATTATGCGGGAGCCAACGACATTGGTGGAGTTGACGTTGCCGTAGATGTCAGCCTCGATGAGGCCGTTGGTAGCGATCAAGCCTAGGCGACGCACAACCTCGGGGTGGTTGGAGATCTGCTGCGGGCGCAGGATGATCGACTTGGCATACTTAGCGGCCTCGCGGTTCATCCTCCCTGCGTACTCCGGAGACAAGGAGAATGCGGTGGCGGAGGCGACAGTCATCTTGCCTGCGTCGATCAGGTCGACCATGCCGTCCTGGATGACCTCGGTGTAGGCCCTGATGTTCTCGAACTTGGAATCGAGCAGGCCGCTCATCACAGCGTTCGGGACGTTACCGACACCGGACTGCATGACGTAGCCGTCGTAGGTCAGTCGGCCAGCGCGAACCTCACCCTCGAGGAAGTCAAGGAAGTGTCCAGCGATCTGCTTGGACTGGTCATCGATCGGCTTGAAGGGTGCGTTGCGGTCGGCGGCATCGGTCTCGACAACGGCAACAACCTTGTTGATGTCAATGTCGATGTAGGTGGTACCGATGCGCTGGCCAGCTTCGGTGATCGGAATCGGCTGGCGGTTCGGCAGCGCGGCGATGCGGTAGATGTCGGCCATACCTTCGAGTTCTTCAGACTGCCAGGTGTTAACCTCGATGATGATCTTGTCCGCGGCGTCAAGGTACTCAACGTTGTTACCGATGGAGGAGGAAGGAACGATGTGGCCTTCTTCAGTGATGCGGACGGCCTCGACGATGGCGACGTCCATCTTGCCGAAGAAGCCCTGCTGGACGTACATGCCGGACTCGGAGAGGTGGTAGTCCATGTACAAGGTGGTGCCGTCGTTGATCTTGTTCCGAAGGATCGGATCCGACTGGTAGGGGGTGCGGAACTTGATGGCGTCAGCCTCGGCGAGGACACCGTCGCAGTCGGGAGCGGTGGATGCGCCGGTGAAGAGGCTGATCATGTATTCGTCACCGCGAGCGTGTGCTTCCTTAGCGCGCTCTGCGATGGCGGTCGGCAGTACCTTGGGGTAGCCGGAACCGGTAAAGCCAGAGATGCCGACGTTGTCGTTGTTGTTGACAAACTGTGCGGCTTCCTGGGCAGACATGACTTTGCCGCGCAGGGTGGCATTAGCGATGCGATCAGACATCTAATTCTCCTTCAGAGTTTTTAAAAAAGGTGCCAGGCGTGACCTAACACCCGCGTCGGTGTGATGTTACCTACCCATCAACACCTGCGTTACGACCACCACAATAGAGCAATCCCCCCCGATCTGCCATATAAGGGCAATAACCCCTCAAAACCCGCTGCACACATCCACTAATTACTCCCAAACCACCCCCATTAGGGTAGTTTCGACGCCACCTTACATCCTGTCGATTAAGTTGCCGTTGACCCTGCAGGTGGGATTGAATGACCAGGTGTTAAAGATCGGATCTTTGAGCCTGAACTCCCCAGTCGTCCTCGCCCCCATGGCCGGCGTGACCAATGTTGCTTTCCGCACGCTGTGCCGCGAACTCGAACGGGAGAAAATGGGCAGTGTCGCCGGTCTGTACGTGTGCGAAATGATCACGGCACGCGCCTTGTGCGAGCGCAATGAAAAAACAATGCACATGACGACCTTCGCCCCGGACGAAGATCCGCGCTCTCTTCAGCTCTACACCACGGATCCTCACTGGACCTACGAGGCCGCGAAGATGATCGTGGAAGAAAACCTCGCTGATCACATCGACATGAACTTTGGTTGTCCGGTTCCGAAGGTCACCCGTCGCGGAGGCGGCAGCGCTCTGCCTTATAAACGTCGCTTGTTCGCCAACATTGTTGCGGCCGCAGTCAAGGCAACCGAGGGAACCGATATTCCCGTGACCGTGAAGTTTCGGGTTGGGATTGACGCCGAGCACCATACCCACCTCGATGCAGGGCGCATCGCGGCAGAGCAGGGTGCGGCAGCCGTTGCATTGCATGCACGCACGGCTGCCGAACGCTATTCGGGCACGGCGCACTGGGACGAGATCGCGCGCCTGAAGGAGCATATGGTGCAGCACGCCGGCGAGGACTTTCCCGTACTGGGCAATGGGGATATTTTTGCCGCTGATGACGCCGCGAAAATGATGTCCCAGACCGGCTGCGACGGTGTGGTCATTGGGCGCGGCTGCTTGGGACGGCCGTGGCTTTTTGCCGCTTTGTCAGCTCAGCTTCAGGGGCTACCCATTCCGCCAGAGCCCACATTGGGTGAGGTCACCAGGATTATTCAGCGCCATGCGGAGCTTCTAGTGGCCCACGATGGGGAGAAAAAAGGTTGCCGGGATTTGCGCAAGCATTCTGGCTGGTACCTGCGTGGATTCCCGGTCGGTGGAGATGTTCGGCGCGCCCTGTCTGGGGTGAAGACGTTGGACGAGCTCGCAGACATCCTCGCCCCATTGTCCGATTCGACAGCGGTAGCTGACGATGCGGAAGGTCCCCGCGGCCGCCAGGGTTCCCCGGGCAAGGTTGTTTTGCCGGAAGGTTGGTTGGATGATCCGGAGGATGAGTCCGTTCCCGAAGGCGCCGACATCATGCACTCCGGCGGATAGCGCCCGACCAATCTCGCACCGTTAGCGGGGGTACACTTTCTCCCATCCGTGGCGGCGGTCACAGAGCCTCTGTAGTATGTGCGGTACTGGCACACCCCGTTTCACACCAGGAGACCCTCGTGACCCCACCCCAAGAGCACAACAGCACCCCCCGCGACGTCATCATTGTTGGGGCAGCACGCACCCCCCGCGACGTCATCATTGTTGGGGCAGCACGCACCCCCATCGGCCGACTTCTGGGGGCACTATCATCAGTTCCCGCCACAGAGCTGGGCAGCACCGCCATCGCCCGCGCACTCGAACAAGCGCATGTAGACCCCACCGAGGTCAACGCCGTCATCATGGGCCAGGTGCTCCAGGCAGGTGCCGGACAAAACCCCACCAAACAAGCAGCCCTGGGCGCCGGCATCCCCCGTAAGGCCCACACCGTCACGGTCAACAAAGTCTGCCTCTCCGGACTCACCGCAATTATTGACGCCGCGAGAATGCTGCGACTAGGAGACGCCGAGGTTGTCGTCGCCGGAGGCATGGAATCAATGTCCCAAGCACCACACCTGCTCAAAGGCTCACGCAGCGGCACAAAATACGGCGCCACCCAACTAGCCGACCACATGGAAGTCGACGGCCTCAGTGACGCAGGCACCGGGATCTCCATGGGAGTGCTCACCGAAGAATACCTGGACACCTACCCAGTCGACGCGTCAGAGCGTGACTCCTGCGTTGTGGATTCCCACAACAACGCGGCATCCGGCTGGGAACGCGGCGTCTTCGATCAAGAAATCGCGCCCGTGACCGTCCGCGGACGAAAGGGTGACACCATTGTCGAGCGCGACGAAGGCATCCGCGAAGGCATGACCGTGGAAGCCTTGCAGAAGCTGCGCCCCGCATTCAACCCGGACGGCGTACTCACCGCAGCACACGCCTCCCAGATTTCCGATGGCGCAGCGGCAGTAGTGATGTGCACCCGGGCTTACGCTGACGAGCACGGACTCCAACCGCTGGCAGTACTACGCGCCCACGGACAGGTCGCCGGACCGGACGCAAGCCTCCAAGCGCAACCCGGCAACGCCATCAACCAGGCACTATCCCGGCAAGGCTGGCTGGCCGAAGACCTCGACATGATCGAAATCAACGAAGCGTTCGCTGACGTCGTCGTGCACTCCGGCCGCATGCTTGGGGCGCTCGGCAGGGGCGGCGTCATCAATCCCGATGGCGGAGCCATCGCCATGGGGCATCCCATCGGAGCCAGTGGCGCGCGCCTGGCCGTCCACGCAGCACATGCGCTGAACTCGGGACGCGCTACACGCGCAGGCATCGGCCTGTGTGGCGGCGGTGGGCAAGGCGAAGCATTGCTACTGGAAGCACCCTAAAACCATCAAATCGCCACAACCCAACACTCGATAAATCCCGATAAATAAGGACTAATACATGAGCACTTTTGAGAACATCCTCATCGAACGCCGCGGACGCGTCGCACTAATCACCCTGAACCGTCCGAAGGCACTGAACGCCTTGAACAGCCAGACCATGGAGGAGCTGGTCCAGGCAACCGGCGAACTAGACGGTGACACCGGTGTGGGCTGCATTGTTCTGACCGGCAGTGAAAAAGCTTTCGCCGCAGGCGCAGACATTAAGGAAATGTCTAGCCAATCCGCGACCGAGATGTACATGTCGAACTTCTTCGCCCACTGGGAAAACTTCACCAGGGTCAAGACCCCCATAATCGCGGCAGTGTCCGGCTACGCGCTGGGCGGTGGCTGCGAGCTCGCCATGATGTGCGACATCATCATCGCCTCCGAGTCAGCCAAGTTTGGCCAGCCAGAAATCAACCTAGGTGTCATCCCCGGCATGGGCGGCTCCCAGCGACTGACCCGCGCTATTGGCAAATCCAAGGCCATGGAGATGTGCCTAACCGGCCGCATGATGGGAGCCGAGGAAGCTGAGCGCTCCGGCCTGGTCTCCCGTGTCGTGGCCAACGACGAGCTGTTGGATGAAGCGCTGAAGACGGCTGAAACCATTGCGTCCAAGTCGAAGGTGGCGGGCGTAATGGTCAAGGAAGTCGTCAACGCAGCCTACGAGATGCCCCTGGCCCAGGGCATCAACTTCGAGCGTCGTGTCTTCCACTCTGTGTTCGCCTCCGAGGACCAGAAGGAAGGCATGTCTGCCTTCGTCGACAAGCGCGAAGCCGAGTTCAAGCACCGCTAAAACACACGCTGCTTAGTGCACACACAAGCGCCCCGCCGTCGCAGTACATGCTGTACTCGCGAAGGCGGGGCGCTGCCAGTTGTAGCCTCTGTGACTTGCCGTAGCTACAACACCAACGTGCGCCCTTCGGCCCTAGCCACGCAGGCTCGGGAAGTCGCTGTCTGCAAACTCCGTGCCAGCCTTGTTAGCACCTTGGTCCTCCGCATGGATAACGTCTTCGCGCTTGCGTAGCTCAACGCGACGAATCTTGCCAGACACCGTCTTCGGAAGATCAAAGAACTCAAGACGACGGATGCGCTTGTAGGGAGCCAGCCCCTCGCGGCAGTGCTTCAGAATAGATTCGGCAACCTCCGCAGTCGGCTCGTGCCCCGGCGCCAAAGCGACATAGGCCTTGGGCACAGCAAGACGCAAGGGGTCGGGAGACGGCACAACCGCAACCTCAGCAACCGCAGGATGCTCAATCACCACGGACTCCAATTCAAACGGAGACAATCGGTAGTCAGATGCCTTGAAGACGTCGTCGGAGCGACCAATGTAGGTGAGGTAGCCGTCTTCGTCCCGCTCTGCAATGTCACCTGTGTGATAGAAGCCGTCGCGGAAGGTTTCCGCATTCTTGGCCTCGTCGCCGTAGTAGCCCGGGGTCAGGCCGACGGGACGAGGATCCAGGCGAAGGCAGATCTCGCCATGGTCGCCGATCTCATCGGTCGCGGGATCAATCAACACCACGTCCATTCCCGGCAACGGCCGACCCATAGATCCAGGCTTCAAAGGCTGGCTCGGGGAGTTAGCGATCTGGACGCTCGACTCTGTCTGTCCAAAGCCATCTCGAATGGTTGTCTTCCACGACTTTTCGACCACCGAAATTAGCTCGGGATTCAGTGGTTCACCAGCAGCAACCACCTTCTTTGGAGGGGTTTTCAATCGGCTCAGATCGGCCTGCACCAGCATGCGCCACACCGTTGGGGGCGCACAGAAAGAGCTCACGCCTTCTTCATCCATCTTCGCCATCAGAGCCGCGGCGTCGAAACGGGCGTAGTTGTACAGGAAGATAGTGGCTCCAGCAATCCACGGAGCGAAAAAATTCGACCATGCGTGCTTAGCCCAGCCGGGTGCCGCCACGTTAAGGTGCACATCACCGGGTTCTAGGCCGATCCAGTACATGGTGGACAGGTGTCCCACAGGGTAGGAGGTGTGGGTGTGCTCCACCAGCTTCGCTTTCGAGGTGGTACCCGAGGTGAAGTACAGCAGCAGCATCTCATCCGCCTTGGTCGGCTGGGAAGGAGTGAACTCCACGGGCGCGTTGAAGGAATCGTCGTAGGCGAGTGTGGGGTGCCCATCCTGCGCCGGCGGCTCTTGACCCACCTGAATCACGGTGAAGTCACCCGGCACCGCCCCGAACTTTTCCGCGTCCTCGGGGTTGGCAACAACCCAGGAGATATTTGCGCGTTCGGTGCGGTCAGCCAAGTCCGCAGGGCCCAGCATGGCGGTCGCCGGGTTGAGGACAAAGCCTCCCTTAATGCAAGCGAGCATGGTTTCCCACAGCTCGACCTGGTTGTTGAGCATGAGCATCACGCGGTCGCCTCGCTTGACGCCAACGCTGGCCAACCAGTTGGCTAGCTGCCCGGAACGTGCGGACAACTCCGCAAACGTGCGTCGTGTTTCGCTGCCGTCCATCTCGGAGATAACGAGCGCTTCGTTGTCCTTGGTCTCGGGGTCTGTGCCGAGGTGATCAAACCAGTCGAGGGCAAAGTTGAATTCTTCAAAACGGGGCCACTCGAAGTAGTCGCGGGCGGCGTCGTAATCTTCGCGCAGCTCAATGAGCTTGTCGCGGACCTCCTTGAATTTCTGTGTCGTGGGGTTCGTGGGGTTCATCGTATGCGCGGTCATTAAGACTCCCTTCCAAAGTGTGACGCGTGGCTCACAGTGTAGTGGCCGTCAACACATTGCGCTTGCGATCACTGAAAAAATTTAAAGTGAGTGCCCCCACTGGGGGTACCCACTGTGCTTTCAGACACATGAATGCTGATTCGCTTGTACACTGCAACCACGACAGCCCACACAGACTGCCGAACGGATGAACACCGCGCGCAGTTACCCAAACGAAAAGGACGGTCACACGCGATGAACGACGATCACGCCCCATTCCCAGGCCCCCACGCCGCAGCACCGCTCGCGGACTCCCCCATCAACACCGAGCTCCTTGCAAACGTGCCTTTCCCCAACGCGGACATCCTAGAAGTCGAGCGCCTGCTCTCCGAGGAAGAGCGCGCACACCTGCACAAAGTCCGTAACTTCCTCCAAACCGAGATCCGCCCAGTCGTCGGCCCCTACTGGGACCGCGAAGAATTCCCCTTCGAGCTATTGCCCAAACTAGCCGAATACGGCCTGGGCGAAATCGAATTGTCCGGCTTTTCCCGACTGCTCAAAGGCCTGCTCTACGCTGAAGTCACCCGCGCAGACGTCTCTCTGTCTGCGCTCGTCGGTATCCACAACGAACTCGTGGTTGGTGCAATCGATCAACTCGGCTCAGAGGAGCACAAAAACACCTGGCTCGACGGTCTGCGCAACTTCACCAAGGTCGGCTGCTTCGCGTTGACCGAGCCTGACCACGGTTCCGATATCGCCGGCGGCCTGGCAACCACCGCTAAGCGCACCGAGGACGGCTGGGTGATCACTGGTTCCAAACGCTGGATCGGCGGCGGCACCTTCGCCGATTTCGCTGTGGTGTTCGCCCGCGACGTCGACGATAACCACGTCAAGGGATTCATCGTTGAACTCGACCGCGACGGTGTGTCGAAGACGAAGATTTCCCGCAAGATGGGTCTTCGCATCATGCAAAACGCAGACCTCGGATTCGACAATGTCCTCGTCCCCCATGCCGCGCTTTTGCCCGGCGCAACGACTTTCGCCGGCACCAATGTGATGCTGCGGAACTCTCGTGCTTGGGTGGGCTGGCAGGCTGCTGGCGTGCAGTTGGCGATCTTCGAACGCGCACGCGATTACGTGCTCACCCGCGATCAGTTTGGCAAGAAGTTGGCGAAGTTCCAGCTGGTCCAGGAGCAGTTGGCCCGCATGGTGGGCAATGCTGCGGCGTCGATCTCGATGCTCGCGCAGGTGGCGTGGCTGCAGGAAAACAGTGGTTTTGATATGCCGCATGCTGCGTTGGCGAAGGCTACGGCTACCCGTTTTGCCCGCGAGTCTGCTTCCCTTGCTCGCGCGATGGGTGGCGGCAATGGAATCCTCACGGATTTCGAATTGTCCAAGCTTTTTAACGACGTGGAGATCCTCTACACCTACGAGGGCACGTATGAGATCAACTCCCTGATTGTTGGCCGCGCTGTGACCGGCGTATCGGCGTTTGTTTAGGGAAAGGGGTTTTGTTGTGAGTGTTCGTTCTTTGCTTGATGACGCCGCGGGGGTTTCTGCTGTCGTGACGGGTGCGGCATCCGGGTTGGGTGCCGCGACGTCTGCGATGTTGGCTGATGCGGGTGTGCAGGTGTTTGGTCTGGATCTTGAGGCAGGTATTGATAAGGTCTGCGATACTGCGCCGGAGGGTATTCGGTTTATCGCCACGGATGTGACCGATCATGCGGCGGTGCAGGAGGCTGTGGCTACTGCTGCTGCGGCTGCGCCTCTACGTCTCGCGGTGACCTGTGCAGGTATTTGCCCGAGTAAGAGAATTCTGGGGCATTCGAGTGAGCTCTTTTCCACCACGTTGGCGGTGAACCTCACGGGTACATTCAACGTGATGCAGGCCGCTGCGGCGGTGATGGCGGAGCAGGAGCCTGTGGATGCGGATGGGCAGCGCGGCTTGATCGTAACGACGGCATCCGTGGCTGCCTTCGAAGGGCAGATGGGGCAGGCTGCCTACGCGGCGTCCAAGGGCGGGGTGCATGCGTTGACCATTTCTGCCGCCCGCGACCTGGCGTCGAAGGGTATTCGTGTCAACAGCATCGCCCCGGGCATTGTGACGACTCCGATGATGGCTGGCATCACCGAGGAGTTCCGTGAGGCGTTGGAAGCCCTGGTGCCTTTCCCGAAACGGATGGCGCAGCCGGAAGAATATGCCCAGTTGGTGAAGTCTTTGGCGGATAACCCCTACCTCAATGGCGAAACTATCCGCATGGATGGTGCGCTGCGCATGCCTCCTCGTTAAGTTCCTAGCGGCCTCGGGGTGTGGCTAAAGCTCAGCCCAGGCGTGGGTCAAAGGCAGTGCCTGCAATGCTGCAGGCACTGCCTTTTCTAGTGGTAGGGCACGAGCCCCCAGTAGGGGAAGATAGCCCGCGACGTGGCGACGATGGGGCCGCAGGGGTTGTCGCTTAAGACCCTCTCTGGGTGGTATTCCTTGAGCACATTGCGGGCGCCGATGTCGCCAATGGTGTCAGAGGTTTCGCAGCGGGCCTCATCTGCCCACCACCCTGGCATGGGTGCTTCGGGGTCAAGCTTTTCCCCAAGTATCGCTGCCACAAGGTGGGTCCAGGTGCGTGCAACGGAATCACGCTGGTAGCCTCCCCCACCGATTGCCACCCATTTGCCGCCGCAGAATCGGTCCGCCCAGCGAGACATCGAACGGTAGGCCTTAGCCAAGGCATCGACGCTGACGTCGAGGTCTGTGAGGGGGTCACGCCTGTGCGCGTCCGCACCGTGCTGCGTGATCACGATCTCGGGTCGGAATTTTTGCAGCAGCGGTGGAACTATCCCGTGCACCGCGTACAGCCAGTCGATGTCGGAGGTGCCTTTGGGCATGGCCACGTTGACTGCGGTCCCGGCCGCGTGCGGCCCACCAATATCGTTGGCGAACCCTGTGCCGGGGAAGAGATAGAGCCCGGATTCGTGCACGCTGATGGTCAGCACCCTGGGGTCATCCCAAAAGGCTTGTTCCACCCCATCACCGTGGTGTGCGTCAAGGTCGACGTAGGCGATCCGTGTGGCACCGTGATCCAGCAACCAAGAAATCGCCACCGCGGCGTCATTAAAAGTACAAAAACCGCTTTGTTTGCTGGGCCCTGCGTGGTGCAGCCCTCCGGATAGGTTGACCGCCCGCTTCACTTCCCCCTCCCACACTGCGCGGGTTGCCTCGACGGTGCCGGAGACAACATGTCGCGCGATGGTGTGCAGGTTGGGTGCGAGGGGGTGGTCGTCGTCGCCGATGCCGAATTCCGGCCGGGGGCGGCCTTCTTTAAGTGCTTCGAGGTATTCGGGGGTGTGGATGCGCAGCAACAGGTCTTCGCTTGCGGCTGGTGCCGGGGCGATATCGACGCGATCGAGCAGGTCAAAATGCTCGGAGAGCTTCATCGCTAGGCGCACACGATCGGGCCCCATGGGGTGCTCGGGGCCGAAGCTGTAGCGCTCGAGGGTGTCGTCGTGGAGCACAAGTGGACGTGTGTTCATCGCGGACTCCTTAAAGGTTGCGGACTAGTTGTTCGCGATAGGCGGGTTCGGCCGAGCACACGAGGCTTGCTTCGATGACGTCGCCTTGGTTCAGGTCACACACAAGGTTCATGTCGACGAGTGCTGCGTGTTCGTCGTTCATCACGGAGGCCCGGACGATGGTGTCCGCTAGGGCGTCGGCTGCGTCGGGGTGGATGTGCTGCCCGCAGATGTCTGCGATCATGCTGAGTGCTTCGGTTTTCTGCCGTGACGGCACCCGCCAGGTTTCTTCCTTCGTTAGATCGAAGGTGACTTCACGCGGGATGAGCCCGGTCATGGGGCCCAGCACCGGGTCTTCTACTGTGCGGATGATTATTACTGGTTGCGGGTAGGTATCGGCGATGTCATCGACTACGGTGTGCGCGTTGATGCCGTAGCAGTCCAACAGTTGCGCCGGGGTGGCTGTTGGCGTGCCCTCGATGAGCTGCTCGATGAGTTTTTTGGCTTGCTTGGTGTGCGCCGTGACAACTGGTTCGCTATCGCTGGCGTGGTGGGTGGCTCGGTTGCTTTGGTTTCGCACGATCGCACCCAGAGCTTCGAGCGCTTCGGCATAAGCGGGGAACACTGGAAGCTGGCCTTGTTGTTCCGGGTGGAGGCCTGCGGGGCTGAGCTGTGGTTGGAGTTGTTCTGGGGTTCGGAAGCCGATGAACACACCTACGACGGGTGCTGTGCTGTGTGCCGCGAGTTCACTCAGGCCCGCTTGGACTTCTTCGAACAATGGCTCGCTGATCTCCACGACTGCTGCGAGCACTGTTTTTCCTTCTTCAACCGCGTGCTGAGCTGCGCGGACAACCCCACCTGCGGGGTTGATGTCGGTGACGGGTCGGGATTCGGGCACGAGGCCGAAGCGGTAGGCGGCTTGCACCATTTGCGCGTTGAGACCGACGGAGTTAGAGATCAGCACGACCTCCGGCCCGGTGGGTAGAGGTTGTCGGGCGAGGATTTGTGCGATGTCGAACATGGCGTCGCGCCTGCTGACGACCATTACGCCGGCGTGTCCAATGATGTCGTCGATGATTGCGGGGTGGGCGGAGGGGCTGTTTTCCAGTTGGTAGCCGTGCCCTTTTGCGGAGTTCAGTGCGCGCGAGGGGGCGAAAATGACCACGGGTTTGTCGAGCGCAAGGCGTTGCAGGACGCGGAAGAATTTTCGCGGGTTTCCGATTGCGTCGAGTGATAGCAAACAGATGCGCGTGTCCTCGTCATCGATCCAAAAATGCATGACGTCGTTTGCTGTGACGTCTGCAAACGAACCTGAGGCTATGAAGCTGCGCACGCCGCAACCCCGGGCGACGGCGTGAGACAACACCAGGGTGGATATGCCTGCGGTTTGAGTGAACATGCTCACGGCGCCTGTGCGCGGCATGGGTGCCGGTGTGGTGTTCAGTTGTACCTGCGCGTCTGTATTGATGACGCCGAGGGATGCAGGCCCGAAAGCCCGCAGCCCGTGTGCACGTGCGTGGGAGACGAACTCTGATGCTTCCTGTGGGGTCAGTGTTGGATTGTGGCCGCGCGCCAACACCACGACGCCTTTGGCCTGGCATGCTGCTGCGGCCTGCATGATCGCGTCCAGGGTGTCGGGTGGTTCTGGGTAGGACACCACCGCGACGTCAACACTTGTGCCGTGGTCTGCGAGCTGCCGCAGCATCTCAGAGGCCTGTGCCCCGGGTGTGGTAAGAACATGGACCTGCCCGCGAAAACCGCCGGCAGTCAGGGAATCGGCGGAGGTCTGCATGCGTGATTGTTCACCCGCGATGGCGATGCTGCGTGGGTTGAGCAGCCTTCGGATTGCGGCGGCCTCGCTGCGGTGCTCCCGCTGCAGCATCACTTCCCAAGAGCGATCTGTTGGGGCAATGGGGAAATTGACTTCGATGACGCCGTCTGCGAACTGTGGTTTGAGCTCGTACCCGGCGCGCACAAATACTTGCACCATCGTGCGATTGTTGGGCAGCATTTCGGCGAAGAACCTGGTTATTCCGCATTCTCGGCCGGCTTGGGCTAGGTGTTCGAGCAGGATGTTGGCTACGCCGTTGCCGTGGTGGTCGTCTTGGACCAGGAAGGAGACATCGCCGACGCGTTCGGGAAGGAAGGCCTGCACGAGTTCGTAGCGGGCGGTGCCGACAATGTCTTCCTTGTCGAGTAGTACGAGTGTGACGGCGTCATGCATGTCGACGTTAACCCATGCATCTATATCGGAGTCTTCTAATTCCGGATGTGCGCCGAAGAAGCGCAGGTACTTGGACTCTGGGCTGACGCGCCCGTAAAAGGCTTTCAGTGCGTCGACGTCATCGGGGTGGACGGGGCGAACGACTGCTACGGAGCCGTCGTAGAGCACGACGTCTGCTTCCCATCGGTGTGGAACGGTGTGCTCGTTGCTGTGCTCATCGTTGGGGGTCACGGGTGGGCCTCCTAGCGCCGATAGTCGTTGCTCATTACTCAAAGGTTTGGGGTCAGGGTGAACGAGAAAAGAACAGTGGCTGAACCATTAAACAAAGCCTACGAAATTCTTAGGCAATAAGTGGGTGAAATGAGTTTTTCGCCCCCCGAAGTCACTAAGCTTGCACGTATGCGAAACGCATACATTGACCATTTTGATGCTTTTCCCAGCCGTCCGGTGCCTGCGTATTGCACAATGTAGAAGGCGGATGTGTCCGACAGGCGGCGGGAAAGTGAACAAAAGGTTAACTTCCCACGAACTTTAAAAAGCCCTGCTAAACGCTCTGATACGGGTAGACGACGTGCCTTTCGATGACCTCAAACCCAAGGTTTTCGTAGGCCTTGACGGCAGCTTTATTGTCTTGTTCCACATAGAGGATTGTCTCCACCATGGGGTCCCCGCCCACCATGTGCGCGATGCCTGCGGTCAGCAGCGGCGTGCCCAGACCTTTACCGCGGGCGGCATCAGCCAGTCCCACAACATAGACTTCCGCGCGATGATCACTGTGGCGCTTGAGCCAGTGAAAGCCCACCAAGGTCGCGTCTTGCCACAGCATCAGCACATCGTCGGGGTTGAACCACTCTGTGTCCATGGCTTGTTCCAACTGCTGCTCATCCCAGCCGCCTTGCTCTGGGTGCCAAGAAAATGCCTGGTTGTTAACATCCAACCACTGTTTCATAATGACGTCGCGACCGTAGCGTTGCACGGATTGTTCCAGGTTCAGCAGCTCATATCCTCCCTCGGGAAACTCGGGTGAGGGAAGCTCCACAGCGGCTGCCCCCGGTAGGGACATCACCAGCAGCGTTCGTGAAGGCTCGAGCCCTTTTTCCTGGGCCAGGGCGCGCACCGGGCCGATGTCCCCGTGGGCCCACAGCTTCAACCCACCTGAATGCGGTGCAATGAGCGCTTCGGTGAGCGTCGCGGCGTCATCACTAAATTGGGGATCGAGGACAACCTCAGTGTTCCCGTCCTCCATGACGACGGCCGCAGCAATCACACGCCCCTGGGTGGACAACACGTACACGGTGGCGTTGCCCCGGCGCTCATCGAGCTCGCGGACAAACTGTTCACTAAACGATGCCACACCGTCAGTTAACTCTACTCTGCGCAGCACCTCGTGGATCTGCTCGACCGGAACAGTCGCATCGCCGCTGGAAAAAACATCGGGTGAAAGTGCTTCAGGCATCATGGTTTACCAGGGTAGCGCGGGTAGGCACGGTCGCGCATGGGGTACAAATAATAACGTGAAGAAATACCAGATCGCCCTGCTGTCCATCGCAGCCCTAGGCGCGCTCGGCTGGTTGGTCGACACGGGCATCTCAACCACCTTCGAACACCGCCTGTCTACCCAATTGGAGGATTCCTTCAACCTGGAGGTCGAGCCCGCGGTCTACATCGGTGGTTTCCCCTACCTGCTTGCGGCGGCCACCGGAGATATCCCAATGATGTCCTCGGAAGTCCTTGACGTGGATGTTCCGGGGTTCGGGATGATGAACTCCCGCACAGAGCTGCGCACCATTGAAGTGACCCCCGAACAGGTTTTTAGCGGCGACTACACCGGGGCGGACGTGGAGATCGCTAAACGTACACTGCGCCTCGACGGGGTGGCCCTGGGTGCACAGTTGGGCATCACCGACCTGGACATCACCAATCCGAAGGACATCTCCCCGCAGGCTTCGCCGCAGGCACAGGCGCAATTGAAGGGCACACCCGTCGGGTTCGACCAGCCCGTGGTTGTCCTGGTTGACCTGCGCATTCACAATGCTGAAATAACTATGCGGCCGGTGTCGATCATCGACTCCCCCGACATGGAGCAGGCACAAGACCCAGAATCTGTGCGCACAAAAATCATGAACTCTTTCACCTGGTCAGTCGACAGTCGCGACCTGCCTCTACTCAAACAGGCAAGCCAGGTGGTGTGCGGCGGCGGATCGATTTTTATTTCCAGCGAACTCAGGCAAGTCCAATTCCGCCCAGAGCTGTTGTCTCCCGTGGGAGTGCGTTAATCCCCGGGCACTATACTGGGGCCCATGACTGATTCTTCCGAGAACACCACCACCCCCGGTTCCCCCTTGAGCGGCGCCGCCAACGCCGCCATCGACTTGGCTGCGGAGATCGCCAAAGAAACCGCCGGCCGAAACATCCCTGGCCTGGGTGAACTGCCTGTCCCGGATGACACCGCCAACCTTCGCCTTGGCCCCAACCTCCATGACGGTTTGCTGGCCCTGCTGCCCCTGGTCGGCGTATGGCGCGGTGAAGGCCAGGCAGATAGCCCCATCCACGGCGCCTTCAACTTTGGCCAAGAGCTCATTTTTGCCCACAATGGCCACAACTATTTGAGCTACGAATCCCGCCAATGGAAGCTCGACGAAGAGGGCAATCACGATCCTTCCATGGAGGAAATCCGCGAGAAGGGCTTTTGGAGGATTTCCGAGAAGGACGAAATCGAATTCACCTGCGTTAATTCTTTGGGCGCGGTGGAGATTTTCTACGGCGAGCCCTTCAATGAGCGGGCGTGGCAGCTGGAGAGCTCCTCGACCATGGTGACCGCAACAGGTCCTGAGAAGCTGGGCCCGGGCAAGCGCCTGTATGGTTTGATGCCGACCGCTGACCTGGGGTGGGTCGACGAGCGACTGATCGACGGAGAGATGAAGCCCTACATGTCAGCCGAGCTACGCCGCGTTATCGGCTAGTCGTCGTTTCTCGCTGGCTAGAAGCCTAGCGCTGCATTCAGTAGCGCTAGGGCTTGTTTATTTGCAGCCTTGTGTGTACTGGTGGGGTGTTCCTCGACTGCTGTGACCAGCACCGGTCCGCGAGAGGAGCTCACCAGCCACACGCTATCTGCACCGAGGATGTGCTCCAATTCCATGGGTCGCTGTTTGACCTTCCACCCATGCTTTTCGGCGTAGTCAAATACGCGGCGTTGGGTAGTGGATTCCAGGATCCCTTTGGCTTTGGGGGTGCGCAGCTTTTTGCCTTTGACGGTAATGAGCGAGGACGTGGAGCCTTCCAGCAAAAGGCCTTTGTGGGTGAAAATGACGTCGTCGTAGCCCTGCGATTGCGCGTATCGCACGGCCGCCATGGTGTCGACGTATGCCAGCGTTTTTGCACCGAGTGCGCTTGCTTGTCCCTTGGGCAGCAGCATGCAGCGCACCCCATGTTCACGCTGGTGGAGTGTGCCTTGGTCTATGGGGTAGATGACGCACCATGCTGTCGCTACCCCGGTGCTGGCGCGCCCACGTGACAGTGTCCAGACCATGCGGCCTTCTTCTTCGCCCCATTGGCTTAGAGCGAGGTCAGCGGCTTTCTTCCACAGTTGAGCATCGGGGTGCGGCAGGTCGAGGGCTTGGGCCGAGCGTGCGAAGCGCTTGGCATGCGCGTCGAATTCGCAGGCCTCATTGTTTTTGACGCGCAGCGTTTCGAAGATGCCGTCGCCACGGGTGACGCTGGCATCGTCGAAGAAGATATGGGGCATGGTGGGGTTGTGTAGTCGCATCGATCCGCCGAAGGGTTCGACAAGCACAATCACCGGGGGTTTTTGCATACTTTCAGTATGTCAAAAGCCAGCGGTTTACACTGGCCGGGTGACTATTATCTCGCCTGAGTACCGTTCCGCACTATTGGACCCAGAGGTTGCGCGCCGCATACCGGGGGTCAAACTGCCTGTGGATAACCAGGATACCCCGCGGGGCGTCGCCTGGCATTATGGGGATCCGCTGGTGGAGCAGCGCGCGCCTTTCGTGGTGGATCGTAGCGATCGAGTTGTTGCGAAGGTCAGCGGCTCTGATCGGCTTAGTTTTTTGAACAATTTGCTGAGCCAGAAGCTCGACGATCTTGTATCGTCCGACAACAGTGATGACGCCGCGTGGGTCCAGCGTCGGGAGGCATTAAATCTGGATGCACAGGGCCGGGTGCTGCAGCACATGACGGTGTGGGCCGTGGGGGATGAGGTGTATGTGGAGTGTGCCCGTGCAGGCTCCCAAGAATTGTTCGACTACCTGCAGAAAATGATCTTCTGGTCAGATGTTCAGATTGAGATCACTGACCTAGCAATCGTGACTACCGTGTCCGACTCCCCTGCTGAACCACTGGATTGCTGCGTTGCCAGCGCCTCTTACCCCCTTGGGGTGGCCTCTGGGCCGTTGGTCACCGACCTGCTTGTTGAGCGCAGTGCGTTGCTCGACGCGGCGTCATTGTTGGTGGAGCAGGGCTACCGCCTGGCCGGTTTGATGGCCTGGGAAGCAGAACGCGTGATGGCCGTAATGCCGGAGGTCGGTGTGGATACCGATACGACAACCATCCCGCACGAAACTTATGCCTTTGTTAAAGACCAGCGTGCCGTACATTTCGACAAGGGCTGCTACCGGGGGCAGGAAACTGTTGCCCGCGTGCACTTCCTTGGCCGTTCACCTCGAACACTTGTGCAGGTGTATCTGGATGGATCCGTACCCAAACTTCCTGCTCCAGGTACGCCGATCACTGCGGGCGGCACGCGCTCGGTCGGCGTGCTAGGCACCGTGGTCGACCACGCCGATTTTGGCCCCATTGGGCTGGCTCTGCTGAAGCGGTCCGCGGTGGGCAAGCAACTGGCGGCTGGGGAGTGCGCGCTGAGTGTGGAAACGGACACGGCAGATTTGGAAGAGACGAAGGGCGCGGGCCGCGAAGCTATCGAAAGGCTCCGTGGCGGCAAGTAGTTTGTGCTGGTCACACTCCTAGATGGGGGCATGTTAGCGTTGTGGGCACTTGTAGGCTATTGTGTTCCCTAGGAATAAAACGTATTGAATCTCTCATCCGGGACGCGTATAAAGCCCACGCGTTCCGCTCATGCCAAGGGGGTTTAGCCCATGGGTCGCGGTCGCGCGAAGGCAAAGCAGGCCAAGGTAGCACGCCAGCTTAAGTACAACATCCCTAATATGGACCTGGATTCCCTCCAGCGTGAACTCGCTGGTAAGTCTGAAGGCAACAACAGCTCTTACGCTGATGATTACGAAGCCCCAGATTTCGATCAGGCCCTGTACGAAGAATGGGCAGACGTGATCGAAAAAGACTAGGTCTGTTTTAAAAAGGGGAGCAGCTTTTTAAAGCTGCTCCCCTTTTTTGCTGCCTTTAGATCAGTTCTGCGCGGGCTTCGCCTTCGGCAGCTTCACGCACGGTTCCTAGCTCCCAGGCATCCATGTGGCGTGCGGTAAGCATAGCTAGCGCGCGGTCGCGGTCCTCGGGTGCGACAATGGCGACCATGCCGACGCCCATGTTGAAGGTTTTTTCCATCTCTTCCTGCGGCACCTTGCCATAACGGGCGATGGTGCGGAAGATCTGCTGTGGTTCCCAGGTGTTGCGGTGCATGGTCGCCACGAGACCTTCGGGGATGATGCGGACCATGTTGCCGACCAATCCCCCACCGGTGACGTGGCAGAAGGTTCGCACATCGCATTCGGCGGCGAGCGCCAGGCAATCCTTGGCGTAGATGCGGGTGGGCTCAAGGAGTTCTTCGCCCAGGGTGCGGCCGAGCTCGTCCATGTATCCATCGAGTGGCAGTCCGGCCTTTTCCAGCAGGACGTGGCGGGCCAGGGAGTAGCCGTTGGAGTGCAGGCCGGAGCTCGCCATCGCGATGATGGCATCCCCTGCGCGCACGCGCTGCGGGCCGAGGACTTCGTCTTCCTCAACGACGCCGACTGCAGTGGCGGAGACGTCGTAGTGTCCGGCTTCCATCACGCCGGGGTGCTCTGCGGTTTCGCCACCGAGCAGTGCACAGCCGGCTCGAACACAGCCTTCTGCAATGCCTTCGACGATTTCCGCAACGTGCTCGGGCACGACCTTGCCGATAGCAATGTAGTCCTGAAGGAACAAGGGCTCAGCGCCGCATACGACTAGGTCGTCTACGCACATGGCGACCAGGTCGATGCCGATGGTGTTGTGCACATCCATGGCCTGCGCGACTGCAAGCTTGGTGCCCACGCCGTCACTACCTGCTGCGAGGAGGGGCTTGTTGTACTTGCCGAGGGCGAACAGTCCTGCGAAACCGCCGAGTCCACCCCGAACCTCAGGTCGGGTCGCACGCTTGGCGTGGGGTGCAAACAGCTCTACCGCGCGGTCGCCGGCTTCGATATCGACACCGGCTGCAGCGTAAGACACGGACTGGTCAGCGTTGAGTTGGTTTTCAGACACGGTTGTTTTCTTTCTGCATTCGGTGAACAAGTTCAGCGTTCGCATCCCCTTGGGGCATGCCTAGCGGGTAGACCCCGTCGAAACAGGCGCAGCACAGTTGCGCGCGGTCTTGGCGGGAGGCCTCCACCATGGAATCCACGGAGACGAAGCCTAAGGAGTCCGCGCCGATGGCGGTGCATACAGCGTCCACCATGGCGTCATAGTCATCGCCGTCAACGCAGTTGGCCAGCAGCTCGCCAGGTGAGGCGAAATCGATGCCGTAGAAGCACGGCCACTTCACCGGCGGTGAGGCAATGCGGACATGTACTTCCGCTGCGCCGGCTTCGCGAAGCATGCGGATCAGCGCACGCTGGGTGTTGCCGCGCACGATCGAGTCGTCGACAACAACAAGACGCTTGTCCCGAATGACCTCGCGCAAAGGGTTGAGCTTCAGACGGATGCCCAGCTGGCGGATGGTCTGGGAGGGTTGGATGAAGGTGCGGCCAACGTAGGCGTTTTTCACCAAGCCTTGACCATAAGGAATGCCGCTGCCTTGGGCGTAGCCCACGGCCGCAGGAGTACCGGAATCAGGCACGGGGATGACCATGTCACCTTCGGCAGGAGCCTCCTTGGCCAACAAGCGGCCAATATCCACGCGGGTAGCGTTAACAGCGCGCCCCCGGATGACGGAGTCGGGGCGGGCGAGGTAGACATATTCGAACACGCACCCCTTGTGGGTGGTTTCTGCGAAGCGCTGCGTGTGCACGCCCGCCCCGTCGATGCGGATAAGCTCGCCGGGCTCTACCTCGCGGACGAAGGAAGCACCAACGATGTCCAATGCCGCGGTCTCCGAGGCGACAACCCAGCCGCGCTCCAGTCGGCCGATAGCCAGGGGCCGCACGCCGAAAGGATCACGAGCAGCATAAAGAGCCGTGCCGTCGGTAAAGCACAGGCAGAAAGCACCCTGGAGGCGCGGCAAAAGATCCATTGCAGAATCAATGACGCTTCGGCCGTCGCGCACACCATCGGACAAAAGTGCACACATCACGTCCGAGTCACTGGGCGCGGTGACCTCATTGGCGCCATCAGCCCCGCGTGCGCTCAACGCCTCCGGGTCGGCCCAGCGCTTATCAACCAGCCCCTTGGTTGCGGCTTCTACCAACAGCTCGCGGAAATTCACGAGGTTACCGTTGTGGCCCAAGGCAATATCAGTGCCGTCTGGCGCCATGCGGAACATCGGCTGGGCATTTTCCCAGCACGCACCTCCGGCGGTGGCGTAACGGGTGTGCCCCACCGCCACATGCCCCTTCAAAGCATCCAAGGTTTGCTCATCAAAGACTTGGGAGACCAGACCGAGGTCTTTAAACACCACGATCTGGTCTCCGTCGCCTACAGCTAAGCCGGCTGCCTCTTGCCCACGGTGCTGGAGGGCATACAAGCCGTAGTAAGTCAGTTTGGATACGTCTTCACCCGGCGCCCACACCCCAAAGACACCGCATTCCTCGCGTGGAGGAGCCTCAAGTTCATCAACTGTCGACACAAAAACACATCGTATAGCCCCCGCTTCACTATTGCGACTTGATACCCCCCGGCTAACCCGCCATGTGATCCAGCACCGACTGCACTTCACCCGCGCGCGTGCCGGACAGTGAGGCCGACGCGGCATCATTAATTGTCTGTTCGCCCAGCACACACAGGATCCAATCCTTGGGCGAGATTTCAACAACATTGGGTGGGGTTCCGCGCTTGTGCGCCGGGCCGTCGATCAATTGAGCGGCAGCAAAAGGAGGAACGCGCAGCTCAACTGACTTTCCCGGACGCAATGACGCCGCGTAGGCCACTGTCTCACGCACCGCGGAGGCCAGCAGGCTACGCGAGGGGGTCTCGGCGGCGCCACGGGCCCAAGATGCGACCTGTTGGTTGATGGAAGGAGTGTTGTGCGCGGACATAGCAATCAAAGATAGATAGACTATTGAGCTATGTCTACGCGCTCCCCCGAAGTGACTCTTCGTTTCCTCGCTGCCCCCACTGACATCATCATGGCTGGCGCCCACGGTGTCGGCGGTGGACGCGTACTCGAATGGATCGACAAAGCAGCCTATGCCTGCGCCGTCGGCTGGTCCGGGGCCTACTGTGTGACCGCTTACGTCGGCCACATTCACTTCACCCGGCCGATCCCGTCTGGGCACATCGTCGAGGTGCGCTCGCGCATCGCGATGACCGGTCGCTCATCTATGCACATTATTAACGAGGTGCTCTCGGCCGACCCGAGGGAAGGAGTGTTTACCAGAGCATGCGACTGCCTGGTGATCTTCGTCGCCAAGGACACAGTCAGCGGCAAGCCTATGCAGGTGCCCACATTCACCCCCCGCAATGATGAAGAACAGCGCGTGTTTGAGGCGGCCAAGTCCCGTATTGAGCTGCGCAAAGCCATCGAGGCCGAAATGGAGAAGCAAACCTACAACGGCCCCTCTGATGCTCCTAGAATGATCACCCGCTTTTTGGCCAAGCCCACCGACGTCAACTGGGGCGGCAAAGTCCACGGCGGCACGGCGATGGAATGGATCGATGAGGCCGCAACCGCCTGCACCATGGAATGGTCGGGGGAATCCACGGTGGCAGTTTATGCGGGTGGTATCCGCTTCTACCGCCCCATCCAGATCGGTGACTTGATCGAGGTGGACGCCCGCATGCTGCGCACCGATGCCCGATCTATGCAGGTCAGCGTGCATGTGCGCAGTGGGCTTCCCGCGGACGGCCGCACTGGGCTGCAAACCGCCATCCACGCATCGATCACCTACGTCGGTATTGATATCGACGGCAACGCACTTCCCGCGCGCCAATTCGTGCCGCGAACGGAGGAAGACCAGCGCCTTTCCGGGCACGCCGCAGTGCTGCGTGAACTGCGGATGGAATACCGCCCATTGCCATTGATCAGCAGGAAAGAAAAACTGATCTACGAAGCAGAAATTGGGGAATAGTCCATGGAAACCGCATTCATGATCATGGGGATCATCTTCGCCACCATCGTCCTGGTGCGCGAACTTCAAGATAAGTCGAGCACTCTGCGTTGCGTCGTTCTGTCCTTTTTGGTGCTGATGACCGGTGTGCTGGGTTTCATCGGGTGGCTTGCGTTCCGCTACTGGGAACTGCGCACTGGCCGCCATATCGACTAAACCGAAAGCCCCGGCACTCTGACCGCTGCTTGTGGTCGTGTTGAGTGCCGGGCTACGTCGTAATCGGGTTGCCCGCGCTTATCTATGGAATATCGTCGTGGGCAACTGACCCCGCCCCCTATCTATCCCCACCACTGGTAGACGTCGGCGCAAGTATGCTCATCGCCGCCACCCTGGATAAGTTCCTACCAATCACCGCACACAAGCAAGACCACTCCAGCACTTAAGTGCACAAAAAGAGCAGCCCACCAGCTCAGTGGGCTGCTCCTCTCTTTCGTCCTAGCGACTAAACGCCTCCAGCAGTGCGGTTACACCACCGAGTTCGCACCAGCAGCGTGACCAAAGAGCTCAGGCAAGGTGTTCTTCCACGCAGACTCCAGCTCATCCATCGGAATGGACACACTAGCAACGTCGTAGCTGTCGCCACGCAACTCGCCAATCAGTGTCGCAGGCACACCATGCTGCTCAGCAGCGGCGAAGAAACCACCAACATTGTCCGCATCCATTGCAACAACCACGCGGGACGCCGACTCAGAGAACAATGCAGTGAAAGCATCATCGGCAACCTCAGCCAGGTCCACAACCACGCCGCAACCAGCGTTGATAGCCAGCTCCACCAGCGTCTGGTTCAAGCCACCCTCCGACACATCGTGAGCAGCCGCAACCACACCGCGGGAATCCGACAACAAAGCAGCAAGCCGCTGTTCATTACCCAAATCCACCGCCGGGGGCATACCGTTCAGACCAGCATCCGAAACCTGCTGCCAGATCGAACCACCGAACTCATCGAGCGTCTCCCCCAAGAGCACCAACTGCTGACCCGCAGCAGCCTTCGTGCCGATCGACGACGCGACGTCATCAATCACGCCGAGGACACCCACAACTGGGGTCGGCAGAATAGGCTCCGCACCAGTCTGGTTATAGAAGGACACGTTGCCGCCGGACACCGGAATACCTAACTCGTGGCAGCCATCCGCCAAACCATGCACGGCCTCCTTAAACTGCCACATGACATCCGGGTTTTCCGGCGAACCGAAATTCAAGCAGTTCGTCACCGCAATCGGCGTGGCACCAGTGCAGGCAACATTGCGGTAGGCCTCCGCCAAGGCAAGGCGCGCGCCCATGTTCGGATCAAGCTTGGTGTAGCGACCGGAGCAGTCCGCAGACACAGCAACACCCGCACCCGTTTCTTCATCAATGCGCAGCACGCCAGCATCCGCATCCTTGGCCTGGACGGTGTTGCCACGAACGTAACGGTCATACTGCTCCGTGATGAACGCGCGCGAGCACAGCGCCGGCGAGGACACCATGTCGATAACAGCCTGGCGGATCCCGGCTGCGTCCTCGGGCTTGTTGACGCCGCGGAACTGCTGCAGCTCATCCTGCCATTCCGGCCGCGCGTAGGGGCGCTGGTACTCCGGCCCCTCATTGGCAATGGTGTGCGCAGGAGCATCCACCACGACCTCGCCCTTGTGGGTGATAACCAAGTGATCGTTGTCGGTCACCTCGCCGATCTCGGCGACAGTGACATCCCAGTGGGCACAGATTTCCTTGAAACGCTCCACGTTTTCCGGGGTCACAACAGCACACATGCGCTCCTGGGACTCGGAAGACAGGATCTCCGCTGCCGTCATGTTCTCCGCGCGCAGAGGCACAGCATCGAGGTTGACCATCATGCCGCCGTCGCCCGACGCCGCGAGCTCAGAGGTCGCACACGACAAGCCCGCGCCACCCAAGTCCTGAATACCAACAACCACACCAGCGCGGTAGAGGTCCAGGCAGCACTCGATCAAGACCTTCTCCGCGAAGGGGTCGCCGACCTGAACCGCAGGAAGCTTGCGCTCGGCACCATCTTCGAAGGTGTCGGATGCCAGCACGGACACGCCACCGATGCCATCAAGGCCGGTGCGAGAACCGAACAACATCACCTTGTTGCCCAGACCCGAAGCGAACGCCAACTTCAAGTCTTCAACCTTCAAGGTGCCCACGCACAGCGCGTTGACCAGGGGATTACCAGCGTAGGACTCATCAAACACGGTTTCGCCGCCGATGTTCGGCAAGCCCAGGCAGTTACCGTAACCACCGATTCCGTCAACCACACCCGGCAGCACACGCTGCGTATCGGGGGCATCGGCGGGCCCGAAACGCAACTGGTCCATCACAGCGATAGGACGCGCGCCCATAGCCATAATGTCGCGGACAATACCGCCCACACCCGTCGCAGCACCCTGATGAGGCTCCACATAAGAGGGGTGATTGTGGGACTCCACACGGAAAGTCACCGCATGGCCGCCGCCGACATCCACCACACCAGCATTTTCACCAATGCCGGCGAGGATCTTCGAACCCATCTCCTCCGTCGTGGTCTTACCGAAGTAACGCAAGTGAGTCTTCGAGGACTTGTACGAGCAGTGCTCGGACCACATCACCGAATACATCGCCAACTCAGCATCCGTGGGGCGTCGACCCAGGATTTCCTTGATACGGGCGTACTCGTCGTCTTTCAAACCCAAGGCAGCATAGGGCTGCTCCAGGTCCGGCGAAGCAACCGCATCCGCCACGGTGTCATTCAAGCCACCACTCACGCTATTGTGGGTCACTTTTCAAGCTCCTTCACGACAGAGACAAACAGCTCCAAGCCATCCAGCGAGGGGCCAGTGAGCAGCTCACACGCATGCTCGGGGTGCGGCATCAAACCAACAACGCGACCGTTGGCAGAACACACACCAGCGATCGCGTTAACAGAACCATTGAAATTATCCGTGTAGCGGAACACCACCCGGCCTTCGTCCTCAAGCTGGCGCACAGTCTCCTCAGACGCCTGGAAACGCCCCTCACCATGCTTCGCCGGGATCAAAATCTTTTGGCCCTTATCCAAAGTGGACGTCCATGCCGTGGAGTTGTTCTCAACCTCCAGGTAGGTATCCACACAGTGGAAATGCAGCCCCTCATTGCGGGTCAGCGCACCGGGCAGCAAACCAGCCTCCGTCAAAATCTGGAAACCATTGCAAATGCCCAACACCGGCATGCCCTTGTTCGCGGCATCCACCACCGAACGCATCACCGGAGCCAACGCAGAAATAGCACCCGAACGCAGGTAATCACCATAAGAAAACCCGCCGGGCACCACTACAGCGTCCACACCCTTGAGATCAGGGTCCGCATGCCACAAGTCCACAACCTTCGCCCCCGCGATGCGCGACGCACGCGCGGCGTCAACATCATCCAGCGTGCCGGGGAAAGTGATCACACCAATCGTTGCGCTCACTGCTGCCCCTCAACAATGATCTCGTAATCCTCAATCACAGTGTTCGCCAGCAACTTCGACGCAAGCTCCTCGAGCTCAGCGGCGGACAGCTCCCGCTGCGCATCAATCACAAAGCGCTTGCCCTGACGAACATCACTGACCCCATCAACACCAATGCGGCCCAGCGCACGCTGGACCGCCTGGCCCTGAGGATCGAGGATTTCTGCCTTCGGCATAACATTGACAACTACACGGGCCACGGATGACTCCCTTGAATTTGGGCAGCTAGATACGCCCGCAAGCATACCCTTGTCCGTGCAGCAATTCCCCCCGCTAAAGGGGTAAGTTGTCCTCAATCAAATCCAACAACTCATCCGCGTCGAGATCCACCCCGGCCCCAAACTGGGCAAGCAGCTCACCGTCCTTGCCGAACACCTCCGCAGACCCGTCGGCCAACGCGGCGTCATCAAGAGCAAAAAATCCACGCATCGAATAGTCATCCACCAGGGCGGACACGTCCCTACCCGGCGCGGTCACCAACACAACATGGCCAGCGTAAGGGGCCAAATCCACAGTGCTACGACGCTGCATGCTACACCTCCAATCCAGTGGCCTGGTTGATAATCCACGCCCGCTCGAAACAATCCTGACGCCACGATTCGTAACGCCCCGACACCCCACCGTGGCCTGCTGCCATCTCCGTCTTCAACAAAAATTCGCCCGCCGTGGCGAGGTCACGAAGCTTCGCGATCCATTTGGCCGGCTCCACGTACAACACGCGCGTGTCGTTCAGGGATGTGGTCGCCAAAATATTGGGGTACGGCTTGGCCTCAATGTTTTCATAGGGCGCGTAGGTGGCCATGTAGTCGTAGACCTCCTTGCTGTGCAGCGGGTCGCCCCATTCCTCCCACTCCGCAACCGTCAGCGGCAGCTCGGGCATGAGCATCGAGGTCAAAGGATCGACGAAGGGCACATTCGCAGAGATCGCCTTGAATCGATCGCCGCCCATGTTCGCCACGGCACCCATCAGCAGTCCACCTGCAGAACCACCATCTGCCACCAATTGTTCACGGGTGGTGACGCCGCGTTCCAACAACGCATCAGCGACGTCAATGAAGTCCGTAAAGGTGTTGCGCTTTTTCATGATCTTGCCGTCGTCGTACCACAGGCGCCCCATCTCGCCGCCGCCACGCACGTGGGCATAAGCGATGATCATCCCGCGGTCCAACATCGACAAACGTGCACAGGAAAAACTGGGATCCACGCAAGCCTCGTAGGAACCGTATCCGTACAGCATCGTTGGCTGGGCAACCGAGACATCCAGGTCTGCACGCCGCACCAAGGACACCGGAATCTGGGCACCGTCGCGAGCACTCACCCACACGCGTTCGGCCAGGTAGTCAGCCGGATTGTATCCGCCCAGCACTTCCTGTTGCTTGAGCACGGTGCGCTGTCCGGTCGCGACGTCAAAATTCATCACGCATGCGGGCGTAGTGAAGGAGCCGTACACCATGCGCAGCACGGGGCTGTCCCACTCGGGGTTTTGGGCGAAGCCAGCCGAATAGAGTTCCTCATCGAACTCGATCGGGGTAAAGCTGCCGATGTCTTCCACCCGCTCGGGCAGCTTCAAGAGGGCGACTTTGCCAACGCCGGATTCGCGGTAGCCCAAGATAGCTTGCTTTTTGAATGTGTCTACCCCCTGCAGGCGCACATCGGGGCGGTGTTCAACCAGCACTGTGAGCTGCTCGAGGTCGACCTGTGCAAAGGAGCCATCGGCATCAAAGATGGGTGCCAGCCCAAGTTCACTGTTGGGGCCATGCGCATTGTGGGTGACCATCCACCACCAAGTGTCGCCGATGTACACTTCGCTGACGTCGTATTCGACGCCCTCTTCGCGCGGCTTGACCACGCTAAACGTTCCGGTTGGGTCTGCGAAATCCAGCACGCGGGTTTCACTGGTCAGCTTGGACCCGGCGACGATGAACATGAACTTTTCACTTCGCGAGGCCCCGACACCTATCCAGAAACGCTCGTCGGGCTCCTCGTACACCAGCTGGTCTTCGCTCGCCGGCGTTCCGAGAACGTGGCGCCACACTTGGTAGGGGCGCCACGATTCATCACAGCGGGTGTAGAACAGATAGTTGTCACCCAACCAGTCGAAATTACCCGTCATGCCGTCAATCGCATCAGGCAACAGCTCCCCGGTGTTCAGGTCTTTAATCCGCAAGTCGTAGCGTTCGTCGCCGCTGGTGTCGGTGGCATAAGCCATGTAGCGTCCGCCCTTGGCCACGGATGCCCCGCCGAGGGAGAAGAACTCGTGCTCTTTGGCTAATTCTTCGCGGTCCAGCAGCACCTCTTCGCCATCGATGGGTGCATCTGCGCTCACCTCCGGGGGATTCCACTGGTCCTGCCATCGGGGGTCAAGGTCTGCGCGCACGCGGCAGGAACGGCCATAGGACTGGCCTTCGTCAATCCGGTCGTAGTACCAGAATTCTTCGACCCGAACCGGCACAGACATGTCTGTTTCCTGCACCCGAGATTTCAATTCTGTAAACAGGTTGTCTTGCAGGGTTGCAAGATGCGCTGTTTTGAATTCCGTGTAGGCGTTTTCCGCCTCTAAGTATGCCTGCGTATCAACGCTGTCTTTGTCACGCATCCACTCGTAATTGTCGACAAACTCGTAGTCGTGGGCGCGCCGAACGTGGGCTACTTTTTTAGCAACTGGGGCAGCTTTAGAGGCATTGTGATTCACGCTGCCCCATCCTAATCTAGGGTGCGATCCACTCACCGAAGCTCTTGCCGGAAATCAGCTCGTAGGCTTCGATGTAGCGGGCACGGGTGGCCGCCACGACGTCCTCAGGCAGTGCTGGCGGCTCGGATTGCTTGTCCCACCCGGATTCTTCGCTGGTGAGCCAGTCGCGCACATATTGCTTATCAAAGCTGGGCTGCACCTTGCCAGGCGCGTAGCCTTCGGCTGGCCAGTAGCGGGAAGAATCAGGGGTGAGCACTTCGTCACCCAACACGAGCCTGTCGCCATCGAGGCCGAACTCGAATTTTGTATCCGCAAGAATGACGCCGCGTTCAGCTGCGACGTCGGCGGCGGTGCTGTAGATCTCGAGCGTTGCGTCGCGGAGCTGTTCTGCCCGCTCACGCCCGAGGTCTTGAACCACGCGATCGAAGGTGACATTTTCGTCATGGTCGCCGACCTCTGCCTTGGTGGCGGGGGTGAAGATCGGCTGGGGTAGCTTGGAAGCCTCCACGAGACCGTCCGGCAATACCACGCCGCATACTGCGCCGGTGGCTGAGTATTCTTTCATCCCGGAGCCGGTGAGGTAGCCGCGGGCAACGCATTCAAACGGAAGCATCTCAAGGGACTTGCACACCATGGCCCGGCCCAGAACTTCTTGCGGGATGCGGGGGTCGTCGGGGCCGCCGGCAACGTGGGTGGCGTAGCCGGTGCGTGCGGCGATCTCCTCGAAGAAGAAAAAGCTCATCGCCGTCAGAATCCGCCCCTTGTCTGGGATCGGGGTGGACAGGATGTAGTCGTAGGCGGAGATCCGGTCGCTGACGACCAGCAACACGTGATCGTCGTCGATCCGGTAAATATCGCGGACCTTGCCCGCGCTGACATGAGTGTAATCGGACAACTGCGGGCGAAGATTGCTCATGAAAAGCAGTTTAACCCTGCGCCCACACTCGTGCCACGTGAACCGCCTGGCCCGCCCCAATTCGGGGAACGTAGGCCTTGCTGACAGCCACACCAATTGACGCCAGGGATAGTTCGTCCTGGTAGCACAGTGACCATGCAACGTGCTCCGGGTGGAACTTCTTTTTGAAAAAGGCCAAAGACCTAAACCCGTAGAGGGGTTCGAGGTACTGGCCGACCCGGTCGAGTACGTTCAGCAGAACGTCCTCTTTATCGTCCTGGCTGTCCGGACCGCCATGGGCCAGCGGCGCACCCGATAGCGACACCCATGGCACTCCTGCCTCGTTGGCTGCCACGATAGCCTCGGCGATGAGGAACTCCACCACTGGCCGGAAACCTGAGGGGTCGCGGCGCATGAAGTCCAGCACCCAGCCGTCAATCTCGCCGTCACGGTAGGCGGGCAGCCAGCTGGTGACACCGTGGACGCACTCGTGTTGATCCAGCGCAACGAGCAGACGCACCTGCGGGTCTTGGAGCTCGTCGATACCGCCCAAGGTGAAGCCCATTTCCGGCAGCGCCTTGTCCGACACCCACTCTTCACTCAACGCTACGATGCGTTCGCGCAAGGCGGGCCCGGCGCTGTCCCACGTGAGCCATTCCGCGCGGATGCCTTCTTTTTCGGCTCGGTTTCTGGCGGTGCGAACATCTTGGAATTTCTTGCCCGTGAACTTCACTTCGTGGCAATCAACCACTGATTCCTGGGCCACCTGCACGCTATGCCATCCCTGTTGTTCCAGTGCATCGCGGAACTCTGGTCGCACGGAATACCACGCCACAGTCCACCCGTTGTTTTGGGCGAATGCCTCAAACTGGCGGGCTAGCTCGTCCCTATCGCCTTGCGCACCACACACGGGTTCACCCAAGGTCACGGCCACGTTGGCCGATAGCCGGTAGGCAACATAACCATCTGCATCGTCAGCACACCAATAGTCGTTGCCGTCCCACAGCGTCATCCACGACAAATGGTCACCGCCGCCCGACTGCAAAATGGTGCGCATGCGTTCGCGTAGAGCCTGGTCGGTTGGGTTCGGGTGGGCCACAAGCGCCATGTACAAAACAATTGATGACGCCGCCCAAAACAGCACGCAAGGCAAGACCAATGCATCCGCGTTATCGGTGACCGCTGGTGGCAGCACAACATCAACCACGTCGATGAAGCTCGCCCCAGCGGGGCCGAAAAATAGCTGCATGAGTAGCCACAGACCTACCGACAGGACTAGAACAACGAACTCCCGCCACAGCATGGTGATAAGCACCGGTCGGTGCATCGGGATCCTAAACAGGTTCCTGCGCACGATCAGCACGATGCTGCCCACGAGCCACGGCAGCAGCACACCGATGCCGCTGACTATCAGCGCAGGCGACCAACCATATTCACCGCCGACTGCCACGAAACCGACCAGTAGCAGCACGGTAGTTACCAACTGCACGCCCAAGGCCAACCACCACGCAACGCGACGCCCACGGCTCAGCGCGGACAGCACCACAAACACCACAGCGAAAGGCGCCAGGTTCGCAAAAACAGCAACGTTATCCCACGTGATTGCGATGATCGCTGCCTTGGCCAGGGGCCCCGCGGCGTCATGGTTAAGGCCGACCAACAGCGGGCCCACAGCAATCGCCAGAAGAAGCATCGCCACCAAAATGCGGGACTCACGCAATGTAATCCGGGGGAAGGAAAAGGCTTTCACCCCGCCGTGCGCAAGCCACTGACCTGCAGCAACACCGACAATAACTGCAACCAAGCGGGAGAAATCAGCCAGCACACCGGTGTACATAAACAGCGTCAGGGTGATACCCACCAGCACCGCGCGCATACGCCGACGCCACAGCGCCGGCAACCATGCGCTCGCAACCGCGGCCGTGCCGAACAGCCACACAGACGGCGTCAACAATACTTCGCGATCGAGCTCCTCGCCCCACACGGGCGAAGCCTGGGCGACCAGGTAAGCGAGCTCCAAGCCGACCACGCCGGCCCACAGCTGCGTCAGCACAGCCACGCCAATGAACTTCCACGTGCCAAGGGTGCGCTCGGCCATGACTCCGAACAGCAGGATAGATACCGTGTTGAGCACTGTGGTCACACCATTGGATGCGGCAGCACCACTCAGGACAATCCTCAAGGGATTCCACTGCCCCAGAGGGACACCTATCGAAGTATTCAACCCGAGCACATAAAGCACCCAGATGGCTACCAGAGCCACCAAACACACCGGCTCCGTCGCCCAACTACTGCGCAACGCTGTGCCTGCACTTCGCGCAGTACGAGCCAAACCGGCTGAGCGCCCCGTTTTTTGTATAGCGTTCATCGACACGCGCACTTCTACTGGAGGTTTTCTCTTTGGGCGAGGAAGTTCATGACTTCTCGGAAGGCCTCACGCCACGTCTGATAACTGTGCCCGCCACCAACTGTCGCGAACGTAGTGTGCATGCCCGCCGCCTGGGCTAACTCGTTGAGATGTTTGAGCGCCTCAACCGAATCCTTATCCTCGCTACCGGCAATAAAGCGACCATCAATGTGGGCGTACGGGCTTGGCTGCCCCTGTGCCACCAACTGGGCAGCATGTTGAAGAAGGTGCTCGGGATTCACAGCCTGGAAAGCGGCTTCATCCCCACCGAAAAACTGCTCCACGGTCTTGGTGTGGTCGCCGATGGTCGGCTCCGCCTGACCAGAGAAATCCAAGAAGGTGCCGTAGGCCTCGGGTGCATTAGTGATCACCTGCAGCGCGCACGTTCCGCCGTAGCTCAATCCGCCGATCGTCCACCGACTTTGGTCTGGATTCACGCGGAACTTCGACTTGATCTGCGCGGGAACATCCACCGCCAAGTAAGTCTGAACTTTCGCCTCCGGACCATCCACACAAATGGGGTTCGCCGACAAGCTGCCTGTGGCATCGACACTGATCACGATGGGGGCAACACCTTTGTGCTCCGTCTGGTAGTCATCGAGCGTCTGCTCTGCACCACCGGCCCTAAACCACTGCATCGGGGTACCTGGATTACCGGCCATCAGCACCACAACAGGCAGGTCCTTATCGGGCTCTGCGAAGTACGCCGGCGGGAAATACGCCACCGCATCCCGGTGATGGAAGCCCGACACCGGCGCTTCAATATCCACCGTCACCAAGGCGCCGACCTCGCGACCGTGCAGCGTGGGCACGTCTTTCTGCTGCTTAAACTGCGCATAGTCCATCGCAACAGTTTTAGGTTCCGGTACTAGCGAACGCACTGTCGGAAACTGCTTGTACACAGTGTTGGACAAACCCCACGCAAACGCCACCGCAATCACAGCGATAATCACGCCGGTTTTGCGCCGCCTCGTCTGAACAATAGCGCTGAACAGCACAAATGCCGCCAGACCGCCGGAAACATAGATGAACCACGGGACCTCCTCGGGGAAGGGATGCCACCAGACGTCCATCACCAGCCACACCACAAAGGTGAACGCCACCGACACTGCCAAAGCGGCGAGTGTACGGTGACGAATCTTGGCGTGCTTGCGGTGATAGAGGGCGCGCGCCGTAAACATGACGCACAAGGTCAACACAGCGATGATGACGACCCGCGCCGTGGTATCCGTAATCGAGGTTTCCCCGATCTGCAGCAGCTCGTTCATCCCGATCGGCCCTTAGAGAATATCGCCAGGTGTGTAGGCCGCAGCTTCTGGATGCTCATCAACCTTGGCCTGAATCCTAGCCAGCACGCGATCCACCTGGGACTCTGCGGCCCCAACAAAGGCATGGCGATCAGCCAACGCGGCGTCCAGATCCTCCTTGCTCATCGGCAGACGCGGATCCGCAGCCAAACGCTCAATGAGATCCTGGCCGCCACCGTTTTCACGCATGTTCAACGCAACCGCAACGGCGTGCTCCTTGATAACCTCGTGTGCTTCCTCGCGTCCCACGCCCGCACGCACGGCAGCCATCAAAATACGGGTCGTAGCAAGGAAGGGCAGGTAGCGTTCAAGCTCGCGGGCAATCATCGCGGGGAACACACCGAACTCATCCAACACCGTCAGGAAGGTTTCAAACATTCCGTCGAGAGCGAAGAAGGCATCCGGCAAAGCCACGCGGCGAACCACCGAACAGAAAACATCGCCCTCGTTCCACTGCTGGCCCGACAAATCAGCAACCATCGTCAGGTAGCCGCGAAGAATAATCTGCAAACCACCGACGCGTTCGCAGGAACGAGCATTCATCTTGTGGGGCATAGCGGAAGAACCAACCTGCCCCTCCTTGAAGCCCTCCGTCACGGTCTCGTTACCAGCCATCAGGCGTATGGTGTGAGCCAAAGACGAGGGGCCGGCACCCAATTGGACCAGGGCTGACACGGCGTCAAAATCCAGAGAACGCGGGTAGACCTGGCCGACGGAATCGAAAATTCGATCAAAGCCCAGGTGCTCGGCGATACGACGCTCCAAAGCATCGAGGTTGCTCTGGGATCCCGTCAGATCCAGCATGTCCTGGGCGGTACCCATCGGGCCCTTGATGCCACGCAGCGGGTAGCGGCCCAAAAGATCCTCGGCTCGATCAATAGCCACCAGCAGCTCGTCAGCGGCAGAGGCGAATCGCTTACCCAAGGTGGTGGCCTGTGCGGCAACGTTGTGGGAACGGCCAGCCATCACCAGGCTGCGGTTTTCCTCCGCACGCACACCGATGCGGGCGGCGACCGCAATGGCCTTGTCTCGCATGAGCTCCAGGGAGCGGTAAATCTGCAACTGCTCGACGTTTTCCGTCAGGTCACGGCTAGTCATGCCCTTGTGGATATGCTCGTAGCCAGCCAAAGCATTGAACTCTTCAATACGGGCCTTGACGTCGTGTCGGGTCACGCGTTCACGCGCCGCGATCGACTCCAAGTTGACTTCATCAATGTGGGCCTCGTAGGCGGCGATTGCTTCATCCGGAATGTCGATGCCCTGGTCCTTCTGGGCCTTCATCACGGCGATCCACAATTGGCGCTCCAGAACAATCTTGTGTTCGGGGCTCCACAGGCGAACAAGTTCGTCGCTGGCGTATCGGTTGGCTAGTACGTTTTTCATGAATGTTCCTCGGTGTTAAACAGACGCGGTTTAATGCTAGTCGATTTCAGATAGTTGGCCGCGAGAATATCCATCGCCGCGCCAAGTTCCGTGGTGTCGCAGCAAAAACTGATGCGAACGTAGCGGTGGCCATCAACCTCGTCGAAGTCGATGCCCGGCGCGATCGCGATGCGGAAGCGGTCCAAAAGCTCGTTGCACCACGCCTCGGAGTCATCGGTGAGGGATGAGACATCTACCCAGGCGTAGAAAGCGCCCTCGATGGGGGCGTGGGGCAGGGCACCTTCTAGTGCTGTGCTGAGTAGTTCGCGGTTGCGCGCGTAATGAGCGACGTGCGCTTGTGGTTCCTCGGAGTCGAAGGCCCCCAGTGCGGCGTATTGTGAAACTGCTGGCGCGCATAAAGCGAGGTTGCCTTGGATGTCGACGACCATGTCCCGCAAGCTCGGCGGTAGGAGGAGCCACCCGACCCTCCAGCCGGTCATTGAATAGAACTTGGAAAAGGATCCAACGACCACCACGTTGTGCTCCACCACATCTCCACGCATACCCCACGCACTGGTGCAGGTGTGGTCGGTGTATTCCAAACCGTGGTAGATCTCGTCGGAAATAAGGATGACGCCGCGTTGCTGGCAGACGCGCGCAATCGCTTCCAGTTCATCCGACTCGATGATGGTTCCGGTGGGGTTGGCTGGGCTGGTGACAATGACCGCGGCTACCTCAGGGTGCTCTGCGAGCATGCCTTCCACCATTGGGGCGGTGGGCTGGAAGCGGGTGTCCATGCCGCACGGCATCTCGACTACGCCGCATCCGATGCTGCGCAGCAGGTTGCGGTAGGCCGGGTATCCGGGCCGCGCCATCGCCACGGCGACCTGCCCGTCAGCAGAGGCCTCCCCCACGACGTCATTATTGCGTACTTCCCGCGCTTTTAGGGCTTTGAGCGCCATAAATAGGGCAGTTAGCCCGCCGGAAGCCCCGGTGGTTACCACCACGTCATCAGCGGTGGATCCCGGGTAGTCTTCGGCGATGCGCTGGCGGAGTTGCGGGATACCTTCGATGGCTGTGTATCCCAGCGGCAGGCTGCCCATTGCCTCGCATGCCGCATCTAGAGCCGTGCGAGGAGCTCCTGTTGGGGGCTGGCCCACGCACAAGACAATGTCTCTCGGCTGGTTAGCCCGGGAGACAAGATCCATCACGCGAAACTTCATCGGCTAGTCGCTCTCGCCGAATTTCTCGAGCTCGCGCACCGGCCCCGCGGCGATCACCAAATCACCCGGCTGCAACACTGTGCCGGGCTCTGGCAAAGAAAATACGCCCTCAGCCGGTTTGATCGCCACGATGCTCACCGGGCACTGCTCAATAGGCTTGCCGATCATCGACACCGGCGGCGCCAACTTGACCATTGCGAAGTTACGATCGAACTCAATGTATTCCTCAAGGCGGCCGGACATCAGGTGCGCAACGCGACGTCCGGTATCCCTTTCAGGCCGCACCACATGGTGCACGCCGATCTTGTTCAGGATCTTCGCGTGACTGTCGTTATCCGCTTTCGCCCACACGCTGGAAACCCCCAGGTCGATCACAGCGGAAGCAGTCAGAACAGACGCGCCCATGTCGGAGCCAATGGCGATCACGACGCGCTGAGCCTCGTGCACACTGAGTTGCTTGAGTGCCTCGATATTGGTGGTGTCAGCGGTCACCACGTGTGTGAGGACCTGCGCCGCAGCGGAAACAATGTTTTCGTCGGCGTCAACACCCAACACCTCCACACCGGAGTGCACGAGCTCCTCCCCCAAGGCCAAGCCGAAGCGGCCCAAACCGAGAATGATCACCGGTGGGGTCTTGGAACCGCGAGAACTAAACATGTTAACCAATGAGGGGCCTTTCAACAGGGTAGGAGTACTGGCGACGTTGGGAACGCGCCGCCATAGCTGCCACCAGGGTGATGGGGCCGATACGCCCCGAGTACATAAGGACAGTGATCAGTAGTTTCGCGCTCACCGGCAAACTTCCGGTGATACCGGTGGACAATCCGACGGTTGCGAACGCCGAAATCACCTCGAACACAAGTTGATGGGTGGAAAACTCCGGGGCAAGCAACTGCACCAGGCCGATAGCCACCACGACGATCGAACCCGCCAGCACGAACACAGCCAAAGCCTGACGCATGGTGCGGTTGGGGATGCGCCGCTCGGACAGCAGGGTGTATTCGTCACCACGGATTTCGCTCACCATCACCGCAAGCAGTACAGCAACAGTGGTGATCTTCACGCCACCTGCGGTACCACCAGAACCGCCACCGATGAACATCATGATGTCACTCAAAATCAGTGTCGAGGGGTGGAAAGCACCCACATCAATGGCGTTAAAACCAGCGCTTCTTGTAGACACCGACTGGAAAATGGCGTTAGAGATTTTGCCGAGGATACTCAACCCACTCAGGGCGCCGTTCCACTCCAACACGGCAACGCCCAAGGCGCCGACGCTCCACAGAATCAGGGAGCCGGCAACAACAAACTGCGTGGTCAGCGACAGCCGAGGCAGGTGCTTAAACCCTTGGGTGCGGCGGCGCAGACGCAAGGTTAGCTCTAGCAGCACGGGGTAGCCCACGCCGCCGATCATGATGGCGCAGGCGATGGGGAACAGCAGCCCAATGTCGTTGACAAAGAGCACCAGGTTGTTGCTTTCCAGCGAGAAGCCCCCGTTGTTGAACGCAGAAATGGAGTGGAAGGTACCCTGCCAGATCGCGGAGCCCCAGTCGTAGCCGTAGCTGAAGTGGAACTTGGCGATGAGGAACGTCGCGATAACCCCCTCGACCGCAGCGGTGAAACTCAACGTTGCGACCAGCAGGGTCTTAACATCACCCAGTTGGTTGCCGCCGCGCCCCTCAGCCGATGCGTTGAGGCGGGACTTGACACCGATCTGGCCGGCGATCACCCAGCTTGCGATGGTCGCGAGGGTCATGATGCCTAGACCACCCAGTTGGATGAGCATCATGATCACCGCTTGGCCAAAGTGGCTCCAGTAGGTTGCAGTGTCTACCACAATCAAACCCGTCAAACATACTGCTGACGTCGCGGTGAACAACGCGGTCACGAAATCCGCACTGCCGTCGGCGCGCGACATGGGCAGTAGCAGCAGGGTGGTGCCGACAAGAACCAACAGTGCGAAGCTACCGGCAACCAGTTGTGCTGGCGAAAAACTATGTGAATCCTTCATGGGACTAGCTGGGGGCTAATTTGGAATGGTGATGCGGCCTTCGACAGCAGGCAGCGCAATGTCGGTGCGGTAGTGCCCGCCATCCAAGTTGATCTGTTCCAGGCGCTTGTAGGCGGCATCGCGGGCTTGCTCCAAAGTTGCCCCATGCGCCACGACGTTGAGTACTCGCCCACCTGCGGACACCAACTCACCGTTCTCGCCCCGTGAGGTTCCTGCGTGCAGAACCACCGCGACGTCATCACTGTCTGCATTGTCTGTGTTTTCGGCACCGGTGATGACGCCGCCGGTGACAGGCTTTTCGGGATAGCCCGGGGCTCCAAGCACGACGGTAAGTGCGTAGCCTTCGCGCCAAGTCAAGGGCGGCAGGTCGGCGAGCTCACCGCGGGCGACTGCTGCGAGCACGTCATCGAGTGGGGTTTCGAGCATCATCAGCACGGCTTGGGTTTCTGGGTCGCCGAAACGGCAGTTGAATTCGACAACTGCGGGGCCTTCGCTACCCCACGCGAGGCCGGCGTACAGCAAGCCTTGGTAGGGGTTTCCGCGGCGCACCATTTCGCGGGCGACCGGCACACATACTTCGTCGACGATGCGTTGCACACCGTCCGTGGGCAGCCACGGAAGCGGCGTGTAGGCACCCATGCCACCGGTGTTGGGGCCTTCGTCGTTATCGCGCACGCGCTTGTGGTCTTGTGCGGGCAGCAGGGGCACCACGGTTTCGCCATCTACCAGGCAGAACAGTGACACTTCAGGGCCGTCGAGGAAGCTTTCCAGCAACACGGGGTTGCCGGCCTTGTGCACGGCGTTGACGTGTGCGCGCGCCTCGTTAATGTTCGGGGTGACAACAACACCTTTACCGCCGGCCAGGCCATCGTCTTTGACGACCCATGTGGGGCCGAAGCGGTCGAGGGCTGCGTCGATTTCCTCTGGGGTGGAGCCTGCGGGGACCACTTCGGCGTGTGCGGTGCGAACCCCCGCTTCAGCCATGACGTCTTTGGCGAAGGCTTTAGAACCCTCGATTTGGGCGGCCGCCTGGGAGGGGCCGAACACCAGGAAACCCGCGTGGCGCAGCGCGTCGGAGACACCGGCAACGAGCGGGATTTCCGGGCCGACGACGATGAGGTCGGGCTTGATGTCCTGCGCCAGTGCCACCATGTTTGCTTGGTCGTCCACTACCCCCTTGTGGAGGGTGGCGAGGTCAGCCATTCCGGCGTTTCCGGGCACCACGTGTAGCTCGTTGTGTGGGGCTTTCATGCCAGTTAGGAGGGCGTGTTCGCGGGCTCCGGACCCGATGACGAGAATGCGCATGTGTTCTATCCTAGTATTGTCGAACTCATGTCTAGCGTGTTTAGTAAAATCATTGCGGGTGAGCTTCCGGGCCGTTTCGTCTATCGGGATGATTCGGTTGTTGCGTTTTTGACCATTGAGCCTTTCACCCCCGGCCACACTTTGGTTGTTCCGGTGGAGGAGGTCGACAAGTGGACCGATCTCTCGCCGGAGCTTTGGGCTCACCTCAACGCGGTAGCTCAGAAGGTCGGTCGGGCTGTGATGGATGTGACTGGCACGGAGCGTGCCGCTTACATGATCGCCGGCTTCGAGGTGCCTCACACCCACATCCACGTGTTTGGGGCCAACGGTATGGATGAGATCACCGCGCCTCCGATGCCTTCGCTTGATGACGCCGCGATGGATGATCTCGCCGCGCGTCTGGCTGAGGCACTGGGTTAAGCCGCATACAAGCGATGACTATCGTCCAGCAGTTGATGCGTCTGGTTCCCCGGCGGGGAACGTTGCCGGAGCCTCTAGCTTTGGAGGGCCACGATCGCGCTGTTGTGTTTTTGCATGGCAGTTTTGGTTCCTCCGGCAATTTCGAGGCGGCTGCGCGCGCTGTGCAGGCTGCTGGAATACCTACGGTGGGCGTTGATTATGCCCGCCGCGGTTTAGCGGATCTGGGGCACGGTGAGCAACAACTGGCCGAGGCTGTTCGTGATGTGTTGCGCCATGTCCCGGTGGTGGATTTGGTGGGACATTCTTTGGGTGGCTACATGGCGTTTCGTCTTGCTGCTCGGCCGGAGTTTGCGGGGCGGATCCGAAGCATTGTGGGGTTAGGGGCTGCGTTTAAGGGAATGCCTGTGACGGGTACTCGCCTGCAGCGCCGCATGATCCGTTGGCTAGTGGGCCCCAGTTTCGATCAGTTAATTTTCGAGGTTCCGCCCTCACCCGATAAGCACATACATCCGGATTTGATGGTTGTGTCTGTGGTCAGTGATGCTGATACCGTGGTTCCCCGTTCAAGTTCCAATGTGGAAGACATTGGCCGCGTCGTACACGTCGATGGTGTTGAGCACGGGAAGATGACGGACCTAGTGGCGCATATTCTTGAGGCGCTCGATATCCCTTCGGCCCACACGGCTTAGTGCTTGTAAGGAGCGTAGATTGTTATGGCCCAGTGCGTAGTGGAAGTCGACGGCGAAGAATACTCATTCGAGTGGTCTGAGGGCACGCTGCTGCAAGCGATGCTTGATGCTGGTGTTCCGGCGCCCTATTCCTGCCAGGCCGGGCAGTGCGGCGCCTGTCAGTGCTACGTCGAGGGGGCTGCGACGACCATGCTGAACAACAATGTGCTCTTCGATGATGAGATTGCTGAGGGGCAGCGTTTGGCATGCCAGACTGTCCGCGACGGTGACGACGCTGCGGTCGAAGTGAGTTACTACTTTTAGTAGCTCGTGGGCAGGCGTAGTTCAAACACTGCCCCTCCTAGGTAGCAGCCATCGGTGTCGTTATGCACCGTGACCTCCCCACCGTGGGCGACTGCCAGGGATTGAACGATAGCGAGGCCCAGGCCGGAGCCACCGCTGGCTCGGGTGCGTGATTCATCGCTGCGATAGAAGCGCTCGAAGACGTGATCGAGGTCTTTGTCGGGCACTCCCCCACCATTGTCGGCAACAGTTACTCGCACTATGGTGTCGTCGCAGCTGACTTGGATCAGCACGTGGTCGCCGCCGTGGATGAAGGCGTTGGACACCAGGTTGGTGAGGATGCGGTGAATTTGCGCGGGGTCGGTACTCACGACGGGGCAGGTTTCGCAGGTGTTTTCCACATCGAGTTGGCCACCGTATGCGACCCGTAGAGAACCGGCGACGCTCATGGCCTCGTCGAGGACGTCGACGGGTTTACGCACCAGCGTGGATTCAGAGCGGGTCAGTGCTAGTAGGTCTTCCACTAGCAGGCTCATCCGCCCAGCTTCGGCTTCGATTTTGTCGATGACCATGTCCGCGTCCTGTGTGGCCCCGGAGCGGTACAGTTCGGCATATCCCCGAACGCTGGTCAGCGGGGTGCGAAGTTCGTGGGATGCGTCACCGACGAAGCGTCGCATTTGTTGTTCTTTTTCCTGGGCACTGACGATTGATTCCTGCAACTGCCCCAGCATCACGTTGAATGACGTCGCGAGGCTTGCGACCTCAACGGCCATCGCGGCGTCATTGGGGACGCGACGATCCAAGTCACCCGATGCGATTGCGGAGGCAGTGGCCTCGACTTCGCGCAAGGGGCGTAGTGCCCTGCGGACCGCATAGAGGCCGACGACTGCGACGACCAGCAGCACCAGCAAACCGATGACCAGTTGGACGCGGGCAAGACGCCCCAGGATCCAGTTTTCTTTTTCTAGGCTGCGTCCGACGATGGTTGTGGTTGAGCCTTGTTTACCGAGCATGACGCGCCACGGGCTCTTGTTGGGCGAGTTTGACGCGGCCGGCACCGTCTGCGGGGAGGAATGCAGCTGAGTGAGGTCTGGGGAAGAATCCGAATCGTTGAGGATGTAGGTGCCATCGTCACGGATTTTCATCACGTACATGGCAGAAGGCGGCCGGAGAGTACTAACGGCTGAGCCTGTGAGTAGTTCTTGGCGCCCAGCCCACCCGTTGAGGGCTTGGTCTAGGTCTTCATCAACTTTCGAATAGATGTAGTCCTTCATGATGGACTCTACGACGGTAGAGCTGGCCGCCAACCCCGCGCCGCTGATGCTGAGCACCAGCAACACAAGCAGTGTGCGAAGTTTCATTAGTTTCGCGGCAGTCGAAGGACATAGCCGACGCCACGGACGGTGTGGATCAGCTCTTGGTCTGGATCAATCTTGCGGCGGAGGTAAGAGATGTAGGATTCGACGATGTTTCCGTCACCACCGAAATCGTAGTGCCACACGGCGTCAAGAATTTTGGCTTTGCTGAGCACTACCTCCGCGTTAAGCATGAGGTATTGCAGGAGGTTGAACTCGGTGGGCGACAGTTCGACGATTTTGCCGCCCTTGGTTACCTCGTGGGTGGCGTCGTTGAGGGTCAGGTCCGCATAGCTGAGCTCCGTGCTCGGGGTGTCGTCTTCCTGGGTGGCGCTGGACCTGCGCAGGATGACACGCAGGCGGGTGATGACTTCCTCCAAGGAAAAAGGCTTGGTGACATAGTCGTCCGCGCCGATGGTCAGCCCATGGATCCGGTGCTCGACGGCATCTTTTGCGGTGAGGAACAACACGGGGCCGTCGAAGCCTTTGGCACGCAACTGCGGCAGCAGATCGAAACCGGACATTCCGGGCATCATCACGTCAAGGATGAAGGCCTCGGGCTGGAAAACATCAGCCTTTTTCAGCGCTTCAGCTGCACTGCCTGCGGTTTCCACCTCGAACCCCTGGAACTTCAAACTGACGGACAGCAGTTCCACAATGTTCGGTTCGTCATCGACGACGAGTACGCGTGCCATATCCATGCCCTCTACTTAAGACCGTAGCTCTGCAATAGCGCTTCGATACGGCTGTGAATTTCCTGTACATCAACTGCGCTGCTGTCCGGGTGTTGCAGCCATACAACACAGTGTAAAGGGCAGGCCTCGTAAAAGCCTGACCAGCGGGGGTGCTTAAGGCTTGGGAATGTTGCGCAGGTTGGATTCCGCGAGGCTGAGCATGGCCCCGACACCGCCGTCGAATACGGTCTTGGTTGCGGCTTTGGAGAAGCCCAGCAGCATGTCGAAGGTGATGTGGGGCGGAATGGACAGTGCATCCGGGTCGGTCACGACGTCAATAAGAACAGGTCCGGGGTGTGCGAGCGCTTCCGTCATCTGCTGGCGCAGTTGGGCGGGGTCGGTGATGCGCACAGAGTGAATGCCGCAGGCGGTAGCGATGTCGGCGTAGTTGACGTCGTTGACGTCGGTGCCGAAGAAAGGCAGCCCATCGACGAGCATCTCCAGGCGAACCATGCCGAGAGTGGAATTATTGAACACCACGGTTTTGACCGGCAATTTTTCCGAGGCGATGGTCAAAAGGTCACCCATGAGCATGGACAGTCCGCCGTCACCGGACATGGAGATGACCTGGCGGTCAGGTTGAGCAGCTTGCGCGCCGATAGCCATGGGCATGGCGTTGGCCATCGATCCGTGGCGGAAGGAACCCAACAATTCGCGCTTTCCGTTGGGGCTGACATAGCGCGCGGCCCACACGTTGCACATGCCAGTATCGACGGTGAAAATAGCGTCCTCGGCTGCGAGTTCATCTAGCACCCTAGCTGCGTACTCGGGGTGGATAGGCGTGTGGTTTTCCACGTCCTTTGTATAGACTTCGACGACGTCGCTGAGCTTCTTGTGGTGCAGTTTCAACATCTTGTCCAGGAACGCACGGTCCGTTTTTTCCTCGATGGACGGCAGGATGTTGCTGATGGTTGCTTTGACGTCGCCGGCCACCGGGTAGGTGACGGTCGTGCGGCGGCCGAGCGCCGCGGCGTCAATATCAACCTGTGCCACGTTCTTCTTCGGCAGGAAGGCGTTGTAGGGGAAGTCCGTGCCAAGGAGGATCAACAGGTCTGCCTCGTGCATCGCGTCGTAGCAGGCACCGTAGCCGAGCAACCCGGACATGCCCACTTCGAAGGGGTTGTCGTACTGGATGTACATTTTTCCGCCCAGAGAGTGCCCCACCGGCGCCTTGATCTTGTCAGCGAGTGCCATAACCTCTGCATGGGCCTCCTTGCAGCCAGCACCGCAGAACAATGTGACAGTTTTTGCCTTGTTAATTGCCTCGACGAGTGCCGCGGCCTCCTCCGGGTGGGGGAACACAACGGGGCGTTTGGTGGAAATAACGGAGTTGAGGGTGGTGTCCTCGTCGGCTTCCTGGGTGGTGATGTCGCCGGGAATGACCACAACGGAGACACCTTTACCCGCCATGGTGGACTGGATAGCGTGGTGCAGGATCGTGGCGCCCTGCTCGGCGGAGTTCACCATTTCGCAGTAACCAGAGCACTCTTTGAACAGAATCTCCGGGTGAGTTTCCTGGAAGAAGGTCGAACCAATCTGGTTGGAGGGAATGTGGCTGGCGATCGCTAACACCTTGGCGTGATCGCGGTGGGCGTTGAACAAGCCCTGGATTAAGTGAGTATTGCCCGGGCCGCAAGAACCGGCGCACACGGCTAGTTCGTCAGCAGCGAGGGAATCTGCACCTGCTGCGAAGGCTGCCGCTTCCTCATTGCGGACGTGAATCCACTCAATGCTAGAGGTTCGGATCGCATCAACAATCGGGTTAAGACTGTCGCCGACCAGCCCGTAAATACGCTTAACGCCCTGACGCTCGAGGGTTTCGACGATCTGTTTCGCAAAGTTTTTAGCCATGACCCGAGTATAGGCACCTGGAGAGGGGACACGCCGCAAATTATGGAAAAGTATTCACACTTACCCTTGGCGTGCCCTTACTCACTGGTAGAGGCAATGGCGGCACCGCTGCCTTCCAGTGCGCTGAGGGCCTGCTGGCCGGCATCCTCCGCGACGGCTGAACAGAGGTCCTGCAACACGCGGACATCGAAACCTTCCGCCAGCGCATCCGTGGCGGTCGCCCGAACGCAGTAGTCGGTAGCAATTCCACAGACGTCAACGTCGGTGATACCGCGGCCTTGTAGCCACTGCGCCAACGTAGTCTCGCTGCCGGCAAGGTGACCTTCGAAACCAGAGTACGCCGCCGAGTATTCACCTTTAAGAAAGTGCGCCTCAATACTGTCCACCACGGAATCTAAGCTGGGGTGCAGGGCGGCCCCGGATGTATCGGCGACGCAGTGGACCGGCCACGAATCCTTGAAATCGGGTGTCTCGGAGAAGTGGCTGCCTGGGTCAATGTGCCAATCCTGTGTGCTGACGATGGCATCGTAGCGTCCGGCATTGTTGCGGATGTACTGGGCGATGCCCGCGGCAACAGCGTCACCTTGTGATGTGGCCAAGGGGCCACCGGGGCAGAAATCGGGCTGGACGTCAACAACGATGAGTGCGCGCATGCAGCCTAGTGTAATACTTTTCAAACACTACCCAGTCGAGTGACGCACGGAAAACGTGCACAAATGTCGGCAGCGAGCGCGCAGTAGAACTGTTTCCCCCAGGTCGCCTGAAAAACGCGGCCGCCCCACCCGATATTTGTGCACACCCGCGCCCCAAGGGAAGAAAAAAGAGCTGAAGATGGGACTCGAACCCACAACCTACGGTTTACAAGACCGTTGCGCTACCAATTGCGCCACTCCAGCACAGCCAGCGTTTCACACCGGGCACAGCACTCGCAGCGCCACAATGGTGAATCCAAAAGCCAGTGTGGAATACTACCCTAACAACGACCATCGCCACCAAACCCCGTCCGCATCCGAGGGAAACACACTGTGCAGCTAGCCAAATTTCTAGATCCGCGGCGCGTCCGAGACTTGTTGTCGCGACGCGACACCTCTGAGGCCGTGCTTCACCCTGACGCCGCGACGATTGACCTCGTCAAGGCAGCTCCTCCGCCCTCCCCGCTGGCCCCGGTTGACCTCACCGACCCCGGCCAAGTCTCCGGTGTGATGGACATTGCCGCCCGGATCGGGGGCATCCTACTGAGTTCCGGCACGTCCAACAGCGATGCCAAGGAACAAATTCATGCGGTGGCCAGTGCCTACGGCCTGCACTACTGCCACGTGGACATCACCCTGAACACCATCACGGTGTTCACCATCGTCGGCACCTCAAACCGTGCGCCCATCAGTGTGTTTCGGGTGGTTCGAAAACTCACCATTGATTTTTCCAAGTTGAGCGAAGTCGACCGCCTGATTCGTTCCATCCAGGCTGGCGCCACGCCACCCGAAGTTGCGGAAAAAGCCTTGGATGAACTCATCGCAGCCCCACCCCCCTTCGGCCTGAAGATGAGTCTTTTCGGGTGGTCGCTCATGGCTGCGGCCGTCGCCGTGTTGCTCGGCGGTAACGCGCTTGTTGCGGCGATCTCCGCGGCGTCAGCATTGGTGATTATGGGTGGAAGCGCCTGGCTGGACAGCAAACGCCTGCCCGTGTTTTTCCAAAATATCTACGGTGGCTTCGTGGCGACGATGCCGGCCGCCGTGATGTACCACTTTGTGATTTCCCAGGGGTTCCAGCTGGCCCCGGGACAAATTATTGCCTCGGGAATCGTGGTGATGCTGGCGGGTCTGACGCTCGTGCAGGCGCTGCAAGACGGCATCACCGGGGCGCCCGTCACCGCGGGCGCACGATTCTTCGAAACGATGCTGCTCACGGGCGGAATCGTCGCCGGAGTCGGTATCGGCCTGGAGGTCTCGGCATACCTGGGCATCTCACTGCCGCTGTACGAAACCAGCCCCACCACCGGTTTTTCTAGCGCCACCGTCAAGGTCATTTCCGGCGCTATCGCCTCGGCGGGATTTACCATCGCCTGCTACTCGGAATGGTCCTCGGTGTTCATCTCCGGCCTCGCATCGGTCACTGGTTCCGGCATCTACTACCTAGTGTTGCTCCCGCAAGGCCTCGGCCCCGTCGTAGGCATTGGGATCGCGGCCACCATGATCGGCTTGTTCGGTGGCCTGCTGGCCCGCCGCTTCCGAGTACCACCGTTGATCACAGCGGTCGCTGGCATTACCCCACTGCTGCCAGGTTTGGCGATCTATCGAGGCATGTACGCCATCATGCACGACCAAATGGTGGTCGGATATTCTGCAATGACCTTAGCCCTGGCGATCGCAACATCCCTGGCTGCCGGCGTTGTTCTTGGCGAATGGGTTGCCCGAAAACTTCGCCGCCCGCCCATGTTCCGTCCCTACCAGACGATGCAACGCCTACGCAGCTCTCCTTTCAAGCGCCCAGTAGCGTAGAGTAGATGAGCACTAAAAAGATTCTTTTACGGAGGACATCCCTTGCCACCTAAGGTCACTGACACCCGCTCCAACGCCGCGGAATCTCTCCACGCTGTGGAGACAGCCACCGCAGATGCAGCCCGCCGTATCGTCGCAACATACTCGGAGAACTTCCTCGATTTCGCGACCCTAGCGTGCATGCTCGGTGTCGAACCTCAGGGTTTGTCCTACCGCAAGATCGCCGCGGAGTTCGCCGAGCCCGAACCCGCGCCTGCCAAGAAGAAGGCCTCTAAGAAAGCCACCAAGAAGGCTACGAAGAAAGCTACAAAGAAGGCCAGCAAGAATACGACCAATAAGGCGTCCAAGGCTACAAAGAAGACCACCAAGAAAACAACGAAGAAGACCACCAAGAAGACCACCAAAAAAGCCGAATAGCACCCAGGGGTCGTTGTCGTGAGCCGCACCAGTAGTTTCGTCGTAGCGTCCTTACGGCTGCCCATCGACATCTCTGTGGATGAGTGCGGCAATCAAGTGGTTTCATCTAGCCCGGGCGGCTTGGTCAGTGCACTTCGCCCGGTGCTAGCCCAACGCGATGGTGTGTGGGTGGGTTGGCCGGGGGCCATCGACCACGAGCTTGCCCCCATGAAGCTCGAAGGTTTGAGCCTGCACCCGGTGGCCCTGTCGCAAACAGACTTCGAGCAATTCTACGAGGGATTTTCCAACGCCACCCTGTGGCCGCTCTACCACGACCTGATCGTCACCCCCGAGTTCAACGAACAATGGTGGGAAACATACCGCCAGGTCAATGAACGTTTTGCGCAGGCTGTTGTCGAATGCGCCGAGCCCGGCGCGACCGTGTGGGTGCAGGACTACCAACTGCAGTTGCTGCCGCAGTTGCTGAAGCAAGCTCGGCCGGACCTGACCGTTGGCTTCTTTTTACACATCCCTTTCCCTTCGGTCGACTTGTTCCAGCAGTTGCCGTGGCGCCGCGAGTTGCTTGTGGGCATGGACGCAGCCGACGTCATTGGTTTTCAATTGTCCTCCGGGGCTGATAACTACCTACAGCTTCGTCAAAGCTTGCTGGAACCGGAGGAGCTCCAGCGCACGCCGGTGGTTCGGGACTTCCCCATTTCAATCGATTACGGCTCGATGGCTGCCCGCGCGAAGCAGGCCCGCGAGTCCGGGGCAGTGGAGGCGTTGCGTCGGCGCTTGGGTAACCCGCAGGCTGTGTTGTTGGGGGTTGATCGTCTGGATTACACCAAGGGCATCTCGCAGCGGCTGCAGGCGTTCCGGCAGTTGCTTGACCAACTCCCCAATCACGATCCAGGCTCGGTAGTGTTCGTGCAGGTTGCTACGCCTTCGCGGGAGCGCATTGACCATTATCGGGCGACTCGTGATTCGGTGGAGCAGTTGGTTGGCCGCATCAATGGTGAGTGCGCCGCGGTGGGTACCCCGGTGGTGCATTACCTCCACCGCTCTTTGTCTGCCGAAGAGCTGGCCGCCTTGTATGCTGCCGCGGACGTGATGGTGGTGACCCCGCTGAAGGATGGCATGAACTTGGTGTCTAAGGAGTACGTGGCCTGCCATGAGGATGGTTCGGGGGCTTTGGTGCTGTCGGAGTTTGCGGGTGCGGCGGCTCAGCTGAACGAGGCTCATCTGTGCAACCCGCATGATGTTCCTTCGATCACCGAGGCGATGCTGCAGGCGCTGCGTGGTGGCGGGGTTGTGAGAAATAGTGATGACGCCGTGTCGGATGCTCAGGCACGTATGTCGCTGATGGTGGACAATGTGCGCATGTTTGATGTGCACCGCTGGGCACAGGATTTTTTGGACTTGTTGGAGGTCAAATGATGCGCTCGAGGGCTGTTGCTGCGGTTGTGTGCTCGGGTTCGCTGCTGGCGGGCTGCGCTGAGCGCGCTCATGTGGATACCGTGACCTGGCAGATCACGGATGTGTATGTGTCTTCGGACACCCCCAGTGGCGTGCCTGATGATATTGCTGGCAAGGCGGTATTGGTGTTTGGTCGTTCGACGTTGGCGGGCAATACCGGTTGTGCGCCTTTGCATGGAAAGGTCAGTTACGACGGTGCGTCGCCGCAGGACGCGACGTCATTGACTATTAGTTCGCTGCGTGTGGATGATCCTTCCCCGGAGTGCTCTGGCCAGGCGATGTATGTGCATCAGGAGCTTGTGTCGATGCTCGAGGGGGGCTTTTATTTGCGGCATGAGGACCATGAGCTTGTGTTGCAGAAGCAGCCGAGTGGTCTGGATAGCCCGGCGATCCGCCTGGTGTACTGATGTCTGCGCTGATTCCCGCGCTCGAGCGGCTGCCGGCTTGCGAGTTTCTGCTGGTTGTTAGCGATTTCGACGGCACTCTGGCGGGTTTCAGCCCTAACCCTGATGACGTCGCGGTGCATGCACCCAGCATGGATGCCTTGCGCGCGTTGTCTGCTTTGCCAAACACGTCGGTGGCTTTATTGTCGGGGCGTTCGGTGGAGAGTTTGCGTGCGGTATCTGGGGTGGGCAGGGATTCGGCGATTGCGTTGGTGGGGTCTCATGGTGCGCAGCGCGAGGAGGGCGCCTGTGTGTCACCCGAGGTGCAGCGTTGTTTGGATGAGGTAGCGCAGGCCTGGGAGCGCTTGATTGCCAGCTCTGGTTGCTCTGGGGCGTTTGTGGAGCACAAGCCGTATCACCGTGTGTTCCACGTGCGGGGGGTTGCTGACGCCGCGGTGGCTGAGGCGTTGCTGCGTCGTGCTGCTGGGGTGGGGTGCAGCCGGGGTGGTTTTAGTGAGGGCAAGTGCGTGGTGGAGTACTCCCCCATTGCGGTGACGAAGGGCGATTGGCTGCGGGAGCAGGTTGAGGGTTTGCCGGCCGGGGCTGGGGTGGTGTTTATCGGTGATGATGTGACGGATGAGCATGGTTTTTCTGCGCTGCGGGCGTTGGAGTCTGCGGGGCATAATGGGGTGCTGCGGGGCGTGAAGGTTGGGGATGGTGTGACTGAGGCCCATGCCACGATGGCGGGCATCCGCGAGGTTGGGGAAATGCTATCTGAGCTGGCTAAAGCCCGCCAGATTTTCATTAAAGAGCACCCCCGTTTTCAATAATTTTCAGTTAACAACTGTTTTCAAACGTAGTTGGTTGGAAAAACATGAAAAAGCTTCTTCTCGCTATCCCTCTAGCCGCAACCCTAGCTGCCTGCAGCTCCACCGCCACCGACCCGGCGGCTGAGTCTTCCACGATGAAAGACGAGGGCACCACCATGACCACGGTGACCAAGATGGTGATGGGCTAGTCAACGGGCACATTTGGTACGACACCCACGCCGTCCAGCACATTGGCGAAGACCTCGCAGAGGCCGCCAAGAAGCTCGGCGCCGAGGCAAGCACCGAGACCTTGGACGAGCAGATGCACACCCTGCACGAAAAGATCGATCACCTTCCTGCCGTGCGCGTCGCACAAACCGAACCCATCGCGGTCTACATCACCAACAACCCCGTGGCGGCAACCATCTGGTCAGTAATCTTCGCGGAAATAGCAGCAGCCGGGGGCTTCGTGCTTTCACTAGCCCCCGGCCTGCCGGTCAGCGTATTCGTAACCGGAATATCCTTTGGGATCTACCTGATCTGCCGAGCTATCGGGTTTGTGCGCGACGCTGGCGTGCAAACTCCGACAGCACAACTCCAGCAGCAACCGAAGCATTGAGGGATTCCACCCAACCCACCATCGGGATACTCATCACAGAATCACAGGTCTCCCGCACCAAGCGGGACATGCCCTTGCCCTCAGAACCAACAACGATAACCACCGGGCCGGTGCCGTCATAAGTGTCCAAGGTGTGGTCCCCGCCCGCATCCAAACCAACCACCTGGTAGCCGGCTTGCTGGAAACGCTTCAACGTACGCGTCATATTCGTCGCCTTCGCAACAGGCAGACGCGCAGCCGTACCAGCGGACGTACGCCACGCAACAGCAGTCACCGATGCAGAACGACGCTCCGGAACAACCACACCATGGCCACCAAACGCCGCCACAGAACGAATCACCGCACCCAGGTTCCGCGGATCCGTAATGTTGTCGAGGCAGACAATCAAACCGTCTTCGCCACGCGACGCGACGTCATCAATCAAATCTTCAACATCGGCGTACTCAAACGGCGGGATCAACAAACCAATGCCCTGGTGCATGCCATTGCCGGTCATGCGATCCATCTCGTGCTTCGGCACCTCAACCGTCGGGATGGAACGCGCGCGGCACAACTGCACAGCCTCGCTCAAACGATCATCGTTCTGGGTGCCCTCCACCACATACAACGTCTGGGCGGGAACCTTCGCCTTCAAGCACTCCACCACAGGGTTACGGCCGACAACCAACTCGTTGCCATCATCTTTTTGATGACGCCCCTGCGCGCGACGCTCGCGCTCAATCTTGCGCTTATACGCTGCGTGATAGGTGCGATCCTCCGCCTTAGGCGTCGGACCCTTACCCTTCAAACCACGGCGGCGCTGACCACCAGAACCAACAACCTGGCCCTTCTTGTTCGTCTTGCGCATCGCGCCCCGACGCTGAGAGTTGCCTGCCATCTACTTACCTGCCTTCAATTGCCACTGGGCGCCATCCGCCGTGTCAATAACCTCGACACCAGCAGCCGCGAGGGTGTCACGCACCTCATCAGCAACCGCCCAATCCTTGTTTGCTCGTGCCTGCGCCCGGCGAACAAGCTGCGCCTCCACGAGGGCATCCAGTGCGCCCATCGCAGCAGAATTATCCTGCCCACTGTGCCAGGTTTCCGCCAGCGGGTCAACGCCAAGCACAGCAGCCATCGCGCGAACCGACTGAGCCAAGGCACTAGCCTGCTCCCGATCGCCCTCAGCCAGCGCAGTATTACCCTTGCGGACAGCGCCGTGGATCACCGCCAAAGCCTTCGGCACGGCGAAGTCCTCGTCCATCGCCTCGGCGAACTCCGGGGCGACCTCGCCAGGCTCGGCATCGGGGAACTTCGAGACAAAATCCTCAATGCGACGGTAGCCCGCAGCAGCCTCCAACAAAGCGCCCTCGGAGTACTCAATCATCGAGCGATAATGAGCGCTACCCAGGTAGTAGCGCAGCTCCACAGGCCGCACAATCTTGGTGATGTTCTCGACACTCAACACGTTGCCCAAGGACTTACTCATTTTCTCACCGGCCATCGTCACCCAACCGTTGTGCATCCAATAGCGGGCAAAACCGTCACCAGCAGCATGAGCCTGAGCGATCTCATTTTCGTGATGGGGGAACTTCAAATCCAGACCACCACCATGGATGTCGAACTCCGCACCCAAATACTTGGTAGCCATCGCCGTGCACTCAATATGCCAACCAGGGCGGCCGTCACCCCACGGGGTAGGCCACGAAGGCTCACCCGGCTTAGCCGCCTTCCACATAGTGAAATCACGAGGATCACGCTTACCAGTGCCGGCAGACTCCCCCTGATCCATCTCATCAAGCTTCTGGCCAGACAACTGGCCATAGCCCTCGATAGTGGCCGGGCTGCAATACACATTGCCATCCGAGGCATAGCCATGGCCGGCATCAATAATGCGCTGCATGTACTCCACCATCTCAGTAATGTGGCCCGTCGCCCGAGGCTCCAACGACGGCGGACGCACACCCAACTGGCTATAAGCCCAGTTAAAAGCACGCTCATGAGTAGCCGCCCACTCCCACCACGGGCGACCATTGTCCGCGGCCTTCGTCAGGATCTTGTCATCAATGTTGGTGACATTGCGCACGAACGCGACGTCAAAACCCTTGTACTCAAGCCAATTACGCACAATATCGAACGCCACGCCACTACGCAGATGCCCAATATGCGGCACCGACTGCACCGTCGCACCACACAGATACACCGACGCATGGCCGGGGCGCAAAGGTTCGAAATCGCGGAGCTGTCTAGTCGCCGAATCATAAATGCGTAAAGTCACGGTATCAAGTCTATACACCCCGATACACCAAAGCAGTCGCGATGGCAGCCCGCCCACGGCCCTCGCCCGTAAAGCCCATATGATCAGTCGTTGTCGCAGACACCGACACAGGCGCACCCAACAACTCCGACAAACGCTCCTCCGCCTCCACACGGCGCGCAGACATCTTCGGACTATTCGCAATCAACTGCGCCGACACATTGCCCACAACAACCGACTCCCGATCCAACAACTCGCGAAGCTCCCGCAACAACTGCTCCCCCGACACCCCGTCATACTCCGGCCGACCCACCCCAACAAAACTGCCCAAATCCCCCAAACCCGACGCAGCCAGCACAGCATCGATCACAGCATGCGTCACGACGTCTCCATCCGAATGCCCCTCGCAACCATCAACCCCCTCAAACAACAAACCAGCAATCCAACAAGGCTTACCGGCCTCAACCTGATGCGCATCAAACGCAGTACCCACCCGAGGCAACCCAGCAGCAGTATTCATATTCACGCTCATAGGCCCCGATGATACTTGCCCACCCCGCCTAGCCACGCGACAAATAAAACTCCGCGACCACCATATCGATAGGGTTCGTAATCTTCAGGGCCTCAGCAGCCCCCTCAACCACCTGAACCGGCACACCAATCAACTCCAACAAAGAAGCATCATCAGTCACCACAGCAGCATCCCCCGCCCCCTGAGACTGCTGCCACTGCCGATTCGCCCGCACCAAAGTCGCAGCATCAAACCCCTGAGGAGTCTGCGCCGCACGCAACATCGCACGCTGCGGCGCCCCCACAACCTGCTCCGCCCCATCAACAACCTTGATCGTATCCACCACCGGCAACGCAGGAATCACCCCACGCGCCCCCGCAGCCACAGCATCAATCACCCGCTCAATCATCGCGGGCGGAGTCAAACAACGTGCAGCATCATGCACCACAATCGTGGCCTCACCCTCACCCGGACACCCCAACAACTCATACGCGAGCTGCACGCCCCTCCAAGCACTATCCGCACGCTCAGCACCCCCCTCAATCACACACACCCCAGGCTGGCTTCCCAGCGCAACCACCGCGGCGTCATCACGCATATCCGCCGACACGGTGACAACCACATGATCCACCCCAGCAGCACGCACCCCCGCAAGGGCACGATCAAGCAAACACCTGCCCCCGAGCTCCACCAAAGCCTTCGGCTTATTTGCCCCCAAACGAGTACCCGAACCCGCCGCAACAATCACCGCAGCAACACGTCGAATACACACAAGAAAAACCCAACGCCACTAGTATCGCCGAACGCCGGCAGCCACCCCACGCCACCGGCACAAACGACTAGTCGTCAAAATCCAAGTCATCAAGATCAACATCGTCGGCAAGCTCGGGCTTAGGCTCCTCTGCCACACCCTCGCTCTTCTGACGCTCCAACGTCGCCAACATCTGAGCATCAAGCTCATCTGCCTTCTTCTCGTCAACGTTTTCAGCCAACGCCAACTCGCCCACCAACACCTGACGAGCCTTCGCCAACATGCGCTTCTCACCAGCAGACAAACCACGGTCCTGATCACGGCGCCACAAATCGCGCACAACCTCAGCGACCTTGTTAACATCACCAGAAGCCAAACGCTCCTGATTAGCCTTGTAGCGACGAGACCAGTTGCCGGCCTCCTCAACATCAATCTCACGCAGCACAGAGAAAACCTTCAACAGGCCTTCCTCCCCCACCACGTCGCGGACACCCACCAACTCCGCATTCTTCGCAGGCACACGAACCGTCAAATCCGATTGGTGGATCTGAAGGACCAGAAACTCCAGTGTCTCCCCTCCCATCTCGCGCTGCTCAATCGCCTCAACGACTGCGGCACCGTGGTGGGGGTAGACGACAACGTCCCCGACCTTAAAATCCATTGACTACTCCTATGGCCTTGAAGATTTCAGCTAGTCGATGCTACCACGTCCGGGGGCACAGAAATAGGCCAGGCCCCATCTAGCGACTAGACTAATACAGTGGATAACCGCACACTCGAGCCACACAACCCGAGTGCGCACAACAAGCAGCAAAAAGAAAAGGACGAACCTGTGATCTCCAAGAAGTTGACGGTGACCGTACTCGCCGGAGCAACCCTGACCTTGAGCGCTTGCGGTGCTGGCCAGATCTCCCAGACCGCCAACCAGGTAGCAGCAGTCGATGGCGCCTCTGCCACCGACGAGCACATTGCCGTCCGCGACGTCACCGTCCTGGTCGACGACGAAGGCGAAGCAGCCCTGAAGTTCACCGCAATCAACCTCAACCCGGTTGGTTCTGACGCCCACACCCTCAAAAAGGTGACCGTCGGCGACCAGACCGTGAAGTTCGACGACGAAGACCTCACCATCGAGCCGAACTGCAGCCTCGTCGCAGACAGCGAAGCAGGACTCGACAAGCTTGCCCAGGACAAGGAAGCCTGCATCACCTACGTCGCCAACACCGTCGACAACCCCGGCTTCGCACTCGGCGGTAACAAGGAAGTGACCTTCGAGTTCAACGATCTGAGCGTCACCACCGATGCCACCATCGCAGCCCCCGTTCTCGATGCCGGATCCGATCACCCCCGCGAGAACACCCCCGAGCACGCCGGCCACAGCCACTAAAGCTCATCGCTCTAGCCGGCCCCAACCGGGGGGGCTAGTTTCCTTCAAGGCACCGCACAGCCCTGCGGTGCCTTTTTTATATTTTTTACGGGCGGCGTGCCAAAATGTGCGCATTTAGCCCCCTTCCGATCACATTTCCCCACGTCGGCTCTCGCACGGCGGCCTAGATGCGCACATTTTGGCACCCGACAACAGCAAAAGAGCGGGCCGCGCACATCGTGCACGACCCGCCCTTGAACATGGTCTGCTAGCTTGCGCTAGCTATCACCGCTTATTTGCAGTGCTTGCCCTTGCTCTTGCGGCGGGAACCGATCAGGCCAGCGCCTGCGGCTGCCAGGGCAATACCTGCCACACCGAATCCGATGACATCTGCACCGGTCTGAGCCAGCGCGGTCGGGTTCTTAGCGATACCCTTGATGCCTTCATCGTTCTTGGCGATGCCTTTGCCCTCGACGGCAGGAGCCTCGGTAGCTGCGGGAGCTTCCGGTGCCGGCTGCGGATCGGAGGAGCCGATGTGGTGTCCGAGGAACGGAATCAGGCCAAGCAGCGGCCACCAGGGGACGCGGCTGCCCTTGTGCGAGTTGAACTCTGCGGTGTCCTCATCAGAGGTGACCTTTTCACCAGCAGGGGTGTTACCGGTCGCCATCGCGGTGTTGACCACGCGGCCGGCATCGGCGTCCTTGTCGGTGACAATGTAGTCCGCTGCTGCGCACTCGGTGCTCTCGTTCGGGGCGAGAGTCTTGGCCTCACAGCTGACCTCAACGCCAGCATCAACCAGCTTCTCGTCGTACACCGCGACATCACTGAGGGTGATATCACCGGTGTTGGTGACGGTGAAGACGTACTTCACCTTGTCGCCAGGGGTGTAGCTGTCCTGCTTGTCCGCGATCTCCTTGGTGATGTTCAGGCCAGTGACCTTAGAGACCTCAACCGTCTTGGTTGCGGTTGCTTTCAGCGGCGGCTGCTCGTGGTAGCTACCGGTTGCGGTTGCGGTGTTGACGATGCCTTCACCTGCATCTACGTCGGCCTGATCGATCGGCTTAGTGAAGGTACAGGTTACGGTTTCATCAGGCTGCAGGGTTGCGGTGCCTTCTGCCACTGCAGGATCTGCACACTTGAGCTGACCTTTGGCCGCCATCGGATCGTTGATACCAACATTGTTCAGCTCGGTGGAGCCTGTGTTGGCGACAGTGAGGGTGTAGGTGATGGTGTCACCAGCCTTCACTAGAACCTGGCTAGCGTCCTTGGTCAGGGTCAGTGCAGACTTGCCGGTACGGGCGGTTGTGCTGGATTCCTCAGACTCAACCGTGCTGGGCTTTTTGGGCTTCGGCTCGATCGGGTTGAGGGGCACAATGTTGCTGATCGCACGGATCGGCGTGGTGCCTGCAACGGTAGCCACATTGTTGACAGTGCCTGCTGCGACGTCAGCTTCGGTCACCGTGTAGTCAGAATCGGAGTGGCACATGGTTTCTGCACCAGCAGCCAAGTCGGTTGCTTCACAGGTGACGGTGATGCCGTTGTCTTCGAGCATCTTGTCCTTGATGACAAGTTTGCTGATCGAGGTCTCACCGACGTTTTCGACCTTGAAGGTGTAACGAATCTTGTCGCCAGCCACGTAGGGCTCCTGCAGGTTGTCGATCGTCTTGGTGAGCTTCAGCAGCGGGGTCTGCTCCTTGAAGGGCACCTTTGCCTCGGCCTGAACCGGGGTGACCTTCTTGTTGCCGTACTTGCCGGACACGCCAGCGATGTTGACAGACCAGTCGTAGGAGTCCACATCGGACTGCAGCACCTTGAAGGAGGCCTTACAGACGATGCTTCCGCCAGCCGGGAGGCTTGCGCCTGCGCCGCCCCACGCGGCGTCATCATCACAGGTGATGGTGGCTTCGCGCTCGGGGTCTTCCAGCATGCCGGCGATAACGTCGTCGGTGATGATCACGTTGTCGATGCGGGTGTTACCAGCATTCTTCGCGGTGATCGTGTAGTTGACGGTGTCGCCTGCCTCGCGTTCTGCGTCCGGGTTATCCGCGACCTTGTCGATGGTCAGTGCAGGGATGCCGGTGCGGAAGTTAGCGGTCGACGGATTGGACTTGACGTCCTGACCGCCAGGAGTCGATCCACCGGTGGTCTTGCCGCTGGCGGTTGCAGTGTTGGGCACGAGACCCATTTCTGCTTCCTCCGGGGTGACCTTGTGGGTCTTGGCGACGCAGGTGCGCTCGTCACCGGGTGCCAGTTCGCCACCGCCACAGTCGAAGGCTTCGCCGAACATCGGGTCAGAAACCTTGATGTCCTTTAGGGTGACGTCGCCGGCGTTGCGGACAACGAAGCCGTATTCGACGGTGTCACCTTCGACGAATTGTTCGCCTTCGGGCTTGTTGGTGATGGTCTTTTCCAGCTCCAACTTCTTGGCGTTGGCCACGGTGATGGTGGCGGAGTCGCTCTTCTTCGGTGCCTTCGCCTTATTGGTCTTGCCTTCGGCGGTGGCGGTGTTGGTGAGCGGCTTTTCGGCGTTGACGTCGTCTTGGGTGACGGTGATCGTAGCTTCGCAGGTTACGGAATCACCCTTGGCGATCTTGTCTGCACCTTCGGGGCAGTTGAGGTCGACGTCGTGACCGTCCATGTCATCGGTGATTTTCACGTCGGTCAGGTCGGTCGGGCCGTCGTTGGTGACCTTAATGGTGAAGGTTGCCTTCTCGCCAGCCTTGTAGGGGCCGGGGTTTGCGATTGCCTTGTCGATCGCCAAGCTGGGCTTGCCGATGTCGACGGTTGCGTCGTCTTCGTCCTTAACCGGGTCATTGTTGTGAACCTTGTTGTTCGGCTTTAGGCCGACAACGGTTGCCTTGTTGACCAGGGTGGGGCTGTCTGCCTCTTCTGCGGTGACGACGTGCTTGTCGGCGGTGCAGGTGGTCTTGGCGCCGGGCGCGAGCTCGGTTTGTTCACAGGTGACGCCGTTTTCGAACATCGGGTCGGTGACCTTGACGTCATGCAGGGTCACGTCACCGGTGTTTTCAACAACGAAGCTGTATTCGACTTCGTCGCCTTCGACGTAGATCGGCTTGGGGTCAACCACGGTCTTGGTCAGCTTGATGCCGGCCTTTGAGGAGACAGAAACCTTAGCTTCTGCCTGGGGTCCCTCGACCTTGTTTTCACCGAAGTTACCGGCGGTGGAGGCGGTGTTGACGATCTGTTCGCCAGCGTCGACCTCGTCTTGGGTAACGGTCGTGGTGCCGAAGCATTCAGCCTTCTGACCGATAGCAAGGGTGCCAATTTCAAGGCCATCGATGCGTCGGCCGTCGACCATGCAGTAGACGTCTTCCGCGTCGGCGAACATCGGGTCGTTGACGACAACGTTGTCTACCGGGGTGATGGCGTCAGCCGGGTTGGTGACGGTGACCTTCCAGGTGACCTTGTTGCCCTTGACCAGGTCAACCTGCTTTTCAGAGGTGACGGCCTTGGCGATCTCCAGCTTCGGGGTACCGGTATTGAAGGTCGCCTTGGATTCTTCCGACTTCACGCGCTCTGCGAGCGGGGTGTCGGCGTTCTGTCCGGGCTTGGTCGCGTTGGCGGTTGCCACGTTTTCGATCTTGCCGTTGGTTGCAGCGTCTTCTGCGCTGACTTTGTAGTCAACTGTGCATTCAACGCTGGCGTTGGGGGCGATGGGGCCTTCACCACAGGAGATTTCGTCTGCGCCAAGCTTGGAGTCCAGAACCTTCGGGTTGTCGAGGGTTTGGGTAC